>NZ_BCRO01000045.1 GCF_001552635.1 Actinomadura hibisca NBRC 15177 | reverse complement strand
CCGCTGCACCGACTAAGTCAGTGGGGGTCTACAGAAGCCCACCCAACCCCAAGCCCGTGCGGGTTTCCCGCACCCGACCAACAACCCCAGCCCGCGCGGGGTTGCTATAGATACTCAGCGACCCCAGCCCGTGCAGGTTTTCAGTACAGGCCCATCAACCTCAACCCCGCGCCCCGCACCCGACCAACAACCTCTAGCCCGCGCGGGGTTGCTACAGATGCCCTCAAACCCCAACCCGCGCAGGTTTTCAGTACAGGCCCACTAACCCAACCCCGCGCCCCGAACCCGACCACCAACCCCAGCCCCGCCCGGGTTGATACAGATACCCACCAACCCCACCTCACACAGGGTTGCCACACAGGCCCCGGGCCCCCGGCCGAAGAACCGCTCACACAGCCTCAGGCCCAAGGACCGTTCACACGGCGGCGTGGAGCCAGCGCACCGGTGCGCCGTCGCCGGCCCGCCGGAACGGCTCCAGTTCGTTGTCCCACGGCGTGCCCAGCAGGCGGTCGAGTTCGTGCTCCAGGTTCGTCTTGCCGACCGCCGCGTTGGCCATCACCGACCGCAGGCGGTCCTCGGGGACCATGATGTCGCCGTTGGCGCCGATGACGCCCGTGAAGACGCCGAGCGACGGGGTGAAGCTGTAGCGCACGCCGTCGCACCCGGGTGTGGGGTCCTCGGTGGCCTCGAAGCGCAGCAACTTCCAGTTCCGCAGGGCGGAGGTGATGCCCGCGGCGGTGCCCGGCTTGCCCTCCCAATGCAGTTCGGCGCGCAGCGTTCCCGGCGCGGCGGGCTGATCGGCCCACTCAAGGGAAACGGGCACGCCGAGGACACCTGCGGCCGCCCACTCGATGTGCGGGCTCAGCGCAGGTGGCGCGGAGTGGACGTAGAAAACGCCACGTGCGGTCACCGGACCTCCTGGATCTGTACCGAGGCTCGTCTTCCCCTACGGCCTCGCACACCCGAGACGGCGTCCGCGTCCCTCATTCTGCATCATGGACACCGGACACACCACCACGCGGCCGCTGTTTACCGAACCCTTGACCACGCTCCCTACCCCATTCCTGGCATTTTGTGCCATACAGCAACGATCTTTCGCGAACGTGTCGCGGCGGCGCCCGCCGACACGAGGACGGCCAGATAGGCAACGTAGTCCCCGAACCTGACGTAAGGGGTGCGGCTCGCCGGATCCGGCAGGCGCAACGTCAGCGCCACCGCGCCGCGCTCGGCGGTGTCCTGCCAGGTCAGCCGCCGTCCCCGCGCGTCGAACGCCGCCGACACGCCGGTCAGCGCGGCCTGGACGACGGGCCGTCCCGTCTCGGCGGCGCGCACCGCGCCCAACGATGCGTGCTGCGCCGGTGCCCAGCTTTTCTGGAAAGTCGAAGTCGCCGACTGGTACACGATCACCTGCGCGCCGCGCCGCACGACCGCCCGGCCGAGGTCGGGGAAGGCGGACTCGAAGCAGATCAGCGGTCCGACGGTCGTGCCGCCCGCGCGCATCGTGACGGCCCCGCTGCCGGGCACCCGGTCCTCGGCGGCGGCCGCGCTGACGCGGGCCAGCCATCCCATGCCGGAGCGGAACGGGATGTACTCCCCGAACGGCACGAGCCGCGTCTTGACGTAGCGCGCCCGCGGCCCGTTCGCGCCGATCAGGACGGTGCTCTTGGAGATGCGTCCGCCGGCGTCGCGCGCGTCCTCGTTCACCAGGAGGTCGCCGCGCGCGGCGAGGGCGGCCAGGCGCGCGGTGAGGTCGGTGCGGCGGCGCAGGTCGAAACCGACGCTGCTCTCGCCCCACACGATGAGGTCGGTGGGCGGCAGCGTGGCGGTGATGCGCTCGCCCGCGTCGAAGCGCGCGGCCGGGCCGTGGATGACGCCGGGCTGGACGAGGGCGACGCTCAGCGGCCGTCCGGGGTCGGGTTCTTCGCGCGTCGCCTGGACGGCGGGCCCCGCTCCCACCAATGCCACCGCCGCGAGGTAGCGCCAGCGCCGGGTGACGGCGACGAGCAGCACCGCCGTGTTGACCAGGACCAGCACGAACGACACGAGCCACACGCCGCCCAGCCGCGCCAGTTCCAGCGTCGCCGGGCTCCCCCACTGGCTCGCCCCCAGCACCGCCCACGGCCCGCCCAGCTTCGGCCAGGAGCGGACCAGTTCGATCACCACCCAGCCGCTCGGCAGCACCAGGAGCGCCGCCAGGGGGTGTTCAGGAACCAGCCATCGCACCGCCGCGCCCCATACGCCCCACAACGTTCCGAACACCAGCGCCACCAGCAGGAGCGCGGGTCCGATGTTCGGCAGCGTCCAGTACAGCGCAGCGAAGAGATAGCCGGTTCCGAAACACCAGCCTCGCACCGCTGGTTCGCGTCCGTTCCCGAAGCGCATCAGCGCCATGCCGGGCGCGAGCACGATCCACGCGGCCCACCCCAGATCGGCGCGCGGGAACGTCAGGATCGGTAACGCGCCTGCGGCGACGGCGAGCGCGCGCCAGCGCCACTCCGGGTTTGCGATCACATCCCCAGTAAGGCAGTCGAACGAGGTCGCTGTCGCGGAAATCCGGATCTTCCGGGCAAGAAGGCGGCCGCTACCCACGCTGCCGTCCGCCTAATCATCAGGGCTTGGGCACAGCCCGGCTCCGAGTGTGTAACCGAGAGTGGGAAGTCCGTCACGCCACGCCTAGGGTCGTCGGCCGGGGGGCCTCGGAAGGAGAACTTCAGTGGCCTTGGACAGGCTTGGGGAACCCGGCGCTCTGGTGCGCCGGGCGCGGGACGGCGACGGCGCGGCCTGGGCGCGGCTCGTCGAGGGCTACAGCGACCTGCTGTGGTCGGTGGCGCGGACGACCGGGCTGTCGAACTCCGACGCGGCGGACGCCGTCCAGACGACCTGGTTGCGGCTGGTGGAGCACCTCGACCGCATCCGCGATCCCGACGCGGTCGGCGGCTGGCTCATCAGCACGGTGCGGCACGAGAGCCTGCGCCTGGTCCGGCACCGCCCACCACCACCGGACGAGCGGCCCGCTGAACACTCGGCCACTGAGCAGGTGGTGCTGGCTCGCGAGCACGTGTGCCGGGTCGGGAGCGCGCTGCGGGCCATGCAGCCGCGCTGCCGGAACCTGCTGCGCCTGCTGGCGGCCGCGCCGAGCTACGCCGAACTGTCGGCCGTCCTGGACCTGCCCGTAGGCAGCATCGGCCCGACGCGAGCACGGTGCCTGGCCGAGCTGAGCCGGAGGTTGTCCGCGTGATCGACGACGAACTGCTCGGCCGGGTGCGCGCCGCCTTCCAGGCCGTCGATCCTGTGCCGGAGGGGGTCGTGGCGGCGGGACGCGCGGCGTTCGCCTGGCGCGTCCCGGGTGCGGGGCTGGCCGAACTGGCGGACGAGCAGGAGGAGCGCGTGCTCGCGGGCGCGCGTGGGGGCCGCGTGCGCGCCCTGACGTTCACGGGCGCGGGCGTGACGGTGGAGGTCGAGGTGCACGACACCGGGCGGGGGCGTGAGCTGACGGGACGGCTGACGCCGGCGGTCGCGGCGCGGGTGCGGCTGCGTCATGTCGGCTTGGAATCGGATGGGGCGGTGGTGGAAGCGAGTGCGAGTGGGCACTTCGTTTTCGCGCAGGTGCCTGAGGGGCTGGCGAGCCTGGTCTTCGAACTGCCCGACGCTTCGACGGTCGTGACGAGCTGGGTGCGCCTATGAACGAGGAGTCGGTGGGCCGCGATCCGGAAGCGGCATATGCGGAGGCGTTGAAGCTCGTGCGCGCGCGTACCAGCGCTGAGGAGAAAATCGCTGCGTTGCGCGTCGCGGGGGTTGCTGCCAGGGAGCTTGGGCTTCTCAACGAGGCGCTGCGGCATCTCGATAGGGCGCTTGTCCTGGCCAAGAAGCATGACTTGTCCTACGCCGTGGCCCAGGTGCGGATGAATCTCGTAGGAGTGCGCACGGCGCGCGGCGACGTCGCCTCTGCTCTGGTCGAAGCGGCGCACGCGGCGGATGTCCTTATGAGCAGGGATGCGGATGCATTAGCTGCCGAAGTCTCCTGTGCGCTGACCAGAGCGGGAAGGCTCGCGGAAGCTCGGGAAACGGCGGAGCGTCCGCTTTCCCGGCTTCGCCACGCTCGCGCTTCGATGCCGTTGGCGAAACTCCTCACCAGCCTTGGCCTGATACAGGCGTTGCAAGGCGTTCTAGGCGGCGCTGAAGCTACGCTCACCGAAGCTATGCAGGTCAGCGAAACCGCGGGGCTTCTCCATCAGCGCGCTTTCGCCGAGAGTCTTCTTGCTCTGGTCGTTTCCCGGCGTGGCGACCTTCCCAGGGCGCTGCAACTGTTCGCCTCCGCCGAACCGCGTCTCACAGGCGTGCGCGCTACGCAATGTCGTATCGAGCAAGCGGAAACTCTCATCACCGCAGGTCTCCCGCGCGAAGCCCGGCAACTGCTGACCACGGCCCTGGCCGACATCGAGGAGCACGGCTACACATGCGACCAGGCTGACGCCCTGCTTCTCCTCGCGCATGCCGAGCTGGCGGACGGCGAGCCGGAACGCGCGGCGGCCTCCGCCGAACGTGCCCGCGCCGCGTTCGCCGCCCAAGAACGCACCGGCTGGATGTTGCTGACGGAGCATCTGCTGCTGCGGACGCGATGGGCTGGCGGAGACCGTTCGGCGGTGTTCCTCAGCACGGCGACGGCCACGGCGAACCGCCTCGATCGTGGCGGCTGGACGGAGGCGGCGGCCGAAGCCCGCATCATGGCGGCCAGGATCGCGCTCGACCTGCGCAGGCCCGCCGGGCATCTGCTCGCGCCGGTGTCGGGCGTGCGCGGCCCAGCGGCGCTGCGCGCGGCGGCCTTGCACGCGACCGCACTGGAATGCCACGCCCGCCACGACACGACCGGCGCGGTGACGGCCGCGTGGTCGGGCCTCGGCGCGATCGAGGAGCACACCGAGGTCTTCGGGGCGTTGGAGCTGCGGGCGCGGACCGCTGAACTGGGCGGTGAGCTGGCGGATCTGGCGCTGCGGCTGGCGCGTTCCGCCCGCGAGTTGCTGACCGTCGAGGAACGTCGCCGTACCATCGCGCGACGTCCCCTTGCGGTGCGGCCTCCGCGCTGTCCGGATCGTGCGGCGGCGTTCGCTGAGCTGCGGACGCTCAGTGCGCAACATGCTGAGGGCGTCGCGCGAGGCCGGGCGGATTCTGCTCTGGCGGCCCGTCTGACGCGGCTGGAGGCCGAGATTCGCACCCAGTCGTTGCGCAACCCGGCACCGGCGCGGCAGGCACAGCGGCTAAAGATTCCGCAATTGGCGGCGGCTCTGGGAGACCGTGGCTTGCTGGAGTTCGTCAGGATCGGCTCCGAGCTGTATGCCGTGACGATCGCCGCTGACCGTCCTCGTCGTCACTGCCTGGGCTCTTACGGCGATGCGGCACAGGCGGTCGTCCTCGCTCATTCGGCGCTGCGGCGGCTGGCCCAGGACGAGGGTGATGGGCGGGCGCAGGAAGCTCTGTCTGAAGCTTGTGGCCGTCTGGAGCGGCTGCTGCTGGAGCCTCTTCATTCCGTGCTTGGCGAACGGGAACTCGTCGTAGCTCCTACGGGGGCACTGCACGGCCTGCCCTGGTCGGTACTGCCGTCGTTGGTCGGTCGTCCGTTGACCGTCGTTCCGTCGGCGACGGCTTGGCTTCATGCTGACAGCCGTCCGGTTTCAAGCGTTCCCGAGCGCACGCTCCTGGTGGCGGGTCCCGATCTCACTCACGCCGACTGTGAGGTGCGCGCTCTGCAACTGCTCCACGCCCATCCCCGCGTCCTCCTCGACCGGTGGGCGCGTGCCGAGACGGTGCGCGACGCCCTGAACGACGCCGACCTGGCCCACATCGTGGCGCACGGCGAGTTCCGTCCTGGCAATCCGCTCTTCTCAGCCCTCCGCCTGGCCGACGGCCCGCTGGTCGTCCACGAGCTGGAGGACCTGGACCGCGCGCCCCGCCTGGTCGTCCTGTCCGCCTGCGACATCGGCCGCGCCGAACCCGGTGACGCCGTGCTCGGCATGGTCGGCGCGCTGCTAGCCCTCGGCACCGCCACCGTCATCGCCAGCGTGGCCCCGGTCCGGGACGCGGCGACCCCGGCGTTCATGACCGCCTTCCACCGGGCCCTGCTGTCCGGCCACTCCCCGTCCCGGGCCCTGGCCGCCGTACCCCGAACGCCGGGCGTGCACGGCTTCCAGTGCTTCGGGGCGGGCTGACCTCAGTGTTCTCCCGTGGCGACCGGGTTGGCGGGGTCGGCGACCCAGTTCGACCACGAGCCCACGTAGAGGACGGCGGGCACCCCGGCGATGTTGAGGGCGAGGATCTCGTGCGCCGCCGTGACCCCCGACCCGCAGTAGGCGCCCACGTCCGCGGCGTCGGTCGCGCCGAGCTGCGCGAAACGATCGCGCAGCAGCTCCGGCGGCAGGAAGCGCCCGTCCACGCCGACGTTTCCCGAGGTGGGCGCGTTGACGGCGCCGGGGATGTGCCCCGCCACCGGGTCGATCGGCTCGGTCTCGCCCCGGTAGCGTTCGGCCGCGCGGGCGTCCAGCAGCACGCCGTCCTTGGCCAGCGCCGCCGCGCCCGCCGCGTCCAAGACGGGCAGCCGCCCCGGGCGTGCGATGAAGTCGCCCGGCTTCACGGCGGGCTCGTCCGTCGTCACCGGTTTTCCGGCCTCGGTCCACGCCCGGTGGCCGCCGTCCAGGACGCGGACGCGGTCGTGGCCGAAGAAGCGCAGCGTCCACCACACGCGCGCCGCCGCGGTCGAGTCGGCGTCGTCGTAGACCACCACCAGCCGGTCCTCGGAGACCCCGGCCCGGCGCATCGCGGCCTCGAACACCGGCGGTTCGGGCAGCGGGTGGCGGCCGGACGGTCCGGGCGGGCCCGCGACGTCGCGGTCGAGGTCCACGAAGACCGCGCCGGGCAGGTGCCCCCGGCGGTAGGACTCGACGCCGGGCGGCCCGGCCAGATGCCATCGGACGTCCAGCAGGACCGGGGGCGTCTCCTCGCGGAGCAGCCGGTCCAGGGCGGGCACATCGATGAGAGGGTGCACATCGCCAGTCTGACCCGCGGCACCCCGATT
This sequence comes from Actinomadura hibisca NBRC 15177, assembly GCF_001552635.1. Taxonomy (GTDB): domain Bacteria; phylum Actinomycetota; class Actinomycetes; order Streptosporangiales; family Streptosporangiaceae; genus Spirillospora; species Spirillospora hibisca. The sequence continues at coordinate 118,980 of NZ_BCRO01000045.1, read as the reverse complement.
CGGGAGGGGTGAATCCTGGTTCGTCACAACCGCGCAGCGTAGCGGCCACCGGGGCGGCGGGCGCGGACGACGCTCAGTCGCGGGTGAAGGACAGCAGCGGGACGAGCTGCTCGGCCGGGACCATCGAGCCGTGCATCCCCACCATGCGGTCCAGCCACGGCTCCCGGTGGGACGCCACGATCGCCAGGTCGGTGAACGGGACGGCGACCACGTCGCCGATCCGGAGCGCCATCTCCGGATCCACCGGCCCGAACCAGCCCGCCGCGATCGCCTCGTCCCGCGAGCACACCCATGCCTGGTCGCCGAACCTGTCCCGCCACGCCGCCAGCACGTCGTCCTGCGCGCCCGGCTCGCTGTAGACGTAGCGGGCGCGGGCGTCGCCGCCCAGCAGCGCCACCCCGGCCCGCAGGTCGGGATCGGTGTCCACGTCCACGCGCTCGGTCGGATCGACCATGCCGTGGTCGGCGGTGACGTACAGCGCCGCTCCGTCCGGGAGCACCTCGGCGAGCCGCTGCGCCAGCAGGTCCACGAAGCGCAGCTGGTAGCGCCAGTCGGGCGAGGCGACGCCGTAGCGGTGGCCGGTCGCGTCCAGATCGGCGTGGTAGACGGTCACGAACGACCGGTCGCCCGCCCGCAGGGCACGTTCGGCCTGGCCGACGAGCTGCCCCATGCCGTTGGCGGACAGGTAGGACGCGCCGCGCGCGGTCGCCTGGCTCAGCCCGCTCCCCCGGTACTGGCCGAGCGAGACGTAGCCGACCGCGACGCCGTCGGCCGCCGCGCGCTCGTACACCGTCGGCACGGGCTGGAAGGTGACCGGATCGACGTCCGGGTCCTGCCATTTCAGGCAGTTCAGCAGGCGTCCGGTGCCGGGGACGGCGACCTGCACGCCCAGCAGGCCGTGCCCGCCCGGCGGCACGCCGGTGCCCAGCGACGCCAGGCTGGTCGCCGTCGTGGCGGGGAAGCCCGCTGTGAGCGGCCGTCCGGCCAGCGACGTCAGGAACGGCGCCTCGTCCGGATGGTCGCGCAGCAGCTCCCAGCCCAGCCCGTCCACGATCAGCACGCAGGCGCGCGGCAGCGCGGGCAGGCCCAGCACGCCGGTGCCGTCCGGGACGCCGAGCGCGGCCAGCACCGACGGCGTCAGGTCGGCCAGGGCCGCCTCCCCGTAGCGGGGGACGGGCGGCGCGGGCGGGCTCACCCGGTCCCGCTCGCTCGGCCGCGTCACTTCGCCGTGGCCGCCGAGAGCGCCTCCGCGAACGCCAGGACCTGGGCGACGGCGTCCGCGCCGTCGGCGGCCTCGCTGACGCGCAGCGACAGGTCGTCGGCGGTCACGCTGCCGGTGTAGCCGTGGTCGGCCTCGCAGTTCTCGTCGCCGCAGGTGGCCGGTTCGAGGTCGATGTGGGCGATGGCGCCCCACCCGATCGTCAGCACCACCTCGGTGGGCGGGGTGCCCGGCACGTAGGAGGCGGGGTCGGGGACGACCCGCGTCACCGCGACCGACTGGACCCGCTCCAGCTTGACGGCCTCGGTGGTGGTGGAGGCGTGCGCCTGCGTCATGCCCTCGCCGGGCGGGTGCTCGTCGGTGTGGCAGACCAGCAGGCGGCCGGCCGACAGCACCAGCACGGTGACATGCCGCCGCACCTCCATGGCGGGGTCGAACGTCGCCTCGTGGTGGACCACGTAGGCGATCACCCGCTCCTCGCCTATGGCCGACTCCACCGCGTCCGCGACCAGGGCCGGATAGTAACCGCTGCGCTCGATGGCCGTGCGCAACCCGTGAGCCGTCGCTCGGGTTTCCCTCATGGCCCCATCCTGCCCTGTCCCGGGCGTGCCCCGCACATGCGGGCGGCGAACATGGTCATTCCGTGTCGGCCGGGGTAGGGGAAGGGCATGGACGACAGAGATCCACTGCCTTCGCCGCCGCCGGTCCCGCCACCCACGCCCGACCCGGCGCCGCCGCCCCAGCCGCCGGTGCCGCCCGAGCCCGCACCGGGTCCCGCGCCGCAACCGCCGGGGCCGCTGCCGGTCCCGCCGGGCCCTGCGCCCGACCCGGTGCCGCCGACGCCGACGCCCGACCCCGTCCCGCCGGTGCCCGAGCCGCCGCAGCCGCCGCCGAGCTGATCGGCGCTGGTCGCGCCGCATCTTTTGGTGCGTGATGGCCAAGGATTGCCGGGGACTTGACGGGGATCTCCGGTCCTCCGGGCCCCGGAGGCCGCCGGGCCCGTTCAGCCCAGGCGGCGGGGGCCGAGTTCGGGGCGGGGGCCGCGCGGCGGCTCCAGCCGCAGGGCGACCCGCCCCACGACCGCGCCCGCCGGGCCGACCATCACGGGGGCCAGCTCCAGCCGCGCGACCTCCGGCAGGTCGTCGCCGAGCCGGGAGACGCGCAGCAGCAGGTCCTCCAGCGCCGCCACGTCGACCGGTTCGGCGCCCCGATGGCCCAGCAGCAGCGGGGCCGTGCGGATGGCGCGGGGCAGCTCGGCGGCCTCCACGTCGGTGAGCGGGGCCAGCCGGTAGGCGCGGTCGTCGAGCAGCGCCGCCGTCTCGTCGGCCAGCCCGAAGGAGATCACCGCGCCGAACGACGGGTCCTCGGTGGTGACGATCCGCACCGGCACCCCGTCGGCGGGCTGCTCGGAGACCGCGATCCCGTAGCAGCCCAGCAGCTCGACGGCCTGCTTCTCGGTGGCCTCGACGGGCTCGCCGGAACCCGCCAGCCACTCCCCCACCAGCGCGCGGGCGCGCTTGCGGTCGGCGCCGGGCAGGTCGGGGAGGCGGCCGGGCGGGCGCTGCCGCCACTGCGCGTAGCGGATGGCGTAGGCCAGCGCGCGGACGGCGTCCTCGGGTGCGGGGTAGGACGGCACCGAACCCTCGGCGGCCATGCCGTCGGGGCCGGTGACCCGCAGGTCCTGCGGCATGCCCTTGGAGCCCAGGTAGGTCGCCACGACCGGCTTGTTGCTGGCGGCGGCCAGGCGCAGGATCTTCTCCGGGACGCTCAGGTCGTAGCCGCCGATGGTGGGCGGGGTGAACAGCGCCACGACCGCGTCGACGCCGTCGTCCTCGAACACCTCGGTCAGCGCGGTCTCGTAGTCGGCGGCGACGGCGGTCGGGCCGAGGTTCACCGGCTTGCGCACGTCCAGGCCCTGCGCGACCGCGGCGTCCTGGGCGAGCAGGCCCAGCGAGTCGGAGTTGTCGATGATCGCGATGCGGTCGCCGGCGGGCAGCGGCTGGTAGGCCAGCAGCTGCGCCACGTCGAACAGCTCCGACAGGTCCTCCACCCGGATCACCCCGGCCTGCGCGAACAGCGCGCTGACCGCGTGGTCGGGCAGGCTCAGCGCGGACGCGGCGTGCCCGAGCGGGACGCCCTGGGTGCTGCGACCGCTCTTGACCGCCACGATCGGCTTGCGGCGGCTGAGGCGGCGGGCCAGGCGGGCGAACTTGCGCGGGTTGCCCAGCGACTCCAGGTAGAGCAGGACGGCCTTGGTGGCGGGGTCCTCCTCCCAGTACTGCATGAGGTCGTTGCCGGACACGTCGGCGCGGTTGCCCGCCGACACGAACGTCGACAGGCCGAGGCCGCGCTCGGCGGTGCGCTGGAGGATCGCGATGCCGAGCGCGCCGGACTGCGAGAAGAACCCGACCGGGCCCCGGCCCGGCATGGTCGGCGCGAGGGTGGCGTTCAGGCGCACCTCGGGATCGGTGTTGGCGATGCCCAGGCAGTTGGGGCCGACCACGCGCATCCCGTAGGCGCGCGCGAGGCGGACCAGCTCCTCCTGGCGGGCGCGGCCCTCGGGGCCGGTCTCGCCGAAGCCCGACGACACCACGATCAGGCCGCGCACGCCCTTGCCCGCGCACTGCTCGACGACCTCGTGGACGGCCGGGGCCCGCACGGCGACGACCGCGAGGTCCACGTCGTCGGGGATGTCCAGGACCGACGCGTAGGCGCGGACGCCCGCCACCGCCGTGGCGGTCGGGTGCACCGGGTAGACCGGGCCGGTGAAGTCGCCGCCCAGCAGGTTGCGCAGCACGGTCTGGCCGACGCTGTGCTCGGCGCGGCTGGCGCCGATCACCGCGACCGACTGCGGGAACAACAACCGCTGGATCGAGCGCGACTCGGCGCGGTGCTCGCGGGCGGCCGTCACCTCCACCGAGGTCTCGGTGGGCTCCAGATCCAGCACGAGCTCGATCACCCCGTCCTCGAAGCGCTGCTCGGCGCGGTAGCCGGCCTCCCGAAAGACCCGCGCCATGCGGCGGTTGTCGGGAAGGACGCTGGCCACGAACCGGTGCAGGCCCCGCTCCCGGGCGGCGGCGGCGATGTGTTCGAGCAGGACGGCCCCGAGGCCGCGGCCCTGGTGGGCGTCCTCGACCAGGAAGGCGACCTCGGCCGTGCCCGGCTGGCCGGGCAGCCGGTCGTAGCGCACGACGGCCACCATGTCGCCGCCGATCGTGGCGATCAGCGCGACGCGGGCGTCGTGGTCGACGGTGGTGAGGTGGGCGATCTCCCGGTCGCTCAGCGTGGGGCGCGGGGAGAAGAACCGGTAGTAGATCGACTCGGGCGACAGCCGCGCGTAGAAGACCCGCAGCAGGTCGGCGTCCTCGCTGCGGATGGGGCGCAGGTGGGCCGTGCCGCCGTCGGCCAGGACGACGTCGGCCTCCCACTGGTCCGGATACCGCTCGCTCACGTACCCGAGGGTAAGGCACGCGGTCCGCGCTCCCGCCGCGGGGAAAGCCGCAGGGAAAAACCGCCGTCCCCGGCTTTCGCTGCGCGTTCGAGACCTCATCGGGGGTCAAGAGCTGTTACGGTCGAGCGTACGCCCAGTATGCCGCTCACGCGGGCCGTGTTGATCGAGGTGATGACTCCCATGACGCGCGTGGTCGTGGTTGGCGACTTGATGACCGACACCGTGGCGCGTGCCGCCTATCCCTTGGCCAAGGGCAGCGACACGCCGGCCGCGGTGACCACCCACGGCGGCGGCTCCGGCGCCAACGTGGCCTCCTGGCTCGCCCTGGGAGGGACCGACGTCGCCTTCGTGGGCCGTCGCGGCTCCGACATCGCGGGCCGCAACCGGGACATGGAGCTGATGGGGTACGGCGTGGACGCCCGCCTCGTCATGGACGGCGAGCGCCCCACCGGCACCTGCGTGGTCCTGGTCACCCACAAGGGCGACCGCACCATGTTGTCGGACCCGGGGGCCAACGCCGCCCTGCTGCCCGAGGACATCGAGCGGTGCAAGGACCTGTTCACCCAGGGCACGCACCTGCACATGTCGGGCTACGCCCTGATCAACGAGGGCTCCCGCAAGGCCGCGATCCACACCCTGGAGCTGGCCCGCAAGGCCCAGATGTCGATCTCGGTGGACGGCGGCTCCTCCTCCCCGCTCAAGCGCATGGGCGCCGAGCCCTTCCTGGAGTGGACGCAGGGCGCGCGGCTGCTGGTGGTCAACGCCGACGAGGCCGAGGTCCTCACCGGCCGCGACACCCCCGACCAGGCCGCCAAGGTGCTCACCGCCTGGTACCCGCAGGTCGTGATCATGACGGGCGCCGACGGGGCCCTGTGGTACACCAACGGCCGCCCCGAGCCGGTCACCGTGCCGGCCGAGCCCGTCGACAAGATCGTCGACGGCACCGGCGCGGGCGACGCCTTCGTGGCGGGCTTCCTGCCGGTCTGGCTGGACGGCGAGCCCCCAGCCAAGGCGCTGACGGCGGGCTGCCACCTGGCCGCCCAGGCGATGCAGCACCTGGGCGCCCGCCCGTCCCTGGACGTGGTGGACAACCAGATCAAGAACTGACGGCGTATTTTTGGAAGTCCCGGCCCAGGGGCACTCGCCTGGCGGCTCGCGCCCCTGACCGTGCCTTTGCGAGTGCCAATCGCTTCGCGATCTGGCCCGGCGGGGGCTCGCCTTCGGCCTCGCCCCCGCCGGGCCAGGTCGGGCACTCGCGTGACGGCTGAGGTCGGTGCTTGCCCGGCAGGAGCCTTACGAGGGGCGAATGTCCTTTTACTGCGCCCTTGGTGTGGGCGAGCGGGTTCCTCCTTGTCGCTGCCAGTTGGGAACGGCTAGGACCGCTGGCAGGAGTCATGCGAGGGAGGAGCGCCCTCTGGACTTGCCTTTAGGCGAGGGGCGAGGGGGGCGGGGACTCCGCCTCGGCGCTGTCAGTTGGGCACGGCTAGGACCAGGGGTAGGACGGCGGTGGCTCCGGCCTCGCGTAGCAGGCGCGCCGCCACCGTCATCGTCCAGCCTGTCTCGATCCGGTCGTCCACCAGCAGGACCGGGCCCGGGTTCTGTTGGAGCGCGGCCGTCACCTCCTCCGGCACCGCGAACGTGTGCCATACCGAGCGCAGGCGCTGCGCGCTGTTGTGGCGGCGTGGTGCCGGCTCGCCCAGCGGCACCAGCTCGCCCAGGTAGGGCAGGCGGCCGATCTCCGAGATGCGGTGCGCCAGGCTCGTGACCAGGCGGGGGCGGGTCCGGGAGCCCACGCTGACCACGGCGGACGGGCGCTGCTCCCAGTCCCAGGCCGACAACACCTTGACCACCGCGTCGAACATGTCGGGCGTGATCTCGTCGTCGGGGGCCGACTCGGCGAGGACCTGGCGCAGGCGGTTGCCCCAGCCGATGTCGGTCAGGCGGCCCAGGGCCCGGCCCGGCTCCGCCAGGGCGGAGGCGGCGATGCGGCCGCCCACGCCCAGGTCGTCCTTGACGCCGGTCGGCCACATGCGGCGCGGCGCGACGTCCACACCGGGGCGGCGCAGCCGGTCGCGGGCCTGGGCGGCGCTCTGCTCATTGACGTCGGCGGCCCAGTGGCGGCCGGTGCAGTTGTCGCAACGACCGCAGGGCGCGGCCGCCGGGTCGTCGAGCTGGCGGCGCAGGAACTCCTCGCGGCAGCCGGTGGCGGCGATGTAGTCGAGCATCGCCTGCTGCTCGCGCGTGCGCTCGGCGGCGACGCGGGCGTAGCGCTCGCGGTCGTAGGCCCAGTCCTGGCCGGTGGCGGTCCAGCCGCCCTTGACGCGGCGCACCGCGCCGTCGACGTCCAGGACCTTCAACATCATCTCCAGGCGGGAGCGGTTGAGGTCCACGCGCGGCTCCAGCGCGCCGGTGGACAGCGGGCGGCCCGCCGCCTCCAGCTCGGCCAGCGTCGCGCGCACGACCGGCTCGGGCGGGAAGGCCAGGCTGGCGAAGTAGGCCCAGATGTCGCGGTCCTCCGGGCCGGGCAGCAGGATCACCTCGGCGCGGTCGACGCCGCGGCCCGCGCGGCCGATCTGCTGGTAGTAGGCGACCGGCGACTGGGGCGCGCCCACGTGCACGATGAAGCCGAGGTCGGGCTTGTCGAAGCCCATGCCGAGGGCGCTGGTCGCGATGAGGGCCTTCAGCTTGTTGTCCTGGAGGTCACGCTCGGCCTGGAGGCGCTCGGCGGGCTCGGTCTGGCCCGAGTAGGCGGCGACGGCGTAGCCGCGGTCGGTGAGGTAGCTCGCGATCTCGTGGGCGGCGGCGACGGTGAGGGTGTAGACGATGCCCGAGCCCGGCAGCTCGTCCAGGCGCTCGGCGAGCCAGGCGATGCGCTGCTCGGCCGACGGCAGGCGCACCACGGCCAGGTGCAGCGAGTCGCGTTCGAGGACGCCGCGCAGCACCAGCGTGTCGTCGGCGGCGAGCTGCTCGGCGACGTCGGCGGTGACGCGGGCGTTGGCGGTGGCGGTGGTGGCCAGGACCGGGATGCCGGGCGGCAGGTCGGCCAGCAGGGTGCGCAGGCGGCGGTAGTCGGGCCGGAAGTCGTGGCCCCAGTCGGAGATGCAGTGCGCCTCGTCCACCACGACCAGGCCCGCCCCGGCGGCCAGCTTGGGCAGGACCTGGTCGCGGAAGTCGGGGTTGTTCAGGCGTTCGGGGCTGACCAGCAGCACGTCCACCGCCCCGGCCTCGACCTCGGCGAACACCCGGTCCCAGTCGTCGGTGTTGGCGGAGTTGATCGTGTGGGCGCGGATGCCGGCCCGCGCGGCGGCGTCGATCTGGTTGCGCATCAGCGCCAGCAGCGGCGAGACGATCACGGTGGGCCCGGCGCCCCGCTCGCGCAGCAGCCGGGTGGCCACGAAGTAGACCGCCGACTTGCCCCACCCGGTGCGCTGGACGACCAGCGCGCGCCGCCGCTCGACCACCAGCGCGTGGATCGCGGTCCACTGGTCGTCGCGCAGCTTCGCGTGGTCGCCGGCGAGGGCGCGCAGGGTGCCTTCGGCCTCGTCCCGCAGTGCGGTGTCCGGCAGTGCAGTGCTCATGGGTCCTTGCTATCAGTCCGGGACGACAGGTCGGGAAACAGAATCCTGTTCTGTGGATAACGTCGCCCGTTCCCCTCCGAAACCGGTGGTGTGGAAAAGGACACCCGGATCCCGGGATAGGGACCGGTGGCTCGCGGGTAGCCTGCGAGCAAGATCGGGACGAGAAGGCCGGAGGGCACGTTCGGTATGGGGACGGCGGCGGAACGCCTGCGGCGCAGCTGGTACGTGCTGATGGACGGCACCCCACCCGAACCCCCCGAGGACGAGCCCGGCGAGGTCGTCGACCCCCGCGTCATCGACCTGGTGTTGCGGGTCGGCGAGCTGCTGCTGGCCAGCGGCGAGTCCACCGAGCGCGTCAACGAGGCGATGCTCAGCCTCGCGGTCGCCTACGAGCTGCCGCGCTGCGAGGTCCAGGTGACCTTCACCAGCCTGCTGGTGTCGGCCCATCCGGGCAACGGGGCCGCCCCCGTCACCGCCACGCGGGCGATCCGCCGCCGCACCCCGGCGTTCTGGCGGCTGCACGCGCTGCACGCGCTGGTGCAGCAGGCCGCGATCGGGATGCTGGAGCTGCCGGAGGCGCACCAGCGGCTGGCGGAGATCAAGCACGGGCGCGCCCCGTACCCGCCGTGGCTGATGGTGGTGTCGCTGGGCCTGATCGCGGCGTCGGCCAGCGTGCTGGTCGGCGGCGGGCCGGTGGTGGCGGTCACCGCGTTCGTGGCGACGCTGCTGGGCGACCGCGCCGCCGCCTACCTGGCCCGGCGCGGGGTGGCGGAGTTCTTCCAGCTGTCGCTGGCGGCGGCGATCGGCGCGACGGCGGCGGCGCTGGTGGTGGCGACGATGGGCAGCCCCGGCCGCGCCTCCACGATCGTGACCGGCGCGATCCTGGCGCTGCTGCCGGGCCGCCCGCTGGTGGCCAGCGTCCAGGACGGCGTCACCGGCGACCTGGTCAGCGCGGGCGCGCGGCTGCTGGAGGTGTTCTTCATCATCGCCGCGATCGTCGCCGGGCTCGGCGCGGCCGTCTACGTCGCGGTGGCGCTGAACGTGGACATCAACGTCTCCCACCTGCCCGACTTCCCGGCGCTGCTCAGCCCGGTGCCGGTGCTGGCGGCGGCCGCGGTGTCGGTGACGTTCGCGATCTGCCTGGCGGTGCCGCGCGACGTGCTGGTGCCGGCGGCGATCGGCGGCGCGCTGATCTGGGTCGTGTACGTGCTGCTGCTGACCGCCTCGGTCGCGCCGGTGCTGGCCTCGGCGATCTCCGCGGTGATCATCGGGGTGCTGGGCAACATGCTGGCCCGCCGCCGCAACGCGCCGTCGCTGCCCTACGTCGTCCCGGCGATCTCGCCGCTGCTGCCTGGAACGCTCCTGTACCGGGGCATGGTCGAGCTGAACACCGGGGCGGCGCAGGAGGGCGCGCTGAGCCTGGTCGCGGCGATGTCGGTGGCGCTGGCGCTGGGCGCGGGCGTCAACCTCGGCGGGGAGCTGGTGCGCGCCTTCCAGACCGTCGGCCTCAGCGCCTCCGGCCGCTGGGCCCGCCCGGCGGCCCGCCGCACGCGCGGCTACTAACGTGCCGACCTGCGGCGACGCCGTTCTGTCGGTGTCCCGTTCTACCTTGCTCGGCATGTACCGACAGGGAGACATCCTCATCGTGCCCGTGGCCGAGGAGGCCGTGCCGCAGAACGTCCGCGACCTGCCGCCCGCGCCGCGCGACGGCCGGGGCCGCATGGTGCTGGCGCTCGGCGAGGCGACCGGGCACGCGCACGCGCTGACCGCCGAGGGCGCGCTGCTGCGCGACCCGCACCCGCTGGTCCCCGACCACCTGCACCTGCCGTCCGGCGGGCGGCTGGTGCACGAGGAGCACGCGCCGATCTCCCTGCCCAGGGGCTGGTACCGGGTGGTCAGGCAGCGCGAGTACGTGCCCGGCAGCGTCCGCGTCGTCGCCGACTGAACGGAGATTCGATCATGGAGACGAACGTCGACACGGGCTCGAGCACGGGCATGGACACCCTCGACCACGCCGTCCTGATGGAGACCTGGCAGAGCGCGGCCTTCGCCACCGGCCCCGGCGACCGCGGGCGCGCCGAGGCCGGGATCACCGCCGCCTACGAGGCCGCCGGGCTTCCCGCTCCCGAACGTTTCCTGTGGGTGCCGTCGCCCGCGCACGGGGCGGTGCTGGCGGCCCTGCTCGCCGGGCACTCGGCGGCCTTGGCACAGGCCGGTCTGGGCGACCTGCTCGCACGCGCGCGGACCGAAGTCGCAGATCTCGGCGACGCCGGGGCGTGCGTGCGCGACGCCGTGCGGACGCGCCCGTGGGAGACGGCCCGCACCGCCCTGCACACCGCGCTGGGCCCGCGACGCTGGGCGCACGCCTGGGGTGAGACGGGCGCGCCGCTGTGGGACCAGGTCCAGAACCTGGTCACGCGGGTGCGGCAGGCGATCGGGGCCCTGGCCCCGGAGGGGTCGAGGGCCGAGTCGATCCTGCGCGCGGCGACGCTGGACGCGGTGCTCGGCCAGCACGACGCGCCGTGGCTGGCGCTGTTCGACCGGCTCGGGCACCTGCCGCCGGGCCTCGCCGAGGCGGCGCGCGAGACCGGCTGGTGGTGGCCCTACGAGCGGCTGGTGATCGTGTCGGAGCGGCCGTCGGAGCTGCACCGCGACGAGCCCGGCCGGCTGCACCGGGGCGACGGCCCGGCGCTGGCCCACGCCGACGGCTTCGCCCTGCACGCCTGGCGCGGGATGCCGGTCCCGGCCGGGTTCATCGACTCCCTCACCGACCTCAGCCCGGCCCGGATCGACGCCCAGGACAACGCCGAGCTGCGCCGCGTGATGCTGGAGATCTTCGGCTACGACCGGTACCTGGCCGAGGTCGGCGCGCAGCCGGTGCACCGCGACGAGACCGGCGTGTTGTGGCGCATCGACCTGGCCGACGACGAGCCGGTGGCGATGGTCGAGGTGGTCAACTCCACACCCGAGCCGGACGGCACGTACCGGACCTACTACCTGCGGGTGCCGCCGACGACGCGGACCGCGCGGGAGGGCGTGGCGTGGACGTTCGGCGTCTCCGAGGCCGACTACCACCCGCAGAAGGAGACCTGAGCAGGCCACTTTCACGCCATCAGGGGCATTATGTGTGGGCGCATACGTTGTCGCTGGCTCGGTACTCGTCGCGTTGGCGCGGGATGCCGCCCGTGCGCAGGCCGGTGAAGTCCGTGCCGATCACCAGGTCCAGCACGCCCGGGACGGCCTTGGCGCGGGGCAGCACGGCCGTCCTGGTCAGCTTGGCCTCCAGCTTTCCGGCCAGGGCGCGGTCGGCGGCGGCGTGCCGGATCTGCGTGGCGGGGACGGTGCGCTTGTAGTTGCCCACGCCGGTCACGGTGAAGCCCTGCTCCTTGAGCTGTTCAGCGACTTGGGCGGCACGGTCGGGCACGCCCGAGCCATTGAACACCCGCACCTTCACCGGCGTCGGGAGCGGCTTCACCGGCTCGGGGACCGTCCGGTCGTTGCGGACGGCAGCGAAGAAGTTCGCCGCGTCGGGCTGGGTCAGCACCACCCTGTTCTGGTCCAGGGCGTAGGGCCCGGACGGGACGGTGACGAAGCGCAGCTTGCCCGCGGTGAGGTCCCGCATCCCGTTGGCCACCTTCAGCATCGCGCCGACGTTGAACCGTTTGTCGGTGCTCAGCGACTTGGCCGAGGCGGTGAGCAGGTCGTTCATCTTGGCCGGGTTGGTGAGCACGCCCGCGCTCATCGCCTCCTTCGCCAGCGCGCCGAGGAAACGTTGCTGCCGCTTGATGCGCTGGGTGTCGGAGTTGTCGCCGAGGCCCTTGCGGATGCGGACGTAGGCGAGCGCGTCCTCGCCCTTGACCCGGTGCGGGCCCCTGGTCATGCGGAAGCCCGAGGCGCGGTCGTCCACGTCCTTGTCCAGGCAGATGGGCACGCCGCCGACCGCCGTGGTGATGTCCTTGAAGCCGACGAAGTCCACCTGCACGAAGTGGTCGATCCGGATCTTGGAGATGCCTTCGAGCGTCTCGATGGTGCAGGCCGGGCCGCCGCGCGCGATGGCCTCGTTGAGCATGGCCCGCGCCGTCGCGGGCACCGCGCCGCCGGTGGGCCGGGTGCACTCGGGGATCGGCACCAGCAGGTCGCGCGGGAAGCTGATCGCCAACGCCTGCCCGCCGCCCGGCGACAGGTGCAGCAGGATCATCGTGTCGGAGGCCGGGGGCTTGTCCTTGAGGCCGTGCCCGTACTTGGCGTTCGCGCCCGCGCGCGTGTCGGAGCCGATCAGCAGGATGTTGAGCGCGCCGTTGAGCTTCTTCGGCCGGTCGCCGCCGAGCAGCTTGTCGGTGTCCTACTGGTCGATGCTGCCCTGCAACCGCCAGTAGTAGCCGTAGGCCGACAGGCCGCCGGTGACCAGCACGACCGCCAGGGCGATCGACAACCAGCCGAGCGGCCGCCGCAGCAGGGCCTTCATCGGCCCGCGATGGCCGCGAGCAGCCGGTCGCGCTGCCGGGCGAGGGCGGCGGGCGGACGGTGCTCCAGCCGGAGCCCGAGATCGCGGAGCAGTTTCAGGACGTCCACTTGTGACCCTTCTGCTGAGGCTTGTCGGCGATGTATCGCCGCCAGGCCGCCTCCGGGTTCACGCGCGGGCGGGCTTACAGGAGGTGCGGAATCCGTTCCAGGACGCCGTTGGTGAACACGTCGTACAGGCCCGTGGGCTCCAGGTGGACGTAGCCGATGTGGCAGTCGCAGACCGCCACCGGGCAGGGCCGGGGACGCAGTGCCTTGCGGAAGGTGCCGTCGTAGAGGTTGCCCAGCTTCGCGGGGACGAAATGGCAGCGGCGCACCGTGCCCTCACCGTCCACTGAGATGACGGTGTCACCGGTCCGGCAGGGCAGGCCCCGGCTCGGGTGCGGATCGCGGCTGTAGTGGAAGAGCGGGTCCACGGCCGTCCACTCGCTGGCCTCCGCGTCGGTGTAGGTGCGGCCTTCGGCGGCGTTCACCCACAGGTACGTGCCGGTGGGGAGGTCGGCGCGGAGCTGGCGCGCGGCCTCCAGGTGTTCCGGCTGACCCACGATCCCGACGCTGAAACGGACGCCCCGGGTCGCCAGCTCGTGGGTCTTGGCCAGGAAACGTTCGTAGGGCACCTGGCCCGGGTGGTAGGTCACCCACAACGCCAGGCGGGACGGGTCCGCTTCGGCCGTCCAGGTGGTCCGGGCACTCAGGTTGGTCTGGATCGCCACGCGTTCGACGTGCGGCAGGTGACTCAGTTCCACCAGGGCGCGCCGGTACCAGGAACGGACCAGGCCCTCGCCCCACGGCGTGAACAGGACCGACACGGGGTGGTCCTGCGCGGCGACCCAGGCCGTGAAGCGTTCGAGTGCGGCGCGGTCGGCGCGCAACTGTTCGGGTGTGTCGCGTCGCTTGGCGAAGGGGCAGTACGGGCAGTCGTAGTCGCAGCTCGCCAGCGGGCCCCGGTAGAGGATCGTCAGGTGGTCCGGGCCCATCAGCGTGCCTCATAGGCGTTCATGAGATTCTGTACGTCTGGCGAGAAGAGCGCGGGGCCGATCGCGTCGGAATGGGCCAGGCCCTCGGGCGTCAGGCGCAGCGCGGACGCGGTTTCGTTCAGCCAGCCCCGATCCGCGAACGCGCTCAGGTCGGAGGCGAAGTCCGCTGCGGCGTCGCTGCCGAAGCGGGCCTTGTAGGCGGCACGGTCCAGGCCCTCGTTCTGGAGCAGGGATTGGATCAGGTGTCGGCGGCGGCGTTCGGATTCGTCCAGCCGGAATCCCACCCGCGCCGTCCCGAACTCCCTGGCCTGTACGTAGTCGTCGATGATGGCGCGCACCTGGCTCGCGCCCACCGCGTACTCGAACGAGTAGTGCAGGTCGCCGGTGTAGGAGCGCGCGCCGCAGCCCAGGCCCACCATGCCGTCGGTCTGGCAGCAGTACTCGGTGCCGGTGCCCGTCCCGGGGAGACGGAACATTCGCATGGAGACCTGTTCGTACCCCTGTGCCAGGAGGTGGTCGCGGCCCAGGCGGTACAGGGACAGGCGCTGGTCGTCCCAGTCCCGGCCCAGCTTCCCCAGTCCCGTCAGGGGGCGCACGTACAGCGGGTAGAGGTAGATCTCCTCCGGCCGCCATGCCAGCGCCGCGTCCAGCGAGTGCAGCCACGTGACCGGCGTCTGGCCGTCGATCCCGTAGATGAGGTCGATGTTGAGCGTCGGGAAGCCCACCGCCCGGATGCGGTCCAGGGCGGCTTCCACCTCGGCGCGCTTCTGGGGACGTACGGCGGCGCGCGCCTCGGCGTCGATGAAGCTCTGCACGCCGATCGAGATCCGGGTGGTGCCGCGTTCGGCCAGCACGGTCAGGCGGTCGGTGGTCGCGGTCGCCGGGGACGTCTCCACGCCGAGCGGGACGGCGGCCAGGTCCGCGAAACCGTCCGCGATGTCGCACAGCCGTTCCAGCTCCGGCGCGGTGAAGTACGTCGGGGTGCCGCCGCCGAACGCCGCCGTGCTGAACGTCGCCTCGCCCAGCGCGTCCCGCACGCGCGCGGCCTGGCGCTCCAGCGCGTCCAGGTAGGCGCTGGTCAGTTCCTCCGGCGCGCCCGTCCGGGTGAACAGGTTGCAGAATCCGCACCGCATCTCGCAGAACGGCACGTGTAGGTAGAGGAACAGCGCGTTCTTGTCCTCGCCTTCCCAGACCTGCTCAAGCGTGGGCTCCGGCGTGAGGGGGCGGTAGGCGGTCTTGTGCGGATAGGCGTAGACGTATCCCTGGTAGGGGCCGGTCATGTCAGTACGAACTCTCCATAGGGAACGGTCCACACGGTCTCGTGGCCGATGCGGTGCCCGACGTGCCCGTCCTCGCCGTAGGCGGTGCCGTGGTCGGAGCACACGATCACGAACGTGGGGCGGCGCAGCAGCGCGAACAGGCGGCCCAGGTGACGGTCCACGTACCGGAGGGCGGCGGCGTGGCTGGCGGGCGAGTCGCCGGTCGCGCCGTCGAGGTAGAAGTGGTTGGGCTGGTGCAGCGCCGCGACGTTCAGCAGCAGGAACAGCCGCCGGTCGGCGGGCTGGCGGGCGATGATCTGCCCGATGCGCACGATCTGGTTCTCCAGGCAGGCGGGGTCGGTGACCCCGAACTCCGGTTCCCAGTGGCTCTCGGCGAACAACGACGGCAGGGCCGAGCCGAGCGCCGTCCGGTTGTTGAAGAACCCGACGCCGCCGACGCAGACGGTGTGGTAGCCCGCCTGCGCCAGCCCCGTGGGCAGGTCGGCGGCGTCGAACTGCCAGGTCCCCGCGGCGGTGGTCTCGCTGCCGGGGAACGCCGCCGCGAACAGCCGGGGATGCGGTCCGGGCTCGGCGGGCGTCGGCAGGAACCCGGCCAGCATCGCGGCGTGCGCGGCGTAGGTGAAGCTGCCGGGCGTGTGCCGCTTCTCCCAGCGTCCGCCGGGCAGCAGGCCCGCCAGCGTGGGCGTTGCCCCGGCGGCGGCCTGCTCGGCGGCCACGTCGTAGCGCAGGGTGTCGAGCGTCACCAGCAGCACGTCGTGGCCGCCGATGATCGCGTTCATGTCGCGCATGGACTGCCTTCTCGGGACAAAGCGGCTCTGACCTGCGCAGTGTAGGTGTCGACCCCGGCCGCCGGACCGTCGGCGAGACCGGTCAGCCCCGGCAGCAGGTCGCCGAAGGCGTTCACCTCGCCGACCGCGAACCGCCGCCAGCCGATGCCGACCAGCAGATCGACGCCGACCGCCAGCGTGCCGGGGAAGCAGGCCGCCGCCTGCGCGCAGACGTCCAGGGCGCGCCGCCACCCGTCCTCGCCGAGGGCGCGGCGAACGGCGTCCAGGTCGCCGCGCAGCCCGCCCAGGTGCAGGTTCGTCATCGGCGCACGGCTGGTGCGGACGACCGCGTGCGTGGGGACGCCGCCGACCACGACGACCCGCAGGTCCAGCGCCCGGCCGTCCAGCGCCGCCTTGGGCAGCCAGCGCTCGACGTGCAGGCCGTCCGGCCCCAGCGCGTCGATCAGCGCGGCGACCTCGGCCTCGGTCTCGTAGGAGCGCACGCGCAGCGAGTTGTGGTACCCGCCGGGGTCGCGCGCGGCCGAGGTGGTCGCCTTGATCCGGTCACCGGCGGCCTGGAGCGCCACGACGCCGGACGCCGACGAGCCGTGCGCGGGCTTGACGAACACCCGCCGCTCCCCCGCCTCGGCCATCCGCGCCCGCAGCTCCGCGTAGCCGGTGACCTCGGGCAACGCGGGAGGGACGGGCACGCCGGCGGCCTGGAGCCGGGCGTGGCAGCGGCGTTTGTCGAACATCACCGCGATCTCGCCGACGTCGCCGAGTGGGCGCGTGCCCGCGGCGGCGGCCCCGATCCGGTCCAGCGCCCGGGTGAAGTTCCGGTACCAGGCCGCTCCCCCGCCCACGCGGGTCGGGTCGCCGGGGCCGCGCAGCAGCGCGTCGGCCTCGGGGTCGTCGCCGGGCGAGTCGATGCGCAGCAGGGTGCCGGGCGCGAAGTCCAGCGGGACGCCGCGCAGCACGTCCGGCCAGCCGACCACGCGGGGTTCGGGCAGGCCGGACGCGCGGCAGGCGGCGGCAAACAGCGTCACGCGCCGGTCGCCGGGCGCGCCGACGACGGTGAACGTCACCGGTTCCCTACTCGGACACGGCGATCGTGCGCCACTCGCGGTCCGGCTCCTGCCGGTCGTCGAGGTCGACCCGCACGCCGGGCAGCGCGGCGCGCACCCGCTCGACCATCGCCTCCGACAGGTAGTGGTGCTGGAGGTTCAGTTCGCGCAGGTGGGTGAGGGGCTGCCCGGCCAGCAGCGCCTCGGCGCCCCGGTCGGTCAGCACGCCCATGGCGAGGCTCAGCGACTCCAGCCGCGCCACGACCGGCGCGCCCGCGACGGCCTCGGCCACCTCGTCCTGGATCTCGGCGTCCTCCAGGCCGAGGTGGCGCAGCGCGGGCAGCCGCTCCCCGCTGAGAAGGGGCGCGAGGTCGGCGACGGTGGCGTCGCCGCCGTAGTTGTCGGTGCCGAGCCACAGGTCGAGGTGCTCCAGGTTGGGCAGCTCGCTGGCGGCGACGGCGCGCACGACGTGGCCGGGCAGCCCGCCGGACTCGAACCGCAACTTGCGCAGCGCGGTGCTCTTGATCGGCTCCAGCCGCAGGCCCTCGGAGCCGCGCACGTCGAACCGCTCCAGGTTCGGGAAGGCGGCGAAGAGCGGGGAGATGTCGGTGTGCTCGATCCAGGAGATCTCCGACTCCTCCATGACGATGTCGCCGAGGAACAGCGCCCGCAGCCGGGGCAGCCGGTCGGCGGCGGCCGTCAGCAGCGCGACCGGGTCGGCCTGCTGGTCGTCGTAGGAGGCGCCCCAGTACCCGATCACCAGCGCCGTGACCTGCTCGGTGTCGGCGCTGTCGAGGAAGCGCGCGAACACCTCGTCGAACGACTCGCCGTCGAACTCGGTGGCCACGCGCCAGGCGTGCTCGCCCGCCGCCCGCAGCTCCTGTTCCAGGTCGTCGTCGCCGTCCGGCCCGAAGTCGAGTACCGGCAGTCCGGCGTAGGCGAGCAGGTGCTCGTTGACGGTCATGGAGGTCCCTTCCGGAGGATTGTCGGGACTGTCCTATCAGTCCGTCCCGACAAACCCGCAACCTCCGGCCGTTCAGAGCCGGTCGATCTCCGTGAGGTCGATGTCGATGTCGAACGGCACGGTCAGCTTGAGCCGATCGTGGTGGACACCGGCCAGGCCGTACTGGGCGGTGGCGGGGTCGAGTTCGTAGACGAAGACGGCGGGACGGCCGTCGATGTTCTCGACCCGCCAGAAGTGCTGGATGCCGGCCTTGGCGTAGAGCTGCGGCTTGCGCTCGCGGTCGCGCTCCACCGATTCCGGCGAGACGACTTCTACCGCCAGGACAACATCTTCCGGCGCGAAGTTGCTCTGTTCGGGACCCTTGACGGCCTCGGCGCGCAACACCAGCACGTCCGGCTCCGGACGTTGCCGCTTGGCGAGCGTGACCGTCATCTCGCGTCGTACCCGCAACTCGGCCGGGGCCAGCCGACGCAGGGTGTTCTCCAGCAGCGAGACGGTCAACATGTGGAAGTTGGCCTGGGGGCTCACAAAGACCAGACTGCCATCTATTAGCTCAGTGTGAGCGGGCAATTGCGGAAGGCGGTCGAGGTCTTCTGCGGTGAAGCCGCCCTCGGGAGGGACGGGCCAGCACGGCGCTTCCTGCCCTCGCTCCCGCTTGGCGGGCGGCTCTGGAATGTACTCAGGCACGGGTTCCGCCGACATGGTGTCCTCCAGGGAAGTCATCCGGCGCTCATTCCGAACAACAACCCAGGTTAGCAACCGGCACCTTCTCTCACCGAGAGTACCGCCCCAATCACAGAACTTCGGCCCGTCGGCCCGGCCGCGGAACGCCCGGCCCCGGACGGAAGGTCCGGGGCCGGGCGGGGATCACGGGGTCAGGCGGCGGGGAGCACCGAGCCCTCGTACTTGTCCTGGATGAACTTCTTCACCTCGGGGCCCTGGAGCAGCTTCACCAGCGTCGCCACGCGCTGGTCGTCCTTGTTCTCCGGCAGGGTCACCAGGCCGTTGGCGTAGGGGTTGCCCTCGGCCTTCTCCAGCGCCAGCGCGTCCTTGGCGGGCTTCAGGTCGGCGGAGATCGCGTAGTTGCCGTTGATGACCGACAGGTCCACCTCGTCCAGCACGCGCGGGAGCTGGGCGGGCTTCAGCGGCTTGAACTTCAGGCCCTTGGGGTTGGTCGCCACGTCGCTCGGGGTGGCCGCGGTCGAGGCGCCCTCCTTGAGGGTGATCAGGCCGTTGTCGGCCAGCAGCTTCAGGCCGCGGCCCTGGTTGGCCGGGTCGTTGGACAGCGCGACGGTGCCGCCCTGCTTGACCTCGGTCAGCGCCTTCACCTTCTTGGAGTAGACGCCGAGCGGCTCCAGGTGGACCGGGGCCACGAACGCCAGCTTGGTGCCCGAGCTCTTCTCGAACTCCTGCATGAACGGCACGTGCTGGAAGTAGTTGGCCGTGACCTGCTTGTCCTTCAGCACGTTGTTGGGCTGCACGTAGTCGTCGAAGGTGACGATCTCCAGCTTCAGCCCGGCCTTGGCGGCCAGGTTGTCCTTGACGTACTTCAGGATGTCGCCGTGCGGCACCGGGTTGACGGCCACCTTCAGCGGAGCGTCCTTGTCATTGGACGCTTCGGACGAGCCGCAGGCGGTCAGCCCGGCCAGCAGTCCGACGGCGGCCAGCGTGGTTGCGATCTTACGAAGCACGAAGAGTGCCTTTCTCTGGAGCCCGGGTGGCGGGCTTGGTGGGGTTTCCGGGGTGGGGTCTATTTGTGGCTCAGCCGCCGGGCGACCAGGTCGCCCACGGCCTGCACGGCGAGCACGATCACGATCAGCAGCAGCACGGTGGCGAGCATGACCCTGCCCTCGAAGCGTTCGTAGCCGTGGCTGATGGCCAGGTAGCCGAGGCCGCCGCCGCCGAGCGCGCCGGCCATGGCGGTGTAGCCGATCAGTGCGATGACGGTGACCGACAGGCCCGACACCAGGCCGGGCCGGGCCTCGCGCAGCAGCACCTTGGTGACGATCTCGCGGCGGGTCGCGCCCATCGCGGTCGCGGCGGCGACCACGCCGGGCTCGACCTCGCGCAGCGCGATCTCCACCAGGCGGGCGTAGAAGGGGATGCCGCCGATGGTGAGGGGCACCAGGAACGGGGTGGTGCCGATGCTGACGCCGCCGGTGACCAGCTTGGTGAACGGGATGATCGCCACCATCAGGATCAGGAACGGCAACGAGCGCCCGATGTTGACGACCAGGCCGAGCACCTTGTTGAGCAGCGGCTGCGGCAGCAACCCGCGCCGGTCGGTGAGCACCAGCAGCACCCCGACCAGCAGCCCGAAGGCGGCGGTCAGGGCGGCCGAGACGCCCGCCATGTACAGGGTCTCCACCGTCGCCTGCCGCAGCAGCGGCCAGATCTCGGCCCAGGTCATCGCGCGCCCTCCAGGCTCGTGCCGTGCACCTCGACGGTCAGCCCGGACTCGCGCAGGTGCGCGAGCTGGGCCGCGTTGAGCTCGGGGTCGCCGGGCAGCTCCACGCGCAGCCGCCCGATGCGGGTGTCGCCGATCTGCTCGACCGCGCCGCCGAGGATGTTGACGTCGATGGCGTAGGTGCGGGCCAGCGACGACACGAATGGCCGGTCGGCGCTGTCGCCCTCGAAGGTGACGTCCACAACGGTCGTGCCGGGCCGCACGTCCGGCTCCGGCAGCGGGAACAGGCCGCGCGCCAGCTCCGAGCCGGGCTCCATCAGCAGCCGCTGCACCGGCCCCGACTCCACGAACCGCCCCGCGCGCATGACGGCGGCCGAGTCGCAGATGCGCTTGACCACCTCCATCTCGTGGGTGATCAGCAGGACCGTCAGGCCGAGCCGCCGGTTGAGGTCGCGCAATAGCTCCAGGATGGAGGCGGTGGTCTCGGGGTCCAGCGCCGAGGTGGCCTCGTCCGACAGCAGCACCTTGGGCCGTCCCGCCAGCGCGCGGGCGATGCCGACGCGCTGCTTCTGGCCGCCGGAGATCTGCGCCGGGTAGGCCCCGGCGTGCTCGGTCAGGCCGACCAGCTCCAGCAGCTCGGCGACGCGCCCGGCGCGCTCGGCCCGCGGCACGCCCATGACCTCCAGCGGGAAGGCCACGTTCCCGGCCACGGTGCGGCTGGACAGCAGGCCGAAGTGCTGGTGGATCATGCCGATGCCGCGCCGGGCCTCGCGCAGCGCGCCGCCCTTGAGGGCCAGCAGGTCCCGCCCGTCGACCAGCACGCGGCCCGAGTCGGGGCGCTCCAGCAGGTTGACGCAGCGCAGCAGGGTGCTCTTGCCGGCGCCGCTGCGGCCGAGGACGCCGAAGACCTCGCCCTCGCGGACGGTCAGATCGACGTCGTCGACGGCGGTCACCGTGCGGTCGCCGCTACGGTAGACCTTTCGGAGTTTTTCTATCTGAATCACAGGGAATCATCCGTGCGGGTATCCGTCGCCTGGCTAGGCGGCGGCGCGGAAAAGCGGGAAAGGGGAACCTGCTGCAGGTGGGCCCGATACGGCCCGGCGCGGTCGTTCGGCCCGGCGGCCTAGGCGAGGCCGGGCGGGTACGGCGCGTGGCTCAGCAGGTGGCGTTGGAAGATCATGTGCGACTCGGGTCTCGGAGAGAGTGCTCGCTTCGGGGCGCGAGGCTCAGGCGGGGGCCCTCAGCGGTCACACATTCGACGGCGACACGCGCACCCGCCGGACCGCAGGGGCTGCGGGCGGCGCTTCGGGCACGGGCGTACGGCGGTCATGGTCATCAGTAAACCCGGAGATGGCAAATGACGTCAAATCGGGGTGTCCCGTGCACCCCGGCGTCTACCTGCGCGGATACCGCATCTCGATCGAACCCGACCCCGCGCTGAGGTCGATCCGGCCCGGCGCGGCAGGGTCGTCCAGCGCGGAGTCGATCTCCTGGCCGCCCGAGCCCGAGCGCACGCGCGTCCGGTAGTGCGTGCCAGCCGGGACGGTGACCTCGATGGATCCCGAGCCCGTGCGCACTTCGACGTCCGCGGGCTCCCCGGCGAACTCCAGGTTCACCGAACCCGACCCCACCTTGGCCCGCACCTCCCGCGACCGCAGGCTCCTGCCCCGCAGCTCGCCGGAGGTGCCCTCGAACACCACCGGCCCTTGGACGTCGTCCAACTCCAGCGAGCCGCTGCGGGTGTGCATCTCGATGCCGCCCGGCAGGCCGCGCGCCACGATGTTGCCGGAGGAGGAGGTCGACATCACCTTCACGTCGGGCGGGATCTGGAAGTCCAGGTCGGCCCCGCACTCCAGGCCGGTGAAGAACTGCGACGGCTCCTCGCAGGAGACCTGGACCCAGAGCACGGTGCCCTGCCAGAACCGCCGCACCTTCGGCTCGTCGACGGCCCAGGTGAGCCGCTCGCGCAACCGGACCCGGCCCGGCTCGCCCCGCCCGAACGTCACCCGGGCGTCGTCGGCGTCGATCCGGATCTCGGTGACGGCCCGGGTGTAGACGACCGGCGTCTCCCGCGTCTGCGTCAGCACCCGGCCCGTGATCTCCAGCGCGGCCGGCACCACCAGCACCAGCGCGGTGCAGGCCGCCAGCACGATCCAGACGGCGCGGCGGCGCGGCCGGGCGGGCGGCGGCGGCGGGTCGGCGGCGGGGGGCCGGGTGTCGATCATGTCTCTCCGTCCAGGAAGCGCAGCACCGCCAGCACGCGGCGGTGGTCGCCCTCGGCGTGCGGCAGGTCGAGCTTGGTGAAGATGTTGTTGATGTGCTTGGCGACCGCGCTCTCGCTGACCACCAGCGCCGCGGCGATGCCGGCGTTGGAGCGGCCCTCGGCCATCAGCCCGAGCACCTCGCGCTCGCGCGGGGTGAGCCGGCCGAGCGGGTCGTTGTGGCGGCGCAGCAGCAGCTGGGACACCACCTCGGGGTCGAGCGCGGTGCCGCCCGCGGCGACCCGGCGCAGCGCGTCCAGGAACGCCGACACGTCGGCGACCCGGTCCTTCAGCAGGTAGCCGACGCCGCTGGTGTGGGCCGACAGCAGGTCGGCGGCGTAGCGCTCCTCGACGTACTGCGACAGCAGCAACACCGCCACCTCCGGGTGCTCCCGCCGGATCACCAGCGCGGCGCGCACGCCCTCGTCGGTGTAGCCGGGCGGCATCCGCACGTCCACGACCGCGAGCTCGGGCCGGTGCTCGGCGACCGCCGCCAGCAGCCCGTCGGCCTCGCCGACCGCGGCGGCGACCTCGAAGCCGGTGCTCTCCAGCAGCTTGATCAGCCCGGCCCGCAGCAGGACCGAGTCCTCGGCGATCACAACGCGCACGGCAACTCCACGGTGAGGGTGGTCGGCCCCCCGGCGGGGCTGGTCACCCGGAAGGTACCGTCCACCGACCGCACCCGCCGGGCGAGGCCGGTCAGGCCGGTGCCGCGCGCGGGGTCGGCGCCGCCCACGCCGTCGTCGCCCACCACCACGCGCAGAGTCGCGCCCTCGCGGAGCACCGCGACCTCCACCGACGTGGCGCGGGCGTGCTTGACGACGTTGGTGAGCGCCTCGGAGACCACGAAGTACGCGACGGCCTCGACGGTGGAGGACGCGCGCTCGGGCACCTCGACCCGCAGCCGCACCGGCACCGGGACGCGCGCGGCCACGCCCGACAGCGCCGCGTCCAGGCCCCGGTCCTCCAGCACGGCCGGGTGCAGGCCGCGGATCAGGGTGCGCAGCTCGGTCAGCGCCTCCTTGGCCTCCTCGTGCGCCTCGACGATCACCTTCATGGCGTCGTCGGGCACGCCGGTGAGGGTCTCGCGGGCGAGGCCGAGGTTGAGCGCCAGCGAGACCAGGCGCTGCTGCGCGCCGTCGTGCAGGTCGCGCTCGATGCGGCGGCGCTCCAGGTCGGCGGCGTCCACGACCTCGGCGCGCTTCTCGGCCAGGTCCTCGACGCGGCGCTCCAGCTCCTTGGCGCGGTCGGGGGCCAGCAGCGTCGTGACGGCGGCCACGTCCAGCGCTCGGACGGCCGACGCCAGGAGCGGCGCGGCGGCCAGCAGCAGCACGCCGAGCGCGCACAGGAGGGCGGTGCGCACCGCGTGGGTGCCGAGCGACAGCGTGCTGCCATCGGGCAGGGCCCACGCGTAGAGGACGACGGTGCTCAGCAGGAGCCCGGCCGTCCAGCACGCCAGAACCAGCAGCGCGCCGCAGGCCAGCAGCGGGCCGACCAGCAGGTGGTAGCGCAGCTCGCGCCACATCTCGGCGGTGCGCAGGGCGCGCAGCGGGCTCCGGAACGGGCCGTCGGGCCATTCGGGCAGGGGCGGCACGTCGAGGCCGAGCATCGCCCAGGCGCGCTCGCGATGCGCGCGGGTGGCGGGGCGGGCCAGCAGCAGGACGGGCAGGGCCGTGGCCGCCACGAGCAGCAGGATCGGGGTGGCGTTCACCGGCATGAGCCCCCACCAGGGGACGCCCAGGATCGCCCATCCGGCGAAGTGCAGCGGCACCCCGGAGGCGGTGAAGGCCGTGTCGCGCCAGGCCGCCGATGACCACGGAGCGTGCGGGCGCGCACGTCCCGGCCCTTGAGTGGATGCCATGAAGGCACCGTATTGTCCGGATCGCGGCGCTGCCATGCCGCTGGTTGCAGGGCGGGGGTGGAGTTAGTGCCACCCCCGGCCGGATAGGCGCGTTACTGTGCGTCGCCGCGCGTCCGGCCAGGCTGGGGACACGTCCCGCCGAAGGAGATCACCCCATGGACACCGCCGTCAGCCCGGCCCGTCCCCGCCGCGCCGGCCGGCGCTTCACCGCCCCGCGTCCCGCAGTTCTGCGTCCGGTCGCGCCGTCCGCTGCCGCGCCGCGCTCGGGCGCATCGCATCCGGCTGCACCACGTCTTGCTGCTCTGCGTCCGGTTGCGCTGCGCCCCGCCGCGCCGCGTCCGGCCGTCTCCCGCAGCCGCCTGCTCGGCTGGGGCCTGATCGCCGCCGGGACGGCACTGGTGCCGTGGATGTACACGTTGGCGGTTCAGCTCCCGGCCACGGCGCAGGTGTCGAACTGGTCGGCGGCCTGGGTCGGGCTGGACGCCATGCTGGCCGCCGGGCTGCTGAGCACCGGTGTGCTGCTGGCGCGGCGCGACGCCCGGCACGGGCTGACCGCCGCCGCGACCGGCGCGCTGCTGCTCATGGACGCCTGGTTCGACGTCCTCACCTCGGCCGATGGCGGCGCGCGGGCCACGGCGCTGCTGCTGGCGGTCGGCGCGGAACTGCCGCTGGCGGCACTGTGCGGCGTCCTGGCGGTCCGGGCGCTGCGCCCGCGCGAGGCGGCCGCGACGGACGGCCGGATGGACGTCCGCTGAGACCCGAGTGACGCAACAGTGTCAACTGGATGAAAGACCACGACTCGGACGTTTAGAGTGTGCCGCGGGGCCCTCTCCAGCAGAGGGCCTTTCTCTCTGCCTGCGCTATCACAGAGGTCCCGGAACATGAACGACGAAAAGGTGACCGAGGAGTTCCTCCGGCTCCTGCGCGACGGTCTGCCCACCCCCGCGCCCACCGCCTTCGAGGACGATCGCGGCTTCCTGCCGCTCGCCCTCGACGTGGAAGGCGACGTGGCCGTCGTCTCCCTGCTGCTGCCCGAGGGCGACGGCGTGCCGGGCGACTTCTTCATCGAGGGCTGGACCTTCCACCGGCACAACGGCGAGTGGATGGCGCTGGGCGGCGGGGGCGGCCTCGCCCCCGAGCAGCCGCTGATCCGCCGGTCGGCCGCCGAGATGGGTCGCCACCTGCGCCTGTACGGATCGGGCAGCACGGTGCGCAACGCCGGGCGGTTGCTGCCGTGGGGCGCCAAGTTCGTCTACCAGGCACGGTTGCGCGCCGCCCCCGAGGTGGCGCAGGTCCGGGTGGGCAAGCGCCTGCTGGAGGTGCCCGAGCACGGCCACGTCGTGGTGGCGTGGGGCGCGCGCCGGGGCCCGGTCGCCGAGGCGCTGGACGCCGACGGCGCGGTGCTCGACAAGGTCGACCTGAACCGCCGCCGCCCCTGACCCGCCGCCGTCGCGCGGCCGGATAATGGCGCGCTCCAATATTTGACTGTTCGTTCTTGAAAGCTCTAAGGTTCCGGGCATGGCGAGAACCAAGGAGTTCGACCCGGACGCCGCCCTCCAGCGTGCGCTGGAGCTGTTCTGGGAACGCGGCTACGAGGCGACCTCGATGGCCGACCTCGTGGCGCGCCTGGGTGTCGCGCGGGCGAGCGTCTACGCCACCTTCGGCGGCAAGCACGAGCTGTACCTGAAGGCGCTGGAACGGTACGCGCAGCTCATGGATCCCCAGATCATGGCGACGCTGGCCGCCCCCGGCCCGGCGCTCCCGGCGGTGCGCGAGCTGGTCGGGCGGTACGCCGAGGAGTCGGCCGGCGACGTCGACCGGCGCGGCTGCATGGTCGTCAACACCGCCGTCGAGCTGGCGGCCCGCGATCCCGAGGCGGCCCGCCTGGTCGAGGCGAGCTGGACGACGCTGGAGACCGCGCTGACCTCGGCGCTGCTGCGCGCCCGAGCCCAGGGCGAGCTGGCCGCCGACAAGGACCCCCGGGCGCTCGCCCGGTTCCTGCTGGTGCTGTTCCAGGGGATGCGGGTGCTGGGCCGGGCCCCGGCCGACACCGCGCGCCTCCGGGACGCCGCCGAGCAGGCCCTCGCCCTGCTGGACTGAGCCGGAACCCGTCCCGCGCCTTCCGGGGTGCGGGCTTTTTCCGGCCCTGATATTAGACCGTTCGTTCTCGAATAAGGAGCCCCCATGACCGCCCGTTTCGCCGGCAAGGTCGTCCTCGTCACCGGTGGCGGCAGCGGCCTCGGCCGTACCGCCGCCCTCGCCTTCGCCCGCGAGGGCGCGACCGTCGCGGTGGCGAGCCGGAGCGCCGAGCCCCTGGCGCAGACCGTCAAGCTGATCGAGGCCGAGGGCGGCACCGCCAGTGCCGTCACGGCGGACGTGACCGACTCGGCCGACGTGGCGCGGATGGTCGCCACCGTCGTGGAGCGCCACGGCGGCCTGGAGGTCGCGTTCAACAACGCCGGGGTCCTCGGCCCGTTCGGCCCCCTGGCCGACCTGGGCGAGGACGACTGGGCCGCCGTCCTGGACGTGAACCTCACCGGCGTCTTCCTGTCGATGAAGCACGAGATCGCGCACATGCGGGCGCACGGCGGCGGAGTGATCGTCAACACCGCCTCCAACATCGGCCTGCACCAGCGGCCGAGCGGCCTGAACGCCTACGCCGCCGCCAAGGCGGGCGTCGCCGTCCTCACCCGCGGGGCCGCCCGCGAGTACATCGGCGAGGGCGTGCGGATCAACGCCGTCAGCCCCGGCCCCATCGAGACGCCCATGACCCTGCAGCCGGGCGAGAGCCGCGCCGACCTGGACGCCCGGCTCGGCGCGGGCGTGGCGCTCGGCCGGGTCGCCGACCCGGCGGAGGTCGCCGCGGCGGTGTTGTGGCTGGCCTCCGACGAGGCGAGCTTCGTCATCGGCCAGGACCACGTGATCGACGGCGGCGCGACCGCCTGACCGGCGGCGGAACGCGCGGTACCCGCCAAGCCTCCGTATCGAACCGATAACTTTGCGTAACTGACCGTCGCTCTCCGTGCTAACTTCGCCGTGCTCGGCACGTTCGGACGATCCGGCACGCTCGGAGGGGAGGGTCCCATGGCGGGATGGCGGGCACAGCTCTCCGGCAACCCGTTCGCCACCATGGTCGCGCTGACCGCGGTGGTGCTCGGCGCCCTGGGAATGATCATCGGCGACGGCGTCAGCCGCGGCATGACCGACAGCCTGGCGGGCCACGCCAACGCGATCGCCCACCTGTGGGGCCTGATCTTCGCGACCGGCGGCGCGCTGACGTTGTACGGCCTGTACGCGCGGCGCGTCACGCTGGAGCTGCCGGGCCTGTACCTGGTCGCCGGCGGTTACGCGTTCTACTGCCTGACGGTGCTCACCGGCCTGAAGCAGCACGGCCTGGCCGCCGGGGTAATCTCCGGCGGTCTCGCCGCGGGCGGGTTGCTCAAGGCGCACGCGATCACCGTGCGCGCCCGCCAGGTGGGCGCGGCCACGCCGGAGGCGGCCGGGGGCGAGACCGCATGACCAGCGGGGACGCCCTCGTCGCCATCGCCCAGATCGTCGCGGGCGGTGGACTGGTGCAGGCCGTGGTCGCGGTGTTGCGCCGCCGGGGCGAGCTGCGCCAGCTCGACCGGCAGAGCGAGTCGCTCGCGGTGAACACCGCCGACCAGCTGCTGATCATGTTGCGGCGCGAGCTGACCGAGAGCCGCCAGGAGGTCGCCGGGCTTCGGCAGGACCGGGCCGCGCTGCTCACCCGGATCGAGCAGCTCAGCGCGCAGGTCGCGGAGGGCCGCGTGGGCGCGCCCAGGCCCCGCGTCGAGGTGGACAAGCCGCGCGACATCGCGCCCTGAACGCGCCTCCTGCTTTCCGGCCCGGGGCCTGTTTCACTGGAGGCATGGCCGTGCCACCGGACTACGACACCGACCCCGAGCGGTTCCGGCTCGGGTCGCGGGTCACCGCCCGCTACCTGATCGGAAGCCGCAGCCTCCACACCCGTCTGGCCGGAATCCTGGACGGTGTACGGCCTGGCCGCGTCCTGGACATCGGCTGCGGCGAGGGCGCGCTCAGCGCGGCCTGGTCGGCGTCCGGCCACCTGGTGGGCGTGGACCTGTCGGCGACGTTACTGTGCGCCCATCCCCGGCCCGCCGTGCGCGCGGACGCGGCGCGGCTGCCGTTCCGGGACGGGGTGTTCGACGCGGCGGTGGCGATCAACATGCTCTACCACCTGGACGATCCGCGGCCCGCGCTGCGCGAGGCGCGGCGGGTGCTGGCGCCGGGCGGCCAGTTCGCGGCGTCGGCGATCGCGCGCGACGACGGGCCGGAGCTCGCGCACCTGTGGCGGCGCGCGCCGACGCCGTTCGACGCCGAGGAGGCGCCTGCCCTGGTGGCGTCGGTGTTCGGGGAGGTGGAGGTGGAGCGCTGGGACGCGCCGCTGCTGACGCTGCCCGACACCGCCGCCGTCCGCGACTACCTGATCGCGCGGCGGGTGCCCCGGGAGGAGGCGGCGGCGCTGGCGGGCCGGGTGCGCACGCCGCTGCCGGTGACCAAGCGGGGCGCGCTGGTGCTGGCCCGCCGCTGACCGCGCGGTTACAGCCAGCCCAGGTCGTGGGCCGCGCGGACGGCGGCGTGCCGGTTGTCCACGCCCAGCTTGGTCACCGCCGCCGACAGGTAGTTGCGCACGGTCCCCTCCGACAGCCCCAGCGAGCGGGCGATGCGCGACACCGGCGCGCCGTCGGCCGCCGCGCGCAGGGTGTCCAGCTCGCGCGGGGTCAGCGGGCACTCCTCGGCGGCCAGCGCGTCGGCGGCGAGCTGCGGGTCGATGTAGCGGGCGCCGGCGGCGACCTGGCGGATCACCTGGGCGAGCCGCGCGCCGGGGGCGTCCTTGCCGAGGAAGCCGCGCACCCCGGCGGCCATCGCGCGGCGCAGGTTGCCGGGGCGGCCGTGCGCGGTGACGATCACCAGGCGGCAGCCGGGCAGGTCGCGGGACAGGCGCTCGGCGGCGGCCAGGCCGTCCAGGCCCGGCATGTCGATGTCGAGGACGGCGACGTCGGGGCGCAGGGCCAGCGCGCGGTCCACCGCCTCGTCGCCGCGGCCGACGTCGGCGGCCACCTCGATGCCGTCCTCGGTCTCCAGCAGCAGGACCAGCGCCTCCCGGATGAGCAGGTGGTCGTCGGCCAGCAGCACCCGGATCATGTCGCCCCCTCCAGCGGCACCCGCGCCGCCACCCGGAACGTACCGTCCCCGGCGGGCCCGGCCGCCAGTGCCCCGCCCGCCGCGCGCAGCCGCTCGTCGAGGCCCGCCAGGCCGCTGCCGCCCTCGGCGGCGCGGCGGCCCGCGCCGTCGTTGACGATCTCCAGGCTGAGCGCGTCGCCGTCGCGGGCGACGGTGATGCGGCACCACGACGCGCTGGCGTGCCGCAGCACGTTGGTGACGGCCTCGCGGGCGACCCAGCCGAGCGGTTCGTGCACGTGGGCGGGCAGGTCGGCGGCGACGTCGGGGCGGTCGCAGACGATCCCGGCGGCGCGCAGCACCGCCGACACGCCCTCCAGTTCGGTGCGCAGCGAGGTGGTGCGGTAGCCGCGCACGACCTCGCGCACGTCGCGGACCGAGTCGCGCGCCATCGTCTGGATCTCGGTCAGCTCCTTGCGGACCCGGCCCGGGTCGCGGTCCAGGAACCGTTCGGCGACCTCGGCGCGCAGCGCGACGGCCTGGAGGCTGTGGCCCAGCACGTCGTGCAGGTCGCGGGCGAACCGCATGCGCTCCTCCCCCACCGCCGAGCGGGCCAGCTCGGCGCGGGCCTCCTGGAGCTCCTGGACGACGTGGAAGAACCAGACCTGGACGTATCCGGAGAAGGTGGCCATCGGGACGGCCGCCAGCTCGTACACCGCGCTCAGCAGCGGCAGGCCCAGCACCATGCCGTAGACGGGGGTCGCGACGGTGGCGGCGGCCGCGACGACCGTCGCCTCGCGCACCGGCAGCACCACCGCGATCAGCCCGACCGGCAACATCAGCGCGTTGCCCCAGCCGTGCCCGGCGCCGAGCAGGGCGGGCAGCGCCCACGACGCGGCGATGATCGCGGCGAGGCCGAGCCGGTGCACCGGGGCGGTGCGGCGCATGAGGTTCAGCCACAACAACCGCCCGTACAGGCCGAACACCGTCGCGCACAGCACCGTCGCGACGGCGATCCGGCCGAGGTCGCGGCGCTCGAACAGCTCGTACCACAGCGGCGACAGCAACAACCCGGCCAGGGCCACCAGCGTCATCGCCACGATGATCGCGGCGATGACGGTGGGGCGAGGAATCCTGGGGTGCACCCGTTCCCCTGTCTCCGGAGTCATGCGGGTTCCACAGGGTACGCGCCGTTCGGGCCGCTTTCTCAGGCCGCCATGCTGCCGGTCGCGCGGCGGACGGGCAGGCGGGCCTCGTCCAGCACGCCGACCTGGTCGGCGCAGGCCGCCTCGGCGGCGTCGCGGGTGGCCAGCAGCACGGTCGTCCCGGCGGCGGCCAGGGTGCGCAGCACCGTCCAGATGGCGCACCGGTCGGCCTCGTCGAGGCCCGAGGTGGGCTCGTCCAGCAGCAGCACGTCGGACCGGCCGACCAGGGCGAGCGCCAGGTCGAGCCGCCGCCGCTGGCCCGCCGTCAGCCGCTCGAACGGGACGTCGGCCGCGCCGGTGAGGCCGACCAGGCGCAGCGCCTCGTCCCGGTCCAGCGGGTCGCAGGTCCAGCGGCGCCAGGTGTCGACGATCTCGCGCGGGGTCAGGCCGGGGAACAGGCCGCCGTCGGACCACACGGCGGCCACCGGGGCGTCCCGGGCGCTCTCGTAGGGGTCGGCCCCCCGGACCCGGACGCGCCCCGACATCGGCCGCCGCAGGCCCGCGACGGCCTCCAGCAGCGTGGTCTTGCCCGAGCCGTGGCGGCCGAGCACCGCGTACACCCGCCCCGCGGCGACGGCGAACGAGACCTCGCGCAGCACCTCGGTCCCGCCGCAGCGGACGGTCAGGCCGGTCACCTCGATCACATTCCCGTTCATGCCCTCCATGCTGGCCGCCGGGCGTTCCCGCGGGCAGTCACAGGCGTCAGGAACCGGGGGTGAGATCCGCTGGGCCCACCCGTGACATCCGTCATGCATCGCTCCCCCTCGATCAAGATCATTCTTGATCGAGGCTAGCGACCGCGCCGCCCGCCGGGAGGGGATATGGGCGGGATGTTCGCCACCCGTAAGAACTCGGCGGTCAGTCCCGGACCAGGGCGTCCAGCGTCACCTCGGCGGGGGTCCGCAGGCCCGCCAGCGCCATGGTCAGCTCCAGGTCGGCCTGGAGGCAGCGCAGGACGTGCCGCACGCCCGCCTCGCCGCCGAGCGCCAGCCCGTAGGCGTAGGGGCGCGCGACCAGGACGGCCTTGGCGCCGAGCGCGAGGGCCTTGGCGATGTCGGCGCCGGTGCGGACGCCGCTGTCGAACAGCACGGTGGTCTGGTGGCCGACGGCGTCGGCGACGGGCGGGAGGGCGTCCAAGGAGGCGATCGCCCCGTCGACCTGGCGGCCTCCGTGGTTGGAGACGACGACGCCGTCCATCCCGGCGTCCACGGCGCGGCGCGCGTCGTCGGGGTGCTGGATGCCCTTGAGCACGATCGGGCCGTCCCAGTGCTCGCGCAGGAACGCCAGGTCGTCCCAGGTCAGCGAGGGGTCACCGAAGTTGGCGACCCAGTGCAGCAGGGCCATGTCGCGGTTGGCGGCGGTGACGGGGCCGCCGATCGCCTGCTGGAAGACGGGGTCAGCGAAGTAGTTGGCCACGCCGATGCCGCGCAGGAACGGCAGGTACGCCTGGTCGAGGTCGCGGGGCCGCCACGCGAGCGTGAAGGTGTCGAGCGTCACCACCAGCGCGGTGTACCCGGCGGCCTTCGCGCGCTCCAGGAGGCTGACGGCGAGGTCGCGGTCCTTGGGCCAGTAGAGCTGGTACCAGCGCGGGCCCGCGCCGTTGGCCTCGGCGACCTCCTCCAGGGTGAAGGACGCGGCCGTGCTCAGCACCATCGGCAGGCCCGTCGCGGCCGCCGCGCGCGCCACCGCCAGCTCGCCCTCCGGGTGGAAGATCGACTGCACGCCGATCGGGGCGAGCAGCACCGGCGCGGGCATCGGGGTGCCGAGGATCTCCACCGACAGGTCGCGCTCGGAGACGTCGCGCAACATCCTGGGCACGATCCGCCAGCGGTCGAAGGCCGTCCGGTTGGCCCGCGCGGTCGACTCGCTGCCCGCCGAACCGGCCACGTAGCCGAACGCCTGGGCCGACAACCGCCGCTCGGCCAGGGCCTCCAGCCTGGTCAGGTCGGTGGGCAGCTCGGGCAGGACGTCGCCCAGGCCCTTCAGGTAGATCTCGTTCTGGAAGTCGGCCAAAGCGCTCATACGACCCTCCTGAAGCGGCGCGCCGCACCGTACGGTGCGATTCTGTCCCTGGGACGGGACACAATGTTCCACATGGCACGACGCGGATCCCAAGCCCCTCCCCCGCCGCCGGACTTCGAAGAGAACATCGTCGACGTCGATGTCTCCGAGGAGATGCGCGGCAGTTTCCTTGAGTACGCCTACTCGGTGATCTACCAGCGGGCCCTGCCGGACGCGCGCGACGGGCTGAAGCCCGTGCAGCGCCGCATCCTGTACTCGATGAACGAGATGGGGCTGCGCCCCGACCGCGGGCACGTCAAGTGCGCCCGCGTGGTCGGCGAGGTGATGGGCAAGCTGCACCCGCACGGCGACAGCGCCATCTACGACGCGATGGTGCGCATGGCCCAGCCCTGGGCGATGCGGATGCCGCTGGTCGACGGGCACGGCAACTTCGGCTCGCTCGGCGGCGACGACATGCCCGCCGCCATGCGGTACACCGAGGCGCGGCTGTCGCGCGAGGCGATGCAGCTGGTGGCCTCCATCGACGAGGACACCGTCGACTTCCGGCCCAACTACGACGGCCAGGAGAACGAGCCGGAGGTGCTGCCGGCGGCCTTCCCGAACCTGCTGGTCAACGGCGCGTCCGGCATCGCGGTCGGCATGGCCACCAACATGGCGCCGCACAACCTCGGCGAGGTCGTGGCGGCGGCCCGGCACCTGATCGACCACCCCGACGCCACCCTCGACGACCTGATGCGCTTCGTGCCGGGTCCCGACCTGCCCACCGGCGGCAAGATCGTCGGCCTGGACGGCATCCGCGACGCCTACGAGAAGGGCCGCGGCACCTTCCGCACCCGCGCCACCACCACCATCGAGAACGTCACCCCGCGCCGCAAGGGCATCGTGGTGTCGGAGCTGCCGTACGCGGTGGGCCCCGAGCGCGTCAAGGCCAAGATCAAGGAACTGGTCAACGCCAAGCGGCTCAACGGCATCGCCGACCTGAAGGACCTGACCGACCGCAACGTCGGCCTGCGCCTGGTCATCGAGGTCAAGAACGGCTTCAACCCCGAGGCGGTGTTGTCGGAGCTGTACCGGCTCACCCCCATGGAGGAGTCGTTCGGCATCAACAACGTGACGCTGGTCGACGGCCAGCCCCGCACGCTGGGCCTGCGCGAGCTGCTCCAGGTCTACGTCGACCACCGCATCGACGTCGTGCGCCGCCGCTCGATGTTCCGCCGCGCCAAGCGCGAGGCCCGCCTCCACCTGGTGGACGGCCTGCTGGTGGCGCTGCTCAACATCGACGAGGTCATCCAGGTCATCCGCGAGAGCGACGACTCGGCGCAGGCCAAGCAGCGCCTGATGGACGTCTTCGACCTGTCCGACATCCAGTCGCAGTACATCCTGGACACCCCGCTGCGCCGCCTGACCCGCTTCGACCGCCTGGAGCTGGAGAAGGAGAAGGAGCAGCTCGCCAAGGAGATCGCGGCGCTGACCGCGATCCTGGAGTCGGAGCGCAAGCTGCGCGGCGTGGTGTCGCGCGAGCTGCGCGACGTGGCCAAGGAGTTCGACACCCCGCGCCGCACGGTGCTGCTGGAGTCGTCGGGCCACGCCAAGGCGGCCCCGGCCGTCGACCTGGAGATCCCCGACGTCCCGCTGCTGGTGCTGCTGTCCTCCACGGGCCTGCTGGCGCAGACCGGGTCGGCCGACCCGCTGCCCACCCAAGGCGGGCGCTCCTCGCACGACGTGCTGACCTCGGTGGTGCCGACGACGGCGCGCGGCCAGGTCGGCGCGGTCACCTCGGCGGGCCGGATGATCCGCATCAACGTGGTCGACCTGCCCACTCTGCCACCGAGCGCCTCACCTCCTTCCCTGGCCGGCGGTGCGCCGGTCACCGAATACGTGGACCTGGAACCCGGCGAGACCGTGGTCGGCCTCGGCGCGGTGACCGACACCGGCGCGGGTCTCGCGCTGGGCACCGAGCAGGGCGTGGTGAAGCGGGTGGTGCCCGACTTCCCCGCCAACCGCGACGAGTTCGAGGTGATCGCCCTCAAGGACGGCGACCGCGTCGTCGGCACCGCCCACCTGGAGACCGAGGAGCAACACCTGGTCTTCATCACCGACGACACCCAGCTGCTGCACTACAAGGCCGCCAACGTGCGCCCGCAGGGCCGCCAGGCGGGCGGCATGGCGGGCATCAAGCTGGGCGCGGGCGCGAAGGTGATCTGGTTCGGCGCGATCGACCCGTCCCGCGAGGGCCGCGTGGTGACGGTGTCGGGCTCCTCCACGGCCCTGCCCGGCACCCAGAACGGCGCCCTCAAGATCGCCGACTTCGCCGACTACCCGGCCAAGGGCCGCGCGACCGGCGGCGTGCGCTCGCACCGCTTCCTGAAGGGCGAGGACGTGCTGCTGTTCGCGTGGGCGGGCCAGACGCCGATCAAGGCGTCCACGCTGAACGGCAAGCCGATCGCGCTGCCCGAGGAACTGGGCCGCCGCGACGGCTCCGGCGAACCCCTGACCAAGCCGATCACCGCCGTGGGCGGCCCCCTGGGCGCGGTGGGCGCCGAGGAAACGACCCCGGCCGACGACTAGCACCCCCGGTGGCCGTCCCACCGCCGCCAGCGGCGGGACGGCCACCGGCACGCTCAGTCCCCGGACGGCGGCCCGGGTTCTCGAAGCAGATTCTTGATCTCGGTCATGCCCCACAACACCTTGCCGAGCACATCCTCAACGCCGGTCAAGCGTTCCTCCACACCGGTCAGCCGTCCCTCGACACCGGTCAGCCGTCCTTCGACGCTGGTGGTGCGCTCTTCGAGGCCGATCAGGCGGCGGTTGGTGTCGGCGTGGTTCTGGTTGAGGGCCAGCAGCAGATCGTGCTGGGCGTCCAGTCGGGCGGTGAGGGTCATGCCACCGCGTCCCTCCGTCAGGCCCACGAAGTTTTCGAGGGCGTACAGACGTGCCTTGATCTCGCTGTTCCGCAACACCATGGTAGGTAGTCCCTCTCGTGATCGTGGTGCCTCGCGCGGCACCGGGATTCCAGGATGCGGTCAGATGGTCACGCGCCGCATCCACTTACGGGGGTTGTGGATAACTCTCCGGCGGGGCCTGTCAGCGGGCGTCCAGATCCTCGTTGCAGCGGACGATCACTTCGGCCACCTCGGTGACTTCCTCCAGGGAGTAGCGGACGGTTCCGGCGCACGGCGTCGTCAAGAAGATCCCGCGCGGCCGCGCCCAGACGGTGATCTCGGCTCGCACCGACACCACGGCCATGTCCCATCCCTCGCAACGGGTCAGCGGGCCGAGTCCGCGCGTTGCAAGCGAGGACTCCAACTCGCGTGCGGTCTGCCGTGCGTCTCGCGCCGGACTCTGAACGCCGTCGTTCCACGGGATCGGCAGGCTGAAGTAGGTGACCTTGCCGGGGAGCGGCGCGGCTCCGAGCCACGAGCGGCTGCGGTGCACGCCCCACCGTCCGCCGTGCTCGGCCGTGAGCGCGTTGACGATCTCGAAGCCGCGCCCGCTCTCGGCACCCGGCCTCAGCCGCAGTGGCCCACATGGCCCCCAGGCGATGCCGGCCGACGCCAGGGTGTAGCCGAGCACCCTGACCCGATCGCCATCTTCCAGTTTCCGAAATGCAAGCAACGGCCATCAGTCCCGGTAAAACCATTAACCTGCTGGAACACCTGCTCAACCAGCAGTACGAGGGGGTTCCAGTGATTAGCCAATCTTCAGATCGACTTACCTTTCTCAAGAGTTCTTACAGCGATGGCGGTAACGGCTGCGTCGAAGTGGGCGGACACCGGGAACGGCGCGTTGTGCGTGACTCCAAAGACCCGGAGGGGCCGGTCTTCTCGCTCAGTCGGGCCGCTTGGTCGGGCCTCATCGACCAGGTCAAGGGTGGTGGGCTCGATCTTCGGTGACCGGGCCTTCCGGGCGTAGGACTGCGGCGGCCCGCCGGGACGTGAGTTCCGGCGGGCCGCTGTTGGGTCAGTGTTGGGGAGTGGAGACCGTCTCTTCGGTGGGAGCCTTCTCTGTCGCCGGGCGGGGTTGGCGGGTGGGGAGGCCCAGGGTGATCAGGGCCGCTACCAGGGCCACGCCGCAGCCGATCAGCATTCCCGTCCGGAAGCCGTTCTCCGACGGCAGTGTGTGGCCGCCCATCGTCACCGTCATCTGCGACAGCACCACGCCCACCACCGCGGCCGAGACCGAGGTGCCCACCGAGCGCATCAGCGTGTTGAAGCTGTTCGCGGCGGCCGTCTCCGACGGGGGTACCGCGCTCATGATCAGGGCGGGCATCGCGCCGTAGGCGAACGCGACGCCGGTGCCGCAGATGAAGGTGATCAGCATCAGGCCCCAGGTCGAGCCCAGCAGCGCCAGCGAGGAGCCGTAGCCCGCCGCGATGATCAGAGCGCCGACGCCCAGCGTCACCTTCGGGCCGCGCGCGGCCGACAACTTCGCGCCCACCGGTGAGATCGCCATCATCATCAGCCCGCCCGGCAACATCCACAGGCCCGCCGCCATCATCGACTGGCCGAGGCCGTAGCCGGTCGCCTTCGGCAGCTGGAGCAGCTGCGGGACGATCAGCGACTGGGCGTACATCGCGAAGCCCACCACGATCGACGCCAGGTTCGTCAGCAGCACCTGGCGACGTGCGGTCACGCGCAGGTCCACCAGCGGGTCGGAGTGCCGCAGTTCCCACCAGCCCCAGACGAGGAGCACCACGGCCGCGGCCGCCAGCAGGCCCAGCGTCGTCGCGCTGCTCCAGCCCCAGTCGGCGCCCTTCGACACGCCCAGCAGCAGGCACACCAGGCCGGTGCCCAGACCCAGCGCGCCGATCACGTCGAAGCCGCCTCTGCTCTGCACCGGCGTGGCGGGCACCAGCCGCCAGATCAGCACGGAGATCAGCGCGCTCAGGACCGCCGCGCCCCAGAACAGCACCCGCCAGCTCAGGTGCTCGGCCACCGCCGCCGACAGCGGCAGGCCGAGCGCGCCGCCGATGCCCATCGACGCGCTCATCAGCGCGATCGACGAGCCCAGCTTCTCGGCCGGGACCAGGTCGCGCAGCGCGCTGATGCCCAGCGGCACCAGGCCCATGCCCACGCCCTGCAGGCCGCGTCCGACGATCATCGGGATCAGCGAGGACGCCACCGCGCACAGGAGCGAGCCCGCGATCAGCGGCACCGTGCACGCCAGCAACATCCGGCGCTTGCCGTACAGGTCGCCGAGCCGCCCGCTCACCGGCGTCGCCACCGCCGCGGCCAGCAGCGTGGCGGTCACCACCCACGTGGCGTTGGAGGCGCTGGTGTCCAGCAGCCGGGGCAGCTCGCCGATCAGCGGCACCACCAGCGTCTGCATCAGCGCCGCGACGATGCCGGCGACCGCCAGCACCGTCACGATCCCGCCGGACCGCGCCGCGGGGGTCGCTTCGTCCACGTCGTGTCTCCCGTTCGTCGTTTCAAGACCTGTGCACCATACACATCATGTGCTCTTTGCATAAGGTGTGCGTCATGCACATCGTGGGGCGTGGGAGAATCGCCGCAGGCGGAAAGGAGGCAGCGTGGACGATCCCGCCCACCGGATCGAGTACGAGTCGATGCTGCTCGGCAGGCACAGCCATCTGATCGCCTCGGCCCCCGAGAGCAGGGACGGCCGCCTGGAGCGCAGCGCCTACATCCTGCTCAGCCGGGTCCGTGTCGAGGGCCCCATGTCGATCCGGCAGCTCAGCGAAGCGTTCGCCCTGGATCCTTCTACGCTGAACCGCCAGACCGCCGCGCTCACCCGCGTCGGCCTCCTGGAGCGCATCCCCGATCCCGACGGTGGCATCGCCCGCAAGTTCCGCATCACCGAGGAGGGCGGGCACCGCCTCGACGAGCACCGCGACGAGGTCGTCCGCGGTCTGGACAAGGTGCTGGCCGACTGGCCCGAGGAGGACGCGGCGGAGTTCGCCGCCTACCTCAAGCGCTTCAACACCGACATCGAGCGCCTCACCGGCCGTCCCTGGCCTCGGCCCTGAGACGGCAAAGGGGTGCTCGGTCGCCGCGCGACCGAACACCCCGCACCGATCAGCCGCAGTGCTCCCAGCCGGACGCCCAGCTGATGCCCTGCGCCGAGCCGCCCCACGAGATACACGTGTTCGCGGCGCTGAGCCGCACCGGGCCCGCGTAGAACTTGTAGAACCCGGCGTCGGGGTCCGTCTTGAGGTCGCTCTTGCGCTGGATGTGCACCCGCAGGTCGTAGGTCCTGGTCCCGTTCGGGCTCCGCACCCAGGTGACGGCGCAGTTGCTCGACCCGTTGTAGAACAGGTAGATGTCGGCCACCGAGCCGAGGGCGTGCCGGTCGATCTGGTAGTAGCCGCTGCCGCAGGCCCCGCTCGGCGTCGTGGCCGCCTCGGCGGGAGCGGTCACGGTCACCGTTCCCGCGACCATGCCCAGAGCGCTGAGCGCGAGGGCCGCCGTCCGCTGTGACGTGCGCATGGGTCTCCGTTTCGTACGTCTCTGCCCCGATCTGCCGCAGGCACGGTAGCAGCGACCAAGATCATTTCGCTATGGGCCGCCTCAGTTCGTGCGGGTGTTCGGCAGGTGGTCGCCCACGTAGCCGACCCAGATCTTGCCCGTCGCGCCCGACGAGTCGTCGTGGAAGTGGATGCGCGGGGCCGGGACGCCGACGCGGCGCAGCTTGAT
Organism: Actinomadura hibisca NBRC 15177; assembly: GCF_001552635.1. Lineage (GTDB taxonomy): Bacteria > Actinomycetota > Actinomycetes > Streptosporangiales > Streptosporangiaceae > Spirillospora > Spirillospora hibisca. Next base: position 79,587 of record NZ_BCRO01000045.1, on the reverse strand, counting down.
GTGCGCCGGCATGTACTGGTGGCCCTTCGGGTTCACCGACTCGGGGACCGGGAACACGCGCGGGCGGCTCAGCTTCTCGCGGCCGGTCACGGTCGCCGACTCCTTCAGGGAGACCACGGTCGTGGGGATGACGCGGCGGCCGCCGGTGTCGTCACGGCACCACTCGTAGAAGCCGCCCTGGAATGCGCCCGACGAGCGGGCCTCGGCGAAGTCGTTGAGGGCCTGGAGCGCGTCCCACGCCTTGGCCGCCCAGCCCGCGCACTGGCCGGGGTAGCCGAGGTCCAACTCGGCGGCGGTGTCGAAGGTGTCGCCGATCTCGACGTAGGGCAGGTTGTCCTGCGCGTGGTAGAGGGCGTCCACCAGGTGCGTCGGCTCGAATAGGTCGATGGCGGTGTCGGGGAACGCCTGGCGTGTCTCGGCCAGCCGGGCTTCCAGACGGCGGACCCGTTCGGCCAGGCGGCGAGCCTGGCGGGCCGACTCCTCCAGCTCCAGTTCCAGCGTGGTGTTGTGGTTGCGCTGGCGTTCCAGCTCCCGTTCGAGCCGGTCGGACTCGGTCTCGGCCTCGCGGCCCGCGTGGCTGGCCGCGTCCAGCGCCTTGCCGACGGCTCCCATGTGGGTGGCCATCGTGCGCATCTGGCTGAGCAGCTCGTCGCGGCCCGCGAACTGGCCCGCCGCCAGGTCGAGGGCCGCCATCAGCTCGTCGCGGAGGCGGTCGGCCACGATGTCGGCTACCGAGGCGGCCAGTTCCTCGACGTTGACGGAGGGAGCCGGAGCCGGAACGGGGGCAGGGGCGGGAGCCGGGGGCGGAGCGTCGATCTCCGGTTCGGGTTCGGGTTCGGGTGTCGGTTCCGGTTCTGGGACGGGCTCCGGTTCCGAGGGCGGGGGCGGCGGTTCCGGGTCGCGTTGTTGCGGTGCCGGGTTCGCCGCCACCATCGCCATCAACGCCTGGCGCAGCTCCTCGCTCCGCTTCGTCTCCTGCGACAGCGCCGGGCTCGGCACCGCCGCCAGCGCCTCCGGCGGTTCCACGCCCGTCAGGATGCGGGCCGTCGTGCGCAGCGCCGACCGCACGTCGTCGGGCAGCCGCTTGTGCGCGGTCTCCCCCATCACGTGGTCGGCCAGCGCGTCCAGGGCCCGCATCCCCCGGTCGCGGACCGTGGAGCCGCCGGTCACCCGGTGCCGCATCGGGTAGCTCTCCTGGGCCAGGTCCAGGTTCGGCAGGTAGGTGCGCACTCCCCCGCCGTAGACGGCCAGGTCGTCGCCCACGGTGGCGTTGAAGCGGTCCTGCGCGGGCAGGTCGGCCAGCCACGCGACCGACGCCGCGCCCGCCACGGCGGCGGCCAGGTGCTCGGCGCGGGCGCGGGCCTGCGGGTCGACCGCCACCACGATCACCGGGACGCGCCGGTTGCGGTGGGTCAGCTCCGGCAGGAAGTAGGCGACGCCGTCCTCGTCCAGCTCGGCGGCGGTGTCGGGCAGGTGCACGCCGCCGTCGGTGATGCGGCCGGTGCGCAGGTAGGCGGGCACGAAGCCGGGCGCGTACGCATCGCCGTGCCGCTCGCCGGTCTGCTCGACGGTGACCACCGCCCAGCCGTGCGGGCCCGCGCCGGTCTCGCCGTAGGTGACGCGGGTGCGCAGCCCCCCGGCCTCGGCCACGAACCGGCCGCAGCCCCGCTCGGTCTCCAGCAGGACGGCGACGCCCTCCTGCTGGTGCTCGACGCGGCGCTCGGCGGGCAGCGCCGGGAACCCGCGCCCGGCCAGCCAAGCGGTGAACGCTCGGTGCAGCCGTCCGCCGAGGTCGGGGCCCGGGTCACGCAGCAGGGACTGGTAAAGCCTGTTGATGGCGTTCGCTCCGCAAAGGTCCTTCTGGCGGCGTTTCCCAGCATCCTAGAGGGGACGGCGCGGCTCGGCGGGGCGATCCGGCCTTTAACGGCCATGACCTGGGCCGTCACTGCTCGATGTCGTCGGGCCCCCAGTGCGCCTCCATCCGGCTGATCTTCCCGTCCGCGTCGAAGGTCATCACGTCGATGGCGCGGATGCGCAGGTTCATCCCCGGCACCTCGACGGTGAACGCCATCGCCGCGCGGTCGCCGTGCGAGCCGCGGATCGGGGTGTCCAGGGTGAGCCGGGTCCCGGCCGCGACGGCGTTGGCGTAGAACTCGTCGATCGCCGGGCGGCCCTGGACGGGCGGGTGCCCGACCGGGTCCACCACCACCGCGTCGGCGGCGAACAGGTCGGCGAGCGCGGCGGCGTCGCCCTTGGCGAAGCCGTCGACATAGCGCTGGAGGGTCTGCTTCATGTGGTCCTGGGAGGGCATGGTCGTCCAATCTAGCAAGCGCATGGTTGGTTGACGAGGCGCGACAATGGGGCGCATGGCGATCGCATCGTTCATGGTCCCGCTCGGCACGCCCGCGCCCGGCCTCTCGTTGCCGGACCTCGACGGAAGGACGGTCTCACTCGACTCTCTGGCCGGTTCCCCGGCCCTGCTGGTGGTCTTCCTCTCCAATCACTGCCCCTACGTGCGCCGGATCGAGACCACGATCGGCGCGGTGACCAAGGAGTACGCCGAACGCGGCCTGACCACCGTCGGCGTGGGCAGCAACGACGTCGCGCGCTACCCCGACGACGGTCCCGAGCACCTCGCCGAGCAGGCCGCCCGCGCGTCGTTCGGCTTCCCCTACCTGGTGGACGAGGACCAGCGGGTCGCGCTGGCCTACAAGGCGGCCTGCACGCCCGACTTCTTCCTGTTCGACGCCGAGCGGCGGCTCGCCTACCGGGGCGAGTTCGACGGAGCCCGGCCGCGCAACGACGTCCCGGCGGACGGCTCGTCCCTCCGGGCGGCCCTGGACCGGGTGCTGGCCGGTGAGCCGGTGCCCGAGCCGCACGTGCCGAGCCTCGGTTGCGGGATCAAGTGGCGGCCCGGCAACGAGCCGGGCTGACGATCAGTCCTCCTCGTAGGTGACGCGGACCCGTTCGCCGAGCGGGAGCGACTGGCAGGCCAGCACCCACCCGTCCGCAAGGTCGGCCTCGTCCAGGATCTCGTTGGCGAGCATCTTCACCTCTCCTTCCACGACGCGGCAGGCGCACGCGCTGCACGCGCCCTCCCGGCAGGAGAACGGCGCGTCCAGCCCGGCGGCCAGCAGCACGTCCAGCAGCCGGGCCTCGGCGGGCCAGTCGTGCTCGCTGACCGCACCGTCCAGATCCACCTGGATGCGGGCGACGGTCTCCCCGGTGACGGGGGCGGGCGCGGCGAACGGGTCCTCCGCGAGGGAGCGGAACCGCTCGGTGTGGACGCGGGCCACGCCGAGCCCGGTGAGCGCGGCCGTGGCCGCGTCCATGAACCCCGCCGGGCCGCACACGAACGCCTCGGCGAACTCACCGTCCAGCCCGGTCAGCAGGCCGGTCAGCGCGGCCTCGGCGGGTAGGCCCTGCACGCTCTCCAGCCAGTGCACCACCGTGAGGCGGCCGGGATGGGCGGCGGCCAGCTCGCGCAGGGCGACGGCGAAGATCACCGAGGTCTCGTCGCGGTTGGCGTACACCAGCGTGACGCGGCCGGTCCCGGCCAGCAGCGCCGACGTCAGGATCGACATCACCGGCGTGATGCCGCTGCCCGCCGCGAGCAGCAGCAGATCGGTGTCCAGGGCGCGCGGCGTGAAGGTCCCGGCGGGCGGCAGCGTCTCCAGGACCGTCCCGGCGGTCACGTTGTCGCAGATCCAGTTGGAGGCGCGGCCGCCGGGCACCCGCTTGACGGTCACCTTGAGCCGCCCGCCGTCGTGCGGCGAGCTGGCCAGCGAGTAGCAGCGGGCCGCGCCGCCCGGCAGCCGCAGCGTGAGGAACTGGCCGGGCCGGTAGGGCAGCTCGGCCGGGGTGGCGTCGAAGACCAGCGAGTGCGCGTCGGGCGTCTCGCGGATCACCTCGGCCACCGTCAGGGCGCGGGGCTCAGACATCGGCCGGGACCTCCAGCGACCCGTCGCGCACGGCCTGCTCGATGGACGCGCGCAGCGCCGCGCAGTGCGGGATGAGGGCGGTCGCGCGCCCGGCCGCCACCCGCGGGGCGAACTCCGCGCAGGCGGCGGCCGCGCCGGTCGGCCACTGGACGCTGGTGTGCGGCAGGCTGCGCTTCTCCACCAGGACCCGCACGCCGCAGGCCCGGCAGTCGACCGGCCGCACCTCAGCCCGCCCGCATCGACTTGGGGATCATCGAGTAGGAGATCCCGGCCTCGACGTTGGCCGCCACCTCCTGTTCCCACACCTGGACGGCGCGGGCGGTGTCGATCTCGAACTCGAACCGGTCGGTCATCTCCGGCGCGACCTCGGCGGCGTCCACGTAGAACTGCTCGTACCAGCGGCGGAGCTGGTAGACGGGCCCGTCCTGGTCGCACAGCAGCGGGTTGTCGATCGGGGCCTTGCTCTTCCAGATCTCGACGTCCTGCATGAAGCCGAGGCCCACGCCCTCGGCGACCTGCGCGGCCATGGCGTCGGCGGTCGCGTCGTCCATGCCGGGGAACTTCTTGACGATGACGCCCCACTGGAGCATGAAGGCGTTCCGGCCGATCGGGTAGTGGCAGTTGATCAGCACGGTCTCGACCGTGGTGCCCTCGGCCTCGTTCCACAGGTAGTCGATCATGTAGGACGGGCCGTGGTAGGCCGCCTCGGAGCGCTGGGCGATCTTCTGGTTCTCGGTGCCGGGCACGAAGCCGAGGTAGGCGTCGTCGCGGGAGACGCCCTCGTAGTACTGGGTGGCGACGTGGCCCTCGAAGACGTTCTTGAAGTAGGTCGGCAGCGCGTAGTGGATGTAGAAGAAGTGCGCCATGTCCACGACGTTGTCGACGATCTCGCGGCAGTGCGAGCCGTCGACCCGCATCGTGTTCCAGGTCCAGTTGCTCCACTCGGGCGACCCGGCCCCGGCGATCTCGGGGATCGTGACGCCTTCGGGCGGCGGGTTGCCCTCGGGGTCGTTCCACACGTAGAGCTGCTGGTTGCGCTCCAGGGTGGGCCAGGCCAGGGTGCGCGCGCCGCGCGGGACGCGCTTGGCGTAGGGGATGCCCGCGCACTTGCCGTCGCCGCCCCAGCGCCAGTCGTGGAACGGGCAGGCGATCGCGTCGCCCTTGACGGTGCCCTGGGTGAGGTCGCCGCCCATGTGGGGGCAGTAGCCGTTGAGGACGCTGAGGCCGCCGCCCTCGCCCTGGAACACGACGAGCTTGGTGCCGAACGCCTCCACGGCGTGCGGCTTGCCGTCCTTGTAGGTGTCGGCGAGGCCCAGGCAGTGCCAGCCTCGGGCGAACCGCTCCGGCGGCGGGGCCGCCTCGATCACTCGGTGGTTCATCGTTTCCCTCCAGTGGCGTCGGCGAGCAGGTGGGTGACGGCGGCGTAGCCGAAGGTCATGGACGGGCCGAGGGTCGCGCCGGGCCCGGGGTAGGTCTCGCCCATCACCGAGGCCGAGCAGTTGCCGGTGGCGTACAGACCGGTGATGGCGGTGCCGTCCGCGCGCAGCACGCGCGCGTCGGGGTCGGTGACCAGGCCGCCCTTGGTGCCGAGGTCGCCGGGGACGACGCGCACGGCGTAGAACGGGCCCTTGGCCAGCGGCAGCAGGTTGGGGTTGGGCAGGGTCGGGTCGCCGTAGTAGTTGTCGTAGGCGCTGTCGCCGCGGCCGAAGTCGGCGTCGCGGCCCTCTTCGGCGAAGCGGTTGAACCGCTCGACGGTCTTGGCGAGCCGGTCGGCGGGCACGCCGATCTGCTCGGCCAGCTCGGCGACGGTGGAGCCGACGCGCAGGGTGCCGCCCTCGCGCCACTTCTTCGGGAAGGGCTGGCCCGGGAACAGCCCGGCGACGATGTAACGGTTCTTGGCCCGCTTGTCCACGATGAGCCAGGAGTTCATGGCGGGCTCGCCGTGGGCGTACATGCGGTCCACGAACTCGTGGTACGGCAACGACTCGTTCAGGTAGCGCTGCCCGTCGCCGTCCACGATCATCATGCCGGGCACGGCCCGGTCGGCGACCAGGAAGAACGGCTTGTCGTCGGGGCGCGGGACCGACGGCGCGCCCCAGACCTTGTCCATCAGATCCAGTCCGGCACCGGCCTTGATCCCCGCCTCCAGGACGTCGCCGACCTGGCCCTCGGAGGAGTGCGACCACTCGGCGCGGGTCGGCTTGGGCAGGTACTTCTCGCGCAACTTCTGGTTGAGGGAGAAGCCGCCCGCCGCCAGGACGACGCCGCGCCGGGCCCGGACGGTCACCTCGCGGCCCTTGTGCCGGACGCGGACGCCGGTGACCGCGCCGTCCTCGATCACCAGGTCCCGGAACGGGGAGTCGAGCCACAGGTGCCCGCCCGCGTCGGCCAGCGACAACCGCAGCCGCGCGACCAGCGCCTCGCCCAGCGACAGCGGCTTGCGCCCGGTGAGCAGGGCGCGCACGCCGCGCAGCCCGACGCGCATCGCGGTGGTCTTGCCGCGCCACGTCCGGGTGATCATGTTGATCTTGCCGAACTCGTAGCCGGTCATCGTCATGCCGTAGGTGGGCAGCCCGGCGCGGCGCATCCGGGCGAACTCCGGGCCGAGCAGCTTGCCGTCGACGATGGCGGGCTCGACCGAGCGGCCGGTCGGACGGCCGCCGGGCGCCTCGGGGTAGTAGTCGGAGTAGCCCTTCGCCCAGGTGAAGCGCATCCAGCGGGTGCCGTCGCGCAGGAACCGCATCATCTCCGGGCCGCGCGTCAGGTACGCCTCCTTGCGCTCGGCGGGGACGCGGTCGCCGACGGTGGCCTCCAGGTAGGCGCGGGCGTCCTCGGCGGTGTCGCGGACCCCGGCCTCCTCCAGGAAGACGTTGCGCGGGATCCACACCCCGCCGCCCGACAGCGCCGTCGAGCCGCCGAACACCCCGGCCTTCTCCACCACCAGCGCCGACAGGCCGTGCAGCCCGGCGGTGGTCGCGGCGGTGAGCCCGCCGGCGCCGGAGCCGACCACCACCACGTCGTACTCGTGATCCCAGTCCATGGCTCTCCTCAGGTGAAGACCCCGTCGGCGTAGGCGCCGCGGAAGTACAGCAGGGGCGGGTGGTCGCGGTGGTCGCGCAGGTCGCGGACCGCGCCGATCACCACGTGGTGGTCGCCCGCCTCGTGGACGTCGTCGATCAGGCAGTCCACGACGGCCAGCGCGCCGTCCAGGTGGGCGGTGCCGTGCACCGAGCGGCTCCAGGCGGTCCCGGCGAACTTGTCGCCGCCGGGGACGGCGAACGCGCGGCACTCGTCGCGCTGGTCGGCGGCCAGGATGTTGACCGCGAACCGGCCGGTGGCGCGGATGCGCGGCCAGCTCGTGGACGTCTTGGCGACGCAGAACAGCACCAGCGGCGGGTCCAGCGAGAGCGAGGCGAACGACTGGCAGGCGAAACCGGCCGGGCCGTCGTCGGCCAGCGAGGTCACCACCGTGATGCCGGAGGCGAACCGGCCCAGCACGTCGCGGAAGGTGCGGGACAGGTCGGCCGGGTCGCGGTCGCCGGTCACGCGCTCCACTGGTGCCCCCAGTAGGCGTCCTCGGTGATCTCCTTAGCGGACCAGGTGGCGTCGTCCACCAGGATCGCGTCGAAGCCGTACTCGACCATGAACCCGCCGGGGGTGGCGGCGTAGAACGACACCATCTTGTCGTTGGTGTGGCGGCCCAGGGACTGGAGGATCGGCATCCCGGCCTTGGTGAACCGGTCGATGCCGCGGCCCACGTCGTCCAGGGTCTCCAGCTCCAGCATGAAGTGCACGATGGCGGCGGGGGCGTTGGCCTCGCACAGGCCGAGGCTGTGGTGGCGGGGGTTGCAGCCGAGGAAGCGGACGAAGTTCAGGCCGTCCTCGGGAGTGCCGCCCATGGCCGCGGCCGGGAAGCGGATCGAGTCGCGGTGCCGGAAGCCCAGCAGCTCGGTGTAGAAGTCGTAGGAGGCGTCGATGTCGCCCGCGGTGACGACGACGTGGCCGAGGCCGAGCGGTCCGGTGATGAAGCGCTCGCCGTGCGGGGTGACGACGGGGCTGTGGTCCAGGGCCGGGCCGTAGTACAGCTCCAGGTGGTTGCCGTGCGGGTCGTCGACGTGGGCGAGTTCCTCGACGCGGCGGTCGGCGGCCTCTTCGGCGGTGCCGGGCTTGACGGCGTGGCCGGCGTTCTCCAGGCGTTCGACCGTGGCGCGGAACGCGGCGCGACTGGCGATCTCCCAGCCGATCGCGAGCAGCCGGTCGGTCTCTCCGGGCAGGAAGGCGAAGCGGTGGGCGTGCTCGTCCATCCGGAAGTAGAGCGCGTCCTCGCGGGGGCCGGAGGTCTCGGCCAGGCCGAGGACCTCGCCGCCGAAGGAGCGCCACTGGTCGAGCTTGGCGGTCTCGAAGCGCAGGTAGCCGAGGGAGTGGATCATCGGGCGTCCTTCAGGAAGTCGAGGGTGAGGCGGTTGAACTCGTCGAACTGCTCCAGCTGCGCCCAGTGGCCGCAGTGCGGGAACACGTGCAGGCGGGCGTTGGGGATGGTCTTGAGCGCGACCAGCGCGCCGTCCAGGGGGTTGGCGCGGTCCTCGCGGCCCCAGGTCAGCAGCGTCTGGTGCCGGATGCGGTACGCCTGGCTCCACAACATCGAGTCGGCGACCATGTCCGGGTCGGCGAAGGTGGCGGCCATGGCGGCGTTGCCGCGCCGGGACTCGGGGTCGATCGCCTGCGCGAACCGCTCCTCGATCAGCTCGTCGGTGACCAGCGACTGGTCCACCACCAGCGTGCGCAGGAACGCGGTCAGGCGCTCGCGGGTCGGCTCGGCCGAGGCGGAGAACTCGAACAGCCGCTTGATGCCCTCGGTGGGGTCGGCGGAGAAGACGTTGAGGCTGACGCCGCCGGGGCCCATCAGGACCAGGCGGTCCACGCGGTCGGGGTGGTCGATGGCCATGCGGGCGGCGGTGCCGCCGCCGAGGGAGTTGCCGACGAGGTGCGCCTTAGCGATGCCCAGGCCGTCCAGCAGCGCCACGACCGCGTCGGCGGAGGCGGTGAAGAACTGCTTGCTGAAGCGCTCGGGCTTGTCGGACGCGCCGTAGCCGGGCTGATCCACCAGCAGCGTGCGGAAGTGCTCGGCGAACACCGGCAGGTTGGGGCCGAAGTTGCTCCAGCCGGACGCGCCGGGGCCGCCGCCGTGCAGCATGACGACGACCGGAGCATCGGCAGGGCCCGCCTCGTTGTAGTGCAGGGTCAGCTCGCCCGCCTTGCCGGTGCGCGAGGTGCTCTCGTAGGTGAGGGCCATCAGATCATCACGTCCTGGACGTCCAGGCCGAGCGCGCCCTTGCCGTACAGCTCCAGCGCGCGCTCGGGGTCGTTGGCGGCGTGGACGCGCCCGGAGTGGGCGTCGCGCCACAACCGCTGCACGGCGTTGCCGTTCTTCAGCGCGCGGCCGCCCGCGTTCTCGAACAGCAGGTCCACCGCGCGGATGGCGCGCTGGGTGGCCAGCACCTGGTCGCGGCGGGTGCGCAGGCGCAACTTCAGCGGGAACTCCGCGCCCGCCTTCGCGCACTCCATCAGCTCGGCGATGTTGCGCTCCATCAGCAGCCAGGCGGCGTCGATGTCGCTGGCGGCGGTGGCGATGCGGACCTGGGCGTGCGGGTCCTCGGCCACCTTCTGGCCGCCGTAGGAGGCGCGGATGCGCTCGCGGGTGGCCTTGATGTAGGCGTCCATCGCGCCCTGCGCCATGCCGACGATGGGGCTGGAGATCGTGGTGGTGAACACCGCCGCGAACGGCAGCTTGTACAGCGGCGCGGTGTTGACCTCGTGGCCGGGGCAGTCGCAGACCGAGGTGCGCGCCCAGCTCAGCATGCGGTGCTCGGGGACGAAGGCGTCCTCCACGACGATGTCGTTGCTGCCGGTGCCGCGCAGGCCGACGGTGTCCCACACGTCGTCGACGCGGTAGTCGGCGCGGGGCAGGACGAAGGTCCCGGCGTCCACGATCTGGCCGTCCGCGCCGGGCACCAGGCCGCCGAGGAAGGCCCAGTCGGCGTGGTCGCAGCCGGAGGAGAAGTTCCAGCGGCCGTTGATCCGGTAGCCGCCCTCGACCTTGGTGACCTGGCCGGTCGGCGCGTAGGAGGAGGAGATCCGGGCGTCGGGGTTCTGCCCCCACACCTCGTCCTGCGCCTGGACGGGGAACAGGCCCATCTGCCAGGGGTGCACGCCCAGCACGGAGGCGACCCAGGCGGTGGAGCCGCAGGCCGCGCCGATCTCGCGGACGGCGGTGTAGAAGGCGACCGGGTCGGCCTCCAGGCCCCCGTAGCGGGCGGGCTGGAGCATCCGGAACAGGCCGGTCTCGGTCAGCTCGCGAATGGTGGCGTCGGGGATGCGCCGCGCCTGCTCGGCCTCGTCGGCGCGCTCCCGGATGACCGGGACGAGGTCGCGGACGGCCTCGACAACCTTGTCGCTCATGCTCGCTCCTTGGGGTGGCGCCGGGACGGCCCGGGTCGGCCGGCCGGGAGGGCCGGGCGTGAGCCAGGTCACCGGCGGGGGTTGCGAGCACGCTACCTGCGGTGTTCCAATTAGAAATAAGGGGTTTCCCGGTGAGCGGGAGACCGAGCGCTTACTTTCGTGACCCCGGCAACGCGGTCCCCCGCACCCCGCCGCCGGCGGGAGGAAGAGGGCACCATGGGCATTCCCGCAGCGGCGACGGAGCCGGTCCTGGAGGCGTCGATGCTGGCCCGCGCGGCCCGCATCCTCTACACCTTCGCCGACGCGCCGCCCGAGCTGTCGCTGACCGACGTCGTGCGCCGGACCGGCCTGCCGCGCTCGTCGGCGCACCGCATCCTGGACCAGCTCGTGCAGCTGAAGGCCCTGGAACGCGCCGGTTCGCGGTACCGGCTGGGGCTGAGCCTGGTGGAGCTGGGCACGCTGGCGGCCCACCAGAACCGCCTGCGCACGATCTCCCTGCCGCATCTGCGCATGCTGCGCGAGACCACCGGCGCGGTGGTGCGGCTGGGCGTACCGGACGAGCACGAGGTGGTCTGGCTGGAGCAGATCGGCGCGCTGCCCGGCGCGGACGCCGGTCCCGCCGGGACGCTGGTGGGCGGGCGGCAGCACGCGGTGTGGACGGCGGCGGGCCGGGCGATGCTCGCCTACGCCGACCGGGACCTGGTGGAGGCCGTCCTGACGGCCGCGCCGCCTCGTCCGATCGTCCGCGCTGCTGGGCGCAGCGGTGCGGCCGGTCCCCGTGTCCATGGCGGCGTCGGCCACGCCGGGCCGGATCGCCGGGCGCATCTGGCCAGTGCTGCGGGACGGCCGCATGGCGCGCCTCCGGAGCGGGTGTCGCGCCGGACCGTCGAAGTGGAGGCGGCGCGGCGGGAGATCGCGCGCGTCCGCGAGCACGGGGTGGCGGTGGACCGGGAGGAGACCCGGCGCGGGACGGTGGAGCTGGCCGCCGCGCTGCGCGACGCGACGGGCCGTCCCGTCGCGGCGATCTCGTTGTGCGGTCCGGTGACGAAGACGGACGTGCGGCGGCTGACGCCACTGCTGCTGGGGGCGGCCGGAGCGATCTGCCGTGCACTGGCGACCCCGCACCGCTCCGCGCAGGGCGTGCGTCCCGCCGCGCCGCAGGCCGCCGACGTCCAGCGGACGCGACGGCCCCCCGCCACGGCGCAGGCCGCTCCCGAGCCCTCGGCGGAGCTGCCGCCGGGCACGCTGGACCGGCTGGCACTGTGGGCCCGCCGTTCCGACTGGATGTAGTACCGCCGCCGGTGCGGTGCGGGGCGCGTCACCACCGCACCGGCGACGGGGTCAGTTCGCGGCGGCGAGGTTCACCGCGATCTCGATGAGCTGGTCCTCCTGGCCGCCGATCAGCTTGCGGCGGCCCGCCTCCATGAGGATCTGCGCGCCGGAGACGTCGTAGCGGGCGGCCAGCCGCTCGGCGTGCTTGAGGAAGCTGGAGTAGACCCCGGCGTAGCCCATCATCAGCTCCATCCGGCCGAGCAGGCACTCCTGGCCCATGATGGGGCGGACCACGTCCTCGGCCGCGTCGGCGACGGCGAACACGTCGATGCCGGTGGCCACGCCGAGCTTGTCGCAGACGGCCACGAACGCCTCGACCGGCGTGTTGCCCGCGCCCGCGCCGAAGCGGCGCACCGAGCCGTCGATCTGGAGCGCGCCCGCGCGGACGGCCGCGACGCTGTTGGCGACGCCCAGGCCCAGGTTCTCGTGGCCGTGGAAGCCGACCTGCGCGTCGCCGCCCAGCTCGGCGACCAGCGCGGCGACGCGGTCGGCGGTCTGCTCCAGGACGAGGGCGCCCGCCGAGTCCACGACGTAGACGCACTGGCAGCCCGCGTCGGCCATGATCCGGGCCTGCCGCGCCAGGACCTCCGGCGGCTGGGAGTGCGACATCATCAGGAAGCCGACGGTCTCCAGGCCCAGTTCGCGGGCCAGGCCGAAGTGCTGCACCGCCACGTCGGCCTCGGTGCAGTGCGTGGCGACGCGGCAGATCGACGCGCCGTTGTCGGCGGCCTGCCGGATGTCGTCCTTGACGCCCACGCCCGGCAACATCAGGAACGCGATCCGGGCGCGGGTCGCGGTGCGCACCGCCGCCCTGATCAGCTCCTGCTCGGGGGTGGCCGAGAAGCCGTAGTTGAACGAGGAGCCGCCCAGGCCGTCGCCGTGCGCGACCTCGATCACCGGGACCCCGGCGGCGTCCAGCGCGCCGACGATCTCCTCGACGTCGGCGACGGTGAAGCGGTGGCGCTTGTGGTGCGAGCCGTCGCGCAGCGAGGAGTCGGTGATCCGGATGTCCAGGGTGTCGGAGTAAGCCATGGTCAGGCCCCCTTCAGGTGCTGGGCGATCTCCTCGCCGACCTTGGTCGCGGCGGCGGTCATGATGTCGAGGTTGCCCGCGTAGGGCGGCAGGAAGTCGCCCGCGCCCTCGACCTCCAGGAAGATCGCGACGCGGGCGCGGCCGTCGATCTCGTCGAACTGCGGCGCGGTGCGCAGCCGGTAGCCGGGCACGTACCCGGCGACCTCGGCGACGACCCGCTCGACCGAGGCGGTGATCGCCGCCTGGTCGGCGTCGGCGGGCACGGCGCAGAACACGGTGTCGCGCATGATCGTCGGGGGCTCGGCCGGGTTGAGGATGATGATCGCCTTGCCGGTGCCCGCGCCGCCGATCGTCTCCACGCCGCGCGCCGTCGTCCGGGTGAACTCGTCGATGTTGGCGCGGGTGCCGGGCCCGGCCGACACCGACGCGACCGAGGCGACGATCTCGGCGTACTCGACCGGCACCACCCGCGAGACCGCGTGCACCATCGGGATGGTGGCCTGGCCGCCGCAGGTGATGAGGTTGACGTTGGGCGCGTCCAGGTGGGCGCGCAGGTTGGCCGGGGGCACGACGGCCGGGCCGACGGCGGCCGGGGTCAGGTCGATCGCGCGGATCCCGGCCTCGGCGTAGCGGGGCGCGGCGGCGCGGTGCACGTACGCCGAGGTCGCCTCGAACACCAGGTCGGGCAGCTCGGGCCGGTCCAGCAGCCAGTCGACGCCCTCGTGGCTGGTCTCCAGCCCCAGGTCGGCGGCGCGCTTGAGGCCCTCGCTGGCCGGGTCCACGCCGACCATGTAGCGGGGTTCGATGTGCGGGCTGCGCAGCAGCTTGTACAGCAGGTCGGTGCCGATGTTGCCCGGCCCGACGATGGCGGCAGTGGCCATGGTCCCTCTTTCAGACGAAGGTCAGTGCGACCGGGCCGAGCCCGGTGAAGTCGGCGGTGTAGGTGGAGCCCGCGACCACGTCGACGGCGCGGGTGCAGGAGCCGGGCAGCACCAGGTGCCCGGCCTTGAGGCGGACGCCGAACCCGGCGACCGTGCGGGCCAGCCACGCGACGGCGGTGGTGGGGTCGCCCAGCACCGCGTCCGAGCGCCCGGCCACGAGCCGCTCGCCGTCGCGGTACAGCGTCGCCTCGATGCGGGTGAGGTCGAGGCCGTCGGGCGCGACGCCCTCGCCGATGACGAAACCGGCGGAGGAGGCGTTGTCGGCGATGGTGTCGGCGAGGCCGATGCGCCAGTCCTCGATACGGCTGTCGATCAGCTCCAGCGCGGGGACGACGCGTTCGGTGGCGGCCAGGACGTCGGCCTCGGTGCAGCCCTCGCCGGGCAGGTCGGCGCCGAGGACGAAGCCGACCTCGACCTCCACGCGCGGCCAGCAGTAGTCGCGCAGCCGGACGGCCTCGTCCGGGCGCAGCTCCATGTCGGCGAGCAGGTGGCCGTAGTCGGGCTCGTCCACGCCCATCATCTGCTGCATCGCCTTGGAAGACAGGCCGACCTTGTGGCCGCGCACGGTCGCCCCGGCGGCCAGGCGGCGCTCGATGTTGACCAGTTGGATCCGGTAGGCGTCGGCGGCGTCGATGCCCGGCCAGCTCTCGGTCAGCGGGGCGGTCGGCACGCGGTCCAGCTCGGCCGCCAGCAGCCGGTCGGCCGCCGTGCGCCGTTCTTCGTCGGTGAGCATGGCGTGACGCTACGCACCAGGCGTTCACAAAAGCCGCACGGGATCCCGCTCATCGGGAGCGCTCCTTAGCGGACGCACTGTGATCCGGGTTACATCCCCTCATCACCCCTCACCCCTGGGAGGCCGCTCTCATGCGCGCTCGATCCGCTCACGCCACCCGCGCCGCCGGTGTCGCCCTGGCCGCCGTCCTCGCCACGGGCGTCGCCGTCCCCGCCCACGCCGCCGCGCCCGTCGCCCACCCGCGCGTCCCCGCGCCCTCGCAGCCCGCCGACCGCTTCCAGGGCACCGCCAACTTCCGCGACGTGGGCGGCCTCCGGACCTGGTGGGGCGCGCGGGTGCGCAGCGGCGTGATCTACCGTTCCGACGCCCTCAACAAGCTCACCGACGCCGACCGGACGGCGCTGGCCAAGCTCGGCGTGCGGCGGATCGTGGACTTCCGCACCCCGACCGAGGTCGGCGGCGACGGCCCCGACCAGCTCCCGTCCGGCCTCGCCGTGACCGCGCGGCCGATCGACGACACCGGCATGTACGTCACCGTCAACGGCGCGATCGGCTCCAAGGACCCCGTACGCCAGCAGCAGGTGCTGGGCGGCGACCGTGGCGCGGCGCTCCTGCACGGCGTCTACCGCAGCTTCGTGACCGACGCCCGGTCGCGCGCGGCGTTCGGCGCGACCCTGCGCGAGATGGCCGGGCGCCGCACCACTCCCCTGGTGTTCCACTGCACCAGCGGCAAGGACCGCACCGGCTGGACCACCTACCTGCTGCTGCGCGTGCTGGGCGTGGACCACCGGACGGCCGAGCGCGACTACCTGCTGTCCAACGCCTACCGCGCCGAGACCGACGCCAAGGTCCGCGAGCAGTTGAAGGCGGCCGGTTACATGCAGGACCCGCAGCTGTTGGCACCGGTGCAGGAGGTGCGGACCGACTACCTGGACGCGGCGCTCAACCAGGCGCGCCGCAGCTACGGCTCGCTCGACCGCTACCTCCGCGTCGGGCTGGGCGTGGACGGCCGCACCGCCGCCGAGCTGCGCCACCGGCTGACGACCCGCTGAGCGCCCCGTGTTTTAATCTACCAAACAGTTGTTAGATCAAAAGGGGGACGTATGGTCGTCCGCTACGAGCGGCGGGGCCCTGTCGCGGTCGTGACGATGGACCGGCCCGAGTACCGCAACGCGCAGAACTCGGCCATGACCTACGCGCTGGACGAGGCGTTCTACCGCGCCGCCGAGGACGACGACGTCGCGGTGGTGGTGCTGGCGGGCGCGGGCCCGCACTTCTCGGCCGGGCACGACATCGGCACGCCCGGCCGGGACGCCGACCAGAGCTTCCCGCGCCGGGCCGGGCTGTGGTGGGACCACGTCGGCAAGGGCGGCGGCGAGAGCCGCTTCGCCCGCGAGTCGGAGGTCTACCTCGGCATGTGCCGCCGCTGGCGGGAGCTGCCCAAGCCGATGATCGCCTCGGTGCAGGGCGCGTGCGTGGCGGGCGGGCTGATGCTGGCCTGGGTGTGCGACCTGATCGTGGCGAGCGAGGACGCGTTCTTCGCCGACCCGGTGGTGCGCATGGGCATCCCGGGCGTGGAGTACTTCGCGCACCCGTGGGTGATGCCGCCGCGCGTGGCCAAGGAGTTCCTGTTCACCGGCGACCGCATGACCGCCGCCCGCGCCTACGAGCTGGGCTGGGTCAACCAGGTGGTGCCGCGCGAGGAGCTGGAGGAGCGGACGTTCGCGCTCGCCGGGAAGATCGCGCAGATGCCGCGCTTCGGCCTGGCACTGACCAAGAAGGCCGTCAACCAGGCCGAGGACCTCCAGGGCCTGCACGCCGGGATGGACTCGGTGTTCGGCCTGCACCACCTGGCGCACGCCCACAACGCCGAGACCTCCGCCGACCCCCTGGCGGGCATGGACCCCCGCGCGATGAAGGCGGCCAGCAATGGATCTTGAGTTCCCGCCCGCGCAGCAGGCGTTCCGCGCCGAGGTAAGCGAGTGGCTGCGCGCCAACGTCCCCGCCGAGCCGCTGCCATCGCTGGAGACGCGGGAGGGCTTCGCCGCGCACCGCGCCTGGGAGCGCAGGCTCGGCGAGGCCCGCCTGTCGGCGATCACCTGGCCCGAGCAGTACGGCGGCCGGGACGCCTCGCCGCTCGACTGGCTGGTCTTCGAGGAGGAGTACTACGCGGCGGGCGCGCCCGGCCGCGTCAGCCAGAACGGCGTCAACCTGCTGGCCCCCACCCTGCTCAAGCACGGCACCCCCGAGCAGCTCGCCCGCGTCCTACCGTCGATGGCCTCCGGCGAGGTCATCTGGGCGCAGGCGTGGTCGGAGCCGGGCGCGGGCAGCGACCTGGCCGCGCTGCGCGCCACCGCCACCCGCGTGGACGGCGGCTGGCGGCTGAACGGGCAGAAGACCTGGAGCTCGCGCGCCGCGTTCGCCGACCGGGGCTTCGGGCTGTTCCGCTCCGACCCCGAGTCGCGCCGCCACAAGGGCCTGACCTACCTGATGTTCCCCTTGGACGCGGAGGGCGTCACCGTCCGCCCGATCGGCCGCCTGGACGGCAAGCCCGCCTTCGCCGAACTGTTCCTGGACGACGTGTTCGTGCCCGATGCCGACGTGATCGGCGAGCCGGGCGGCGGCTGGCGCGTCGCGATGTCCACCGCCGGGAACGAGCGCGGCCTGACGCTGCGCTCCCCCGGCCGCTACACGGCGGCGGCCGACCGGCTGCTGGAGTTGTGGCGGCGGCGCGCCGACCCGTCCGACACCGCGCTGCGCGACCGGGTCGCCGACGCCTGGATCAAGGCGCGCGCCTACCGGCTCAAGGGCTTCGAGACCATCTCGCGCACCGACGACATCGGCGCGGAGGCGAGCCTCAACAAGGTGTTCTGGTCGGAGTTCGACATCGAGCTGCACGAGACGGCCCTCGACCTGCTGGACACCGACGGCGAGCTCGACTCCGAGTGGCTGGAGGGCTACGTGTTCGCGCTGGCCGGGCCGATCTACGCCGGCACCAACGAGATCCAGCGCGACGTGATCGCCGAGCGCGTGCTCGGCCTGCCGAGGGGATCGCGATGAGGTTCGTCCTGGACGGCGACCAGCGGCTGTTCGCCGACAGCCTGCACAAGCTCCTGGAGCGTTCGGACACGCCGGGGGCGGTCCGCGCCTGGGCGGCGGGCGACCACGCGCCGGGCCGCCGCCTCTGGAAGGCGCTCGCCGAGGCGGGCGTGTTCGCGCTGGCCGTGCCGGAGGAGCACGACGGCGCGGGCGTCCTGCCGGTGGAGCTGGTGACGGCCCTGCACGAGCTGGGCCGGCACGCGGTGCCCGGTCCGGTGGTGGAGACGGTCGCCGCGACGACGCTGCTGGCGGCGGTCGGCGGCGACACCGCGGCCGAGTGGTTGCCGCGCGTCGCCGCCGGGGAGGCGCTGGTCTCGGTGGCGCATCCGTACGCGCTGGACGCCGACGTCGCCGATCTGGTCTTGGTGGTGCAGGACGGGCATGTCCACGTCGCGGAGCCGGGAGGGACGCCGCGCACGTCGCTGGACCCGGCCCGTCGCCTGTTCGAGGCGACCCCGGTCCGCGTCTTGGGCCCTGTGCCCGAGAACGGGCTCGACCTCGGCGTTCTGGCCTGTGCCGCCCAGCAGATCGGCGTGGGCCGCCGTCTGCTGGAGGTGTCGGTGGAGTACGCCAAGGCGCGCCAGCAGTTCGGCCGCCCGATCGGTGAGTTCCAGGCGGTGAAGCACCATCTGGCCGACGCGCTGGTGGAACTGGAGTACGCCCGGCCCCTGGTGCACGCGGCGGCCCTGTCGTACGGCTCTCACGACTTCGCCCGCGACGTGTCGGCCGCGAAGGTCGCGGCGTCCGAAGCGTCCTACCGCACCGCGAAGACGGCCCTCCAGGTGCACGGCGCGATCGCCTACACCGACGAGTACGACCCGTCGTTGTGGATCCGCAAGGCACGGGCCCTGCACACGGCGTGGGGCTCCCCTTCCGTCCACCGGGCCCGCCTGCTCGCCGCCCTGTGAGCATGAGGCCGGACGCCTGCGCGCGCCCGCGCGCGGGCATCCGGCCTCATGCGGTCTGAAGAGTTGTCCCGCTGAGTGGGATCGACTTGGGAACCGGCCTGCGAATGTGTTGCTATCCCGGCATGACCCCCCGAAGCTTCATCGCAGTCGCCGCTTCCGTGGCCGTCCTCGCCCCCGCCATCTCCGTGTTCGGAGCCGCTTCCGCGCAGGCGGACCAGCGGGTCAGGCTGCTGGGAACGACCACGCTGCCCGCCAAGCTCACCTTCCAGGGCACGACCGTCGGGGGCCTGTCCGGCATCGACCGCGACCCCAGGTCCGGCCGGTACGCGCTCATCAGCGACGACCGGTCGCAGCTCAACCCGGCCCGCTTCTACACCGCCGCGATCGACGTCTCCGCCAAGGGGATCGGCGTCCGGCTCGTGGACACGAAGCCGTTCAAGCGCATCGACGGCAAGCCCTACCCCTCCCCGGCGCAGTGGCAGGCCGAGCCGTGCACCGCTCCCAGGGTCCGATGCGACCGGCTCGCCACGGTCGATCCCGAGGACATCCGATTCGACCCGCGCAGCTCCAGGCTGTGGTGGAGCCAGGAGGGCGACCGGCAACTGCCGATGGGCGGCACCCCGCTCGTGAACGACCCTTCGATCCGCAGCACCACGTCAGACGGCTCGTACCGGGGCCAGCTCCCGCTTCCTCGCAACTACCACATCACCACTGAGAACAAGGGCCCGCGCGCGAATCTCGGCATCGAGGGCTTCACCTTCGCCGACCACGGCCGTCTGGTCACCAGCATCGTGGAAGGCCCGCTTCTGCAGGACGGCCCTGCGCCGTCTGTGGACAAGGGTGGGTTCACCCGGCTCACGGTGCAGTCGCGCCAGGGCAGGGTCGTCGGCCAGTACGCCTACGAGCTGGACGCGGTCGGCGGGGCGAACGGCGAGAACGGCGCGGCGGCGATCCTGGCCGATCCTCGCGACCCGCAGCGTTACCTGGTGCTGGAACGCACCGTCGTGCTCGGTAAGGGAAACCGCATCCGTATCTACGAGGCGTCCCTGCGCGGAGCCACTGACGTCTATCGGCGCGATTCGCTGGCCGACGCCAAGAGGGTGCGGCCCGTCCGGAAGCATCTGCTCGCCGACCTGACGGCCCTGGGCCTCCAGCAGGCGGGCATCGTCGAGGGGATGACGTGGGGTCCGTCGCTGCGTACGGGCGAGCGCACGCTCGTTCTGGTGGCCGATGACAACTTCGTCGCTCGCGAGATCCCTGGTGTTCCGCAGGTCTCCCAGTTCATCGCCCTGGCCGTGCGCTGACGTAAGGAAAGGCCGCCCGGCTCCCCCACAGGGAATCGGGCGGCCGTCGCGGCGGTCAGTTCGTGGTGAGGCCGCCGTCCACCGCGAACTCGGTGCCGGTGATGTAGGAGGACGCGTCGGAGGCCAGGAACAGCACCAGCCCCGCCACGTCCTCCGGAACGCCCACCCGGCGCAGCGGGACGCGCTCGTACTTGCCCTCGCCGCGCTCGAAGCCCGCCGCCGCGACCATCGGGGTGTCGATCGCGCCGGGGTGGACCGAGTTGACGCGGATGCCGTCGGCGGCCAGGTCCAGTGCAGCCGAGCGGGTCAGTCCGCGCAGGCCGAACTTGGAGGCCCCGTAGGCGCTGTGGCCGGGGATGCCGCGCAGGCCCGCCGTCGAGGAGATGTTGACGATCGAGCCGCCGCCGGCCGCGCGCATGGCGGGGACGGCGGCCTGGATGCCGAGGAACGGCCCGATCAGGTTGATGCGGAGGATCTGCTCGAAGCGCTCCTCGGTCTCCTGGTCGATGGGGGCCGTGCGCCAGATGCCCGCGTTGTTGACCAGGACGTCCAGCCGTCCGAACTCGCCGGTGGCCGTGGCGACGACCTCGGCCCAGGAAGCGGCGTCGGTGACGTCGTGGTGGACGAAGCGCGCCGCCGCGCCGATCTCGGCGGCCACCTCGCGCCCCTCGTCCAGGACGTCGGTGACCAGGACCTTCGCCCCGGCCTCGGCCAGCAGGCGGGCCTCGGCCGCGCCCTGGCCCCGGGCCGCGCCGGTGACGACCGCGACCTTGCCTTCGAGGCTCATGCGTTCTCCTTCGCGCGGAAGTGCGGGATGACCTTCTCGCCCCACTGCCGGATCGTCTCCATGCAGACCTCCTGCGGCACGGTGCCCATCTGGATCAGACAGTTCACCTCGTCCACGCCGATCTCGGCCAGGCGCTCGACGTAGGCGATGGCGGTGTCGGCGTCGCCGTAGGCGTGGTCCACGTTGTAGGTGCCGGTGTCGGACGGGCGGGCCGGGATGGCGGCCTCGTGCAGCTTGGCGACCAGCGCCTCCTTGTCCTTGCGGATCTCGGCGGCGTTGTCGTCGTGCTCGGTGTCCTCCTTGGGCTCGGGCCCGTTGCCGTACCAGTGCGCGATCGACTCGGCGAAGAACCGCTGGCCGCGCGCCCCGATGCGGAACGCCTCGGCGGCGTCGTCCAGCACGATGGTCGGGCACAACGCGGCGAAGTGGTCGTTGGCGACCGAGGCGACCAGCTTGTCGCCCGTGCGGGTGGCGACGGCCTCGTCGTAGACCTTGCGCATCTCGCGGACGTCGTCGGCCCCGGCGAAGCCCATCACCAGCGCGCCGACGCCCCACTCGCCCGCCAGCCGCAACGTGTCGTGCTTGGAGCAGGCCAGGAACAGCGGCGGGTGCGGGTCCTGGACGGGGCGCGGCAGGATGCGGCCGGGGCCGATGTCGATGGAGCCGTGCCACTCGAACACCTCCTCCTGCCACGCCTTGCCGAAGATGCGCAGCGCCTCCTCCATCTGGGGGTAGGTGTCCTTGGGCTGCACCCCGTACATCGACATCTCCTGGCGGGTGGCCCCGCGCCCGGCGCCGATGTCCACCCGGCCGCCCGACAACACGTCCAGCATCGCGGCGCGCTCGGCGACGCGGACCGGGTGCTGGAAGCCGAACGGCATCGTCACCACGCCGTGCCCGATGCGGATGCGGCTGGTGCGGGCGGCGACCCAGGTCAGGAAGATCTCCGAGGCGCTCATGTGCGCGTACCGGTAGAGCGAGTGGTGCTCGACCGCCCAGATCCGGTCGAAGCCCATCTGCTCGGCGTAGACGGCCTGGTCGACGCAGTCCCGGATCACCTGCCGCTCGCGCGCGGGGGTGGGATCGGTGAGCTGCGCCTCGAAGATCATCGAGAACTTCACGGGGGCCTCCTATATTTCGATTAGGCATATTCCTAACAGATATATGCGAGGAGCGCCACACTCCGATCCGGTCCACCCGCCGCTAGGCTGGCCCGGTGACCCCGACGACCGACGACGCCCCCGAGACCGGCCTGCCGGAGCTGCCGCCGACGAGCTGGGCGGTGCTCGGACTGCTGTCGTTCGGCGAGGAGCTGTCGGGCTACGACCTGAAGAAGTGGGCCGACTGGAGCCTGAAGTTCTTCTACTGGAGCCCGTCGTTCAGCCAGATCTACGGCGAGCTGAAGCGGCTGGAGAAGGCCGGGTTCGCCACCTCCCGCGTCGAGCTGACCGAGAGCACGCGCGCCAAGCGCGTCTACCGGATCACCGGGGAGGGCCGCGACGCGGTGGCGCGCTGGGCCGACCGGTCCCCGGTCGAGCCGCCCGTCCTCAAGCACGGCGTCATGTTGCGCGCCTGGCTCGGCCACCTGATGGCCCCCGACCGGCTGCGGCGGATCCTCGAAGAGCACGGCGAGTACGCCGACAAGATGCGCCGCCGCGCCGAGGTCGACGCCGAGGGCGCGGCCGAGAACCCCGAGTGGGCCTACACCGAGCTGGTGCTGCGCTGGTCCGAGCGCTACTACGCCGCCGAACGCGACCTGGCGCGGCAGATGCTCGCCGACCTGGCCGAGATGGAGGCGAAGGGGCGTACCGGCCCTTCTGAAAGCGATGGTGCCGGCGACGCTGGCGGCACCCGGACGGACACCGGCGGCTAGACGCCCACCGGCTCGCTGAGCGCGCCGAAGCGGCTGCGGAAGAACAGCAGCGGCCCGGCGTCGCGCCCGGCGTCCAGCGCCGTGACGCGGCCGATCACCACCGAGTGGTCGCCGCCCGCCAGCTCTCGGTCAATGTCGGCCTCGATCCAGGCCAGCGCGCCGTCCAGCAGCGGTGAGCCGCCGGGCGCCGGACGCCACGGCACGCCCGCGAACTTGCCCGCGCCGCCCGTCCCGCCGCGCGCCATCGCCGCGCACGTCTCCCGCTGGTCCTCGGCCAGCACGTTGACCGCGAACCGGCCCGCCGCGCGGATGCGCGGCCAGGTCGTGGAGGTCTCCGCCGGGCAGAACATCACCAGCGGCGGGTCCAGCGACAACGAGGAGAACGACTGGCAGGCCATGCCCACCGGCTCCCCGCTCTCGCTCGTGGCCGTCACCACCACGACGCCGCCCGCGAACGCCCCCAGCACCCGCCGCATCGCCTCACCGTCCACCATGACGCCTCCCAGATTCCGAACACCGGTCGAGATATTTCGATTAGAAACATTCCGATTAGAAGCATCGGTGTGGTTCGATGTCAAGGCCGCGAGATCGCCCCGGCCGTCCCCCGTGTCCGGTCCGGCCGGTCTCGCCCACCCTGGCGAAGGAGAGCACCATGTCCCCGCTTCCCGGGACCATCCCCGAACTGGTCGCCCACGCCGCCGCGGCGTACGGCGACCGCGAGGCGCTGGTCGACCACGAGGTGCGCTGGACGTTCGGCCGGTTGTGCGCCGAGATCGAGCGCGCCGCCCGCGCCGCGCTGGCCCGGGGCGTGCGGCCCGGCGACCGCGTCGCCGTCTGGGCGCCCAACAGCCGCGAGTGGATCGTGGCGGCGGTCGGCGCGGTGTGCGCCGGGGCCGTCCTGGTCCCGCTCAACAGCCGGTACCGGGGGCCCGAGGCCGCCGACATCCTGCTGCGCACCAGGGCCCGCCTGCTGTTCACCGTGCGCGGGTTCCTCGGCAACGACTACCCCGAGATGCTGGCCGCCACCGGCGTGGAGCTGCCCGCGCTGGAGGGCACCGTCCTGCTGAACGACGCGCCGGACTGGGACGCCTACCTCAAGGGCGGCGACGCGGTGCCCGAGGCGGCCTACCGCGAGCGCGCGGCGGCGGTCGGCCCCGACGACCCGTGCGACGTCATCTTCACCTCCGGCACCACCGGGCGGCCCAAGGGCGTGGTCACCGCGCACGGCCAGAACCTGCGCACCTTCGCGGCCTGGTCGGCGGCGGTGACGTTGCGGACCGGCGACCGCTACCTGCTGATCAACCCGTTCTTCCACACCTTCGGCTACAAGTTCGGGGTGCTGGTGTGCCTGCTCAACGGCGCGACGATGGTGCCCGAGCCGGTGTTCGACGTGGCGCGGACCGTCGAGCGCATCGCCGCCGAGCGGGTCACCGTGCTGATGGGCCCGCCGACGATCTTCACGTCGCTGCTGGAGCGGCCCGGCCGGCCCGCCGGCACGCTGCGCCTCGCCGGGACCGGCGCGGCCACCGTGCCCGCCGAGCTGGTCCGCCGCATCCGCGCCGACCTCGGCGTGCCCGACGTGTTCACCGCCTACGGGCTGAGCGAGTCGTGCGGGGTGGTGTCGGTGTGCCCGGTGGACGCCGACCCCGAGACGATCGCGCACACCACCGGCGTCGCGCTGCCCGGCACCGAGATCCGCATCGCGGGCCCCGACGGCGCGCCGCTGCCGACCGGCGAGCCCGGCGAGATCCTGGTCCGCGGCTTCAACGTGATGCGCGGCTACCTGGACGACCCCGACGCCACCGCCCGCGCGATCACCCCGGACGGCTGGTTGCGCACCGGCGACGTCGGTGTGCTGGACGAGCGCGGCTACCTGCGGATCACCGACCGGATCAAGGACATGTTCGTGGTGGGCGGCTTCAACGCCTACCCCGCCGAGATCGAGGGCGTGCTGGCCGCGCACCCGGCCGTCGTCGAGGCCGCGGTGGTGGGCGTGCCCGACGCGCGGCTCGGCGAGACCGGCGCGGCGTTCCTGGTGACCCGCGCGCCCGTCGAGCCCGCCGAGCTGACCGCGTGGTTGCGCGAGCGCCTCGCCAACTTCAAGGTGCCCCGGCACTTCCACGTCGTGGACGCCCTGCCGCGCAACGCCGGCGGCAAGGTGCTCAAGCAGCAGCTGAGGAGACAGGCATGATCACCACCCCGGAGCAGGAGGAGCTGCGCGCCGTCGTGCGCGGGCTGCTGGCCCGCCACCCGGTCGCCCGGCCCGAGCCGGAGCGGCCGCACCGCGACGGCCGGGCGGTGTGGACGCCGCTGGCCGGGCAGGTCGGCGCGTGCGCGCTGCTGATCCCCGAGGAGCACGGCGGCGCGGACTGCACGCTCGCCGAGACGCACGTGGTGTGCGAGGAGCTGGGCCGCACGCTGGCCCCGGTCCCCTACCTGGCGTCGGCGGTGCTGGCCACCGAGGCGCTGCTGGCCTACGACGCCGCCGACGTGCTGCCAGAGCTGGCCGCCGGGGAAAAAGTGGCGACGCTGGCGTGGGCCGAGCAGGGCACGTGGGACACCGCGTCGATCGCCGCCACCGAGCGCGACGGGCGGCTGACCGGCGTCAAGGACTACGTCCTGGACGGCGCGGACGCCGACCTGCTGCTGGTGCCCGCGCGCACCGCCGCCGGTGGCCTGGGGCTGTACCTGGTCGAGGCGGGCGCGCCGGGGCTGGTGGTCGAGGCGTCCCCGGTGCTCGACCCGACCCGCCCGCTCGCCAGGGTCGTCCTGGACGGAACCCCGGCGCGGCGGCTCACCGCTGACGCCGCGCCGCTGCTGGACCGGCTGCTGGCCGTCGCCGCCACCGCGCTCAGCGCCGAGCAGGTCGGCGGCGCGCAGCACTGCCTGGACATGACCGTCGCGTACGCCAAGACGCGGGTGCAGTTCGGGCGGCCGATCGGCTCGTTCCAGGCGGTCAAGCACCGGCTGGCCGACCTGTACGTGCTGGTGGAGTCGGCGCGGTCGGCCAGCTATCACGCCGCCGCCGGGCTGGCCGAGAACGCGCCGGACGCCGGGACGCGCGCCGCGCTCGCCAAGGCGTACTGCTCGGAGGCGTTCACCACCGTCGCGGCCGAGACGGTGCAGCTGCACGGCGGTATCGGCTTCACCTGGGAGCACGACGCGCACCTGTACTTCAAGCGGGCGCACGGCTCGGCGCTGCTGTTCGGCGACCCGGCCTGGCACCGGGCCCGGCTGGGCGACGCCGTGCTCGGCGTGCCCCCGAAGGAGGTGGTGGGGAGCGCGGTCTAGCGGCCCGGGACGGTGCCTGCGTCCTCCGCCGGAGCGGTGGCCCTCGGGACGCGTCCGGAGGCGGCCAGCTCGTCCAGGTCGTCCAGCAACTGCCCGGCGAGCTCGTGCTCGGCGGCGTAGTGGCGGGCGGCCCAGCGGGCGGTCAGTTCCGGGTAGCCCCAGCCGGGCACGGCGGCGGCGGAGTCGCGGGAGTACTCGGCCTCGGCGCGCATCCGGGCGCAGTCGTCGCGGTAGCGGGTCACGATCTCGCGGAGCCGCTGCGGGTCGGCGACGTGACCGAGCCACACCCGCAACATCGGCCCGTGCTTGAGGACCGGAGGCTCGACCGGCGCACCGCCGACCCAGGACGCCAGGCCCGCGCGCCCGGCGTCGGTGACGGTGTAGAGGCGGCGGGAGCGGCCGTCCTCGGCGGTCTCGGTGCGGGAGGAGGCGTAACCGACCTGCTCCAGGCGCTTGAGCTCGCTGTAGATCTGGCTCATCGCCGGGCTCCAGTAGAAGAGCCGCAGGATGTGGTCGGCCCACTGCCGGACCTCGTAGCCGGTCAGCTCCTCACCGAACGACAGGATGCCGAGCACGGCCCAGGCGGTGGCGGGCAACTTGGCGACGGGCGCCCCGGTGCTGGACGGCCCGGCGGGCGGCTCTGCGGCGGGTGGTTCGGCGGGCGGCGGGGCCTCGCCGGAGGTGCGGTCGGCGGATGGGGACATGGCGTCAGCGTAGCCAGCCCCGGCCCGGGCCGCCGGGGCGGTAACCGAGCAAGGGCTTGATCGAGTGGGCGATGTGTTCCAAATTGGAATACAAAAGAAGCGACGACCGATGAGGGGCACGATGCGGTTTTCGATGATCTTCGAGGCGCAGCTCGCCGACCCGACCGCCGAGCACGAGCGCCGGGTGCTGCACGACTGCGTCGAGCAGGCCGTGCTCGCCGAACAGGTGGGCTTCGACCGCGTGTGGGCCGTGGAGCACCACTCGCTCCGCTGGTACGCCCACATGAGCGCCCCGGAGATCTTCCTGACCTACGTCGCCGCCCGCACCAGCCGCATCCGCCTCGGCCACGGCGTGGTCTGCCTGCCGTTCAACTTCAACCACCCCGCCCGGGTCGCCGAGCGCGCCGCCATGCTGGACGTCCTGTCCGGCGGCCGTCTCGACCTCGGGGCCGGGCGCGGCGCGACCCGCCAGGAGACCACGCTGTGCGGCGTGGACCCCGCCCGCACCTACGCCGAGCTGGACGAGTCGTTGCGCGTCATCGCCTCCGCCTGGCGCGAGGACGAGCTGGAGTGGCACGGCGACCTGCTCGACATCCCGCCGCACCCCATCCTGCCGAGGCCCGTCCAGACGCCGCATCCCCCGCTGTTCCTGGCCTGCTCCAAGCGCGACACCCTCAAGCTCGCCGCCGACTACGGCGTGGGCGCGCTGGTGCTGGGTTTCGCCGGGCCCGAGCAGGTCGCCGGGATGCGCCGCGTGTACGACGAGGCGATCGCCGCGCGCACCGGCGAGCGGCAGGTGTCCACCGTCGTCAACGACCACTTCGCCGCGCTGTGCCCCACCATCGTGCTGGACGACCGCGCGGAGGCGATCCGCGT
Source organism: Actinomadura hibisca NBRC 15177 (assembly GCF_001552635.1). Taxonomy (GTDB): domain Bacteria; phylum Actinomycetota; class Actinomycetes; order Streptosporangiales; family Streptosporangiaceae; genus Spirillospora; species Spirillospora hibisca. The sequence continues at coordinate 52,307 of NZ_BCRO01000045.1, read as the reverse complement.
CGGCACGCGCGGCCAGCGCTTCTTCGCCCAGTCGATCGCGCACTGGTACGGCAGCGCGCCGCCGCCCGACGAGGCCGTGCGGCCCGGCGCGGACGAGACCGCCGAGATCCGCCGGGCCGCCGAGCAGCAGGTCGCCTACCTGCACGAGGCTCGCATCCCGGTGGGGCCGCACACCACGGCCACCTTCAACGCCGAGCACGCCTACGGCTCGGCCGAGGACGCCGTCGCCTACGTCGAACGCCTGGCCGCGGCCGGGGCCGACGAGGTGATGTGCCTGATCCAGATGGGCACGGTTCCACAGGAAGCCTGTCTGGAGACCATCCGGCAGTGGGGGGACAAGATCATCCCCCGCTTCCGGTGACCGCATAGATCAACGAGGAGACAACGATGTCCGGACTGCAGGACAAGGTAGTGATCGTCACTGGCGGAGCGCGCGGCCTGGGCGCCGCGGCGGCCGAGCGGATGGCGCGCGACGGGGCCCGGTTGGTGATCACCGACCTGCTCGCGGAGGAGGGGGAGAAGACCGCCGCCGGGATCGACGGCCTGTTCGTCCGGCACGACGTGACCAGCGCCGAGGACTGGCAGGCCGTGGTGAACGCCGCCGTCGAGCGCTACGGCCGGATCGACGGCCTGGTCAACAACGCGGGCATCGCCTCCAACTCGCTGATCGAGAACGAGAGCCTGGAGTACTTCGAGAAGGTCTTGAAGATCAACCTGACCGGTGTCTTCCTCGGCATGAAGTCGGTCATCGGGCCGATGAAGGCCGTCGGCGGCGGCTCGATCGTCAACATCTCCTCGGCGGCGGGCCTGACCGCGCTGCCGCTCACCTCCGGCTACGGCGCGTCCAAGTGGGGCGTGCGCGGCCTCACCAAGATCGCGGCGGTGGAGCTGGGCCACTACAGGATCCGGGTGAACTCGGTGCACCCCGGCATGACCTACACCCCGATGACCGCCGAGCACGGCGCGCAGGTGGGCGAGGGCGGCTTCCCGCTGGCCGCGCTCGGCCGGGTCGGCGTGCCCGAGGAGATCGGCGAGGCGGTGTCGTTCCTGATCTCCGACGCGGCCTCGTACATGACCGGCTCCGAGGTCGCCGTGGACGGCGGCTGGACCGCCGGCGAGGTCGTCATGATGCAGCAGATCCCCCAGTAACCAGGAGGAACCCGGCCATGCCGCTGGACCCGCACACCACCAGGGTCGTCGAGATCATGACGGCCGCCTTCCCCCCGATCGGCGGTGCCGGCGGCATCGACGCCGCCGAGGCCCGCCGCGTGCTGGCGGCCTCGGCGCGTCCGGCCACTCCCGAACCACCGGTCGGCCGGGTCGAGGATCGCATGATCCCCGGCCCGGCCGGACCGCTGCCCGTCCGGATCTACCGGCCCGATCCCGACGGGCCGGACGCCCCTCCCCCGCCACTGATGGTCTTCTTCCACGGCGGCGGCTTCGTGCTCTGTGACCTGGACAGCCACGACCGGCTGTGCCGCGTCCTGGCGTCCCGCACCGGCGCCGTCGTGGTGTCGGTCGACTACCGGCTGGCACCCGAGCACCCCTTCCCCGCCGCCGCCGAGGACGCGCGCGCCGCGCTCGCCTGGGCGCACGCCAACGCCGTCGAGCTGGGCGGCGACCCCGGCCGCGTCGTGGTCGCCGGGGACAGCGCGGGCGGCAACCTGGCGGCGGGCCTGTGCCTGCACGCCCGGGACGCGGGCGGCCCGCCGATCGCCTACCAGCTCCTGATCTACCCGGTGCTGGACGCCGCACAGGACACCGCGTCCTACCGCGAGCACGCCACCGGCGGTTTCCTGACGGCCGCGCACATGCGCTGGTACTGGGACCAGTACGCCCCGGCGGACCCGGCCGACCCGCAGGCGTCGCCGCTGCGGGCCGCCGACCTGTCGGGCCTGCCGCCCGCCTACGTCCTGACGGCCGAGTGCGACCCGGTGCGCGACGAGGGCGAGGCGTACGCGGCGCGCCTCGCCGAGGCGGGCGTCCCGGTGGAGACCCTGCGGGCGGACAACGCCTTCCACGGCTTCTTCAGCCTGGACCAGGCCCTGCCGTCCGCCGCGCAGGCACAGGACGCGGTCTTCTCGGCCCTGCGCGCCGCCCTGGCCGCTCAGGAAGCGAGGCCGTGCCGGAACGCGTAGGTCACCGCCTGCGCCCGGTCGCGCAGCCCGGCCTTGGCGAACAGGTTGTTGATGTGGGTCTTCACCGTCGCCTCGCTGATGAACAGGTCACCGGCGATCTCGGCGTTGGAGCGGCCCTGCGCGATCAGCGCCAGCACCTCGGCCTCGCGCCGGGTCAGCCCGTCGGGCAGGTCGGTGCGGCCGGCGCGCGCGGCGCGCTCGTCGGCCGCGACCGCCTCCACCAGGCGGCGCTGCACGGCCGGGTCGAGCAGCGACGCGCCGCCGCGCACCGCCGCGACCGCCTGCGCGATCTCCTCGGCCCCGGCGTCCTTGGTCAGGTAGCCGCGCGCCCCGGCGCGCAGCGCGGCGAAGATCGACTCGTCGTCGGCGTAGGTGGTCAGCACGACGACCTCGACGCCGGGGTGGTCGCGCCGGATCCGCCGGGTCGCCTCGACGCCGTCCACCCGGGGCATCCGCAGGTCCATCAGCACGACCTCGGGGCGCAGCTCGGCCACCAGCTCCACGGCCCGCTCGCCGTCCCCGGCCGCCCCGACCACCTCCAGCTCGGGCAGCAGTTCCAGCAGCAGGACCAGGCCCTCCCGCACCACCGTCTGGTCGTCGACCACCAGGACCCGCGTTCGCTCGCTCAAGCCGGCACCTTCAACGCCACCCGGAATCCCTTGTCCTCCGGCCCGGCCTCCAGGGTGCCACCGATCAGCTCGGCGCGCTCCCTCATGCCGACCAGTCCGTAACCGGCCCCGGTCAGGCCCGCGCCCACCGCGTCCAGGCCGGGTTCGGTGCTGCCGGTGTCGGTGACCTCCAGCGCCACCTCGGCGGGCCGGTAGTCCAGCACGATCCGGACGCGGGCCCCGGGCGCGTGCTTGCGGACGTTGGTGAGCGCCTCCTGCGCGGTGCGCACCACCGCCAGCCCGGCCTGCGGCGACAGTTCGCGCTGCGCCCCGGTCACCGCCACGTTCGCCGGACGGCCGGTGGCCGCGTGGAACTCCTCGGCCAGCCCGGCGAGCGCCTCGGCCACCAGCGGCGCGTCGCCGCGCAGGGCGGCCAGGGCGCGGCGGGTCTCCTCCAGCCCGGCGCGGGCCAGGTTCTGGGCGCGCTCGACGCGGTCCAGCGCGCGGGTCCGGTCGGCGTCGCGCGACAGCAGCAGCCGCGCGCCCTCCAGGTGCACGAGCTGCGCCGACAACGAGTGCGCCAGGATGTCGTGGATCTCGCGGGCCATGCGGGTGCGCTCGTCCAGCATCAGCGCGGCGGCCTCGGCCTGGCGGGTGGCGTCCTCGGCGGACCTGCGCTGCCGGGCGGCGGTCGCGCCGAGCACCACGCCGATGAACCCGGCCAGCAGCCCGTAGTCGGGCTCCCTGCCGTGCACGACGTCCCGCACCATCCAGACGACGAACAGCGCCGCCGTGCCGAACACCAGCGCCCAGCCCATCGGCAGGCGTTGCGACAGCGCCCACACGCCGGTGCCGAGCAGGAAGACACCGCCCGCGTTGTCCGGGGCCACCGCGTACAGGGCGAGCGCGGCGGCCATGCCCGCCAGGATCAGCACCGGCCCCGCCCACCTGTGGCGGCGTAGCCAGGAGCCGCGCCCGGCACAGGGCGGCCGCCACGCCCACAACCCGGCGGCCAGCAGCGCCGGGGACAGCAGGTTCAGCACCACCATCGCCAGCCCCGTCCCGTGCAGGGCCGGGCGCGGGTCGCCGAGCCACACCGAGCGCGCGTAGAGGGCCAGCGTCCAGGTCACGACGAAGGCGATCAGCAGGGGGCGGACGGGGAGGGGGCCGGATCTGGCGAGCTTCACGCCACGACGGTAAGGGCCATGCGCGGGCCGGGGCATCGGAGTGCGGGTGGAGACCGCGCCTCCACCCGGCGCGCGGCCGTTACTGGACAGTGGGTCAATACTTGCCGCGAAGTAAGTGATCCATTACGTTACGGCCGGGAACCCCGCCGCCCGGAGGTAGCGCTGATGCGCCGTGTGATTCGCTGGACCGCCCCGCTCGCCACCCCGCTCGCCACCGTCGCGCTCGCCGCGACGGCGACGCCGCCCGCCTGGAGCGCCGCCGCCCCCGCCCCGACGCGGGCCGCGCCCGCCGCCAGGTGGACGGCGCGTCCCGCCGCCTACGAGGTGGTGACCGAGAAGGACGTCGTGCTCAGGATGAGCGACGGCACCGAGCTGGTCGCCGACGTCCTGCGGCCCGGCAAGGGCGGCCGCGCCGCGCCCGGCCGCTTCCCGGTGATCGTGACGATGACGCCGTACAACAAGACCCTGCCCGGCGCGAACATGGCCAGCCAGTTCCTGGTGCAGCGCGGCTACGTGCAGGTCGTCGCCGACGTGCGCGGCACCGGCGGCTCGCGCGGCAAGTGGGAGGCGTTCAGCGCCCGCGAGCAGCGCGACGGCAAGGAGATCGTGGAGTGGGCCGCCTCCGCCAAACGGCCCTGGAGCGACGGCCGGGTCGGCATGGTCGGCGCGTCCTACGGCGGCATCAACCAGATCTTCACCGCCGCGCAGCGCCCCAAGGGCCTCAAGGCGCTGTTCCCGGTGGTGCCGATGGGCGACGCCTACCGCGACGTGATCGGCACCGGCGGCCAGCTCGGCCTCGGCTTCGTGCCGCTGTGGCTGGCCGGGGTCGGCGGGCTCGGCCTGCTGCCGCCGACCTACTCCGGCGCGGACCCGGCCAAGGCCCGCAAGGTGCTGGAGGAGCACTTCGGCAACATCGGCGACTTCCAGATCCGGATGTTGTTCGACGCGCTGACCGGCGGTCCCAAGGCGTTCGACGGGCCGTTCTACCGCGAGCGGTCGCCGCTGGAGGTCGTGGACAAGGTCGACGTGCCGACCTTCGTGGTGGGCGGCGAGTTCGACATCTTCCAGCGCAGCGAGCCGATGCTCTACCAGCGGCTGGCCAAGCGCGTCCCGGCGAAGTTCGTGTACGGGCCCTGGTACCACATCGACGGCGCCGCGCCCGCGCTCGGCCTCACCATCCCGGGCACGCCCACGCCGCCCGGACCGCCGCTCGCCGACCTCATGTTGCGCTGGTTCGACCGGTACGTGCGCGGCGCCGCCGACGCGGGCCTGGACCGCGACGTCCCGCCCGTCACCTACTTCGAGAACGGCTCGGGCAAGTGGAAGGGCGCCGGGCAGTGGCCGCCCGCCGGGGTCCGCTACCAGGCGCTGCGGCTCAGCGGCCCGGCCGCGCCCGGACGGCCCGGCAAGCTCACCGCCGGAACCGGCACCGGAACGCCGTCGGCCGTGCCCTACAACCCGCTCGCCGGATTGTGCAGCCGCTCCACCGTGCAGTGGGCGGGCGCGGGCTTCCTGAAGTACTTCGGCCTGTCCTGCGAGCACGACAACAGCCAGAACGACAAGCTCGGCGTCGTCTACGACATGCCGGTGACCAGGCCGCTGCGCCTCACCGGGCCGATCAACGCGCACCTGACGGTCTCCAGCGCCGCCAAGGACGGCCAGCTCACCGTGCGGGTCGAGGACGTCGCGCCCAACGGGAAGGCGACCCAGCTCACCGCGGGCTGGCAGGTGTTGTCGCTGCGCAAGCTGGACCAGGCGAAGACGCTGCGGCAGAACGGCCTGATCGCGCGCCCGTACCACCCCTTCACCAAGGCGTCCGCCCAGGCCATGCCGAAGAACAGGCCGGTGGCGGTGGACGTGGAGGTCTTCCCGATCGCCGCCGAGATCAAGCCCGGCCACAAGTTGCGGCTGTCGGTGCAGACCGCCGACTTCCCGCACCTGTTCCCGTCGCTCCCCCAGCTCGGCAACAGCGTCGGCAACGGGCTGAAGATCTGGCACGACCCGAAGAACCCGTCCTGGGTGGCGCTTCCGGTCGCGCCCTGACGCGGACGGCGCGGGGAGCGCAGTTCGGCGCTCCCCGCCGCCCGCCAGTCCAACGACATTTCCAGCGCGCGCCGCAGCAGGCCGGTCCACGGCACCAGCCACAGCGCCGCCAGCAGCGTCGCGACGACCTGGCGGTGCCCGGCCGCCACCAGCACGTCCCCGGCCATCGAGGCGTTGGAGCAGATCCGCCAGCCCAGCAGCGCCACCGCCACCGGCGGCAGCGCCAGCCACGGCCCGGCCGCCTTCTCCGCGGCCGTCCACCAGTCCAGCAACACCGTCTCCATCACCGCTCCCACCCGCCGAACACCGTGATCACCACGGTGCCGGTGCCGGGGTGGGCCCGTCGGTAACGGAGATGTCCGACCTGGGGTGGCACTAGCTCCACCCCCGGCTCACTTCCCGCCCGCCGCGCCGGGGTCCGCCGTGCGCGTGCGCCCGATCAGCAGCCGGTTGACCAGCCACAACACGACCCCGACCGCGATGAGGACCGCCGCCCGCAGGTAGACCGCGCCCTCCCGCCCGGTGATCGGCAGGGTGAGGACCAGGCAGGCGACCGCGCCCAGCGCGGGCATCCACGTCGGGGCCCGGAAGTGCTCGTGCTCGACGCTCTCTCGGCGCAGCACCAGCACGCAGACGTTCACCACCGCGAACACCACCAGCAGGAGCAGCACCGTGGTGTCGGCGAGCCCGCCGACCTCGCCGGTGCTGACCAGGATCGCCGCCAGCCCCACGGTGAACAGGATCGCCGCCCACGGCGTGCGCCGCGCCGGGTGCACGACCCCGAGCGCCTTCGGCACGATGCCCTCGCGCGCCATGCCGTAGACCAGCCGCGACGCCATGATCATGTTGATCAGCGCGGTGTTGCCGACCGCCAGCAGCGCGATGAGCGCGAACAGCTTGGGCGGGAAGCTCAGCCCGGCGGCCTTCACCACCTCCAGCAGCGGCCCGGTGGACTCCCGCAACGTCTCGGTCTCCACCAGCATCGTCGCGGTGAACGCCACCGCCACGTAGATCACCACCGTGACGGCCAGGCCGCCGAACAGCGCCGCCGGGAAGTCGCGCGCGGGCTCCTTGGCCTCCTCCGCCAGGTTGACCGAGTCCTCGAAGCCGAGCAGCGCGTAGAAGGCGAGCGCCGTGCCGCCCAGCACGCCGAGGAACGCGCCGTTGGCCGGGTGGAACTCCAGCGCCCGGCCCGGGTCGCCGTCCCCGGTGACCAGCGCGAACACCCCGATCACCATGATGACCAGCAGCCCGAACGCCTCCACCAGCGTCAGCGCCACGTTCACCTTGATCGACTCGGAGATGCCGGCCAGGTTCACCAGCGTGACCAGCGCCAGGAAGCCCAGCGCGCCCACCAGTGTGGGCAGCGACACGAACTCGGCCAGGTACTCACCGCCGAACGCCCGCGCCGCCGCGCTGGCGGAGGTGATGCCGCTCATCATCACCGCGAACGCCACGATGAAGGTCACGAACGGGACGCCGAACGCCCGGTTGGTGTACAGCGCCGCGCCCGCCGCCTGCGGGTACTTGCCGACCAACTCCACGTAGGCGGTGGCTGTCAGCGCCGCCAGCACGAACGCGACCAGGAACGGGATCCACACCGCCCCGCCGACCTTCTCCGACACCTGCCCGACCAGGGCGTAGATGCCCGCCCCCAGGATGTCCCCGACCACGAACAACATCAGCACCTTGCGCCCGATGACGCGCCGCAGCCCGCCGTCGAGTTGCCGTGGGTCGACCGGTTCGACCGACGCGTCCGCCATGCGACCACTCCTCAGGTCCCTTTCCGTGCGGAAGGACTACCCACCGAAATGCGTGCATATCGGCGGCGAGGGCAGCGGAACGGCGCATCGGCCGCCGAACGCGCCAGGCCCCCGCCGCCCGGAGGGGCGGCGGGGGCCTGGCAAGGGTTCGGCAGGGCCTCCGGACGGGCCTAGGGCCTGTCTCAAAGACCTCAGCCGTCGCGCGAGTGACTAACTGTCCCGGCGGGGCGAAGCCAAAGGCGAGCCCCGCCGGGACAGATCGCGAAGCGATGCGGCACTCGCCAAGGCACGGTCAGCGGGCGAGCCGCCAGGCGAGCCCGCTGGGCCGAGACTTCAATGAACACCGTCTAGAGGTCGATGCGCTCGGCGTCCAGCTCGGACGCGCCCGCCGTGATGAACTCGCGGCGCGGCGCGACCTCGCTGCCCATCAGCAGGTCGAAGATCTTGGCCGCCTCCTCGGCGTCCTCGATGCGGATGCGGCGCAGGATGCGGTGGCGCGGGTCCATGGTGGTCTCGGCCAGCTGGTCGGCGTCCATCTCGCCCAGGCCCTTGTAGCGCTGGACCGGCTCCTTCCAGGACTGGCCCTTGCGCTCGAACTCCACCAGCTTGCGGCGCAGCTCGGCGTCGCTGTAGCAGTAGACGTACTTCTCCTGGCCCCGCTTGGGCCGCACCAACTCGATGCGGTGCAGCGGCGGGACCGCCGCGAACACCCGCCCGGCCGCCAGCATCGGGTTCATGTAGCGGTACAGCAGGGTGAGCAGCAGGCAGCGGATGTGCGAGCCGTCCACGTCGGCATCCGCCATCAGGATGATGCGGCCGTAGCGGGCGGCGTCGATGTCGAACGAGCGGCCCGAGCCCGCGCCCAGCACCTGGATGATCGCGGCGCACTCGGCGTTCTTGAGCATGTCGGCGACCGACGCCTTCTGCACGTTCAGGATCTTGCCGCGGATCGGCAGCAGCGCCTGGAACTCCGAGTCGCGCGCGAGCTTGGCGGTGCCGAGCGCCGAGTCGCCCTCGACGATGAACAGCTCGCTGCGGTCGTCGGCGGTGCGGCAGTCGACCAGCTTGGCGGGCAGCGCCGAGTTCTCCAGGGCGTTCTTGCGGCGCTGGTTGTCGCGCTGGGTGCGGGCGGCGATGCGGGTCTTGGCCGCGCCGACGACCTTCTCCAGCACGGTGCGCAGCTGCTGCTTCTGGCTGCGCGACGGGTTGTCGAAGATCGCCTTGAGCTCCTTGGCGACCACCGCGGACACGATGCGGGTGGCGGCCGAGGTGCCGAGGATCTCCTTGGTCTGGCCCTCGAACTGCGGCTCGGGCAGCCGGACGGTGATGACGGCCGTCAGGCCCTCCAGGACGTCCTCCTTGATGACGTCCTCGTCGCCGTTCTTCAGCAGCTTGACCGCGCGGAGCTGCTCGTTGAGCACCCGGAGCAGGGCGCGCTCGAAGCCGCGCACGTGGGTGCCGCCCTTGGGGGTGGCGATCACGTTGACGAACGAGCGCACGTTGGTGTCGTAGCCGGTTCCCCAGCGCAGCGCGACGTCCACGTCCAGGTCGCGGGCCACGTCGGTGGGGATCAGGTGGCCCTGCTCGTCCAGCACCGGCACGGTCTCGGTGAAGTGGCCGCTGCCGCGCAGCCGCAGCACGTCGACGATCGGGTTGTCCTTGGCGAGGTAGGTGGTGAACTCGCCGATGCCGCCCTCGAAGTGGAAGCTCTCCTCGACCGCCTGCTCGCCGCGCTCGTCGCGCACGTCGATGGTGAGGCCCGGGATGAGGAAGGCGGTCTGCCGCATCCGGTCCATGACCAGGGACTGCTCGACGGTGGCGTCCTTGAGGAAGATCTGCAGGTCGGGCCAGAACCGGACCCGGGTGCCGGTGACCCGGCGGGCGATCTTGCGGACGGTGCGCACGCCGGACCGCTTCTTGAAGCGCGCGTTCGGACGGCCGTCGTCGGCGAACTCGCCGGGCAGGCCGCGCTTGAAGCTGATGGCGTGGGTGGCGCCGTCGCGGTCGACCTCGACGTCCATGCGCTCGGACAGGGCGTTGACGACCGAGGCGCCGACGCCGTGCAGGCCGCCGGAGGCGGTGTAGGACACGCCGCCGAACTTGCCGCCGGCGTGCAGGCGGGTCATGACCAGCTCGACGCCGGGCAGCTTGGTCTTCGGCTCGATGTCGACCGGGATGCCACGGCCGTTGTCACCGACCTCGAAGGAGCCGTCGGCGCGCATGATCACGCTGATGTGGGTGCAGTGCCCGGCCAGGGCCTCGTCGACGCAGTTGTCGACGATCTCCCACAGGCAGTGGGCGAGGCCCCGGCTGTCGGTGGACCCGATGTACATGCCGGGGCGCTTGCGGACGGCCTCCAGCCCCTCCAGCACCGAGAGGTGCCGGGCGGAGTAGCCCTGCGGGTCGTCGGTCACGGGTTCGGCTGTGGCGGCGGTCAACTGCGTGTGCTCCTCGGGGGTAGGACGATCGCCACGAGGGTACCCCCGGGCTCCGACATTCCACGCGCAGGCTCGCCGCCTGGGGCGTCCGGCCGGGTGCGCGGCCCGGGTGGAGATCCCCGGCTCCACCCGTGGGCGGGTGTTCCGCGGCGGCCCGGTGCCTAGTGTCCGCATCATGGCACACACCATCAGCGTGCACGGGCTGCGCAAGCGTTACGGGCGGGTGCGGGCGGTCGACGACGTCGCCTTCGAGGTGGGGTCCGGGGAGTTCTTCGGCATCCTCGGCCCCAACGGGGCGGGCAAGACCACCCTCCTGGAGATCATCGAGGGGCTGCGGGAGGCCGACGAGGGCGAGGTGTCGCTGCTGGGGCTGTCGCCGTGGCCGCGCAACCACGCGCTGCTGCCCCGGATCGGCGTGCAGCTCCAGGCGTCGTCGTTCTTCGAGCGGCTGACCGCGCGCGAGCAGCTGCGGACGTTCGGCTCCCTGTACGGCGTCCCCGGCCAGAAGGCCGACGCGATGCTGGAGGAGGTCGGTCTCACCGACAAGGCCGACGTCCGCGTCGAGAAGTTGTCGGGCGGCCAGGCGCAGCGGTTGTCGATCGCGTGCGCGCTGGTCCACGACCCGGAGCTGGTCTTCCTGGACGAGCCCACGGCCGCCCTGGACCCCCAGGCGCGCCGCAACCTGTGGGACGTGTTGCGCCGCATCAACACCGAGGGCCGCACCGTCGTGCTGACCACGCACTACATGGACGAGGCCGAGGCGCTCTGCGACCGCGTGGCGATCATGGACGCGGGCCGGATCCTGCGGCTGGACCCGCCGGCGGCGCTGGTGCGGGGCCTGGACGCGCCGACGCGGATCAGCGTGGCGGCCGGGACGCTCGCCCCGGCCGAGGCGCGCGCCCTGCCGGGGGCCGACGACGCGGCCGACGACGGCGTCTCCCTGGTGATCTCCACGCGGGACCCCTCGGCGGTGGTGGCGGCGCTGTCGGCCAAGGACGCCCTGACGGGCGTGCGCATCCAGGGCGCGACCCTGGAGGACGTCTTCCTCGACCTGACCGGACGGGAGTACCGGGCATGAGCGGTTTCAAGAGCCTGTCCAGGGCGATGTTCCTGGGCTTCCTGCGGGACCGGGGGGCGCTGTTCTTCACCGTCCTGTTCCCGCTGATGTTCCTGGTGGTCTTCGGCGGCGTGTTCGGCGGCCAGACCACCTCCAAGGTCACCGTCGTGCAGGTCGGGCCCGCGCCGGTCCTGGAGCGGGCGATGGCGCACGGCGGCGGCGAGCTGGCGAAGGTGCTCAGGGTCGAGCGCAGCGACGATCTCGACGGCTCCGTGCGCAAGGTCAAGAAGGGCGACGCCGACGCGGTCGTGCAGCAGCAGGGGAACACGCTGGCGGTGCGCTTCTCGGCGGCCGACCAGGTCAAGTCGGGCACCGTCCAGGGGCTCATGAACTCGATCGTGCAGGCGTCCAACCAGGCCGCCTCGGGCAAACCCCCCGTCTACTCGCTGACCTCCCAGCGGGTCGAGGACGAGTCCATGACGGCGATCCAGTTCTTCACGCCGAGCCTGCTGGGCTGGGCGCTGGCCTCGGCGGGCGTCTTCGGGGCCTCCCAGACGCTGGTCAACTGGCGGACCAAGGGCATCCTGCGGCGGTTGCGGCTGTCGCCGGTGCCGATCCCGACGGTGTTCGGGGCCCGCGTGGCGGTGAGCCTGGTGGTGGCGATGGTGCAGCTGGCGCTGTTCCTGGGCGTGGCGCAGCTGCCGTTCTTCGGGCTCCAGCTCCGGGACGCCTGGTGGATGGCGATCCCGCTGGTGTTGTCGGGGGTGCTGGCGTTCCTGGCGATCGGGATGGTGATCGGGGCGTGGGCCAAGACGCAGGAGACCGCGCAGACCGTCACCCAGGCGGTCGTGCTGCCGATGGCGTTCCTGGGCGGGTCCTTCTTCCCGCTGGACGCCTCCCCGACCTGGATGCGCACGTTGTCGTACATCTTCCCGTTGCGTTATCTGAACGAGGGAATGTTGAACGTCATGGGCCGCGGTCTCGGCCCCGCGTCGGCACTTCCGCAGATCGCGATACTGCTGGGCGTGGCGGTCGTGGGCGCTTTGGTCGCGGCGCGCCTGTTCCGCTGGGACTCCGCTTAACGGGCGAACACCCCGCGTTGATGTGACCTCGGTCACTTAGGGGCCCATTCTGCTCTGGGCGTACGCGGAACCAGATTGGGAACGTCCTGGTCGGGTTAGATGTTCTCCTAAGTACCGACCCCGAGCATGAGGAAGGTGCCGTGACTGGAGCCCTTGCCCCGACCAAGCCGCTGACCGTCGCAGACCGTTGCGACCGCTGTGGCGCCCAGGCCTACGTCCGAGCTGTCCTTGTAGGCGGCGGCGACCTTCTGTTCTGCGCCCACCACGGACGCAAGTACGCAGAGGCGCTCCGTGAGAACGGGGCCGACATTCAGGACGAGAGCGACAGGCTGCATGAAAAGCCGGCACTGGTCGCCGACGACCAGTAGCCCTGAACATAAATGAATCGCGGAACGGCGGTCACCGGAGACGGTGACCGCCGTTCGCATTTCCGCAGCCGATCTTCGCAGCGGAGACGACAATGTGTAACAACGCGACCACAATCTGTAACTAATTAAGTGCACGCTTCTCCGGCCCCTCCTTCCCGCCTCTTATCCTGGTCGACGGCGGGCGCGCGTTCGGTCGCGCCCGTATTCGGGATTTCCTAGTCGTTCGGGGGGATCGGTGCGCATTCTGCTGCCGCCGTCGGAGAAGAAGGCCGGCATCGGAGACGAGCCTCCCCTCGACCTGGCGAAACTCAGCTTCCCCGAGCTGAACCCCACCCGCGGGCGTGTGCTCGCGGCCCTGGGCGAGGTCTGCTGCCGCCCCGACGCCCCGGAGGTGCTGGGCCTGCCCAACGGGCAGATCGCCGACGCCCTGGCCCGCAACCAGGAGCTCCGCGAGGCCCCCACGCTGCCCGTCGCGCGCCTCTACACCGGCGTCCTCTACGACAACCTGGACCTCGCCGCCCTGGACGCCGACCGCGCCGCCGAGCAGATCATCGTGTTCTCCGGGCTGTGGGGCGCGCTGCGGCTCACCGACCGCATCCCCCCGTACCGCCTGGCCATGAACGTCACGCTGCCGCCCGAGGGCAGGCTGGCGGCCGTCTGGCGGCCCGCGCTGAACGACGCCCTCCGCCTGGACGGGCTGGTCGTGGACATGCGCTCGGGCCCCTACGCGGCCGCGTGGAAGGCCCCGCAACCCGCCGTGGCGGTGCGGGTGTTCCGGGAACGCATCCTCGGCGGGGTGCCCAAGCGCACCGTCGTCAGCCACATGGCCAAGGCCACCCGCGGCAAGATCGCCCACGACCTCCTGGCGGCCGGGGCCGACCCGCGCACCCCCGAGGAGCTCCAGAAGGCCGTCGCCGAACTGGGGCACACGGTGGAGCTGAACGGCACCGACCTGGACGTCATCCTGACCGCGTGACCGGCTGCTCCGCCAGCACGTTCAGGTGGCGGCACGCCTTGAGGTACTGGCCCGCCACGTTGCCGCCCAGGTAGGTCCACGGCAGGCCGCTGGGCCGGCCGAAGGTGCGCAGCAGGTGCTGGCGGGCGGGCCGCCGCGCGTCGGCCAGGTGGAACGCCGCGCCGAACAGGTTGTGCGCCTCCACCGTGCGCGGATGCGGCCGCGGCCCCTCGAACCAGCCGCGCGCCGCCTCCGTCACGTCCCTGATCTCCTCGGCCGCGAACCACGACGACGCGCCGCGCAGCACGCCGGTCCGCTCCTGCACGAAGTACTCGAAGTAGGCCAGCGGCACCAGCGCCGCCCGGGGGTCGCGACGATCGGCGGTGCCCATCGCCACCCGCGCGAAGTCGAACATCTCCTCCGGCATCCCGCCCCACTGCGGCGACAGGCTGACCACCCGCGCCACGTGCGCGCCGTACAACGTCGGGCAGCGGCGCACCACCTGCCGCCACAACGCGTCCTTGTCGGCACGCTCCAGATCCAGCCCGAGCGCCAGCCACAACATCGCCTCCCACGGGACGGCGTCGTCGGGGCGCAGCTCGGCGGCGTTCATCAGCGGCTCGCGGGCCGCCTGCATCAGCCGGGTGTAGGTCGTGTAACCGGCCGCCTGCACCGCGCGGGCGCGCGCGTCAGGCCGCACGCGCCACGCCTCCTCCACCCGGGTGCGGCCCAGCCACAACCACAGGTCGGGGTTGGCGGGGTTCTCGGCCAGCAGCGCCTCGATGCCCCGGCTCCAGCCGACCGCGGCCTTGGCCAGCGCCTCCACGCGCACCGACCGGAGCTCGGGATTCTGGCCGGTCTCGGCCAGGACGTGCGCGCCGAACCGCAGGTGCCGGTCGGCGACGGCGCTGACGGCCCGGTCCAGGACGGGGTCCAGCCAGGGACGCCCGTCGATCACTCGCATCGCGCGGGGGCGGGTCGCGACGACCCCGCCGGGCAGGTTCCGCTCCACCGCACCTCCAGGTGCCCGGTCAAGCTCGGTGACTCCCACAGGACCGCAAGCGTAGGAAGGGGCGGGGCGGCGGACGCTACTTCAATGTAAATAGTGTGTTACATGCCGACAGGTAACTTGACCTGGGATTTTTCACCAGGTCAGCGGAAAGTCTCACCGGAGTGACCGGAAAGGGTACACACGGCCGTAACCCGGCCTGCGCGGACGCCCACCAAGCGCAGAACCCCCGTCCCAACGAGGGAACGGGGGTCCTACCGAACGATCTTTAGGCGGCGCCGGAGACGGCTCAGTCCAGGTAGTCGCGCAGGACCTGGGACCGGGACGGGTGGCGCAGCTTGGACATGGTCTTGGACTCGATCTGCCGGATGCGCTCGCGGGTGACCCCGTACACCTTGCCGATCTCGTCCAGCGTCTTCGGCTGGCCGTCGGTCAGGCCGAAGCGCATCGACACCACGCCCGCCTCGCGCTCGGACAGGGTGTCCAGCACCGAGTGCAGCTGCTCCTGGAGCAGGGTGAAGCTGACCGCGTCGGCCGGGACGATCGCCTCGGAGTCCTCGATCAGGTCGCCGAACTCGCTGTCGCCGTCCTCGCCCAGCGGGGTGTGCAGGGAGATCGGCTCGCGGCCGTACTTCTGGACCTCGACCACCTTCTCGGGGGTCATGTCCAGCTCCTTGGCCAGCTCCTCCGGGGTGGGCTCGCGGCCCAGGTCCTGGAGCATCTGGCGCTGCACGCGGGCCAGCTTGTTGATGACCTCGACCATGTGCACCGGGATGCGGATGGTGCGGGCCTGGTCGGCCATCGCGCGGGTGATCGCCTGCCGGATCCACCAGGTGGCGTAGGTGGAGAACTTGTAGCCCTTGGTGTAGTCGAACTTCTCCACCGCGCGGATCAGACCGAGGTTGCCCTCCTGGATCAGGTCCAGGAACAACATGCCGCGGCCGGTGTAGCGCTTGGCCAGCGAGACCACCAGGCGGAGGTTGGCCTCCAGCAGGTGGTTCTTGGCGCGCCGGCCGTCCTCGGCGATCCACTCGAAGTCTTCCAGGTCGTCCTCGGACATCGCCGGGCCGTCGGTGGCCAGGCGCTCCTCGGCGAACAGGCCGGCCTCGATGCGCTTGGCGAGCTCGACCTCCTGCTCGGCGTTGAGCAGCGGGACCTTGCCGATCTGCTTGAGGTAGTCCTTGACCGGGTCGGCGGTGGCGCCGGCCGCGGCGATCTGCTGGGCCGGGGCGTCCTCGTCGTCGTCGCCGAGCACGAAGGTCTCGTCGTCGGACTTGACCGGGACGCCGGGCGCCGCGGGCTTGGCGCCCTTGGCGGCGGCGGCCGGGGCGGCGGCCTCCTCGGCCTCCTCCGGCTCCTCGGTCTCGGCCTCCAGCTCGACCTCGACCTCCAGGTCGGTCAGGTCCTCGTCGAGGTCGGTGACGTCGACGTCGTCCTCGAGCTCGGGGTCGTCGCCGTCCTTGGCCTTCTTGACCGGGCCCTTGGCGGTCTCGCCGGCGGGCGTCTTGGCGGCGGCCTTCTTCGGCTTGGCCGGGCCCTTCTTGGGCTCGGCCTTCTTCGCCGCGGGCGGGCGGGGCTTGGGCGTGGCCTCCTCGTCGTCGCTGACGACGGCGGTCACGGTCTCGGGCTGCTGCTCCTTGGCGGCAGCGGCGGTCTTGGGCCTACGCGCCGGCGGCGCCGCGCGCTTGCGCGGCCGCTTCGGCGCCGCGGAGTCGGCAGCGCTCACCACGACGGTCACACCCTCCTTGCTGAGGCTCCGCAGGATGCTGGAGGCCTTCGACACGGGGATGTCGGCCTCCTCGAACGTACGGCGTACGTCGTCGGCTTCGAGGTAACCCTGGGACCGTCCACGCTCGATCAGTTGCGCGATGACGTGCTCGTGCAGATCTGACGCTTTCGAGGTCGAGCTAGCAGGCGACACAAATACCTCTCGAACGAACGTGTGGCTTGGTTGACCCAAGTGCCCTGACGGGCCCGGCCTCACACGGGGTGGGACCACACACCGAGCGGGCCACCGTAGTGCGGGACCGCAGCGTACCCGCTCTCACTAGGGTCAAGCATTCTGGCACGGCTGCGCATTCCGCTTCTGAAGTCTGCCCGGTAACACACCACCTTAGAGGGCGCGGAGCGGTCCTTCGTACGTGCGGCTCCGACGGTGCGCCCCGCTCCTGCGGGGATTAGGCGGACTTGGGCGGAACGTGCAGGGCGAGTACGGTCACATCGTCCACTTGCTCGTAGCCTGCAAGCATCCGATCGACCAGGAAGTCGACGAGTCTCTCGGGATCTCCTACCACTTCAGGTGGGGCGTCCGCCGCTACGGCGACCAGTTCCTCCAGGCCGGCGTCCACCCCACGCCTACGGTTCTCCACAAGTCCATCGGAATAGAACACCACAGTGTTGCCGGTCTCGATGGAAAAACTTGTCTGCTGCCGCTGCGACGGCCAGCCGAGGGGCGTCCCCGGCTCGTTGTTGCTCACTCGCGCGGGCGCGTCGGGCGAGATCAGCAGCGGCGGCGGGTGGCCGGCGTTGCTGAAGGCGCCCTGGCCGGTCTCGGGGTCGATGACGGCGTAGGCGACGGTGGTGAACTGCTCCTCGTCCTCGGTGGCGCTGAACAGCCGGTCGAGCCCGGCCAGCACGGCGGCGGGGCGCGGGTCGTTGAGGGCCAGGGCGCGCAGCGCGTTGCGGACGCGTCCCATTCCGGCCGCGGCGAGCACGCCCTTGCCCATGACGTCGCCGGCGGCGACCGCCAGCCGGTCGTCGGGCAGCCGGAACACGTCGTACCAGTCGCCGCCGACCTGCACGTGCCGGGTCGCAGGGTTGTAGCGGGCGGCCAGCACCATGCCGGGCAGCTGCGGCAGGTCGCTGGGCAGCAGGCTGCGCTGGAGCTCCTCGGCGGTCTTGTGCTCGCGCTCGAACAGCAGCGCGCGCTCCACCGCCAGCGCGCACTGGCCGGCCAGGGCCTCCAGGAAGACCCGCTCCTCCTCGGTGATCTCCCGCGGGCGGGTGAAGGAGAAGCGCAGCGCGCCGATCGCCGCGCCCGCCGCCAGCAGCGGCAGGCCCACCCAGGCGCGCTCCTCGGTGTGGTGGGCGAACAGGCCGGTCTCGTCGCGGCCGAGCTGCAGGCGCAGCTCGTCGGGGTGCTGGGCCAGGAACGGGCGGCTCTCGCGGACCGCCACCGACATCACGGTCTGGTCGCTGACCTTGATGTCCTCGCGGGAGGCGCGGCGCGGGGTGTCGCTGGGGGCCTGGTCGGCGGTCGGCGACGGGGTGACCAGCGACAACCGCAGCTTGTCGTCGTCCAGCAGCGCCACCGCCGAGTAGTCGGCGCCGATCGCCGACCGGCCGACCTCGGTGATCACCTGCACGACCTGGGAGACCGTCAGCGCCTCGGCCAGCATCGAGGTGGCCTGCTGGAGGCGCGCGGTGCGCAGCGCGGCGGCCGACAGCTGCTCGGTGAGGCGGCCGCGCATCTCCTCGGCCTCGCGCTGGCCGGTGACGTCGGTGTTGGCGCCGACCCACTCGACGACGGCGTCGCCGCGCCGGATCGGCACCGCGCGCACGTCGAAGTGGCGGTGGCTGCCGCTCTTGGTGCGGATGCGGTAGCCGGTCTCGAAGACCCGGTTGTCGGCGACGCACTCGCGCCAGATCTCCTCGATGCGCTGCCGGTCCTCGGGGTGGACGACCGCGAGCCAGCCGCCGGCGGCGTAGTCGTCGGGGGTCTGGCCGGTGATCGCGCGCCACTCGGGGGCGTCGTCGATCACGGTGCCGTCCGGGGCGGCGACCCACACCACCTGGGAGCTGGCCTCCACCAGCGAGCGGTAGCGCTGCTCCTTGCGGCGGATGACCTCCTCGGCGCGGCGGCGCTCGGTGATCTCCATCGCGGCCAGCGCCACGCCCTGGAGCTTGCCGTCGGCGCCGCGGGCGGGCAGCCACAGGCAGGCGAGCACGCGCTCCTCGGCGCCCGCCTCCGCACCGGGGACGGCGAGCTCGGTCTCCAGCGGCGCGCCGTCGCCGGCCAGCGCCTCGCGCAGCGCCGCCTCGACCTGCCCGGCCACCGGCTCGGGCAGCGCCTCGGCGGGGCGGGCGCCGTGCGGGTCGGCGCCGGGCGCGCCGAGCAGCGCGGCCAGGGCGTCGCCGGCCCGGCGGCAGCGCAGGTCGGCGTCGAAGTAGGCGAAGCCGGCCGGGGACCGCTTCATCAGGGTGGCGTACAGCGCGGCGTCGGACGCGTCCATGGGCTGGCCCTCCACCGCGGAGATCCGGGGATGCGGAACGGACGTCTCGGTGCTCATCGACAACACCTCCGCCCTTGGGGCTCCCGTACCGCGCGGCAAGTTCTCATCACTTTGCGTGAATGGGAGCAGGCTAGCGCTCCCGCCTCCATCACAACACCGGTCGAGTCAGGTTCTCATCATCCCGATGAGAAGCCGTGGACGGAAGCCCTGATGAGCATCCTTGTCACACCGACCCCAGCGGCGGCGCCGATTCGGACGCCGCCGCGCGGGCGGTCGGAGGGACCGTGCCCACGGCAGGCAGGAGATGCTACGCCGCAGGCACGGCGGCCAGAAGGCGCCCCACCGGACACCCCTGTTTCCGGTCACCGGCAATGCCGCGACGGCCTGCCCGAATCCCTCGGCAAAAAGAAGGTAAAGCGGCCCGGGATCCGGGCGTGGCGGTCGGGGCGGCCCTCAGGAGGCGATCTTCTTGGCCTTCGCGGCGGCCTTCTGCTCCTGCTTGAACGCGCGGACCTGGGCCAGCGACTCGGGCCCGGTGATGTCGGCGACCGAACGATACGAACCCTCCTCCCCGTACGCGCCCGCGGCCTCGCGCCACCCCTCGGGGCACACGCCGTACTGCTTGCCGAGCAGCGCCAGGAAGATCTGGGCCTTCTGCTTGCCGAACCCGGGCAACGCGTTCAACCGCCGCAACAGCTCCTTGCCGGAGCCGACCTCACTCCAGAGAGCGGCGGCGTCCCCGTCATAGTCGTCCACCAGCGCCTGACAGAGCTGCTGCACACGCTTGGCCATGGACCCGGGGTAACGATGCACGGCGGGCTTCTCCGACAGGAGCACGGCGAACTTATCGGGGTCGTAGGCGGCGATCTCGTGCGCGTCCAGCTCGTCACTCCCCAACCGCTGCACGATCGTGTAGGGCCCCGCAAACGCCCACTCCATGGGGATCTGCTGGTCACAACACTCACGCGGATACATGTTCAAGGAAGACACCGACGCACGTGTCAAGTCGACTCCAAACTGCGACGACCCGAGAGGCAGCATGGGGCACCTCTGGGGATAATTGGGACACTAAAGGCGAAAGCGTCATACACCCAGCCAGAATGCCCGGGGACGGAGATGCCCCCACGTGCGTCCATATTGGACGCAATGATGTCCATGGAGTACTGTGCCTCGTACGCATTGGACGCAACTACGGATGATGGTGACTCCATGACTGTCTATGCCTACTGGAACAACAAAGGTGGCACCGGAAAGACGAGCCTCGCTTTCCAGAGCCTTACCTTCTACGCCGAACAGCATCCGGGCGAGAGGATCCTCGCGGTCGACGTGTGCCCGCAAGCCAATCTCTCCGAACTGCTCCTCGGTGGCCTCACCAACGACGGGAGCTTCAAGCTCCTGGCTCAGCAGGGCGAAATCCCCCGCCGCACGCTCGGTGGCTACTTCGAGCGCCGCCTGCCGTCGCCATTCACGATGCCGACCGTCTCGGCTACGGACTTCATCTGCACCCCGCACGAGGCGAACCCCCTCATCCCGAAGAACGTCGACCTCATCGCGGGGGATCCACTGCTGGAGCTCCAGTCCAACGCAATCTCGACACTCGCCAGTACGCAGCTACCCGGGACGAACGCCTGGCTAGCCGTGATCGACTGGCTACGCGATCTGATCGACCCACTCAAGGACCACTACGACGTCATCTTCATCGACTCGAACCCGTCCTTCTCGATCTACACGCAGATCGCACTGTCCTGCGCCGACCGCCTCGTCCTGCCCGTTATGGCGGATGACTCATCGCGCCGCGCCATCCAGAACGCCTTCTCGCTTGTCTACGGACTCAAGCTCCCATCGGAGATCTACTCCACGTACGCCTTCGCCACGCGACTCCAAGACGGCGGGCGCGAACTGCCGAAGGTGCATGTCATCGCAAAGAACCGCCTCACCCAGTACATGGGTCCGGCCTCGGCCTACTCCGCCGTCTTGCGGTCGATCGACAGCGACGTGGACCGCCTCCTGGAAGCTAATCCGGAGATGTTCACTTTCGAAAATGTCGACCAAGGTGTGGTGCACATCCGCGACTTCCAGACGGCGGGTGTCGTCGCGTTCGCCCGGGGCTGTCCGCTCTACGCGCAGCGCCCCGGCAAGCTAGACGTCATGGGCAAGCGCGTCCGCGTCGACCGGGAGTACCTCGACAATTGCATCAATGCGGTGCAGGAACTCGTCGACCGTCTGTAGCTGAAACACCACCGGCGCTTAGGAACCTTGCTGTCGCAAAGCTGACATGAATGCATGTCCTTCTGATCAAGATGAAGGTCACCATCCAGTAGGGCCGGCGACAGCGACCAAGATTCTAGGCCTTGGCCGCTGCCTTCATCTGCTGCTTGTACGCACGGACCCTGGCCAGCGACTCTTCGTCAACGATGTCGGCGACCGACCGGTGGGAGCCTTCCTCTCCGTAGGCGCCGGCCGCCTCCCGCCAGCCTGGCGGCTGCACGCCCAAGCCCTTACCGAGGAGGGCAACGAAGATCTGCGCCTTCTGGGCGCCGAAGCCCGGCAACTCTGCGACACGGCTGTACAGCTCCTGCCCGGAGGCGGCACCCTGCCAGACGGCTTCGGCGTCGCCGTCGTACCACTCGACCATGGCGCGGCAGAGCGACTGCACACGGGCGGCCATCGACTTGGGGAAGCGGTGCAGGGCAGGCTTGTCCCCGAACAGCTTGACGAAAGCCTCAGGGGCGTAGTCCGCGATCACTTCGGCGTCGAGGTCGCTCCCGAGCCGCCGCTCAAGTTCGACAGGGGCGGCGAAGGCCCGTTCGAGGGGAATCTGCTGATCGAGCAGTATCGCGATCGACAGTGCCAGCGGACTCCGGTTCAGCAGTGCGTTGGCGCCGGCGTCGATCGGCAGCGAGATCGGCATCATCCCTCATTCCTATGATCGCGCCGCTCCCCGTCTCCGTCTGAGCCGCAGCGCTCCACCACCGTAGCGGTCGCGGCGGCGAGTCCCCGTCCCTCCAGCAGGCTTCGTCTCCCGTGTCAGGCCGCAGCCGAGTTCACCCTGCGGATCTGCTGGTCGAGCAGCATGCCGATCAGGGCGGCCAGGGGGCTGCGGCCCAGGAGGGCGTCGGCTTCGGGGCGTTGGGCCAGGTGCACGGTGGGCATGCGCGACAGCTTAGATCTGACGGTTGTCTTACGCGGGGGCCTGTGGCATGGCGGGGCGGGCCGTGCGGTGCTCGAATGGGAGGGTGGACGAGGAACGTGGAGCGCCGGTCGGGCGGCGGGTGGTGCTCGGGATGCTCGGGCTGGGCGCGGCCGGGATCGCGGTGGGCGCGTCGGCTCAGGAGGGCGTGAACAAGGCGCTGGCGCCGGTCGCGCCGTTGGGGGACGTGCTGCCTGCGGCGGGCGGGTTCCGTTACTACTCGGTGGTGTCGTCGGTGCGGAAGCGCACCCTGGCCGAGCACAGGATCACCGTGCACGGGTTGGTGGACAAGCCGCGGGCGTTCGGGGCGGCGGATCTGGCCGCGCTGCCGCAGACGCGGATCACGCGCGATTTCCAGTGCGTGACCGGGTGGCGGGTGCCCGACGTGATGTGGGCCGGGGTGGCGCTGCCGGATCTGCTGGCGGCGGTCGGGGTGAAGCCCGGGGCGAAGGCGGTGCGGTTCCGGTCGTTCGACGGGGAGTACACCGAGTCGCTGACGCTGGAGCAGGCGCGGCGGCGGGACGTCCTGGTGGCGACCGAGATGCTCGGCAAGCCGGTCACCCATGATCATGGCGGGCCGGTGCGGTTGTTCGTCGCGCCGATGTACGGCTACAAGTCGCTGAAGTGGCTCGGCGGCGTCGAGGTCACCGACCGGGTGGTGCCCGGCTACTGGGAGCGGCAGGGGTACGACGTGGACGCGTGGGTCGGGCGGTCGAACGGGCGGTCCGATGAGCCCACGTGAGGTGGTCGAGCGGTTCGGCCGCGCCGAGCGGTGGGTGCACCACGCCACGGCGCTGCTGATGCTGGTGGCGCTGGGGACGGCGGCGCTGCTGTACTTCCCGCCGCTGTCGGCGCTGGTGGGGCGGCGCGCTCTGGTGCGGACCGTGCACGTGTGGTGCGGGTTCGCGCTGCCGGTGCCGATCGTGCTGGGGCTGGCGTCGCGGGCGTTCCGGGCCGATCTCGGGCGGCTGAACCGGTTCGGGCCGCACGACTGGGCGTGGTTGCGGCGGCGCGACCGGCGGGCGGTGCGCGCGGGGCGCGGGGTGGTCCCGGTGGGCAAGTTCAACGCCGGGCAGAAGCTGAACGCGGCGTTCACGGCGGGGGCCGTGCTGGTGATGCTCGGCACCGGCGCGATGCTGACGTTCCCCGGCCCGTTCGCCGACCGGTGGCGGACCGGCGCGACCTTCGTGCACGACTGGTTGTTCCTGGTGGTGCTGGTGGTGACGGCGGGGCACCTGTGGGAGGCGTCGCGCGATCGCGGCGCGCTCACCGGGATGCGTACGGGGCTGGTGCCGCGCGATTGGGCGGCGCGGCACCAGCCTGCCTGGCTGGACGGCGTGGAAGCGTCACCGGACGCTCACGGCGCGGAGTCTGTGAATCCTCCCCCGGGAAAGGGTTGACTCTCCCCGGATACACGTTGGAATGGGCATCGGGGCGAGGTTGGGCAGCTCGGTGATTGCGGTACGTCTCCTTCCGGTTCCTGTGCGCCGTCGTCCTCTCCCCGAGCCGGCGGTTCACCCCCGTCCGCCGGAACCTTTCGAACGCGGAAGGTGTGCACCATGCCCGCACTCGCCAGCCACCGCCAAGGCAACCGTCCCGACGCTTTCCACGAGACGCGCGCCGTACTGGCGCGCCGCCTCACCGCCGAGTTCGTGATCTTCTCCGCCGACACCGTCGAGCGCTGCGTCGCCGACGTGCAGGCGTGCGCGACCCATCTCGGCCTCGATCCCACCCCCGCGCTGGTCGAACGCATGGCCCGCGAGCATCTGGTGGGGATGGTCAAGTCCGAGCCGCCCTCGGGCCGGATCGGCGCCCCGGCGGCCCGGCCGTCCCGGGCGGCCGGGGGTGGGGCGGGCGCGGTGGACGGCTGAATCCGGTGCTTTCCGGAACGCATCCCCCGAAATCGGTCCGGTCCGGAACGGCGCGCGACGGATTCCGGCGCGTCCCCTTTCGGCCGCCGCCCGCGTCCTGGACAACGCGCCCCGCCGGATCTGCGAAGCTATAGGGCGTGAGTTCCCGCAGCAGCCGCCGCCCCTCCGGCGATCCGGCGGGGGGTCGGCCGCCCGCGTCCGGCGAGGTCACCGCGATCTTCGACGGGATGTTGCGGCACGCCCGCGAGCTGCTGGCGGTGCGCAGCCCGCTGGACGCCGAACTGATCGTCAGCGAGATCCTGGGCTCCTGGTGGGGGCACCGCGTGGCGGGCGGCGACGTGGAGGAGGTCATCGGCGAGTCGCTGATCGACCACGCCGCGCGGGCCGGCACCCCGGCCGCGCTGGCGCTGCTGACCGGAATGGCCGGTCTGGGCACCCGGCGGCAGGCGGTGCGCGCCGAGGAGGCCGCGCTGGAGCTGATGGAGCGCGGCGTCGCGCGGCCCGGCTGGGCCGGCCGGGTCGGCATGGTCACCGCCGGGGAGTGCTACGTCTCCCGCGACGTCTACGGCGACCAGGACTCGGTCGTGTGCACCTACACCTACGGCGGCGCCGACCGGCACGCCCTGGTGGTGCTGGTCGACCGCACCAAGGCCGGGACGGTCCCGGCGCCCGGCCCGGGGCGCTCCGCCCGTCCCCCCGCCTGCGGGATGGTCCGCGACGCGTGGGTCTCCTCGCGGGTGGACAAGCTGCTCGACCACTGCCGCCGCGACGGAGCCGACAACCCGCTGATGCGGTTCGAGCAGCTCGACCCGCGCGACACCCGCGCGATGCTCCAGCGCGCGCTGGAGCACACCAACGCCACCGACGACCCGCCGGTCAACGAGAACTTCGGCTCCTACCACGCGTTCGTGCGGTCGCGGGTGCGGGCGCTGCCGCCGGGCGGGCGCGTCCCGCAGCCCGTGCTGTACGGCCGCGAGCGGCGTGCCATGATCGCCACGCGCTTCCTGGCCTCCGACGAGGCCGAGGGGCTGTCGGACCGGTCGGCCGCCATCCGCTGCGTGGACCGGATCATCGACTACGGGTGCGCGCACGACTTCGGCCGCCCGCTGCGGGTCAGCCCGATCAAGGCGGAGATGTTCCTGCTGGACTGGCTGCCGCGCAAGGTGCTGCTGTCGCCGACCGAGCAGGAGGCCGTCCCGCACGTGCTGGCCGCGTGGGTGCGCTGGGCGGGCAAGCGCACCGGGCTGCCCGAGGAGGGCGTGCGCGCCACGCTGGACGCGGTGTGGGACGCCACCGGCAAGTTCGCGGGCGCCTACCGCGACCCGGCGGCGTTCGGCCTGGACCGCGAGCTGGTCGACCGGCTGCTGCCCGACGGCGAGCTGGAGGCCCTGCCGCGCCGCGCGTTCGCGCTGCCGTTCCTGTCGGGCACCCACCGGGTGTCGGGGCGGCACGGCTCGATCGACCTGTCCGCGCTGGACCCGGCCGACCCCGCCGACCGGCGCGTCATGCTGGAGTTCGAGCACCCCGGCGCCGACCCGGCGCACCTGGACGCCCACGAGCGGCTGGCCGCGCGGCTCTGGGACGGCGACCCGCCGCAGCTGTGGGAGACCGCCCAGGCGCTGCTGGACGTGGGCTACGAGCGGCACGACATCCTGCACAAGCTGATCGCCGTCCTGGACCGCGCGGGCGACGATCCGCACGAGCTGCGCGCGGCGCTGCGTGTGCTGCGTCACGAACCGCCACCACAGTGACGCCCGGTTTGCCAGAAGGCGTCCGGGGCGACAATCATCGGGATCTCGGGCATGGGTGCGCGCGGGGGTCCGGGGGCCGCCCCGGACATAGGGAGTGATCTTGTTGGAGTGGTCCGAGTTCGCCCGTCGGCTGGGGCGCGAGCTGGCGGGTCTCGAACGGGACACCATCCTCATCGTGCGCGAGCGCGACGAGAGCCGGCACTACGTCCAGGCGATGCGCGAGCCCGACCGGCTGTACGCCGAGGCGGTCAGCAACAACTTCCTCGACGGCCCGCTGCTGCTCACCCTCGCCGACGAGGAGGTCATGAGCGAGGCCGGCTGGCGCCCGCCCGCCGACCCCGCGCCGCGCAACTGGTGGACCGAGCTGCCCGACCTCGCCTCCGGCGCCGAGCACGGCCGCCTGGCCGAGGTGATGGTGACCGCGCTGCGCGACGTGCAGGGCGTGCGGCGGCCCGCCGACCTGGTGTACGAGTCGTTCCACCGGCACGGCACGGGCCTGATCGAGCTGCTCGACTTCGGCCTGGAGATCGCCGACGCCTCCCGCGTCACCCGCAGCCGCCCCACGCCCCCGCTCGCGCCGGACGGGCCCGTCCCCGCCGAGGCCCCGCTGCCCGCGGCCCCCGCCGTCCCCGCCCTCCCCGACGACCTGGAGCCGCGGCTGGCCGACGCCAAGCAGCGCGGCGACCACACCACCTACTTCGAGCTGCTGCTGACCGCCGACCTGGTGCTGCCGGCGGTGGCCGACGCGGCGCTGCCCACGACCACGATCGGCTCGGGCACCTACATCACGGTCTTCACCTCCCCGCAGGCCCTGATGCGCTCGCGGCCCGGCCCGTCGGTGCCCACGACGTTCGCGCGGCTGCGCTCGTCGTGGCCGGACCCGTCCTGGCAGCTGGCGGTCAACCCCGGCCTGGCGAGCGAGGTGCACCTGGACCTGGCGGCCGTGACGCGGCTGGAGGCGCAGCAGCGCGAGTCGGGGCTGCGGGCGCTGGCGGCGGGCGCGCCGCCGTCGCCGAACGGCCACCACGCGGGCGACCCGACGGTGACGACGACGTTCGCGCCGTTCGACACGCCGTCGGCGGCCTCGATGAACGGCCACGACACCTCCTCCGGCCCGCCGCCCCTGCCCGACCTGCCTTTGCCGCCGGTGCAGACGGCGGAGCCCACGCCGCCCCCGCCGTCGGCGGAACCCACGCCGCCCATGCCCGCTGCGGAGCCCGCACCCCCGGTGCCGCCCGTAGAGCCCACGTCACCCGTACCGGCCGCGGAGTTCCTGCCGCCCGTACCGCCCTTCCAGGCCACGGAGCCCACTGCCCCGCCACTGCCTGAGCCTGCGGGACCGCTGCCGCCCGTACCGCCCTTCCAGGCCGGGGAGCCCGCTGCTGCGCCGCCGCCCGAGCCAACGGGGCCGTCCGCGCCCCCGCCCTACGGCGACGTGCCCCCCGGTGCCGCCGAGACGCCGGTCGCCCCCACCCCCGGGCCGTCCGAGCCGAGCGTGCCACCGTTCCCCCCGTCCCTCCCCTACGGCGACATCCCCGCCGCGGCGCCCCGCCCCGTCGAAGCGCCCGAGCAGATCGTGGCGCCGCCCGTGGCCGCCGCCGGGCACTCGGAGTTCTTCGGCGAACCGCCCGCCGGGCGGCCCTCCTTCGAGCGGGCGGACGCGCGCGAGGCCGTGCCCGCCCTGCCGCTGGCCGCTCCGGTGAGCCCGGACACCGTTCCCGAGCCCGATGCGGTCCCGGCCGTCCGGCCCCCGCACGGCGCCCGGCTGTGGCACTGGGACGACGGCGCGGAGACCCCCGTCGCCGTGTACGACGCGATCGACGGTTCCTGGACGTCCGTGCGCGCCGACGCCGCGCCCGCCCCGCGCGCCGACTGAGCGCCGGGCCGGGCACGACGAGTCCCGCCGGGGCGCTACCGTCTGGTTAATCAGAACCGCCACGCACGCGAGGGTTGGGGCCCCATTGGACTGGAACGACTTCGCCGAACGGCTGGCCGTCGAGCTGATGCGGCTCCCGGTCCGGTCGTTCCTCATCGTGCAGGGAGCCGGCGGCCTGCCGTACGTGCAGGCGATGCGCTCCCCCGGCTTCCTGGACGCCGAGGCCGTCGGCAGCGAGTTCCTCCCCCGGCCCCTCAACGGCCGCCAGCAGCGGCGGCTGGCCGCGCTGGGCTGGCACGAGCCGGACGAGGAGCAGCGGCACAACTGGTGGGACCGCATCTCCATGCCCGTCAGCGCCGACCGCGCCTCGGACGCGCAGACCGAGGCGTGCGGACGGCTCGCGGCCCGCATGGCGGGCGCGTTCCGCGACGTCTACGGCACCGGCTCGCCGCTGGAGCTGGTCTACCAGGCCGGGCGCACCAGCGGCGGCGGCCTCGCCCTGCCCGCCCTGGGCATCCCCGTCGCCATCCCCGAGGCCGAGCAGCACGCCGCCTCCGGCGCGGACCTGGAAGCCTCCCTCACCGCCGCCCGCGAACGCGGTGACCAGCGCGAATACCTCCAGCTCCTCGCCCGCACCACCCTGTGCCTGCCCTCCCCCGGCGCGCCCGGGGCCGACGGCACGCCCGCCTACGCCACCGCGATGTTCGGCGACGGCACGTTCGTGCTGGCCTTCACCTCGCCCGAGGCCATGGAGCAGTCCCTGCGCGGCCAGGCGGTCCACCACCGCCCCGCGTCCCTGCTGGACCTCGCGCGCACGTGGCCCAACGCCGAATGGCGGCTCGCCGTCAATCCGGGCCTTCCCAGCGGGGCCTACCTGGACTCCGACCTCCTGCTCGGGTACCTGGCGGACCAGACGCCCGCCAACGGCAGCGTCGGGGCCCACGCCCGTCCGGCCGCGCCCGAGCCCGAGAGCAAGCCCGAGCCCGCCGGCGCGGTGGCGTCGCCGGAGCGCCCGGCCGTCGCGCGGCCCCCGCGCCGCACCGTGCAGCGGCCCGCGCAGCGCCGTCCCGCCGCCCGGACCCCGCAGGCCGCGCCCAAGGCTCCCGCGCCCGCGCAGCGGCGGCCCGACGCGGTCGCCCCCAGCGCCACCCAGAAGCCCTCGGCGATCGACGCCGTGGTCATGCAGAAGGTCGTGCGGCCCGAGCACGTGCCGCACTACCTGGACGGCGGGTACGACCGCGTCGCCGGGTACGTGCACCGGGCCCAGGACGTCGCCGAGCTGACCACCCCCGAGCAGCTGGTCCGCGTGCTGGGGCTGGTCTACGAGGGCTCGCCGTTCAGCCCCGCCGACGAGGCGCTGCACGTGATCCGGTGGCCGGCGTTGAAGCCCGCGCTGTTCCGGACGCCGCTGGGCGGCATCGACGAGTGGAGCATGGAGATCATCCCGGGCGGCTGGGTCATCGAGAAGGCGCCGTTCCCGGGATCGGGCTACGCGCCCGGCGAGGGGCCGTCGATCCCCGAATTCAAGATCAACAGCCAGCGGCTGCCACACGGGTCGGGCCTGTACCGGGTGGACCGGGCCGGCGCGGTGTCGCTGGTCGCCGAGTACGACGCCGACCTGCGACGGTGGCGCATCCGGCTGCCGCGGGCGGAGGGACGGGGATGAGCATCCGGCACGGGTTCTACGCGCGCTGGCAGGGGGCCGACTACGAGGCGAGCCCGGACGGCGCGCAGGTCCGGCTGTACCGGCCGGGCCCCGCCGACGGGTTCGCCGAGGCCGTCAAGGACCGGTACGTGCGCGTGGTGCCGATCGGCGAGATCGAGCGCCTGGCCTACATCAGCACCTACTGCACCTGGCGCGGGCAGCCGTTCGTGGTGCTGGGCGAGCACGAGACCTGGTTGCGGGTGGAGTACACCGGCGGGAAGGCGCCGGTCGCCGAGCGGCTCGGGCTGGAGCCGTTCGACCGGGGCGTGTACCAGGCGTGGGCGCCGCGCGGCGAGGTCGAGGACGTGCACGAGGAGATCGTCTAGGCGGACGCGTGGAAAACGTCCCCGGGCGGGCATAACCGGCGCGTCCCACCGGCCTGCCGAACGAGCGGGGAACGCATGAGCCTGCCCGAGGAGTCCTTCGACCAGCCGCCCGTCCTGACCCCGACCCAGGCCCGCGCGCTGTTCCGGACGGGCGCGCTGGCCCAGACGACCGGCGGCTGGTGCCGGGGCTATGCGCAGGCCAACCTGCTGGCGGTGCCGAACGAGCTGGCGTTCGACGTGCTGCTGTTCGCGCAGCGCAACCCCCAGGCGTGCCCGCTGCTGGAGGCCACCGAGCCCGGCGACCCGCACCCGCGCGAGGTCGCCGCGTCCGCCGATCTGCGCACCGACCTGCCCGCCTACCACCTGCACGAGCACGGCGAGCTGATCGCGGAGGTGCCGGACGCGACCGAATACTGGCGCGAGGACCTGGTCTCCTTCCTGATCGGGTGCAGCTTCAGCTTCGAGGCGGCGCTCGCGGCGGCCGGGGTGCCGGTGCGGCACATCGGGCAGGGCCGCAACGTGTCGATGTACTACACCAACCGGGAGTGCGTCCCGGCGGGACGGCTGGCGGGGCCGCTGGTGGTGTCGATGCGGCCGATGCCCCCGGAGATGGTGGAGACCGCGATCCAGGTCAGCGCCCGGTACCCCGCCACGCACGGGCCGCCGGTGCACATCGGCGATCCGGCCGAGCTGGGGATCGCCGACCTCGACCGTCCCGACTTCGGCGACCCGGTGGAGTTCGCGCCCGGCGACGTGCCGGTCTTCTGGGCGTGCGGCCTCACGGCGCAGGCGGTGGCGCTGGCGGCGCGCCCGGACTTCGCGATCACGCACGCGCCCGGCCGGATGTTCATCACCGACCGCGCCGACGCGGTGCCGCCGCTGCCCTGATAGTTGTTGGTGCCATGGCGGTCATCGACATCAACGCCGACCTCGGTGAGGGCTTCGGCGTGTGGCGGCTGGGCGACGACGCGGCGCTGCTGGAGGTGGTCACCAGCGCGAACGTGGCGTGCGGTTTCCACGCCGGGGACCCGCTGACGTTGCGGCGGGTGTGCGCGGCGGCGGTGGGGCGCGGCGTCACGATCGGCGCGCAGGTGTCCTACCGGGACCTGGCCGGTTTCGGCCGCCGGGAGATGGACGTGGCGCCCGAGGAGCTGACCGCCGAGGTGCTGTACCAGATCGCGGCGCTGGACGGCGTCGCCCGCGCCGAGGGCGGCCGCGTCGCCTACGTCAAGCCGCACGGCGCGCTGTACAACCGGATCGTGCGCGACGCGGTGCAGGCCCGCGCGGTCGTGGCGGCGGTGCGCGCCTACGACGCGACGCTGCCGGTGCTGACGTTGCCGGGCTCGGCGGTGTACGAGGTCGCGGACGGCCTGACGATCATCGCCGAGTGCTACGCCGACCGCGCCTACACCTCAACCGGAACGCTGGTGTCGCGGCGGGAGCCGGGCGCGGTGCTGCACGACCCGGAAGCGGTGGCGCGCCGCGCCGTGCGGATGGCGGTGGACAAGACCGTGACGGCGGCCGACGGCACCGAGGTCGCCCTCGACGCACGGTCGATCTGCGTGCACGGCGACACCCCGGGCGCGGTGGAGCTGGCGCGTTCGGTGCGCGCCGCGCTGGCGGAGGCCGGGGTCGAAGCGGAGCCGTTCGCATGAAGGTGCACCGCGCCGGGGAGGCGGGGCTGCTGGTGGAGACCGGCGACCTGGCCACCGCGCACCGGCTGGACGCGGCGATCCGCGCGGCGGGCCTGGCGGGGATCGTCGACGTCGTGCCGGGCGAGCACACCGTGCTGGTGACCGCCGACCCGGCCGTGTGCGACCTGGGACGGCTGGCTACCCGCCTGCCGGAACTGCCGCTGCCGGACGCGACCGCCGCCGCCGCGGACCCGGTCGAGATCCCCGTCGTCTACGACGGCGCGGACCTGGCCGAGGTCGCCGAGATCGCGGGGTTGACGCCCGAGGAGGTGGTCAGGCGGCACTCGGCGGCCGAGTACACCGTCGCCTACCTGGGCTTCTCCCCCGGGTTCGGGTACCTGACGGGGCTGGACGAGGCGCTGCACGTGCCGCGCCGGGAGTCGCCGCGCACGGCGGTGCCCGCCGGGGCGGTGGCGATCGCGGGGCCGTACGCGGCGGTGTACCCGTCGCGGTCGCCGGGCGGGTGGCGGCTGCTGGGCCGCACGTCGGCGACGATGTGGGACGTGACGCGCGACCCGCCGTCGCCGCTGCGGCCCGGGGCGCGGGTGCGGTTCACGGTGGCCGCCCCGTGATCGAGGTGGTGCGACCCGGCCCGCTGGCGACCGTGCAGGACCTGGGCCGCCCGGGGCTCGCGCATCTGGGGGTGCCGGGGTCGGGGGCCGCCGACGTGCGCGCGTTCCGGCTGGCGAACCGGCTGGTCGGCAACCCCGAGGAGCGCGCGGCCATCGAGGTGACGTTCGGCGGGGCCGCGTTCCGCTTCGATCAGGCCGCATGGATCGCGGTGACGGGCGCGCCTCTCACAGTGCGGATCGGCGGCCGCCCGCACGGTCCGAACGCGCCCTGCCACGTCCCGGCGGGCGGCCTGGTGGAGCTGGGCGCGCCGTCGAGCGGCCTGCGCAGCTACGTGGCCGTGCGCGGTGGCGTGGCCGTCGAACCGGTGCTGGGCAGCCGCTCCACCGACTTGCTGTCGGGCCTCGGCCCGGCACCGCTGTCACCCGGTGACCGCCTGCCTATCGGCCCGGTCACCGGCCTCGCCGACCTCTTGGTGGACGTCGCGCCGGTCGCGCCGCTGCCCGAGGTACCAACGCTGCGGATCGTGCCGGGCCCACGCGACGACTGGTTCGCGGCCGAGGCCCTGGGGAAGCTGACGTCCGGGCCGTACGAGGTGTCCGGCGAGAGCAACCGGGTGGGCGTCCGCCTCCAGGGACCGCCACTGCCACGGGCGCGCGAGGGCGAACTTGGCAGCGAGGGCATGGTGACGGGCGCGATCCAGGTCCCGCCGAACGGGCTGCCGATCCTGTTCCTGGCCGACCACCCCGCCACCGGCGGCTACCCGGTGATCGCTGTGCTGACCGCCGCGTCGATCCCCCAAGCAGCCCAGCTACGCCCCGGCCAACACGTGCGCTTCCGCTGATGGTCCACGACGACACATCCCGTATGGCCCTATGAACCTCCCCTGATCAAGCGCACTGTCAACGCATGGACGTGTTGTTCGTGCTGGCGTTTCTCAGCACGCTGGCATTCTTCGGCCTCACGGGCCTGTGGACGGCCGACAGCCGCGACGGCAAGGACTGGCGCCCCACCCACTGGCCCACCCGCCCCCAACCCCGCAGGGATCCCCTCCCCCGCCCGATCACCCGCCGCCTGAAATGACGGCAACACCACCCGCCGGTTGCCCGCCTTCCGTAAGAGCGCGGGCAACCGGCGTCCTCGGCCCGGGGAGGCAGCGCGGCGGGCCGGTCAGGCCAACAGAGGGCGTAGGCGGTCGATCTCGGCGGCCAACGGGGCGGGTGGGATCTCCTCGAACGGCGTCACCGACACGTCGCCGTCCTTGGGTTCCCAGACGCCCGCCACGCGGCCCTCGTGCAGCACTACCGGGGAGATCCAGCCTGCCGTCCGGCTCACTTCCTTGCGGCGGTCCGCAGGGAGCAGGTTGGTCTCACCTGTGCCCGCGCCCAGGACGTACTGGTCGAACGCCCCCAGCAGGCGTACCGAGCTTGTCGGCGTGGTGTCCAGCAGTTCGTCCAGGTGCTCGGTCAGCGTGTACATCTCGACGCCGTCCACCGAGACCGGGGTCAGCTCGTCGGCGAGGGACGCGAACCACTCCTTCACGTCCTTCTTGCGGTTGGCCTTGCGCATCAGCCAGGTGTCGAACATCTCCGGCGTCGCCGGGCCGTGCGCTCCCAGGTACGCGCGGATCACCGTGCGGGCCGCCGACGCCACGTCGGGCACGTCGTAGTCGGGGGCCGTGAACGTCACCTTGCTGCCCTGCGACGGCCCGTAGCGCAGCACGCCCCACCAGGCCAGCGGCTTCAGCAGGGTGCCCCAGCCCGAGCCCAGCACCTCGGCCAGGTGGGTGGAGCCGGTCTCCGCCACGATCGCGCCGGTCAGCTCCTCGCGGGTCAGGGCCTCGCCCGTCGCCAGCGCCGCCGTCGCGGCGGCGGCGATCGCCTCCAGGTCGGCGGGGGTCGCGCCGAAGGTCTTCTGCCAGCTCGGCTTCTCCCAGTGGCGCGCCTGCGCGCACAGCCGCATGTACGCGCCCGCCTCGTCGGCCGGCAGCAGGTGCAGCGTGCCGCGCACCGCCCAGGTCTTGACCAGCGTCCCGTCCCGCCAGAGGGCGTCGGGCACGTCGCCCTGCGGCTTCTCCTGCCGCACCGCAACCGCCATCTCGGCGGCGGACGCCACCTGCGCCTGCACTCCGGCGAGGCGGCGCACCACGTCGGCGGTGGGCGCGTCGCCGGGGGTCTCGACGTGCTGGCGGCGCGTGCGCCAGGCGAGGACTTGGGGCCAGGTCACCGAGGGCATGGGCCTATTCAAGCGCAACCGTCCGACAGTTCAGCCCAGGCGGTGGGACAGGTCCGCGAAGGCGTCGCGGACGTCGGCGGCGGTCAGGGTCGTCAGGTCGGCGGGCGTGGCGGCGCGGCCCAGTTCGGCGGCGCGCAGCGCGCGGCAGGCGCACGCCTTCTCGTACAGGGAGCGCGCGAACCGGCCGTTGCCCAGCTCGTCGACGCGGCCCTGGCCCACCACGTGCTGGAACACCAGCGCCAGGTCGTCCAGGGCCTGTTCCTCCCACCGGTCGCCGCTCTCGGCCGCGATGATCTGCGCGATCTGGAGCAATTCGTCGGGCCCGTAGGACGGGAAGTCCACCCGCACGTCGAACCGGGAGGCCAGACCCGGGTTGCTGGACAGGAAGCGCTCCATGTCGGCGGGGTAGCCCGCCAGCACCACCACCAGGCGGTCGCGGTCGTCCTCGGCGCGCTTGAGCAGGGTCTGCACCGCCTCCGCGCCGAACGCGTCGCCGCCCGAGTAGCCGGGGTTGGTCAGCGCGTAGGCCTCGTCGACGAACAACACCCCGCCGAGCGCCGAGTCGATCACCTTGTTGGTCTTCAGCGCGGTCGCGCCCAGGTGCTCACCCACCAGGTCGGCGCGCTGGGCCTCCACGACGTGCGGGCGCGCGAGCAGGCCGTAGGCGGCGAAGACGCCGCCCAATACCCGCGCCACGGTCGTCTTGCCGGTGCCGGGCGGGCCGGTGAACACCAGGTGCCGGGTCGGCGGGCGCGTCAACAGGCCCTGCTCCTGGCGCAGCCGCGCCACCTGGAGCTGCGCGGCGATCTCGCGGACCTGCCGCTTGACGGGCGCGAGGCCGATCATCGACTCCAGCGCGCCCAGCGCCTCGTCCAGCGTGGGGGTCTCGGCGTAGCCCCGGTAGCGCTCGGTGACCTCGGCGAAGGCGGTGTCGATGTCCTCGGCGCGCAGGGTGACCAGGTCGTCGGCGGTGGGCGGGTCGGGTGCGCCGACGACGCGCACGTCGCGGGCGCGCGCGGCGGCCTCGGTCAGCGAGCGGACGAAGCGGCCGTTGCCCAGCTCGTCCACGATGCCGCGCCGCTCCACCTCGGCGAACCGGTCGGCCAGGCGGCGGCGGGCCGCCTCGTCCAGCCGGTCGTCGCGGCGTCCGGCGTGGTACTCGGCGATGCGCAGCAGTTCGTCGGGCCGGTAGGACGGGAAGTGCACCCGGGTGCCGAACCGGGAGGCGAGGCCCGGGTTGGAGTCCAGCAGCTCGTCCGTCTGCGCCTCGTACCCGGCCAGGATGATGACCAGGTTGTCGCGGTCGTCCTCGGCGCGCTTCAGCAGGGTCTGCACGGCCTCGTTGCCGAACCGGTCGGGCTGGCCCTCGCCCGCGTTGTTCAGCCCGTACGCCTCGTCGACGAACAACACCCCGCCGAGCGCGGAGTCGACGAGCCGGTTGGTCTTGATCGCGGTCGCGCCGAGGAACTCGCCGACCAGGTCGGCGCGGTGCGCCTCCACCACGCCCGGCGTGGGCAGCAGCCCGAACGCGTAGAAGATCTGGGCGAGGACGCGGGCCACGGTGGTCTTGCCGGTGCCCGACGGGCCGACGAACACGAAGTGGCGCATCGGCTTCTCGGTCGGCACCCCGGCGGCGGCCCGCAGGTGCGCGGCCTCGATGGAGGCGGCGATCGAGCGGACCTGCCGCTTGACCGGCTCCAGGCCGATCATCGACTCCAGCTCGGCCAGCGCCTCGGCCACCGAGATCCGCGGCGTGCCCTCGGCCTCGGCTTCGGCGGCCTCGCCCGCGGCGCGCTGCTCCGGGACGGCCTGGACCACGGACGGGGCGGCGGCCGGATCGCCCTCGCGCCGGTCGCGGCCCTCGGGCCTGCCGGGCACCGTCATGCCGTCCCCCTTCGGGCTCGCCTGCTCCTGGACCCACCCGGTCTCGTACGCCTGGGCCGTCACCGAGCGCCGCGACTGCACCCACCGGTAGGCCAGCACCGCCAGCGCCGCCGCCCACGCGGTCGCGACGTTGGCGGCGGGCAGCGTCTGCGCGGTCACCACCGCCGCCGCGGCCGCCGCCGTCAGCGCGAGCAGCACCGTGCGCCAGGGCGCGTAGCCGCGCAACCGCAGTGCCACGGACGCCACCGGCAGCGCGAGAACCGCCAGCAGCAGCGCCTCGCTCAGATGCCACGGCCCCGCGCCCTCGTGCGGGTACAGGCGGCCGAGCGGCACCGCCGCCGCCAGCCAGCACACGATCATCGTGACGACCGCCATCCCGGCCGGGGACCGCAACGTCAGGTGGGCCACGACCAGCAGGACCAGGGTGAAGGCCGCGGCCGCCGGGACCGGCCCGTCCAGCGCGACCACCACCGCCAGCACGGCGGCCACCAGCACCAGCCCGCCCAGGAACCGCAGCCCCGGCACGATCTGGAAGTACCGCACCCGCAGGCGCTCGAACAGATCCCGCGCCGCGGTCGCCACCGCCGGGCGGGAGCGGGAGCCGCCGAACAATGCCATCACTGCCGAGTAAAGCGCAGGACCCGCGTGAACGGGACTCCCCGGGCCGGGTTCGTTGACTCGTACAAGTCGGTAAGAATGTTTCCAAAATCCCCGGAAAGTACATTTGTCCTGCCCGAACGCGGATGTTCGGCCCTGCCGCGACCCCCGCCCGGCTTCGTAACGTCGGGGACGTGAACGACGACGACGCGGTGACGAACCACGGGATCACCGAACGATCCGGAACGGTCCAGCCGCCGCCGGGTCCCGCGCTCCGCGACCGGCATGGCGTGGGCCCGTGACCGAGGAGAGCGACCGATGATCCGCCCCGTCGAGCGGCGCCGTCCCGAGATCGCCCTGGACCGGATCGGCGGCGACGGTCCCGAGCCCGCCGGTTTCTCCCTCTGGCTGGCGGTCCTCGGCTGGCCGGTGGCCGACCTCCTGCACGGACGCTCCCATCCGGTGGCGGCGTGCGTGGCGGCGCTCGTGCTGTTCGCGGTCCTGTACCTGGCGACGGTGTGGACGGCGTTCGACGCGCGGGTGCCGTTCCGGGTGCCGGTGGCGCTGCTGGCCGCGCTCACGGCGGCCGCGGCGGCGCTGGCGTGGTGGCAGGAGTGGGACGCGCTGTTCGTCATGGCGGGCATCGCCGCCGGGACGGTCGCCGGGCACGCCCGCCAGCGTGGCCGGGGTCCGGAGGCCCCGCTGCTGCTGATCATCGGCGGGGTGTCGCTGGCGACGGTACTGACGTTGTGGGCGCGCGGCGCCGAGGGCGACACGATCCTCGGCATCGGGTACGGCACCGCCACCGCCGCCCTGGTCACCGCGGTCGTCCTGCGGCTGTTCGCGGTGATCGGGCTGCTGCGGGCCGCCCGCGAGGAGCTGGCCGAGGCCGCCGTCACCCGGGAGCGGCTGCGCTTCTCCCGCGACCTGCACGACCTGCTGGGGCACACGTTGTCGCTGATGGTGGTGAAGGCGCAGGCCGTGCGGATCATCGCCGCGCGCGACCCGGAGACGGCCGCCCGGCAGGCCGCCGACATCGAGACCGTCGGGCGGCAGGCGCTCGGCGAGGTGCGGCAGGCGGTGGCGGGCTACCGGGGCCGGGGCCTGGACGCCGAACTGGAGGCGGCCCGCACGGCGCTGGCCGACGCCGGGATCGAACCGGTGATCCGCCGCTCCGGGCCGCCCCCGCCGCCCGAGCAGGACATGCCGCTGGGCTGGGCCGTGCGCGAGGGCGTCACCAACGTCATCCGGCACAGCGGCGCCCGCACCTGCACGATCACGCTGCGGGCCGGCGGCGGGGGCGCCGTCCTGGAGGTCCGCGACGACGGGGCCGCCGCGCCGCCGCCGTCCCCCGGGCACGGCCTGCACGGCCTCACCGAGCGGATGGCCGAGGCGGGCGGGACGCTGGAGGCCGGGCCCGCGCCCGGCGGCGGCTTCGTGCTGACCGCCGCGCTGGGGCCGGGACAATGACAGGCGTGATCCGAGTCCTGCTCGCCGAAGACCAGGGCATGATGCGCGGCGCGCTGGCGCTGCTGCTCGGCCTGGAAGACGACATCGAGGTGGTCGCCCAGACCGGCGACGGCTCGGCGGTGCTGGAGACCGCGCTGGCGGTCCGGCCCGACGTCGCGGTGCTGGACATCGAACTGCCCGGCCGCAGCGGCCTGGACGTGGCCGCCGACCTGCGCCGGGAGCTGCCCTCGTGCAAGGTGCTGATCGTGACGACGTTCGGCCGCCCCGGCTACCTGCGCCGCGCGATGGACGCCGGGGCCGGGGGCTTCCTGGTCAAGGACGGCCCGATCGAGGACCTGGTGGCGGCCGTCCGGCGGGTGCTGGCCGGGGAGCGGGTCGTGGACCCCGCGCTGGCCACCGCCGCGCTGTCGGTGGGCCCCAACCCGCTCACCGAGCGCGAGCGCGACGTCCTGACGGCCGCGGCGGACGGCGCGACCGTCGCCGACATCGCCGGACGGCTGCACCTGTCGGAGAGCACCGTCCGCAACTACCTGTCGTCGGCGATCGGCAAGACCGGCACGCGCAACCGGATGGAGGCCGTCGGGACCGCCCGGCACAACGGCTGGTTGTGAGCGACGGCCGCCCACCGCGCCCTACCATCGACGGGGCCGGACGCCTCCGCGAGGACGGGGGCCGGCCGCGACCGCCCGCCTCGCCCAGGAGACCCGTTGACCGACGCCCTGCCCGGCCTGGCCCCGGGCCCCGACGCCGCCGCCTCTGAGATCCCGCGCGTCGCGGGATACGCCATCGAGGACGAGTTGCGCACCGCCCTGGCCACACCCGGCCGCCTCCCGCGCATCGCCGGCGTGGACGAGGTCGGGCGCGGCGCCTGGGCCGGTCCGGTCGTGGTATGCGCGGCGGTGACCGACCTGTCGCCGCCGCCGGAGGGCCTCACCGACTCCAAGATGTTGTCGGAGCGGCGGCGCGAGGCGTTCGCCGAGGTCCTGCCGGGCTGGCTGACCGGGCACGCCATCGGCGCGGCCTCCCCCGCCGAGATCGACGAACTGGGCATGTCGGCGGCGCTGCGCCGCGCGGCCGTGCGCGCGCTGGAGGCGCTGCCCGAGCCGCCCGACGTGGTGATCCTCGACGGCAAGCACGACTTCCTGGGCCGCCCCTGGCGGGTGCGCTGCGAGATCAAGGCCGACCTGCGCTCGGTGACGGTGGCGGCCGCGTCGGTGCTGGCCAAGGTGCACCGCGACCGGCTGATGGCCGGGCTGGACGCCGGGTTCCCCGGCTACGGGTTCGCCGAGGCCGCGGGCTACCCCTCGCCCGTCCACCAGAAGGCGCTGGAGGAGCACGGGCCCACCCCGCACCACCGCATGTCGTGGTCGTACCTGGACGACCTGCCCCGGTGGCGGCACCTGAAGAGACACCGCGACCCGATGGCCGGGGAAGGCCAACTCAGCCTGCTCTGATCCCCTCCTCGCCCGGAGTCAACCACGCCCCCGTGGGTAGATCGCGACCAACGGGAGGTGGGTGGCATGGGCACTGTCGTCAGGAGACTGCTGCGCGAGGCGGGCCGGACCTACGCCGAGGAGGCCGGGATCCCCCTGAAGGACCAGCCCGCGGCGCTGTTCAAGCTGCTGGTCCTCGCCAACCTGCTCAGCACCCGCATCTCGTCCGACATCGCGATGGCGGCGGCGCGGGAACTGTTCGAGGCGGGCGGCGGCACCGCGCGCGGCCTGGACCGTCTCACCTGGCAGCAGCGGGTGGACGCGCTCGGCCGCGCCCACTACGTGCGCTACGACGAGAGCACCGCGACGCGGCTCGGCGACATGGCCGAGATGGTGCAGGACAAGTACGGCGGTGACCTGCGGCGGCTGCCCATCCAGGCCGAACGCGACCGCGAGCGCGCCGCCGCGCTGCTGAAGGAGTTCCCCGGCATCGGCCCGACCGGCGTGGACATCTTCTGCCGGGAGGCGCAGGCGATGTGGCCGTGGTTGCGCCCCTACTTCGACGCGCAGACGCTCAAGGGCGCCGAGCGTCTCGGCCTGCCCGCCAACCCCAAGAAGCTGGCCGACGAGGTCCCTGAGAAGGACCTGGCGAGGTTCGCGGCGGCGCTGGTGCGCGTGGCGCGCGACAAGAAGCTGGCCGACACCCTGCTCAAGGGCTGACGCTCCCACCGGGGAGGTCGCCGTTCACAACCGGACGACGACCTCCTCGACCGGCTTGCGGGTGATGTCGGGCACCATCGCGTCGTCGGCCGGGTAGCCGACCGGGATCACCACGTAGGCGCGCTCCTCCTGGGGGCGCTCGCACACCTCGTTCAGGAACCGCATCGGGCTCGGGGTGTGGGTGAGCGTGGCGAGGCCCGCCTGGTGCAGCGCCGCCAGCAGGAACCCGACCGCGATGCCCACCGACTCCTTCACGTAGTAGGGGCGGGGCGTGTGCGGGCCCTTGTGCACCTCGAACACCACGATGACGGCGGGCGCGTCCTCCAGGAACGGCTTGCGCCAGTCGGTGCCCAGCGGCGCGAGCGCCTCCAGCCACTCCGGCGAGGCGCGCCGCTCGTAGAACTCGCGCTCCTCGGCCTCGGCCGCCTCGCGCAGTCGCCGCTTGCGCTCCGGGTCGGTGATGACCACGAACCGCCAGGGCTGGAGGTTGGCCCCAGACGGAGCGGTGGCGGCGGCCCGGACCGCCTCGTCGATCACCCGCTCGGGCACCGGCGCCGGGGCGAAGTCGCGGACGGTGCGGCGCAGCGTCATGGTGTCGGCGAACGCGCGGGCCCGCTCGGTCGCCTCGGTGCCGGGCACGTCGAAGCGCGGGGCGGGCACGGCCGGGTAGGGGGCCTGCGGCTGGGTGCTCATGGCACCGTCCTATCCCGGCCGTCCGCGCTCCGGCAAGAGCAAGATCACACCAAGCGGGTGGTCAGTCCTTGCCGCGCGAGGCCACCCACTCCAGGTTCCAGCCGTAGGCCTGGTCCACCGCCATCTTGCCCCAGCGGGGGCGGCCGGGCGGCGGCAGGACGAACCGGCCCTCGCGACGGACCGTCAGCTCGCCGCCGACGTTCTCGATCAGCGCGAGCACCGCGTCGCGGGAGGCGTCGGAGCAGTCGTCCATGCGCATGTCGATGGGCGGCGACCCGACCGGGTACAGGGTGGCGATCGCGTCCAGGCCGCGGAAGTCGTCGGCGCCGTCGTAGATCTCGGCGAACACCAGGATGCGCTTGAAGTCGGCGGTGTGGTCCAGGTTGATGGTCATGTTCTCGCCGGACTCGATCGCGCCGGTGCGGTCGTCCTTGTCGAGCTGGATGAACGGCGCGCGGTCCAGCGCGCCCATGTCGCCGAGCGCGTGGATGATGCCCTTGCGGCCGTCCTGCAGCTCCCACAGGCAGCACAGGTCGAGGTCGAGGTCCACGCCGCGGCGGCGCTTGCCGAGACGGCCCTTGGCGACGCCCTCGCGGGCGGTCCAGTTGAGGTTGACCCGCATGTTGCCCGAGGTCGCGCCGTGCTTGGTGAGCGACACCGACGGCGAGTTCTTGGTCAGCGAGATCTTGCCGCCCTGCGGCTGCGGCGGCTGGCCGGGCGGCTGGTACTGGCCGGGCGGCGCGTACTGCTGCTGGCCGGGCGGGGCGTACTGGCCCGGCGGCGGGGGCGGCGGGGCGTACTGGCCGGGCGGCGGCGGGTACTGGCCGGGCGGCGGGGGCGGGGTGAACTGCCCGGGCGGGGGCGGCGGCGCGTACTGTCCCGGAGGCGGAGGCGGGGTGTACTGGCCGGGCGGCGGAGGCGGGGTGTGCTGGCCCGGCGGCGGCGGATACTGCGGGGAGGGCGGCGGGGTCTGCTGCGGCGGGGGCGGCGGGGCCTGGTACTGCGGGGTCGGAGGCGGCGGCGCCTGGTGCTGGGGCGCGGGCGGCGGCGGAGCGGGCGCGTCGTCCACGCTGATGCCGTAGTCGGTGGCGAGCCCGGCCAGCCCCGTGTCGTAGCCCTGGCCGACGGCGCGGAACTTCCACGTCCCCTGCCTGCGGTACAGCTCGCCGAGGACGAAGGCGGTCTCGGTGGTGGCGCCGGGGCTGTCGAAGCGGGCGACCTCGCCGCCCTGCATGTCGACCAGCCGCACGTACAACCCGGTGAACTGCCCGAACGTGCCGCCGTCGGCGGACGCGGCGACCACGATGCGCTCGATGTCGGACTCCACGCGGTCGAGCTCGACCGCCAGCACGTCCCGGACGGCGGGC
The DNA here is from genome assembly GCF_001552635.1 of Actinomadura hibisca NBRC 15177. GTDB lineage: Bacteria > Actinomycetota > Actinomycetes > Streptosporangiales > Streptosporangiaceae > Spirillospora > Spirillospora hibisca. The sequence continues at coordinate 10,045 of NZ_BCRO01000045.1, read as the reverse complement.
CCCTGCTGCTTGCCCTCGTACCGGACCGCGCCCGACCGGTGCGCGGGCTGGTTGTAGAAGACGAAGTCGTCGTCACCGCGCACCTTGCCGGTCTGGGCCAGCAGCAGCGCCGAGGCGTCGGCGTCGGGCACCCCCGGACCACCCTGCCAGCCCAGTTCCACGCGCAGCGCCGACACCGGCACCGGCGTGTTGGAGCCCTTCTGCATCGACATACCGCTCCCCTTCCTCGTCCGACCTGACCAACCTATGACTCATCGTCCCGCGGTGCGACAACCGGGGCGCGCTCGTCGCCTGCCTAACGACGGAGCGAGGGCTCGGGTGCCTGATCGGGGACGGCCGGTGGCTCGCCGGGCAGCTCGCCCGGGGCGGTGGTGCGCAGGCCGTCCAGGACGATCCGCAGGTTCCGCTCCCACTGGCGGTCCCCGGCGCGCAGGCCGAGGGTGTGCGGGCCGGTGCTGACCGACACCAGGAGGAACGCGACGTCCTGCCAGGTCACGTCGGCGCGCACGGCTCCGGCGTCCTGGGCGCGGACGACCACGCGGCCGATGCGGTCGCGCAGCTCGCCGCGTGCCTGGCCGAGGGCGTCGCCGAGGGCCTCGTTGATGTCGCACAGCTCGTTGCGGAGGCGGGCGTAGGAGGCGGCGAAGCGGCACAGCCCCTCCCACGGGTCGGGATCGGCCAGCGCGTGGTCGGCCTCGGCCAGGATCTCGCCGATGATCTCTTCGAGGACCGCCTCCAGCAGCGCCTCCAGCGAGCCCGCGTTCCGGTAGAAGGTGCCGACGCCGACCCCGGCGCGGCGGGCGATCTCGTGCGCGGTGACCTCGCCGCCGACCTCGGCCGCGGTCTGGCGGGCGGCGGCGACCAGGCGCTCGACGTTGCGGCGGGCGTCGGCGCGCGGACGGCGGCCGGCCAGGAGGCGGTCCACGGCGCGGGGCGGGGCGGTCATGCGGGGCAGCCTAACAAACGGACGACCACCCTCCGGATTAAGTGGACGAATAGCGTCCGCTTGAACTACGGTCCTCAAACGGACGAAACCAGTCCGCTTATCCCTCGGAGGTCTCCATGCGCACCCCCGTCCGCGTCGGCATCATCGGCGCGAACCCCGAGCGCGGCTGGGCAGCCGCAGCCCACGTCCCCGCCCTGCACGCCTTGCCCGACTACGCGCTGACGGCGGTCGGCACGCGACGGCCCGACAGCGCCCGTGAGGCGGCCCGGAGGTTCGGCGCCGAGCACGCCTTCACCGACCCGCACGCGCTGGCCGCGCACCCCGACGTCGACCTGGTCGTGGTGACGGTGAAGGTGCCGCACCACGCCGAACTGATCGACGCGGCCCTGGACGCGGGCAAGCACGTGCTGGCGGAATGGCCCCTGGCGCTGACCACCGCCGAAGCCGAGAACCTGACCGAGAAGGCCCGAGCAGCCGGGGTCCGCACCGCGATCGGGCTCCAGGCCCGCCACTCCCCCGCCGTCCGCCACGCCCGCGGCCTGATCACCGACGGCTACCTGGGCGAGATCACCTCGGCGACGCTGTACGCGGCGATCGCGCGCGGCGCGGGCGGCACGATCCCCGCCGAGGCCGCCTACACCTTCGACCGGGCCAACGGCGCGGGCCTGCTGGAGGTCACCGGCGGGCACAGCCTGGACGTCCTGAACTTCCTGGCAGGCGACCTCACCGCCCTGTCAGCGATCCTTGGCCCGCCAGGACCGAACCTCACCATCGCCGAGACCGACGAACTGGTCCGTCCCACCTCCCCGGCTCAAGTCCTGGTCAGCGCAACACTCACAAACAACGCGGTCGCCTCGATCCACCTGGCCAACGGCAAGGCCAGCAACTCCCGCACCCGACTGGAGTTCTCCGGCACCGAGGGCGACCTGGCCGTCGTCACCGACGCGCACGACCTGCGCGCGGCCCAGATCCAGATCGGCGAACCACGCCTGCTAGGCGCGCGCTTGGGCGAAAGCGATTGGCAAGAGCTACGGACACCCGCCCCCTCTGCCGAGCAGTCGGCCCAGAACGTACGCCTGCTGTACGAGGCGTTCGCCCACGACCTACACACCGGCGGGCAAACGGTGGCCGACTTCGCGCACGCTGTAAAACTCCACCGCCTCCTGGACACCATCCGCGAGGCCGCCGCGGACGGGACGCGCCACACCGTTACCGGGTACGACCGCGCGGCTTGAGCGGCAGGTCGGGCAGCGTCGGGGCGGGCGTGCGCGGACCGTCATAGCCGTGCACGGCCCCGAAGCGCGCGCCGTCCATCCAGTCGGCACGCGCCTGCGAAATCTCCTCGCTAGTACGCCCGACGAAGTTCCACCACATGACGAGCTTCTCCTCGAACGGCTCGCCACCCAGCAACATCAGCTCGCTAGGACCGTCCGAACGCATCCGCAACTCCCGACGGCCACACCCGAGATACAACATGGACGCAGGCTCCAACCGAACCCCGTCCACTTCCACAATCCCGGACATGGTGAGAACGGCGTACTCGAAGTCGGGCTCCACCGGCACACGGACGTCACCATCCAGAGTGAGGTCGGCACCGACGATCGGGGTGTAGGCCGTGCCCGGCGAGACCGCGCCGTCCATCTCACCCATGATGACGGTGGCGCTCAAACCGCCACCGGTGACGACGGGCAGATCGGCGTGGAACTCGAACGCCGGGTCGGTGTGCCGGTGCGCGTCCGGAAGCGCGACCCACAACTGCGCACCGTGCAACAAGCGGGCATGTTCGCGCGGCGACTCCTCCGAGTGCGAGATGGCCCGTCCGGAGGTCATCAGCCCGAGCTGACGGGGCCGCACGGTCTGAAGACTGCCCAGGCTGTCGCGGTGCAGGACCTCCCCCTCATGGAGCCAGCTCACAGTCTGCAACCCGATGTGGGGATGGGGCGGGACCTGCATACCGGGCTGCTCGGCGATGTCGTCGGGCCCGTAGTGATCGACGAAGCACCACGCACCGACCATGCGACGCCCCAGCGTGGGCAGCAGCCGCCGCACCACCATCCCAGCGCCCAGATCGGTGAGCCGGGGCTTCAACAGTTCGTGCACCGGCCCGCCCGACACGTCCTCGCGCCCACCGCACTGCACCGGCGTGGGCCGCACATCGAGATCACTCATCCCGCTCCCCCTCCGACTGTCCTCAACAGCCAGAATGCCCGAACCACAGCGCACTTCGACGATCAGCGCCCGAGCGCGTCCAGGAGCATGGGATAGGCCCGGTGGAGTTCGCGTTCCCAGTAAGGCCACTGGTGCTGGCCCTGGTAGAGCCGCGCGGTCACCGGAATGCCCAGCGAGTTCAACCGCCCGAGCAAAGCTTGCGCGTGCTCATAGGTACCCGCCTCCACCGGATCAGTGAACGGCAGTCCTCCGAGCGAACCGGCCCGCCCATCCCCACTGGCCACCCATAGCCGCACCCCGCGCAGCCGGTCGGCGAGGTCGTAGGGGTTGTGCGCGTGCCAGATCGCGGCCTGGTCATCGGGGTCGCCCCAGACGCGTCGCCAATCGGTACCGGGACAGGCGAACGACGGCCCCCACCCGGTGGAGTCGTCCCCGACCTGGTGCCCGTACAGAGTGTGCACGTAGCCGCTGAACGAGGCCGCCGCCCGGAACATGCCGGGGAACCGCGCCGCATAAGCCATGGCACCGAGCCCGCCCATGGAGTTCCCGGCGATGACCCGCGCGCTACCGGCCCGGTAGTCGCGCTCAAGGATGCGCCGGACCTCGCTCATGTGGAAGGTCTCCCAGCCCGGGGACCCACCACGCCCGTAGTTCCACCAGTCGGAGTAGTTGCCGCACCGGCCACCGTCCGGCATGACGACGAGAACATCGGACGCAGCGGTGAGCTGCGCGACATCGGTCTCACGGGTCCAGGCGGTGTAGTCGTCCACACCGCCGTGCAGGAGCCAGAGCACCGGCCAGGTACGGGAAGCACCACGCGACCACCCGCGCGGCGTCAGCAGCCGGACCTTGCGCCGCTCCCCCAGCGCAGGCGAGTCGATGGTGAGGTCCAGGGTGCGAGGCGCGACAACGCTCTCAGCGACGACCACCGCACCAGGAGCGCCCAGAACTGGAACGGCGAACGAAACAAGCAGGACAAGAACACCCAGCACGACGGCCGGGGCAGCACGAAGACCCAAGAGGGGCCCTTTCAAAACGGCCGCCAAAAGGCAAGGCCATGTGAAAACAAAAGATGGCTCACGCCACCGAACAGGCAGCCACCGACCGTTCACGAAGTGAAGCCAGAGACCGCCGACGACGCGGGCTACCTCACCCGGAGCCCGAACGAGCAGGAAGAACACCGGCCGCTAAAGAGGGATGCCCCAGACTCCCCGGCAGGCCGTACCGCCGCCGCATTTCCCCACCTGAAGTGTGGATGGATTCTTACTCGAAAGATTCCCACCCCAGCACGACCTCAACCCAGATCAAGGCGGCGACTTAACTCTCCGGAAACAAATAAAGAAGATCTGATACAAGCCGAGCCCTTATCCGAGAGACGCAACCCTCAAGCCGTTCTGCCTCGAACGATCCGCAGCAAAAAACCCAGAAAAACCAACCCCACTCCACGAAAAGAGCACCACCCGCGCCCCACCTCACCCGACACCATCCGATCCCGCGCTTCCCGAACCGACCGGCCCCATCACCGGACGAGCCTTGCGGCACGCCCAGCCAGCGAGATCCTGCTGAGGGAACCAGCGACGATGAGTTCCCCGCACGGATGAGCCAAGACCGTCCCAGGTACCGTCACGCGGATACGACAGGGGCCCGGCACCGGTCTTCCGACCGGCACCGGGCCCCTGTCCCGTGCTCTCACGCCCGGGGCTCACGCCCCGGAAGCGTTCGTTGTCAGCTGCAGCCGCTGGTGGAGCCGCAGCCCTCGCAGACGTAGCAGCTGCCCGCCGGGCGCATCTTGGTGCCGCAGGTCAGGCACAGCGGCGCGTCGGCGGTGCGGCCCTGGCGGCTCTCGATGACCTCCATCGAGGAGTGCGCCTCGGCGGGCCGGGGCGCCTCGACGGCCTGCGGTGCGGCGGCGCCGGAGGTGATCTCGGCGGTCTGGGCCAGGGTCTCCACGACCTCCTCGGCCTCGGCGTGCAGGGTGGCGGGGTCGCCGCCGTTGGCCTGCATCGCGCGCTCCTCGGCGGTGAAGATGCCGAGGCCCGCGCGCTCCTCGTAGGGCAGGTGGTCCAGCGCCAGGCGGCGGAAGATGTAGTCCATCACCGAGGTCGCCATGCGGATGTCGGGGTCGTCGGTCATGCCGGCGGGCTCGAACCGCATGTTGGTGAACTTCTCCACCCAGGTCTCCAGCGGCACCCCGTACTGGAGGCTGATGGAGATGGCCATGGAGAAGGCGTCCATCACGCCGGCCAGGGTGGAGCCCTGCTTGCCGAGCTTGAGGAAGACCTCGCCCAGGCCGTCGTCGGGGTAGGACGAGGCGGTCATGTAGCCCTCGGCGCCCGCCACCGAGAAGCGGGTGACGGTGGCCGGGCGCTGCTTGGGCAGGCGCTTGCGGACCGGGCGGGCCTGCTCGGCCGGCGCGGCGACCGGGGCCGCCGCCGGCTTGGCCTCGGCCTTCTTGCCCGCCGCCGACAGCGGCTGGCCGACCTTGCAGTTGTCGCGGTAGATCGCCAGGGCCTTCAGGCCGAGCTTCCAGCCCTCGTAGTAGACCTTCTCGATGTCCTCGATGGTGGCCTGCTCGGGCATGTTGACGGTCTTGGAGATGGCGCCCGACAGGAACGGCTGCACCGCCGCCATCATCCGGACGTGGCCCATCGGGCTGATGGCGCGCTCGCCCATCGCGCAGTCGAACACCTCGTAGTGCTCGGGGCGCAGGCCCGGCGCGTCGACGACGTGGCCGTGCTCGGCGATGTACTCGACGATCGCCTCGACCTGCTCCTGCTGGTAGCCGAGCTGGTCCAGGGCGCGCGGCACCGTGTGGTTGACGATCTGCATGGAGCCGCCGCCGACCAGCTTCTTGAACTTCATCAGCGCGAGGTCGGGCTCGATGCCGGTGGTGTCGCAGTCCATCATCAGGCCGATGGTGCCGGTCGGGGCCAGCAGCGACGCCTGGGCGTTGCGGTAGCCGTGCTTCTCGCCGGCCTTCAGGCACTCGGCCCACTGCTTGGTGGCCGCGACGTGCAGCGACTTGTCCATCGTGTCCAGCGTGCGGATCTCGTCGTTGGCCGCGGCGTGCTTGCGCATGACGCGCTTGTGGGCGTCGGCGTTGCGGGCGTAGCCGACGTACGGGCCGACGACGCCGGCGAGCTCGGCCGAGCGGCGGTAGGCGACGCCGGTCATCAGCGAGGTGATGGCCGCCGCCAGCGACCGGCCGCCCTCGGAGTCGTAGGCGTGGCCGGTGGCCATCAGCAGCGCGCCGAGGTTGGCGTAGCCGATGCCGAGCTGCCGGTAGTCGCGGGTGGTCTGCGCGATCTTCTCGGTCGGGAAGTCGGCGAAGGTGATGGAGATGTCCATCGCCGTGATGATCAGCTCGGTCAGCCGCACGAACCGGGCCACGTCGAAGACGTTGTCCTCGCCCAGGAACTTCAGCAGGTTGATGCTGGCCAGGTTGCAGGAGGAGTTGTCCAGCGACATGTACTCCGAGCACGGGTTGGACGCGGTGATGCGGCCGGTCTCGGGGTTGGTGTGCCAGTCGTTGATGGTGTCGTCGTACTGGATGCCCGGGTCGGCGCACTCCCAGGCCGCCTTGGCCATCAGCCGGAACAGGTCCTTGGCGCGGACGGTCTCGACGATGTCGCCGGTCATGCGGGCGCGCAGGCCGAACTCCCCGTCGGCCTCCACCGCGCGCATGAACTCGTCGGACACCCGGACCGAGTTGTTGGCGTTCTGGTACTGGACGCTGCCGATGTCCTTGCCGCCGAGGTCCATGTCGAACCCGGCGTCGCGCAGCGCGCGGATCTTGTCCTCTTCGCGCGCCTTGGTCTCGATGAACTCGGCCACGTCCGGGTGGTCCACGTCCAGCACGACCATCTTGGCGGCCCGGCGGGTCGCGCCGCCCGACTTGATCGTCCCGGCGGAGGCGTCGGCGCCGCGCATGAACGACACCGGGCCGCTGGCGGTGCCGCCCGACGACAGCAGCTCCTTGGACGAGCGGATGCGCGACAGGTTCAGGCCGGCCCCCGAGCCGCCCTTGAAGATGACGCCCTCTTCCTTGTACCAGTCGAGGATCGACTCCATCGTGTCGTCCACCGACAGGATGAAACACGCCGACACCTGCTGCGGCGACTTGGTCCCGACGTTGAACCACACCGGCGAGTTGAAGCTGAACATCTGGTGCGCCAGCGCGTAGGTCAGCTCGTGCTCGAAGACCTCGGCGTCGGCGTCGGAGGCGAAGTAGCCCTCCCGCAGCCCGGTGCCGACGTACATCTTGACCACGCGGTCGATGAGCTGCTTCAGGCTCCACTCGCGCGCGGGCGTGCCGACCGCCCCGCGGAAGTACTTGGACGTCACGATGTTGGTGGCGTTGACCGACCAGAAGTCGGGGAACTCCACGCCGCGCTGCTCGAAGTTGACCGAGCCGTCGCGCCAGTTCGTCATGACGACGTCACGACGCTCCCAACGGATCTCGTCGTAGGGATGCACACCGGGCGTGGTGAAGATCCGCTCCATCTTCAGCCCCTTGCGGCCCCCCTTGCCGCGCCGGGCCGAGCCGCTCACCGTCTCCGTCATCGCCTTCCCCCTCCATCGGGCCCTCCCGCCGGGCCCTGTCCAGGACAACCTCGCCCGCCGGCCGGGTCATCCCGGCCGGGGGCCTTACCAGTGCACTCGCTGTTATCGCCCCTACCGGGGCCGGGCGGGCTCCCCCGAGGAACCCGCCTGACGCAGTTGCTCGATCTCCCGCGCGAAGTCGTCCAGCGACTCGAAGCTCCGGTAGACCGAAGCGAATCGCAGGTAGGCGACCTCGTCGAGCTCGCCGAGCGGCCCGAGGATCGCCAGTCCCACCTCGTGCGAGGGGATCTCGGCCGATCCGGTCGCCCGGAGGGCCTCCTCGACCCGCTGCCCGAGCTTGGCCAGCGCGTCCTCGTCGACCGGGCGGCCCTGACAGGCCCTGCGCACCCCGGCAATGATCTTTTCCCGGGAGAACGGCTCCGTAACGCCGCTGCGCTTGGCGACCATGAGGAGCACGTTCTCCTGCGTGGTGAACCGCTTGCCGCACTCCGGACACGACCGCCGCCGCCTGATGGCGGCCCCGTCGTCGGTGGAGCGGCTGTCGATCACCCTGCTGTCAGGGTTGCGGCAGAACGGGCAGTGCACGCGGTCCGACCTCCCTGACAGAACCAGCCACACCTACGGAACAGCGCCACAAGAACACAACTTGTGGTGAATGACATCGGTGTGACTACTAGATGTTGTGGTCAACCGTAAGGGGCGGCGAATGCCTTCGCAACCTGGAACGCGCGACACGCGCGTAGACCCTGGTCACAGGGAGCAATACGCGTCACAACCCGGGCGTGTCGGCGTCCCGCCGCAGGTCAGCGCGCGGGCAACCGCAACCGCTGACCGGGCTGGACGACGGGTCCGGAGAGGCCGTTGAGGTCGATGATGCGCTGCACGGTGAGCCGGGGATCCCCGTCGCCCGACGCCCGCACGGCGATCTCCCAGAGCGTCTGTCCGGGCTCGACCACGACGTACTCCACCCTATGCCCGCCACCCCCCGAGGGCGTCCCCCGGTCCTGCGCTCCAGCACCGCCCCCCACCGTCAACCACAGCAGAACGAGCAGAACCCCCGCAACGAACGAAACAAGGACGACACGCCCACGCCGCGTCAGCCGCACCCCACCCGGCGGCGGGGGCGCGACGGCCCGTCCCTCCCGAGGACGATCAACAAAACGCGGCCCGCCCTGCACCCCGCACCGAATCCCCGACCGCACTCCGGCCGCCCCGTGCCGTGCGACCTGCCGCCGCCGTGGCACCGCCATACCGAGCCCCCTCACCGATCATTGATGCTCGAATGAATTTTCGATCGAACACCTGTACGATGTCTAGCGCGCGCCGCGCCGAATTGCGAGGACATTCTTCGAACAATTGTTTGATCATCGGCTCCGGACGCGATACCGTTCCATGACAAGGAGTGACCGACCGAGCGCCGGGAGGCGACGAGCGATGAGCAAGGTCCGGGAGTTGCCCGACGGCCCGAGCGACGAGAGCGGCCTGACCCAACGGCAGCGCATGGTGCTGGAGGTCATCCGCGACTCGGTGCAGCGGCGCGGCTACCCGCCCTCGATGCGCGAGATCGGCGAGGCCGTCGGCCTGACGAGCACCTCCAGCGTGTCGCACCAGCTCCGCGCCCTGCAGCGCAAGGGCTTCCTGCGCCGCGACCCGAACCGCCCCCGCGCGGTGGAGGTGCGCGTCCCCGGCGCGACCCCCGTGCGCACCGAGGACGAGCCGTACCCCGGCCAGGAGCAGCCCCCCGCGCACGCGGCCCCCGCCTACGTCCCCCTGGTGGGCCGGATCGCGGCCGGCGGCCCGATCCTGGCCGAGGAGGCGGTCGAGGACGTCTTCACGCTGCCCAAGCAGCTGGTCGGCGAGGGCACCCACTTCCTGCTGAAGGTGTCCGGCGACTCGATGATCGAGGCCGCCATCGCCGACGGCGACTGGGTGGTCGTCCGCCAGCAGCCGGTCGCCGAGCAGGGCGACATCGTCGCCGCCATGATCGACGGCGAGGCGACCGTCAAGACCTTCAAGCGCAAGGACGGCCACATCTGGCTGATGCCGGCGAACTCGGCCTACGAGCCGATCGCGGGCGACGAGGCGTCGGTGCTGGGCCGGGTGGTGGCGGTACTGCGCAAGATGTAGCGACGTTCACGCGCCCCTCCGGCCCCGCCCGAAGGGCACACGAACACCACGCTCCACCGCGGGCGGCCCCCAGCAAGCCCCTTCCCGCCCGCGGTAGAGCGTCCCCCCCAGAAGCAAAGCCCCCCCAGCCGCACACCCCCATGCCCGACCCCACGCCCGAACCTGACCGACAACCCCGGCCACCGGGAACGGGGGTGCAGGGGGCAGAGCCCCTTGCCAGGGGCGCGCGGGGGACAGAGT
>NZ_BCRO01000044.1 GCF_001552635.1 Actinomadura hibisca NBRC 15177 | reverse complement strand
CCAGGTAGGCACTCGCGCGACAGCTGAGGTCTTTGAAGCAGGTCCTAGGCCGGTCATGAAGGGAGTACTGCGATGTCCCTCCGCGAGATCGACGCGGGCCGGGCCGCCGAAGGGGCGGCGGCCCGGCGGCCCCGCTGGTTCGTGACGTTGTTCCTCACCGACATCTGGGAGCGGTTCAGCTTCTACGGGATGCAGGCGATCCTCGTGCTGTACGCGGCGGCCCCGCGCGCCGAGGGCGGGCTCGGGCTGCCGAAGTCGACGGCGGCGATGGTGTTCGGCGTCTACGTCGGGTCGGTGTTCGTGCTGGCGCTGCCCGGCGGCTGGCTCGGCGACCGCGTGCTCGGCGAGCGCCGCGCCGTGACCTGGGGCGGGGTGACGATCGCGGCCGGGCACTTCACGATGGCGCTGCCGGTCGCCGACGCCGCCTACGCCGGGCTGGTGCTGATCGCGGTCGGGACCGGCCTGCTCAAGCCCAACATGCTGGCGCTGCTCAGCCGGTCGTTCCCGCCGGGGGACACCGCGCGGCGGGAGGCCGCCGTCTCGCTGTTCTACGTCAGCATCCAGCTCAGCGCGCTCGCCGCGCCGCTGGTCACGGGCCTGGTGGGGGAGCGCTACGACTGGCACTGGGGGTTCGGCGTGGCCGGGGTCGGGATGGTGCTCGGCGTCGCGCAGTTCGCCGCCGGGCGTCGGCACTTCGGGACATTGGGGGCCGCCCCGCCGCAGCCGCTCGCGCCGGACGAGCGCCGGATCGCGCTGCGCCGGGCGGGCGTCGTGCTGGTGGTGATCACGGCGCTGGTCACGGCGGACGTCGCGGCGGGCACGTTCTCGCCGCTGCACTTCGCCGGGGTGTTCGCCCTGGTCACGCTGACGGTGCCGTTCTGGTACGTGCGGGTGTTGTTGCGCGACCGCTCCTGGAGCCCGGCCGAGCGCGGGCGACTGCGCGCGTTCACCGGCCTGCTGCTGTCGTTCTCGCTGTTCTGGATGCTGGTGAGCCAGTCGGGATCGTTGCTCAACCTGTTCGTCCGCGACTCCACCGACCGCGACGTGGCGGGCTTCACCGTCCCGGCGGGCTGGTTCCAGTCGGCGATCCCGCTGTTCATGCTGCTCACCGCGCCGCTGTTCGCCGTGTTGTGGGTGCGGCTCGGGGACCGGCTGACGATCCCGGCCAAGTTCGCGCTCGGGCTGGCGTTCGCCGCCGCCAGCTTCCTGCTGATGGGCGGCGTCGCGCTCGCGGCCGGGGACGGCCGGGTGCCGGTGCTCTGGGTCGTCGCGGTCTTCTTCCTCCAGGCGTGCGGCGAGGTGGTGATCGGGCCGGTCGCCATCAGCACCTCGGCGGTGGTGGCGCCGGACGCCTTCGTCGGGCGCACCATCGGACTGGTCTGGTTGTTCAGCGCGCTGGGCGCGGGGCTCGGCGCGCAGGTCGTGCACCTGGCCGACGTGTTGTCCGCGCCGGTGTACTACTTCGCGGTCGCCTCGCTCGCCGGCCTCGCCGCCCTCGCGGTGGTACTGGGCGGCGGGGCGGCGCGCCGGGCCTTCGCGGGGGCCGGGGACTGAGCCTCCGCTCTGGCCCGTTCCATTTCGTCGCGCTCCTCCGCCTTCGTCAGACGGCGTCGGCGGTGAGAATGCCGTGGTGCAGGCGGCGCATGTCGGTGTTGGGCTCGATGCCGAGCTCCTCGATGAGGATGCGGCGCAGGTTGTGGTAGACCTCCAGCGCCTCCTGGCGGCGGCCGGTGCGCGACAGCGCCAGCATGAGCTGGTGGTGGAACCACTCGTTGAGGCTGTGCGTGGCGACCAGCTCCTTCAGCTCGCCGATGAGGTGCTGGTGGTGGCCCATCGCCATCTCCGCCTTGATCTTCAGCTCGACGGCGTGCGTGCGCGACTCCTCCAGCCGGACCCGGTACGCCTCCAGCCGGGGCCCGGTCGTGACGTCGGCCAGGGCGGGGCCGCGCCAGAGCGACAGCGCGGTGCGCAGGGTGTGCGCGGCCAGCTCCAGGCGGCCGTTGTCCAGGGCGGTGCGGGCGGCCGAGGTCAGCGTCTCGAACCGGGTCACGTCGATGTCGTCCTCGGGCACCACGAGCGTGTAGCCGCCGTGCCGGGTGACCAGCAGGTGCCGGGCGGCCCACACCGCGTCCCCGTCCCCGAAGCGTTTGCGTAGTTGGTAGATGTAGGTCTGGAGGGTCGTCTGGGCGCTGGCCGGTGGATTGCCGCCCCAGAGTTCCTCGAAGAGCGCGCCGGTCGAGATGACTTCATTCGGTGCGGTGAGAAGCAGGCAAAGGACACTGCGCTGTTTCGGCGCGCTCGGCGTGAGCACGATGTCCCCGCGGGTTGCCTCCAGCGTTCCCAGCGTCTTGAAGTGCATGCCGAATAACCTCCAGTAGGGCTGCGGCGCAGTTGACCGGTGGTTCGCCACTGCTCACTTGATCAAGTGTCGGCCCTGGAGGTGGCAAATTCAATGTCCCTTTTGACTGCTTTTTGTCCACAGTCGGACAGGGCAGTCAAAGACGCCTCTAGCGCCTTAATCATGTCCGTAATCCGGCCTCCAAAAGGGAATGTCGAATTCTCTTCACGTCCCTGTCGTATTGATGAAGGAAAGGTTTCCTTTATGTTGCCTGAACGCCTCGCCCCGGCTCGGCCCGACTTGACTGGTCTACCAGGCTGTCTGGCCTGGTGCGATTCGCCAGGACCAACCGGCCTGATCCGCCGACCCGGTTCGTCGACCTGGCCGCCTGATCCGGTCCGTTGATCCGGTCGGTCGATCCGGCCCGCCGATTCGGTCCGTTAGTCCGGTCGGCTGATCCGGGCCGCTGGCCGGTCCGTTGGTCCAGCCCGCCGATCCGTCCCGTCCAGCCCCTCCGGCTCGTCCGTCCCTTTGAGTCCGTCCCATCCCGTCCGGCCCGGTCCGTTCGCGGCGCCGGGGCGCCCGTCAGTTCGGTGGTCCGTTGCAGCCCGCCGATCCGGCGCCCGTGCCGCCCGTCGTCGGGCACGCCGAGGACGGCGCGGCGGTCGGGGGCCAGTTGCGGCCCGGCACCAGCGTCACCGCGGCGGCGAGCCGGCGCAGGCCCGTCCGGCCGCCGAGGGTGTCCAGCACGCCGGTGCCGCTCGCCTCGGCGAACAGCGCCGCGTCGTGGTCGGCGTCGGGCACGGTCACCCGGGTGCCGCGCTCGGCGGCCGGTCGTCCGTCGATCTCGATGTCGGTGTTCAGTCCGGGGTCGGGTTCCTCCACTCCCACGTCGATCCAGCCGGGCTCGGCGGCCGGGAGTTGCGCGGCCGGGTCTTCCGGTCCGTAGCGCAACGCGCGCAGCGCGCGGACGCCCGTTCTCGGCTCGCGGCTCACGGTGCCGATGAGCCGGTTGCCGTTGCCGAGCAGCGAAGGAGGCACGCTGACCGGCGGCATCACGGTCGCGTTGCCGTCAGGCAACACGCTCTGCGCCGTGCGCTGGGCGACCTCACGATCGACGCCGTCGCCCTTCAGCGACGCGATGGCCCACGCGCCCGGCGCCCACTCCCACGCCACCTCCACCGCGCCCGCCCGCACGATGGGCCGGTCGAGATAGACGGCGGGCCGGTCGTGCACCGGCGGCGCCTTCGGCCCGGACGGCGCCCAGCGTTGGCCGTCGGCCCCGGTCAGCCGGTCGCGCGGGTACAACATGATCACGCCGTCGGCGCGCCGGTTGCTCGCCGGGTCCGACACCACCAGGTGCACGCGCTGCCGGTAGCGGCCCGTCTCGTAGGTGTCGGGGGCGAACCCGCCCGCCGAGCCGACGCGGAAGAACTGGCGCGTCAGCTCGAACTGGGTGGGCGGCGCTACCGGGCGCTGCTGCCGGTCGGGCGGCATGGCCCGGCCGAGCATCGTCGAGGCGACCGCGACGGCCGCGACCACCCCGGCGGCCAGCGTGACGCCGCCCGCCCGGCGGGCCCGCGCGCGGTGCCGCCCGGCCCGCAGCGCCTCGGCGATGTCGACGCCGCCCGGCCCCGGCTCGGCCCCCCGCAGCGGCGCGAGCAGCCGACGGCCGTCCTGCCGGTCGCGGTCCTTCTCGTCGCGGTCCATCGGGCTCACTCCTTCCTCAGGGTGACGAGCATCTGTTCGCCGAGCAGCTCACGCAGCGTCTTCAGGCCGCGCGAGGTCTGGCTCTTCACGGTGCCGGCCGAGCACTGCATGATCTCGGCGACCTCCGCGACCGGCAGGTCGCACAGGAACCGCAACACCAGCACGGCGCGCTGCTTGGGCGGCACCCGCTCCAGCGCGGCGTGCACGACGGTGCGGGTCTCGACGTCGGAGCCGTCGGCCGGGGGCGGCGGGGCCAGCACCGGGGTGTCGCGCGGCGCGCCGGTGAGGCGGACGCGGGTCCACCAGCCGAGCTGCTGGTCGTTGAGGAAACACCGCACCAGCATCCTTTCGACGTAGCGGTCCAGGTCGTCGGCCTGCCGGGCCCGGCGCCAGTGCACGTAGAGGCGGGTGAGGGTCATCTGCACGACGTCGTCGGCGCGGTGGGGGTCCTTGCAAAGGTAGTGCGCGATCCGGCGGAGCCTGGCCAGCCGCGCGCCGACGTACGCGACGTAGTCTTCTTCCTCCGCTGGCCGCATCGGCCGCCTCCCTGGTCGCTCCTCATTCTTTTACGCGACACCGCCCTAGCTCGAAAAGAACCTTCGCCGCCCGATCTCATCCGCCACGTGTGATCGCCCTCACGTCCCACACCCAGACGCCGCCGTCCCACCGGCCGGGGCCGAGGAGCTGCTCGACGGTGGCGCGCAGCGCGGCTTGCTTGTCGCGCGGGCCGAGCACCACCGCGTCGGCGCGCCAGTACCGCAGGTCGGCCCGCGCGGTCTCGCGCTCGGCGTCGGTCACCGCCGGGACCTGCCCCTTGTCGGCCACGTCGCGCAGCAGCGACGCGGTCGGCCGGGGGACCGCGCCGTACACGCCCGTGCGTTCGGGCCCGTACGGGCCGACGAAGTAGCCCTCGGCGAGCGCGAACCCGAGGCCCGCCTCGACCTGCCAGTGCAGCGCGGTCGCGTTGGCGGCGTTCGGCGGTGGCACCGTCACGATCGTGCGGCCGGGCGCGGCGTACCGCTTCCAGACGCCCTGGGTGAAGAAGGGCGGCGTAGGCGGGCGGTCCTCGGCGAGCAGCGGCTTGGGCGCGATCGGCAGCAGCGCCTGGGCCAGCACCACGCACCACAACATGCGCAGCGGCGCGGCCCGCCACGGGGCCGCCTGGGCGACGCCGAGCACCTGGTCGGTGGCCATCGCGACCAGCAGCGCGACGGCCGGGATGCACACCATCGTCAGCCGCGACTCCAGCACCGACTCGTACAGCGGCAGCTTGGACATCAGCAACCACGGGCCGGTGATCCCGGTCGGCTCACCGCCCACCACGATCTCCGGGCCGAGCGACAACACCGTGCACACCACGATGACCAGCGCGAGCGCCGCCGCCGTCGCCTGCCGCCACATCCAGCAGGCCAGCACCACCGTCAGGATGACCAGCGGCCAGCCGAAGAACGCGTTCTGCTCGGTGGTGCTGACGCCGAACGGGCCGAGCACCGTCGGCCCGGCCCAGGACCGGTCGGCGAACCCGGTGATCGCCAGCAGGTCGTTGCCCGCCGGGCCGTGCAGCAGGCTGGCGTAGCTCTGCTCCCCGGCGAACTGGCGCGCCAGCGGGTACGCGGTGATCGCCAGCGAGACCGCGGCGGCCGTGCCGAGCCCGGCCAGCAGCGGCCGGACCGCCGCGCGGACCGCGTCGGGGCGGGCCAGCGCGTACCCGACGCCGAACACCGCCAGCCCGGTGGCCGCCAGCAGCAGGATCTCCTCGCCGAGGAAGATCTGGTAGGCGATGAGCAGGCCGAGCAACACCCCGTTGCGGACCGGTCGTTCGCCGCGCCACAACACCACGATCCGGTCGATGACGAACGGCACCGCGAACAGCACGACGAAGTTGGGGTGCGCGTTGGCGTGCGAGATGACCGGCGGCGCGAAGGCGCAGAACGCCCCGGCGACCCCGGCGGCGACGCGCGAGCGGCCGAGCCTGCGCGAGAACAGCCAGTACCAGGCGAAGCCGGTGGCGGCGAGCCCGCCGGTGAGCACCACCGCCCACGTCACGCTCGCCCCGAACAGCAGCGTGACGGGGGTGAGCGGCACCGACAGGCCCAGCATCACCGTGTTGGCCATCAGGTTTACGCCGAGCGGCGCGTTCTGGAGATGGGTGAACAACGGGTCGTGGAACTCGCTCACCGACCGGGCGGTGACGGCGAAGAACCACTCCCACTGCGTCTGGTCCTGCCCGCCGTTGACCAGGTAGCGGCGCGTCGGATCGGACCACAGCCGCGCGTACACGAACAGGGACGCGAGCAGGAAGCCGCCCGCCGCCGCCAGGTCGAGCGCGGCGGCGCGCGAGAGGAACGGCCGCCGTTCCTCGTCGGTCTCCGGCGGGTCCGCGCTCGTCGGGGGACCGGCCGTCTCGTCGCCCGTCGTGCTGAAGGCGCGCGCCTCGCTCATGCCGCGGGCCTCCCGTGCTCGGTCGCGACCGACGGCCCGGTCAGCCGCGCGGCCACCGGCCGCGCGGCGTCGCGGGACCCGGCGGGACGCGGCCGCCGCCCGTGCGCGCGGCGCATCCGGACGACCTCGGCGATCGTCGTCAGGTAACCGCCGGGGCGCAGCTTGGAGCCGGGCTGGTGCGCCCAGCAGACCGGCATCTCCTCCACCACCCAGCCGAACCGGCGGAACAGGTAGAGGATCTCGACGTCGAAGCCCCAGCCGTCGACGGTGGCCAGGTCGAACGCGGTGCGCGCCTTGGCACCGTCGAACAGCTTGAACCCGCACTGGGTGTCGGCGATGCCGGGGGTGGCCAGCACCTGGATCAGCCGGTTCCCGGCCCGGCCGAGCATGCGGCGCGCCACGTTCTGCCGCACCGTGATCCGCGACGCGCAGTGCGCCCGCGACCCGATGGCGGCGTCGGCCCCGGTGGCGAGCGCGGCCCGCAACACGGCCAGCTCCTCGATCGGGGTGGCGAGGTCGGCATCGCAGACCAGCACCTGGCGGCCCCGGGAGACGCGCACCCCGGCCCGTACGGCATGCCCCTTGCCGCGGTTGGCCGCCGACCGCACCAGGACGATCCGGCGCTCGCGCGCGGCCCGCGTGGCGGCGATCCAGGCCGTGCGGTCGGTCGAGCCGTCGTCGACCACGATCAGCTCCCAGCGCAGCCGGTAGCCGTTGAGGTGGTGCCGCACCGCGTCGAGCGTGGCGAGCAGCCGGGTCTCCTCGTTGTAGGCGGGGATCACCACCGACAGCTCGATGACGTCTCCGGCGGCCCCGGCACGGGCCGGCCCGGAGGGGGTGAGGTCGTACGTTGTCTCGCTCACGCGTACAGGACAGGGCCGGGCCGCCGAAAGGTTGCACGGCGGGGCGAGGAATCTGCTCTAGGCATCTCTGAGCGCGTTTCAAGGCGACGCTGCCACCGTCTGCTGTGCAACTTCCCACCGACAGGAGGCACGGGATGGCGGGTCGGGTCATCGTCACGGGCGGCGCGGGATTCGTCGGTTCGCATCTGTGCGAACGGCTCCTGGCGGACGGGGACGAGGTCGTCTGCGTGGACAACCTCCTCACCGGGCGGGTCGAGAACATCGCGCGGCTGGCGGGCGACCCGCGCTTCACGTTCGCGGAGGCCGACGCCGCCGAGTTCGAGTACGCGGGGCCGCCGGTCACCGCCATCCTGCACTTCGCCTCGCCCGCCAGCCCGATCGACTACCTCCGGCTGCCGGTCCAGACGCTGATGGCGGGCTCCGCCGCGACCAAGCGGATGCTCGACATCGCCCGCGAGCAGGGCGCGCGCTTCCTGCTGGCCTCGACGTCGGAGGTCTACGGCGACGCCCTGGTGCACCCGCAACCCGAGTCGTACTGGGGCAACGTGAACCCCGTCGGGCCGCGCAGCGTGTACGACGAGGCGAAACGGTTCGGTGAGGCGCTGACCACCGCGTACCGCAACGTGCACGGCGTGCGCACCGCCATCGTGCGGATCTTCAACACCTACGGGCCGCGCATGCGCCGCGAGGACGGCCGCGTCATCCCGGCGTTCATCACCCAGGCGCTGGGCGGACACCCCCTCACGGTGACCGGCGACGGCCGCCAGACCCGGTCGCTCTGCTACGTGGACGACCTGGTCGAGGGCGTGATGCGGATGATGCGGTCCGAGCACGCGGGCCCGTGCAACATCGGCGGCACGCACGAGGTGACCATGCTGGAGCTGGCCCGGCTGATCCGGGACCTGGTCGGGTCGGACTCGCCGGTCGAGCACGTCGCCCGGATGGCCGACGACCCGCAGGTGCGGCGGCCCGACACCGCGCTCGCGCGCGAGCTGCTGGCGTGGACGCCGCGCGTGTCCCTGGCGGAGGGGCTGGTCAGCACGGTCCACTGGTTCGGCGGGCAGGAGCCGGTCGCGGCGGGCCGGGGCGTCGTCGAGGACGAGGAGGCCGGGCCGTCCTGACGCCCGGCGGGGACGGGGAAGGATCACCGCTGGAGCTGCCGGACCATCCCCTCGAACGCCTCCCGCTCGGCGGGGGTGAGGGCGTCGTCGGGCTGCTTCCCGCGGATGGAGTCGAGCATCTCCGGCAGCGTGGACGTTGTGGGCACGTACGCCGACAGGCCGACCAGCACGAGCCCCTCGTAGCAGTGGCGCAGCAACGTGCGGAGCGTGCGGCGTGCCGACATGGACGGCCTCCTGGGCGGGGGACTTCGGATACCGATCCGTATCCTCCGGGCCCGTCCTCGACGCCCGCTCGAAGCCGCCCGGCGGCGGCCGCATAACCTGAACCCCCGCGACCCGGCGTCCCCGGGCCGCCGTGCGAACGGATCGTCCCCTGACCCCGGGAGTTGAGGCTGATGTCGGCCGTCTGCGTCTTCTGCGCGTCCTCCAGCAAGATCGACCCGAGCTACCTGGAGCTGGCCGCCGAGGTCGGCGCGGAACTGGCCCGGCGCGGGCACGGCCTGGTGTCGGGCGGGGCGCGGGTGTCGTGCATGGGGGCCGTCGCGCGGGCTGCGCGCGAGGGCGGCGCCCGGACGGTGGGCGTGATCCCCGAGGGCCTGCGCGACGTGGAGATCTCCGACGAGGACAACGACGAGCTGGTCGTCACCCCGGACATGCGCACCCGCAAGGGCGAGATGGACCGGCGCAGCGACGCGTTCCTGGTGCTGCCCGGCGGCATCGGCACGCTGGAGGAGCTGTTCGAGATCTGGACGGCCCGGGTGCTCGGCATGCACGACAAGCCGGTGGTGATCCTGGACCCGACCGGCGTCTACGAGCCGCTGAAGGAACTGATGAACGGCCTGGCCGAGCAGGGCTTCGTGCGGGCGAAGGCGTTCGACGCGGTGAGCTGGGCGACGACGGTCCCCGAGGCGTTCGACCTGCTGGAACGCTCCCAGCCACGCATCGAGCCGACGGCGGAAGACTACGCCGAAGCCGAACTGTAGGGGCCCGCTCCCTCGATCAGGCCAAAGAAAAACAGACCTCGCACGGGCTGAGGCCGCGTGACTGCGCGACCCGCAACGCCAGCTGTTCCGTGTCGTGAAGGTTCATGCCCATGCGCTCGGCGTAACGCTGGCCGTCCCGCAGAGCGAGGCAAGCAGTGGACTTGTGGAAGGACCGGCCGCCGCCGGTGACGTGGACGTGGGCGGTCAGCCCTTCAGGAACGGGGGAGCATCCAGCTTCGGCGCACTGACCGGGCAACAGCTCATGGATGCAACGCTGCTCTGTTGGCACTGGCGGGTCCTCCTTCACTGGGCGAGCGTTCGCAAGAACACCGTCCACTGGGTACGTCGTCATCATTCTCCCGGAGGGGCGGCGGTGCTCGTCCCGCAACCAGGCCCCCAACCTGGCGGAAGGTGCCGCTGAGGCGCGCGCCGGGGCTGCTAGACAAGTGGCAAGAGGGTTGTCAGTTGAAGTGCCGCTTGAAGATTTTTGAGATGAAGAGTCAGATGGAGTTCACTCTTTTGAACTGGGGTTCTGCCAAGAAGGGCTAACTTCTCGCGTCATGGTAATCAATCCACGGCAGAACGCGCATTGCGATGCGCATCACTGACAATCTAGGGTTCCTCCTACGCTCACCACCATGACATCGAACGTGAGTCGATGAGGAGGAGCACTGGTGGAAGAACCCGCCGAGCCGATCGACGGCCTGGTCTCCCGGAGCGAACTCGCCCGGCTGGCCGGGGTCGGACGACCGACCGTAACCCACTGGGCAGGGCGGCACCCTGGCTTTCCCCGACCTGTCGTGTCGGAGGGAGTCGAGCACCTGCCGCTGGCGCAGGTCCTGCGCTGGCTCGACGGACGCGGCATCCCCGAACGGAGCCTGATTCCGAGCGAGGGCGAGACCACCGGAACGACCTACGCCGACCGGGTCCGCCGCCGCTGGCTCCATGACGTGCCCCCGACCGCCCCGCACATCGGGTCAGGCCAGACGTCCCCATCGGCAGCCGGGCGCGATCTGGATGAGCTGTTCGGTCCGCTGGCCAAGCGGGTCACGGGAACCGGCGACCTGCGGGACTACCTCACAACGCTGGTCTGCCTCTTCTTCCTGAGCCGGCATGCTCGCGCTGAATGGGCAGAGCTCCAGGACAGGGTCAACGAGGCAGCCGCCGACGAGGCCGACCCAGGACCGCTGCTGCGCGTCATCGGCGAGGCCGCCGACCGCGTGCTGCCGCGCCACTCGCTCACTCCCGGCATGCGGGCCGTCTTGGGACGGCTGCGGCCGGAGTCCGCCAACGACGTGCAGCGGGTCTTCCGGATCTGCGGCGAGCTGGACGGCGAGGCGTTGCGGCCCCTGCTCGACCAGTTCGAGAGATGGTCCGGCCAGGGGGATGACATCGTCACCCCCCGCGCGGTGGCCCGGCTGATGGCCCGGATCGTCCGCCCGGACAACGGGGAACGGTGCCACGACCCGTTCCACCGCCACGGCGAGATGCTGGCCGCCGTGGCCGAGACGAACCGGGACCTCACCCTCACGGGCGAGTACCCGGACGGGGGCATGCAGCGGCTCGCCGGGATGAGCACGATCCTGCTCGGCGCTCCGGCAACCCTCACTGACGGGACGGCGGCCCCCTGGGACCGGCCCGGCGGACCGTCGCCGCGAGCCGACGTCGTCCTGACCAACCCTCCGTTCAACCACCGGTCCGGGGCCACCCGCCGCCGCCCGGACGAGGCGTGGCCGTTCGGCCCGCCGCCCAAGGGCAGCGACAACTACGCCTGGCTCCAGCACACGGCCGAGTCGCTGCGGCCGGGCGGCCGGGCAGGAGTGATCATGCCGAGCGGGGCCGCCGTCTCGCAGGATCGGCAGGAGCAGGCGATCCGCCGCATGATGATCGAAGAGGGGGCCCTCACCACCCTGGTGGTGCTCCCGGCCCAACTGTTCGCCCAGACCAGGATCGCGGTGCACGCCTGGATCCTCACCGCGCCCACCGGGACCTGCGACGAGGTCCTTTTGATCGACGCGCGCCGGATGGGAACCCGCGTCGGCGACCAGCGGGTCCTGTCAGAGCAGGAGACCGAGGCGATCACCGAGTGCTACCGAGCCTGGAAGGACGGAGCGTCTGACTACGAGCAGCGGCTGGCCGGGGCCGGACGGGCACTCGCGGTCACCGCCGAGCGGCTGCGCAAGCAGGACCACTCCCTCAACCTGGCGGACTACCTCGATGACGTCCCGGACCCCACGGCAGGTGGAACGGAACTCCACACTCCGTACCCGGCCCGGTCGCTGGAACCGCTGGTGGACCGCACGCACGACGCGGACCGCAAGGTCGCGTCGCTGCGCGTCGAACGCAACGCGGTCTCCGGCGACCGGGTCACACGGCCGCTGGGCGAGCTGTGCGAGATCCAGGCTGGCCCGAGCCACGCACTGCTCAAGCGGGCCGAACCGGCGGCAGACGGGGTGCCGGTCGTGATCCCCCGCCACCTGCGCGACCGGCGCGTCGTCGCCGTCGAACCGGAGCTGCTCTCCTCGGCGTCGGCCGACCGGCTGCGCAAGTTCACACTGCGGGCGGGGGACGTCCTCTACACCCGGACCGGCACCGTCGGCCCGACGGCGCTGGTGACCAAGGAGCAGCACGACTGGCTGTTCGGCACCAACCTGACGCGCCTGCGCCGCCGCGCCGACGCGCCCGACCTCGACATGGCCTACCTGCTGGCCTTCCTGTCCCTGCCGTCCGCCCGCCGCTGGGTTTTGGAGCGCGCCGGCATGACGACCGCCATCCCCTCGATCAACACCAGGACGCTGGGCCGCCTCTCGATCCATCTGCCGCCCCTCGCCGAGCAGCAGCGGATCAGCCGGGCCCTGCTCGACATGGACGAGCAGATCACCGCCCACCGGGCCCTGGCCGACGCCGCCGAGCACACCCGCACCGCCTTGGCCGAGCACCTCGTCAGCGGCCTCGCGACCCTTCTCTGACCAGACAGGAGCCCCCCATGGAAACCTCGACACCGGACCGGCAGGTGCGTACCCTGCTGACCCTGGCGGTGGTGCAGTTCGGCGTGATCTGCGGACTGGCCGCCGGAATCCTCTTCAAGATCGACGGGAGCACGCTGCCCGCGGCCACCGTGTCCGGCTGCACGGCGTTCGCCAGCGGCGTCGTGCTCGCCATCACGCTCTTCCACTTCTGGAACAAGGGGGCCTGACAGAGCCGCAGCCCGTACGGCGGCCCCCTCATCGACGCAGCGGGACGAGCGGAGCAGCGTGCCGGGCCCGATCACCAGGAACACACCAGGACGGGGCCCGGCACCTCCAGCCGGGCCCGGCTCCTGGCGGCGATCGCGCAGACGCAGATGCCGAACAGGGCGAGCATCGTCCAGCGCCAGTTCAGCACGCTGGGTGCAGGTGGCGCCAGCGCCCGGTCTGGTCGGGGCGCCTCTTCATCACTCGGTGTCGATCTCCGCACCGCCGGGATGTGTCGATTCCTTGGCTTCGGCGATGGAGCTGATGAACCGCTGCTCCAACCGGGTCAGCTCTGCGGCGCGCATGTCGATGAACCCCTCATGACGCCCTGCCTGCAGGAGATCGTAGGCGTCGCGGCTGATGCCGAGGATGCCTTCAGCACAAGCACGGTCCAGGCTGAGGAGCATGTAGTCCTTGGCCGGAATGCCCGGGGCGGCGGCGAGCACGACCCGGTTGGCCGGATGCGGGCCGTTGGCCAGTCCCGCCTTGTTGCTGATTCTGCGGAAAGCCGCGGAGTCCAACTGGCGGATCGCGTCGATCGCCGGATACTCCACGCCGTCCACCGCGTACCTGACCGGGAACTCCCGCAGTTCCCACAGCAGGTAGGCGCGGACGCGGGCGCTGCGCAGGTCGAACCGGTCGGGGAACGGCCGGGGGCGCTGGTCGGTGAAGTCGAACATGCCCTGCCCGCCGGCGAAGTCCCGCAGGCCCTTGTCCCCGGTGGCGAACGTCCGCATGTCCTGGATGGCCTGGCGGCTGGTCGTGGAGTTCATGCCGGCGAACCAGCCCGACCACGAGGTGATCCAGAACCAGCGGATCAGTCCTTCGCGCTGCCCGTCGGAAGGCTCGGGGCACAGGTGGAAGAACAGCGCGAGCAGCATGAGCTGGTTGTTGTAGGGGATGAGCCGGGCGATCGGCACCTCCACCCGGTCGCGGAGGAACGCCACCGCCAGCGCCAGCGCCTGATCGGTGTCCTCGACCGCCTGGGAGACCTTGCCCTCGACCTTCCTGGCGAGGACGTCCCAGCGCGCGCCGGTGACCTCCTCCTCGCCCGCGACGGCCAGCACGGCCTGGAAGGCGGTCTTGGAGCTGATCTCCCCGAAGCCCTCGGAGGCGATGCGCTCCAGGATCGTGTCGATGCGGTTGGCCAGGCTCTCCTGCCCGTCGCCCTTGTAGGTGAGCGCCGAGACCATCTGGTCGGGGCTCATCGCCTGGCCCTTGCTGTTGACCCGGGAGAACACCTCGACCGCCTGGGCCAGGCTTCCACCGACCAGCGTCACGACCGAGATCTTGTACGACTTGATGCGCTGGGCGACCCGCTCGGCCTCCTCGATCAGCAGGTCGTACTCCCGGCCGTCGTGGCTTTTGGCGAGGTTGCGGGCGTAGGAGAGGAAGTCGAGCGTCCTGCGGACCGAACTCACCGGGAGGTAGTGCGCGGGCGGTGGTTCCGCCTTCTTCCAATGCACGTACCGGTTGGCCCGGGAGTCCCTCTGGTTGAGGACCCGGTAGACCTGCCACAACCACGGCGGTGTCTTGTCGTCCTGGACGAGGTTCTGGCCTTCGGACAGGTACAAGCAGGAGTAGAGCGTGGAGATCCGCTGGTGTCCGTCGAGCACGTAGCCGGTCACCTGGCTGGGGGCGGAAGGGACGCGCAGCCCGCCGACGTGGTCGAGGCTTTCCAGCTCCAGATCGGTCTCCCAGAGGAGCAGGCTGCCGATGGGATAACCGCGTTCGATGCTGTCGAACAGGTCGAGCATCTGGTCGGGCCGCCAGACGAACGGACGCTGGAACTGGGGGATGCGCAGCTTCCCCTGGTGGACGTCGTTGAGGTAGTTCTCCAACAGGTTGACGTCCGGCCGCACACCGATCTCACCGCCGGTCCCCTCGTACTCTCCGGAACCGGTCAGTCCGTGCTCGTCCTCGTGAGTGGCCATGCCGTCTTCCTACTAAATGATCCGATCGATCAGTGCGAGGATCTCACGTAGCTCGTCGCACACGCCTGAACCGAGCTCGGCGAAGTCCCGCTCCTTCAGCTTGCCCGCTTTGGCCTCTTGCAGGAGGAGGCCCGTGAGGTCGTCGCCGAAACCTTTGCGGAGCGCGACCACAGTGGTGCCTGGCAGCGAGGCGTAGAGCTCCTGCTGCTCACTGGGCACCTCAGGGCCCGGGGTCTTGCGGGCCTGAAATCCCTTCTTCATGTCGAAGTAGGC
This sequence comes from Actinomadura hibisca NBRC 15177, assembly GCF_001552635.1. Lineage (GTDB taxonomy): Bacteria > Actinomycetota > Actinomycetes > Streptosporangiales > Streptosporangiaceae > Spirillospora > Spirillospora hibisca. Next base: position 115,328 of record NZ_BCRO01000044.1, on the reverse strand, counting down.
CCGCTGCTCGGGGATGAGAGTGCGCAGGCTCTGCATGCGTTTGTCGTGCTCCCCCCGCTGCTGCTTCGGAACGGTCACTGCGGCGAGCACGTGGTTGGGCACGTAGTTCTCGACTTCGCGGAAGTGCAAGATGTGCCCGCAGATGCCCTCGGCGCGCAGTTCGGCCACGACCTGTTCATGCTTGGAGGGCTCCGTGGGAGTCCAGCGGTCGCTGTCGAGGAGGAAGACCACACGCTTGAGGTGCCGGAACTCCGTGGCCTCATCCCGCACCACCTTGGGCACCTCGCCGCTCCCGCCGCCCTGAACGAACTTCAGCCAGCGCTGTTCACACGCATCGATGATCGTCTGGGCGCCGAAGACGTGTGCGACGGCGAGCAGGAAGTCGCGGTCGCCTTCACGGTTCTCCACCACGACTCGGGCAGAGGCTCCAAGGTCGTGCACGAGGTCGCTCAGGTTCTCGCGGGTGACCGTCACGTCGGGCGGCTGGGGAGCGGTGGACGTCCACTCCTGGCTGGCCAGTCCGAGCCGCGCCAGTTCACTCCAGTCCGCCGCCCTGGTGGGGGCGTGCTTCTGGAAGTAGGCGTCCATGACATCGAGGTCGGCGGGGTCCACCACCACCCAGTCGTGCCGGCCTTCGAGGAAGTAGTGGACGAGTATGACGAGAAGTTCGTATCCGTCGCCGTCAAAGGTGTCGGCCGATAGTTCAACCCGCATTTCTCTCCCGGCTCAACCGGATCTGGGTCAGCTTCTTTGCCTCTTCGAAGTCCTCGGAGAAGACGCCGGTGGGCCAGTAGTCCAGGCTGCCGACTTCGTCGATATGGATACGGCGGGCGTGGGAGGCGCCTTCGTGCTGCTCCACGAAGTACACCGCCACGTCGTCGGGCGAGATCCTTCCCTCGGCGATGCGGCGGCGGAGGCGGAGCAGCAGGGTCTCGCTGTGCGTCTCGATCAGGAACCGATTGTCCTGGGAGGCGGCGGCGATGAACAGGTCGGCCAGTACCGGATGGAAGGCGGGATGCAGGTGCAGCTCTGGCTCTTCGATGATGTCGAGGGCGCTGTCGAGGGATTGGCCTTGGTCGATGTCTCGTGCGCGTTGCACGAGTAGTGGAAGGACCTGTGCCACTCCGGTTCCGGAGTCGAGCAGGTTCACCGCCAGCTCGGAGTCGATGGTCGAGCGGAGGATCACCGCGTAGAGCGGCCCCTGCGACTCGACCTCGATCTGCCACTCCGTCAGGCCCGTGTCGCTGCGGAGGAGTTCGTTGACCTTCGCGATGAGCTGGCGATCGCCGCGAACGTGATCGTTGATGAGCATTCCGACGGCGTTCTCGCCAGCCGGGCCGACGGTCTGCGCCATCTTTGACGGCAGTCGGGACAGGCGCGTCGGGCGTTGCCGGTACGGACCTATGTAGCGGATGTTTCTGAATGCGTCGCGGGAGGCTGCCTCGATGGTTATTTCTTCAAATTTTGCTTTTTCGTCAAAAGAAGGGATCAAGCCAGAGAAGACGGCTGTGCCTTCGTCGACCGGTTCTCCGTCTTGGATGTATGTGTAGAGGTTCGATACTTTTCCATCCGACGGTTCCCAGACATATCCTCGGCGGGGAGTGCTGTGGAGTACGTCCAAGCGGCTGACGATCTGGCTCTTTACTTCATCGACGTTCTGGATGGTCGCCTTCAGCCCGATGAGGATTTCATCCCCGGTGGCGCTGAACTCCAGGACGAGCGGCCGGTGCATGTTCCGGCCATAGACCAGGTCCAGGAACTCCGGCGGGTCGTCCCCGAGCATGTCGAGATCGAGGGGAAGGCTCGATGAGGTGAGGACGCCGGCCTGAAGGATCAGCGGAAGGCGGGTGATCGCACTCTTGCCGGAGTTGTTCTTGCCGAGGACGAGGGTGATGGGGCGGAGTTCGATCTCTTGCCGGTCCTTGAAGCAGCGGTAGTTCTCGAACGCCATGCGCAGCAGGGCCATGAGCCAACCTTAACGAGATGATCAGGGTGGAGGGATGACGTTGAATCGGCTCGGCTCCCCGAGGACCGTTTCGGCGGCGGGCAGGTCGGCCAGGCGGGTCGCCATTGTCGCCGTTGCCAGGTGGTCGGGGAGCGCGGCGGAGAACTTCAGGCCCCGGACTGCGCGAGGGTCGATGTCGGGCAGGACCAGTGGCGCTTCGGCGCAGGCCGCTTTCCACATCTCCGGCGTAAGGTTTTCGCGGAGCCGCACGTAAAAGTCCGTGGGGCGTTGGATCTGGTCGCTCACCGAAGAGAGCGTGGAGGTCAGGGTCGCGTTGGCGCGGTAGCCCGCCCACGTCCACCAGCGCACGTCATCCCCTGAACGTGTGATGACCAGGCCCGCCGGGTGAACGGAATCGGGAGCCCTCTTCTCCCGCAGTTCGGCCAGGCGGGTGGTCGCCCGGCGGGTCAGCGCGACGGGCGGGTCGGCGCCCAGCAGGACGTCCCGCATCGCCCGGGTCAGGGCGAACGACAGGCCGCCGATGGCGTTGGTCGTCCACTTGGCCACACCGCCGCCGTGGTCGACCGGTTCGACGAAGCACCGGCGGCGTTTCCAGTCGATGTAGGTCGCCTGCCACGTGCGGCCCGCCAGGAGGAGGCGGCGGGGGCCCTGGCGCTCCTCGGTGAGGACCGTCGGGTCCGTTTTACCGATCTCGGTGCGGCCCGACAGGACCGTGAACTGCGGTGGAGCGGTGAACGAGGCCGTCAGTTCGATGAAGTGCCGGTGGCCGAACCTCTTCTCCGCCTCGGGGCCGATGAACAGCAGGCCGTTGTCGGAGTCGAGGAAACCTTCGTTGACCAGGTGCCGCAGGATCGGTTCGGCCGAGCGGTCGAACGGCGCCAGGCCGTTCCACTGCTCGGACCACAGCTTGTCGCCCACGCGGTGCTCCTGGAGCGTGACCGCGAGGATCTGCTGGGCCACCAGGTGACGGGGCGAGGGCGGGGCCATGACGTCCTCGACCCAACCCTGGCCCCACAGGTACAGCAGGCCCGCCGCCTGGAGCAGCATGTGGTCCCTGGTCGCCAGGAACAGGCAGGAGCGTTCGGTGCCGGGACGGCGGCCGGAGCGGCCCAGGCGCTGGAGGAACGACGCCACCGTGTCGGGGGAGTCGATCTGGATGACGCGGTCCAGGTCGCCTACGTCGATGCCGAGTTCCAGGGTCGATGTCGAGACGATCACGCAGTCGCGGGCCTCGGCGAACGCCTCTTCCGAGCGGTGGCGCTCTTCGGCTGAGAGGGAGGCGTGAGAGAGGAACGTGGTCACGTCGCGGGCGCGCAGGGCCGCGCCGAGTTGCTCCACCTGGGCTCGGGAGTCGCAGAACACCAAGCGCTTTTCGCCCTGGTGGAGAGAGGCGATGACCTTGGCGGCGTTCTCGATCGAGCCGACGTAGTCCAGGTCGATGCGGGCGGGGGCGGAGGCCGGGGCGGTCTCGGGGGCGACAACCTGCGCGGGACGGGTCGGCGCGGATGCGCCCTGCAGCCAGGTCAGGAGTTGGCGGGGGTTACCGACCGTCGCGGACAGGCCGATGCGCTGGATGGGACGGCCCGTCACGCGGGTGAGGCGCTCCAGAACGGCCAGCAGGTGCCAGCCCCGGTCGTCGGAGGCGAAGGCGTGGACCTCGTCGATGATGACCGTGCGGATCCCGCCGAGCAGGTGGGCGTGGTCGGTCTTGTAGCTGATGAGCATGGACTCCAGCGACTCGGGCGTGGTCAGCAGGACGTCCGGCGGATCGGCGCGGATGCGGCGGCGCTGGGAGTCGCGGGTGTCGCCGTGCCAGAGGGCGGCACGGCGGCCGAGCCACTGGGCGTACTGGTCGATGCGGGGGGCCAGGTTGTTGAGCAGGGCCTTGAGGGGGCACAGGTACAGGACTGAGACACCTCGCCAGTCCTGTTCGGCCATCGCGGTCAGGACCGGGAAGACCGCCGCCTCGGTTTTGCCGCCGGCGGTGGGCGCGAGGAGGATCGCGTCGTCGCCGTCGAGGAGCGGGGCGACGGCTTGGCGCTGCATCGGGCGCAGGTCCGGCCAGCCCAGGGTGTTGACGATGTGATGGAGAACGACCGGGTGCAGCCGTTCCATCAAAGGTCCAGTTCGACGTCGTCCGCGGTCAGGTTCCGTTCGACCTCGGTGAGTTCGGTACCGGAGACGGTGAGGGTGTAGTGGGCGCGCGGGTCGAAGTCGGGGAACTGGTCGATGCGGTCCAGGACGTCGCCGACCAGTTTCTTGAGGAACAGCCGGGGCGCAACGCCCACCTTGCCGCCGAGGGCGCCCCCGACCGCGCGGGCCAGGTCGGTGACGTAGGCGTCGTCGGCGAGTTCCTTGACGCGGTCGGGGGCGTCGGCGCCGGCGGCGTACAGGTCGCGGATGGTGATGCCGAGGCCGGTCAGCGATTCGAGGGTGAAACCGGGCAGCCGCACCTGGACGGCGCGCGGATTGTCGAAGCGCGGATCGGTGGTGAAGTCGGTGGCCAGGCGTTGGGCGAGCGGAGCCAAGCGCTGCACGCCCTGGCGGCCGTCGTAGAACGCGGGCGTCCCGGTGATCAGCAGGTAGAGGCCGGGGAAGCGGCCCGAGTGGACTTCGTCGATGAGCTGGCGGAGCGCGTTGAGGGCCTTGTCGCGGGCGTCGGAGCGGACGCGCTGGAGCGTTTCGACCTCGTCCAGCACGACGAGGAGGCCGGGGTGACCGGAGTCGCGCAGAACGGTGAGCAGGCCCTGAAGGAAGCCGAGCGCCCCGAAGTGGTCGAGGTCGCCGCGGACGCCGGCGGCGCGGCGGGCCGCCGCCGCGACGTGCGGTTGGCCGCCGAGCCAAGCCAGCACGGCCGCCGCCGTCGCCTCGTCGCCTGAGGCCAGGGCGTTGCGGTAGCCGCGCAGTGCGGTCGCGAACGACGGGGCGTGCCGGGACACCTCTGCCAGGCGCGCGGTGAGGAGCCCGTCTACCTCGGCGGGCAGGTCTTCTTCGGACGCCCCGTCTGCCAAGGCGTCCTCTTCGAGTGCGTAGAACCACGCGTCCACCACTGGACGCAGCGCACTCGGCGGGAAGGCAGCGGTGGCCAGGCGCTCGGTGAGCCGCCGGTAGACGGTCTCCAGGCGGTGCAGCGGCGTCTCGGTCTCTGAGATCTGGATTTCGGCGACCGCGAAGTTGCGGCGCTTGGCGCGCTCACCGAGCCACCGGGTGAAGAATGTCTTGCCGGACCCGTACTCGCCGCGCACCGCCTTGAACACCGATCCGCCGGAGGCAACCGCGTCTAGCTCGGCGTCGAGCGCGGCCTCGAACCGGTCTAGCCCCGTCGCCAGTAGGTCGAGGCCGCTGTCGGGCACCGCGCCGCGCCGCAACGCGTCGATGACAGCGCGGCGGCGGGCGACGCTGACCTGGGTGCTCACGTTCATCAGTGTCCCATCAGCCCGTCATGACAGGCCGAACTGATCGCGCAGCAACGCGATGTTCAGGCGGAGCGTCCGGCCGTCGGGGAGGGTCTCCAGCACCTGGACGCCGTCATAGTTGAGGAGCTGCCCGAGCACGGCGGCGAAGCCATCGGCGCGAGTGATCGGATACCCGACACGCTGCGCGAGGGCGGTGACGGGCAGCGTGCCCGACTCCAGCAGCGCCTGCACCGCGGCCTCGACCTTGTCCATGGGCGGTTTGCGGGCCAGCAAACGCACCTGGTCTCCGAAGATGACGGAGCCGAGCAGCGCTGTGGCGAGAGGGATCTCGACCGGTTCCATCTCCGGTGCCGCCTGCGGAGCCTCAAGCCGGCGGGGCTCCAGATCGAACAGCGCCTCGGAGGACGACGTCACCTCGACCGGCGGTGACGGTGCGCGCGTCGCGGTGACGGGCGCGGTGCTGGTGACGACGAGCGGCTGCTCCTCTTCCAGCCGCCACCAGAAGGGGCGCGGGTCGCCCAGTTCCCGCCAGCCCTTCGGCGGCTGGGCGTTGAACGGCAGGAACGCCAGCACCGGGATCGCGAACTCCGCCAGCGCCGCACCACCGTGGTAGCCCGCCTTCTGCGCCGTGTACCGGGCGTCCCGGTTCCACAACGCCACGATCCGCCCGCCGGGCGCGTCGGCGACCACACGCGGTCCCGACAGTTCGATTTCGGTCTCGGGGTCGACGGCGGAGCCGCCGGGCAGCCGGTGCCGCGCGGAGGCGACGTTCTCTCCGGCGACCTTGAAACCGTGCCGGTCCACGACATGCCCGTGGTCGCTGGTGACCAGTACCGCCATTTCCCGATGGGCGGCCTCCCGCAGCAGTTCGCGCAGCTTGCCGACGTCGTCGAGCCGCCAGGTGGCGTCGCCGAGCTTCTGCTCCTTGGCGAGCCGGTCGTCGATGGTGTTCAGCACGACCGCGACGTGGGCGGTGTCGTCGTCGAGGGCGTCGGTCAGCGCCTGCCCGAACGGCGATCCGGCGGTCTCGCCGCGCAGGTCGTCCTTGTGGAAGGCGGTGGCACGCGCTCCGCCCCAGAACTTGTGCTGCGGGAACAGTCGTTTCTCGTCGGCCTGGCCGCCCTTCATCAGTGCGGCGGTCAGCAGCGAGGTCCGCGACACCGCGGTCAGGGTGGGCAGGGCCGCGGCCATCGCGCGGCGGCGCGGGGGCGCACCGGCGGAGTCGGACACCGGGTCGAACTCGGCCCAGTTGCGCCGCAGCTCTCCGGCGAGTTCGGCGGCGATGGCCGCGCTCAAGCCGTCCAGCACCAGCAGCAGCACGCGCCGGCCGGGCTTGCCGGTCGCGATCGGCTTGACGACGCGGGGCAGGAACGTCTCGGCGGTCAGCATCGAGCCCGGATCGGTGCCCGCCGCCGTCCACCCGGCCAGGATGCGGGCGAAGGACCGGTCGATCTGCTTGCGCCGCTCGCGGACCCGTTCGGCGATCCGGTCGTAGGCGCCCTTCAGGACCGGGTCGGGGTCGCCGCCCGCCTCGATGTGGTCGAGGGCTTGGTCGGCCCAGCCGGTCTCGGCCATGTGCCGGTCGATCGCCGCCGCGACCGTGGGGACGTCGGTGGCGGGTTCGATGGCGAGCCACCGGTTCAGGCGGGCCGCCATCTGCGCCCGTTCGATCCGGACGCGGGCGTCGCGGACGGCGGCCAGCTCATGGGCCTCCAGCGTCCGCAGGCAGGCCAGGATGCCGTCCGGCTTTTCGGCCGCCAACGCGTTGCCCATGGCGGTGAAGCGTTCGGCCAGACCGGCGGGCAGCACCGAGCTGTGGCGGACCTGCTGTTCGATGCCGAACTGCCGGGCCAGCTCGGAGGCCCGGCCCAGGATGGTGTCGGTGACCCGCCGGGCCGCGCGCCCGCGGTCGCCCTTCTCGTCGGCTCGTCCCACGGCCAGCAGCGCCGTCACGAACTCCTGGCAGGACCGCCCGAACCTGTCCAGGAACAGGTCGAGGGTCTCCCCGGTGACGGGCGGCGAGTCGCCCAGCCAGCGCTCGACCCGTCCCCGGGCCTGGTAGACCGAGACGTCGTCGGGGGCGTCCAGCCAGAGGGCTGCGCACAGCAGCCCGAACGGCACTGCGTCCGAGCCGTGCTCGGCCTCGACGAGCGCGAACAGGATCCGCCCTGCGGTGCCCGCCTGCTCCTCCTCGCTGAGGAAGGAGATCAGCCCCTCGCGTTCGGGGCCGCGAAGACCCCGCAGCCGTCCCGGGCCGCCCGCGGCGAGCGACCAGCGCAGCAGCGTGTGCGTGTCGAGGCCGTCGCCGCCGGGCTCGCCGGTGCCGGGATCGGAGTCGTCGGTGTCATAACGGCCCAGCCGCAGCCGCCGCAACGCCAGCGACGACAGCGCGGTGCGTCGCGACAACATCCCGCCCGCGAGCCGCGGCCAGCCGCCCGGCGGGGTGGCGTCCAGCAGCGCTTCGGCGGCCCAACCGGTCTCACGCAGCCGCGAATCGACCTGCTCGGCCCCGAACGCCTCACCGACGACGCCCCAACTGTCGACGGTCTCCACCCGCTTGCGGTGGGCGCGGGAGAGGATCGCCGGGTCGAGTTCGTTCTCCTCCCGGTCGGTCAGTACCACCAGCATCGCCGGGCCCTGGGCCGCCGGCGCGAGGTGGTCGAGCACCAGTTCGTGGACCGCCAGCGGGGAGGGTGCGGCGACGACCCGGGCCTGCTGCCCGGTTCCCCAGGACAGCTCGGGCGGGCCGTCCCAGTCGGGAACCGAACGCAGCAGCACGATCCGTCGCTTCTCCTGGACGGTCAGGTTCTTGCGTGCCGCCAGGTACTGGGTGACCGTCGCGACGGACAACCGCATCGCGCCGGTGCGCGGGGTGTCGATGGTGGAGACGGCCATCAGCCCACGACCCGCCAGGTGATTTCGATGGTGGTGTTGGCGGGCAGCTTCGCCAGTTCCTGGTTGAGCGTGGCCGCCGCGTCGGCCGCCCTGGTCTGGCGCTTGCCTTGCCTCGGTACGGACACGGGCTTGATGTCGTCGGGATCGTCACTGATGGGAGGGATGTCGGAGCCGCCTCCCAGCTTGACCTTGTCGGGGTCCGTCTTGAGCGGAGGTGGCGGGGGAGGCGGAGGCGGGCAGATGGGCGGCGTCCGGTCGCGTCCGATGAGTTCAGTGACCTTGCGGCGGGTGTCGTTCAGCGCCTTGACCAGGTCGGCGGTCCGCTGGTCGACACAGGCGATGCCGCGCAGCGACTCCAGGAGCGCTTCGCCCTCGGCTCCCCGGCCCTGGGCGAGATTGATGACGTCCCAGGACGCTCCCGCCAGCGCTTGAGCGACGGCTTGAGCCTGCTTGATGGACGTGCCGTAACGGTCGGCGTTCACCTCGCACAGATCGAAGCGGGCCAAGGCCTCGATCGTCTTCTTCGCGCCCGCAGTGCCCTGGCCGCCGGACTCCAGCACTTTCAGCAGTTCCACCGACCGGCGCGCGATCTGGAGACGCCCGCTGTCGTCGGTCTCGTCCAGGCCGAGGAACGCGGTGTGCTCCTCCAACTGCCGGACCAGGTTCTCGGCTTCGCTCTTGTAGGTCTGGGCGGCCTCGATGATCTGCCGGGCGAACTGGTTGACCATCCGGCCGCGCAGCAGCGTCGGCGCGGGCTTGCCGAACAACCGCTGGTAGCGGTCCCCGGCGGCCTCCCAGTCCTGTTCGCTCGGCAACGGCTGGGTGCGCAGCGCGTCACCGGTCTTGATCTGGTGCAGGTCGGGGCCGGGCGTCATCGTCACGCCGTTGTGGACCCAGACCCGGTCGTCCATCTCGGCGAACGACGCCACGATCAGGTTCGCGAGGAAAGGCGGCAGCCCACGTGGGTGCGGCTTGTCGATCCAGTCGGTCAGCTTGATCAGACTGAGGTCGCCGGTCACGCCGTCGTTCTTGGACATCCGCCGGAAGTGGTCGGCCCACTGGAGCGACAGCGTGAAGTACGCCTCCTTCTGCGTGCCGAGGCCCAGCGGCCCGACCAGCCGTGCCATGAGCTTGCGGTCCTTGGCCGGAATCTCGGCCTGGTTCTTGGGCGACTCGGCGGCGGCACGCACGTGCCCGAACACCGTCTTGGCCTCCGGCAGCTTGACGGGCGAGCCGGTGTGGTCGGGGTCCAGGTCGGGGTGCGCGGAGAACTGGGCCGCCAGCAACTGGCCCGCGATGTGCCGGATCGCGTCGCGCATCGACTGCCCGAACTGGACCGTCAGCCCCGGCAGATCGGGTAGCGGCTGAAGATGCTGGTCGAAGTCCAGCGCGACGTGCGCGGCCTCCTTGGGCTTGAGCCCGTATGCCTGTTTGAAGGCGTCTTTGACCTGCTTGAGCAGGGCTTCGCGCTGGCTCTCCAGCAACCCCTTGGCGCGCTCGCGCTTGTCGGCATTCATCCCGGAGGCGTACTGAGTGGCGAAGCGCTGTGCGTCGGAGAGGGCCTTGTCGATGATGACCAGACGCTGGAAGTCCTCGAAGCGCTGCGCCGACAGGTGCGTGGGCAGCCACGCGACGGTGCGGGCGGGCTCGCCCTGCCGCTCCCGGATCTTGTTCATGCGGAGGACGTCCTCGACGGGGCCGTAGTTGCTCTCGTCGAACGGCAGGTCCACCACGATCCGCCACCGGCCGTCGATCTGCGGCACCAGGTCGTGGTCGGGCAGCTCTTCGTCATCGGCCACGTTCCCGAAGATGACTTCGATGGTCCGCTCGGTGCCCTTCCACACGAAGTTCAGCTCGTCGCCGCCACCGAGCCGGCCCTCGGTATGGGCGACGCCCAGTTCCTCGATCAGCAGGCGGCGGGCCAGCGCGCCGCGGTTGCCGCGGTTGTTGTTGACGCGGGCGTTCTCGATGATCGAGTCCACGTCCACGCCGGTCAGCTCCAGCCGCACGCCGGGGTTGGCGGGCGTGCCGGTCGGCTTGATCTCGGGGAAGCGGGCCGCCCACTCGGCGACCTTGTTCGTGATGATCCCGATCTCGCTGCCGGGGATCGGCGCGGTGACCGAGCCGTGGTTCAGCGCGGCCAGCCGCCGGATCGTCAGCTCGTTGAGCGCGGGCACGCTCGGTGCGAGCGCCGACAGCAGCAGTGTGCAGACCAAGCGGTTGTCGCCGGTGAAGACCTTGCAGCGCTGCCGCAGCCGCGGATCGGTGATCGAGTCGGAGGCGTGCAGGTAGCGCTGGACGTCGTCCTCGGTGATCTCCTGGGAGTTCAGCAGGTAGGGGCGCAGCTTGGTCCGGTAGAGCTTGTCGGCGGCGGCGAAGACCACCTTCAGGTCGTCCACGAACGGCTTGTCGCCGCCCCTGGCGATCACCGGGTAGAGGTCGCCGAGCGCGATCAGGTCGCCCAGCCGCAGCAGGTCGCGGCCCGAGGCCAGCAGCTCGCCCATCAGCTTCAGACCGGTCCGGGACCGTTGGAGCGCGGAGGAGATGTGGACGAGGGTGTCCATGAACGCGGGGGAGAAGGGGTAGCTGAGCCGGAACGATTCCTCGTCCGCGCCGGTGGTGCTCTTGTCGGAGCCCAGCAGCGTGTCCCAGATGTTGGGGCCGAGCCGCTTGGTCTTCTCGAACGCCTCGTCCACCAGCCGGGCCGCGTCGGCGTCCTTGGGCGTCAGCAGCCGGGCGTGCGCGATCTGCGGGAGGTTCCGGTCCTCCAGCTCTATCTTGTCGAAGCGGCCGGACGCCTGGTTGAGGGTGTCCTGGATGGCGGCCTCGGCCGCGCCCGCCGACGCGCCCTCTCCGACCAGCTCGCGCAGGTCGCGCTGCCGGGCGATGAAAGACACGACCGGGATCGCGCGCCGCGCGTCCCCACCCTCCACGAAGTTGGTGATCTTCCCGGCCTCGCGCGCCACGAGCCTGGAGTCGTGGATCATCGTGGCCAACCACAACACCAGCTCGTCCAGGAACAGGATCAGCCCGTCGTAGCCGAGGGTCTTGGCGTGCCCAGCGATGATCGACAAGCCCTTGTCGAGGGAGACGAACCCGTGCTCGTCCTCGGCCGCGTTCTGCGCGAAGCCGGGCAGCAGGTGGGTGGAGGCGTCCTGAACCAGCTTGGCGCGTAGCTCGGCGGGGGTGGAGGGTTGCAGGAGGTCCAGCGCTTGGTCGTCCTCGTGGGACTCCTCGGCGTTCAGAGCTTGGTCGAGCAGGAGAGACGTCCAGGCGAAGGAGTCGCCCCATTCGTCCTCGTCTTCGTCACCGCCGCCGGACAGGCTGAGACCGCTAATCACGGCCTGATCGCCCATCTGATCGCGCAACCGGCGGATGTCGGCGAACAGGGCGTCGCTGCGATAGACCTGTGGAGTCGGCGCGTCCGGGTGCAGCGTTTTGACGTACTCGACGTACCGGCCCAGCACGCGCTGCTCCATAGATTTGGCGCCGAGCATGTGGTACGGGACCAGCAGGAACTTCTTACCGTCGGTCTGGAGCCATTCGTGGCGGGTCAGCACCGAGTCGAAGTCGGACCTGCCCGTCGCGGTCCGGTTCCCCGACAGCAGCGCGTACAGCACGGCCATGAAGTGCGACTTACCGGAGCCGAACGAACCGTGCAGGTAGGCGGCCTTGGACGCATGCCCGTCCACGGCCGACTTGATGAGGTCGAGGGACTCGTTGAAGTTGTCCCGCAGACGGTCGGTGACCACGTAGTTCTTGAGAGCACGCTCGGCTCCTTCGGTCGTGGTGGCCTCGGCGAGGCTCAGCACGTAGTCCGAGGTGGAGACCTTTTCCGGGATGTCGATGACCTCACGGAGCAGCGGGGGGTGCTGTGACATTTCTTCTCGTGTCCTTCCGCTGTCCGGGAGTTACTTCTTGGTCGCTCCGCGACCCCTCGTGGACGGATCGGGCCGCCACGTGCGGAGGGCGTCGTCGGTCAGGCCATGCTCGCCCTGCATCTGCTGTCGGTAACTGTTGAAGTACGCGGCAGGTGAAACGGCGTAGAGGGGGTCGAAGTCGTCGTGCCACTGGTTGAGCCACGGCTGGAGTTCCAGCAGCCCGGCGAGGAAGGGGGCGATCTCGTCGCTCGACAGAGCTTGATTGGTGACGTAGGTCGCGAGCGCCAACGCCTGCTCTTGGTGATCCCATCCGGCCCAGCCGAACAGTTGGGGCTGACCGCCGAGGGCGGTCGGATAGGAGATGAAGCGTTCCTTGGGCACATCGAGCTTGCCTCGGGCCCGCCAGTACGACGGCTTGAGGAAATCGGCCGAGGTGTATTTGGGAGGGGCGGGAATGGAGTCCCGGATCTTCCTCTTGAGGAGTTCGTCGGACGCGGCGTCTTCTTGGCGCTGGAGATCCCAGACGTGCTCCCAGCTGGCGCGCTTCTTGAGCCCGGAGGGCTTGTAGCGCAGCGACGGCAGGAAAGGCACGTGCTCGTCGGCCATGAGTCCGATGACGACCTTGGAAAGCTCTTCGTGCGGCCGGTAGAGCTTGGCGACGGAAACAAAATCGTCGTCGCGGGTCAGCATGTCGATGAGCCTGGAGAGGGTGACGAGGGCGGGAGCGTCGATCTCGTCGAACCAGAGCTCACGCTTCTCGATGCGGTCCAGTAGCCAGGAGCGGAGGGCTTTCTCCTGGAGGGAGTCCCAGCCTTCGGCGGCCCAGCGACGCTTGTATTCGGGCCGCTCGATCATGTTGATGGCGCGGGAGGACTCGATGGCGTCGATGCGCTTCTGGACGGTCTGGCGGTAGGGCTCGGGCCAGTGGGAGGGGATTTCGGTGATGGGAGTGGAGCCGTGCCGTTTGAACCACTCGCCGGAGGCTTCGCCGTTGGCGACGTGGCGGGCTAGGGCGATCTCAAAGGCCCGCTCGCCGAGGGCGAGGTTGGGGACGTCCTGCTCAGGGGCGCGTAGGTCTTCCGGGTAGAGGCCGTAGAGGGAGTAGACCTGCCAGTCCAACTCCTCTTGAAGAGCAATCATATTAGCGCGCGCTGATTGCCATTTTGCTTGCGATTCTCTCACCTTGGAACTAGTGGGTATGGTATTCAAATCACTGATTGAGAGTGCGGCAGTTGAAACCTCCTGAGATTTATGATTAAGGAGGAAGGGGATGGAGGTAGGATATGTCGTCGGAAGGGGAAAGCGTTCGATGTTTGTACTGTTAAATTGATAGAAGCGTTCCCACTCTGTACTGGTAAAGCCTCCGCCTTCGCCGCGAATCCCCTTGTCATGGCAATTTAGCTTCAGCCATAGGCAGGCAGTTGAACTATTGAGAATTCCCATAAGGGCAATGTGGTAATCTTCATTTTTATATCCGGTCAACTTAATTACTGGCGCCGTTTGTTTGAAGACCCCATGATTGCGGCTTAGTGAGAAGTGATTGTGTGTGGCAACTTCTGCAAAAGATATCCCGAGCGGAGACGAAAAGCGTTCTGGATGCCACCTGCTCCATTCATACCAAGTGAGGCCGACTTGCTCGTGTGTTCCGCCGGGCTCTCTGCGTTGGCGAAGGGTTGCTCGCTGCGGCCAGAGTTTCTTGCTAACGTCTAGCGTAAGCTCGGCGGCAAGAGAGGAGGAGTAAGGGAAGATCGATTCTGTGACGGGAGAGATGTTCCAGTCTCTAACTCGGTCGCCCTCTATTATTTGCATGATGTGTTCTGGGTTAACGCCGAAACGGTACCACGTGCCGATAGGGGCAAAATATGAAGGGTCGCTACCGGTGTGGGTGTAGCGACCGATTGTTTTTTGGTTAGCCTTCAACTTCTCTCTTGATTTGATATTTATTTGCTCGATCATCTCGAGGCCGCCGTCTACTAGCACCCATGGCTGCTTCGCAAAATAACGGTTTCGGTCGAGATCTTCGCAGGAGACCCATTGGCTTCTTGAGCCCGGCTTGTCAATCAGTTCAACGATTGCTGACCAGACGAAACCAACATCTCCATCTTCCGGTACGGCCGGTTCGCCTTGAATGCTCCGTACCGTGCGGACCGTACTTGACCTATTGGCCCCAGACCGCCTAGTGCCGATCAGAATTACTGTTGGTGTCCCGTGGCCGGCAATGTAAGCGCCAGACGTGTCAATAACTTCGGCTAGTTCTACTTGATGCCCGAAGTAATTTTCGATGAGCTTAGATCCGAATTCGCGCTTCATGAAAGAATTGGCGGTGATCTGACCGACTCTGCCATAGCCACGTTCGGCCTTGCCTTGCTTGGCCAACTCGAAGAAGCGTTGAGCAAATGGCACTGATAGTGCATACGTTCCAGTGCACGCATCGTATAGTTGACGATATAGTTTATTGAGGCTTCTGTCCTTTACTACAATGTAAGGTGGGTTTCCTACTACAGTGTGATAGCGTCCTGGCTGTAGAATATGTGGAAAATAGTGAACGTCCTCAACGTCATAGATGAATTCGGCAAGTGAAATATCAGTCTTATCGCTAGTTATAGTTAATGCAAGTTGACGATCACTGATTAGTGAATCGCCAGTGGCCAGGTTTATAGGCCAGTCATACGCGGAGGCTGCCGAGAGAGTGCGGATGCTGGCAGCAGCCATGGCTGCGATCAGTAGGCGGAAGCGAGCGATGGCGACGGCGAACGGATTGATGTCCACGCCGTGGACCGAGTTGAGCGCTTCGCGGACCTGTTCAGGTCGGTCGCGGCCGAGGGGCTTGTCCTGCCAGCGGCGGAGAAGGCGGTGGAAGGCTCCTAAGACGAAGTGGCCTGAACCACAGGTCGGGTCGATCATTTTGAAGTCTTCGTGGCCGAACTCGCGGAGGGCCGGATCCATCGCTCGGTCGAGGATGAATTCCTCGACAAAAATTGGCGTTTGGAGCAAGGCAAAAGTTGAGCGGGCCTCCTCGGAAAGGTCCTGATACAGGTCACCGAGGAAACGGGTGTCCCAGCCTTCAGTGCCGTTCTCTTTTAGAGGGTCGGTGAAGTCGTGAACCAGAGAACCATGATCGTCACGCATCTGCCAGAAGGTGATGAGAGCGCCTGCGGCATCGTGACTGATCGGGATCTGGAAGAGCGGGTTGTGGTTCGGGTCGAAAAGCAGCCGTCCGGCCGGACCTGCGCCGAGTTCCGCAAAAGCTTGTTCGAGCCAGCCTCGGTAGGTCGGGTCATCGACCTCATCGACATACGCCTCGTAACGGATACGGGCGAGGACCTGGCGGTCAGGGTCGGGTGCTGCGAGATACGGCTCGGAAATGAGCCCATTATCCTCAGTAAAGCGGACAAAGACTGTGCCGAGCACCCAGGCGACGGCGGCCTGCGTGATGCGTTCGCTCAGCCAGGAACCCCAAGACGCCGAGGTGCGGTTGATCTTGCGCGCCATGGCATATTCCGACCGTAGGCGCGCATCAGTGTCGGGCAACACCTTGACCTGTTGCACCAGATCGTCTTGAAGATTCTTAACTTCTTTCCTTAGACCTTTCAGCAGAGCTTTACGGTCGATCATGAGGGGGGTCCGATCAACTGTGGAACTCCGGACGGTGTCCGGGGTACAGGTTATCGGCTAACCCTCCAAAAAGGGAGAGGTGTGAGAAATTATATTGGCTTACCTCGTTTTGATCATGGCCATCGACCATTTGTTCGACGCCAGCCCACGGCTCCTCGCCTTGCTGCAGGCCGGGTGCGGCTTCTCTTCCGTAGCGCCTTTAAGAGGGGTGGTCTTCGGAGGGTTTGCAGGTGGTTTGCGCCTCCGGCGCCGCGGCACGCGTCAGGTGGAACCCAAAGGTTCATCAGTTCGTCTGAGGTGGCTTCCGCCACTGTTGTGCGTCCCCTGACCTGCTCTGGCCGATCAAGGCCACCAATGTTTCGAGAGTGACGGCCTCCAGTAAGCGCCCGCCCCGTTGGGTCGGTACGTAAGCCCACCAGTGGTTGGTGTGCTGGCCCCACCGGGTGTGAACTCCGGGGAAGCGGAACTGGATGCGAGCGATGGCCGTCTGGTGTGCCTGTTCGATGATCGGGACCGGACTGGTGACGGGCGCGAGTGTGCGGTGGGACGGCGCGGGTGGTGTGCCCGAGGGGGTGCCCACCACCCGCGCCGTCCCCACCTTCCCCCAAGGGGCCGCGTTGGGGGACGCGGCCCCATTCCCCGGCGGCCAGGCGGCTCCCCACCCTGCCTGGTCCATCACCGGAGGCTCCGTGCGGGGGCCCGGCCGGCTTCTGCAAGCAGTGCCTTGCGCGGCTCGTCGGCGTCCGAACGGATCACCGTGGGGTCGACGCCGTGGGCCGGATCGTGGAGGCTTGCCACCCAGTCGCCGAGGAGACCGTCGGAACGGACCGATCGCCAGATTCGGTGACCGGTGAACTGAGTACGAAGTTGATTAATTTGTTTCGCTTCAAGATCTGCTTGCGTGCTCATGGCGGCCTCCGCATCTTCGCCTTTCTTGGGCCAAGCATGAGAGGAGCAGATTACCTTCGCTACGTTCTCCCTTGAAGCGCAACAAAGAGGAGTGGATGGTGAGCGCCCGAGACTCGCTCGATCCGGCCGGTTCGCTCTGGGATCTCATGGCCGTTCAACTGCGCAGACACCAAGAGGAGCACAAGATCTCCGGAACGGTGTTGGGTAGAACCCTCGATCTTGATAGGTCGAGTGTTTCGCGCCTTGAGTCCGGTGGGATGAAGTTGCAACTCAAGCACGCGAAGATCCTCGACGAGGAATGGCGGACCGGCGGCCTGTTCACATCCCTGGTCGGATTCGCCATAACCGGGCATAATGCCGAGTGGTTCAAGGCGCACCTGGAAATGGAGGTGCGTGCGTCGGAGTTGAGGATCTGGCAGTTGGCCTGGATCCCCGGCCTGTTCCAGGCCGAGGCGTACGCGCGGGCCTCGTTCGAAGGGGCGGGCTTGCAGGACATCGACAACCACCTCGCCCAGCGGATGCCGCGTCAGGAGATGCTGAACCGCAAGAACGGCCCACTCACCCGCGTCATCCTCGATCAGGGCATCATCGAGCAGCCGGTCGGTGGCCCCGAAGTCATGTACGAGCAGCTCGCGGCGATCTTAAAATGGGCGAAACGACCGAACATCACGTTCCGGATCGTCCCCCGGAGCGCGGGCGCACAACATGTCGGCCGGGACGGCTCCTTCAAGATCATGAACGTCGGGCGTAACGAGGTGGCTTAGGTCGAAGCCCACGGAGGTGGAAGACTGGTCATGGATATGACAGAGGTCCGTTCGTTCCGGTTGTGGTTCGACCGCATCAGCGATCAGGCCCTACCCGTCGATGCCTCGATCGACGTGATCATGCAAGCATGGAGGGGTTCAGTGGCTCCCGTCTGGCGTAAGTCCAGCCGTAGCAGCAGCACGTCTGGCCAGAGCGACTGCGTCGAAGTTGCGGATCTCGCAGGAAACATCGGCTTGCGGGACTCCAAGAACCTCGCGGCTCCTCACCTGCTGCTCGCCCCTACCGACTGGAGCGCGTTTGCTCAGCGTGTGAAACGCGGCGAGTTCGACTTAACCTGACCCCAAGCACCGAACGAGCCTCCGGTCCGGATCGGACCGGGGCTCGTTTCGATTTCTCAGGGAGTTTCACTCGACCAGCGAAACCAGGTCAGCCCGCCCGGTGCACGTTCCTGATCCAGGAGTCGGGGAGCTGAATCCACTCGCCCAACGCCTCCTGGTAAGGCACCGCCACTGTCGCCAAGCGCGGCTCCCGGAACGGGTCGTTCTGCGGGCACAGCACCCACAGTCCCCCTCCGCCCAGGCGGGCTGTCGCGGCCAGCGAGGTCAGCATCCCCATGGCCTGGTAGCGCGCGAAGACCGTCGTGTCGGTCAGCAGCAGCGGCCCGCTGCCTGACGTCAACCGCTCGCGCACCACCGGCTCCATGCGACCCCACGCCGTTCGCGCGTATTCACTGAACTTCGCCGCCGCGCGGCTGCCGGGTTCGGCGACGTCCGCACGCAGGATCGTTTCCCAGGTCGGCTTGCCGCTCGGCGGGACCAGGCCGTGCATCGTCTCCAAGAACAACTGCGTCACCGACAGCGCCTGGGCATTGAAGCGGGTGCTGGTCAGTTCGGCGACCGCGTTCTCACTCAGGCCTGCCCGGACCGTCAGAACCCGGAAGCCGTCGCGGCGGAGCGAGGCCTCCAGACGTTCCTCGGCCTCGGAGGCGGCGGCCAGCTCCGGGTCTTGGGAGTAGCGGGCCGCGCCACCCCGGCGGGTGGAGTGCCGGTCGGCCGTGGAGGTCATGTAGCTGGAGACGTTGTCCAACCTGGTAGGCCGGTAGCGGTAGGTTCCGGTGTCCTTGCGTTTGGCCAGGATCAGGTCGAAGCCCGCCTGCCGCAGCGCCTTGGTCAGCGGACCGCCGGTGGGCAGTCGTCTGCCGTCGTCGTTGAAACGGGGGAAGCGGGCCAGCACCCGGTCATGGATGTCCTCGGCGGTCAGACCGGGCTGGTTCTCCTCCAGGACGCCGGGCAGTACGCGTATCAGGCCCGCCTGTGTCAGACGCAGCGCTCGCACCAGCGGCAGGGTGCGGGGGTAGATCTCCAAGCGGGGGGTGGCGGCGGCGTTCTTGGCGGCTGCGACGGCGATCGCGACCGTGCGGCGTTCGTCCCAGTCGATCGTGCCGGGCGGCGGAGTGATCGCGCTGAGTTCGCCGAGCACGGTCGAGGCGGTGGGGAGCGCTTCGAGGCGGGCGAGGCGGTCGGCGACCTTCCCCAGGCGCTGGGCGTAGTCGAGCAGGCCGGGAGCCGAAGGGGTGTCGGGAGCGTCGTCCTCGCCGACTTCCAAGGCCAGCAGACCGCCGTTGGCGGCGTTGCCCTTGCCGTCGCGGTTGGCGAGGTAGCTGAAGCGGCTGTTCTCCGGGTCGGACTGTTCCACCTCGACAACGGCGCGCACGGCGGCCAAACCGAGCGCACGGCGCGCCACGGGGTCGTGGAGCTGGGTGCCGCGTCGGACGGCGAGCGTTTCGGCGATCTCGACGGCGGAAGCGATCCGCCCCAGATCGGCCAGCAGCTCCAGGATCTCCTCACGCAGCTCCTTGACGGCGGGCAGCTTGCGCCAACGTTTGCGCTGATCGCCCAGAATCTGCGGGACCCGCCCCCGAGTGATGCCCAAGGGTTCGGCCACCTTCGCCTGCGTCGGCCATAGGGGGATGTCGGGTAGTGCGCCGCTCTCGTCGGGCAGCCGCAGCAGCAGCCGCATGGCCTCGACCTCATTGCGGTTCGAGCCGTCGGTCTTCAGTTTCGGCACGAACAGGGTGGCGAGCGCGTCGAGGCTGACATTGCGCAGGGTGTGCGTCGACAGAGTGTCGGCATGTTCGCTCGTCCCCAGCGAGTCGAAGAAGGCCGATTCTTTGTCGCTGAGGCCCTTCATTTCCTGGGCGGCGTCCTTACGGCCCTCAGGCGTGAGCGGCGACCGTGGCGCTCGGCCGAGGCGCTCGGCCCATTCGCGCTGGCGGCGCTGGATCTCGGTGCGGGTCTTGGCGCCCAGGCCGGGGGCGTTGACGAGGTTGCGCCGGCTGTATTCCAGCAGCTCGCCGACCGTGGTGACGCTCAGGCCGTAGAGGAACGACTCGGCAGCCGGAGTCAGGCCGGCGGCCGACAGATGCGTTTCACGAGCGGCCTGGGCGGCGAGTTTGTCGCGCTGCTGCTGAGCGCTCTCCGGCTCGGCGTCGGCGATGCCCGCTGCGGGGACGGGATGGTGGCTGCTGTGGCCATTGGAGGGGACGGTCTCGGCGAGTTGGAGGAAGATTTTGCGCCAGGCGTCCCGCATGGGCTTGAGATCGGGAAACCGCTGGGCGGCGTCCCGGTGCAGGGCCTTACGGAAGAACGCGACCAGGGCGTCGCGGATCGCCGGGTCGAACGCGTCGGCGGCAATGGTGGGGTAGGGCCACGCGTCGGCATCGAGCTGGCGGGGGGAGACCTTGCCGTCGCCCCACTTGGGCAGCTCGCCCGAGGCCATCTCGTGGAGGGTGACGGCGACGGCGTACCGTTCGGCGTGCGCGTCGTACACCGAACGCAGCACATCGCTGATGAATGGATCAAGATACCCATCCGTTCCGGCATCGATCTGCCGCACCGGATAACCCGCCAGCGAAAAGTCGATTAGGACGAGTTCACGCGTGCGGTTGGGGCGAATTCGAATGGCGATGTTGTCGGGCTTGATGTCACGATGCCAGACGCCTTCCCCTTCGCAAAAATCAACCGCCGAAAAGAGATACTCGCCGTAGGCTTCGAGCTGGTCTATCTGGAGACGGCCCTGTTCGCGCAATTGGCGCGCGACGGTCTCGTGCCGGTGCCGGGTGCCCTTCCCCGGCTGGTCGTCGGTGACGCGTTCGTCGCCGACGTACTCCAGCGCCAGGGCAGTGCGGCCGCCGATGAGCAGTGGCTCGGGTTCGACCAGGCGGATCGTGCCGTGGTGGGCGCGCAGCCGCCGCATGATCTCGGCCTCGCGGATCAGGATCGAGGCGCGGGCGTCCGACAGCGCGATCTTCAGGACGGCCAGGGAGCGGCCGCCAGGGAGCTGCTCGGTGGCCGCCAGGTCGCGGACCAGCAGGGCGCGGCTGGTCGAGCCGGTGCCGAGCCGCCGTCGTACCTCCCAGCGTCCCGCCAGCACATCACCGGGGACGGCCTCCAGCGGGTCCTTCTCCGGGGTGGAGGTCGGAGCGGGGTCGGGGACGCTCGACGGGGTGGTCAGCGTGTCCTCGACCGACTCCAGCATCTCCAGGAACTCGTCCACCGTCGACAGGCGGCGGTCCGGGGCGTAGGCCGTGGCGGCCTGGACGAGTTCGTCGATGTCCGGCGAGAGCCCGTCGACGATCGCACTGGGACGTAGGCCGTCGCCCGCCTCCAACTGGGCCAGCACCTCGGCCTGGGACGCGGCGGGCGGTCGGCCCGTGGCCAGCAGGTACGTCAGGACGCCGAGGCCGTAGACGTCCAGGGAGACCGGGTCGGGCTTGACGGCGGTCAGCTCCGGGGCCAGGTAGGCGTCGGAGCCCTCGGACAGGTGGATCGCCGACAGCTTGGTCGGGGCGAAGCGGGTGGAGCCCGCGGATCCGGACCGCTGGGTTGCGATCTGCCAGTCGGAGATCTGGAGCGACGGGGACAACCAGCGGGTGTCCTCGTCGGCGGAGGGGTCACCTTTGCGGCGGGCGCGCGGGATCACGTGCACCGTGTTCGCGGCGAGCGCGCGGTGGTGGATACGGCTGGAGTGGGCGGACCGGATCGTCTCGGCGAGTTGGCGGACCAGGGCCATCCGGCCGAGGATGCCGAGCTTGTCGCCGTAGCGGACCAGGTACTCGTCCAACCGGAGAGTGTCGGGGTGGTAGTCGAAGATCAGGGCGGGCCCGGCGGAATGGCCGGACGGATCGTACTGCTTGAGCTGGACGGCGCCGGGGTGGCGGAAACGTTGCAGGACGGCGGCCTCGCGGCGGGCGGCGTTGTCCACCGACCGGCGGATGGTCGCGTCGGAGCGGCGCTCGCGCAGATAGATGCGGACGCGTGCCATCTCGTGCAGCGTGCTGTGTTTGGCCAGGTAGTCGGCCCAGGTCGGGCCGGTCTCAAACGAGCGGCGCTCCAGCAGGTAGGGGCCGACCTTGAACTCGGCGTCGCTGCGCCGGATGCCGACCTGTTCCAGCGCCGCCTTGATCGCCTTGGCACGGGGGCCGTCGATGCGACGGCGCGCGTCGTGGGGCGGGTGCTGCAACATCTGGAGGAGTTCGGCGGTCGAGTGGACACCGTTCTGGTCGTTGGCGGGCAGTTGGATTCTCAGGCCGGAGGCGGTGAAGCAGACCCCGGCCCCGACCCAGACGCGCTGGCCGTGCTGACCGAGCAGGCCGGCGAGTTCCCTGGCCTTCTTGGTGACCAGGTGCAGGGGGTTGCCGTGGGAGATGCGGCGGCCGCCTGGCGTGGTCTGCACCCAGGTGCCGCTCTCGGCGGCCAGGCGACCGTGCCAGTCCTTCAGCTCGATCATGTGGACGCCGCCGGGGGTGATCACCAGCAGGTCCACCTCCCGGACGTGTCCGGTGGAGGCGGTGAAGGTGAAGTTGGACCAGGCGTACCAGGGGCCGCCGTCGGGCAGGCGGTCGCGGATGGCCTCCAGGCCGCGGCGTTCGTGGTCGAACTCGGACTCGGTGACCGTCGTCCAGCGCCCCTCGCGCATCCCGCTCAACCCCGCACTTCGCCGTGATTCGCACCGGCCGCGGGACCGGCTGCTGATGGAAAGATGTCATAGGTGCGTACCGGCGGACGGGCCGGATGCCGCTCAGGTCTCATGGGGCTCACCAACGGCCAGGACACGGCGGATCACCGCGTCGTTCTCCTGGAAGACCGCGTGCTCGGCGAGGCCGAGCGTGTGCTTGAGCATGGGATCGAACTGCGGGAGGAGCGACACCGCGGAGGCCGCCGGGGAAGCGGCCGCCGCTTCGGCTACGGTCGCGGCGTCCATCGCGATGAGTTCCGCGCCGTACTGGTCGGCGACGGTGGCCGCGATCTGGAAGCCGTGGTGGTCGAGGTCGCCCGCATAACGGATGGTGACGCCCTGGTCGCGTGCCAGTTGGAGGAACACGTGGTCGACCGCGCCGAGTTGTCCGCTGGTGCAGACGAGCGCCACGTCGGAGCCGCGGGCCATGGCCGCTTCCAACAGGGAGGGGTTCTCCACGACCGTCACGGTCTGCGGGGCCAGGGTCGGCGGGTTGCGCGTCAGGTCCAGCAGGGTGAGTGCGACCGGGGTGACCGAATCTTGGAGCCGCCGGTCGATGACGCCGTCTCCGGTGGTCTTGACGCGGTGCAGCAGGACGGTGGCCGAGAGACGGTCGGTGATGATACCGACCTCCGCCAGCAGGACGTGGACCTGGTGGGGACGCGTGGGATCGGCGCGGTCGGTGAACTCGGCGACCGCGTCGATGAGCCGTGCCCTGTTGAGGGTGCCCGGATCGAAGTAGTGCGGGTCGCCCGCGCAGTCGTGGGCGAGCTTCGGCAGGCTGACCGGAGGGTCGTAGGGGAGACCGCCGGTCGCTTGGGCCAGCGCGTTGACGAGGCGGCGGGCCTCGGGCTCGTTGGCTCCGATCCCGCTGGCTTTCAGTCGGTCGACCAGGCGGGGGAAGCGGGCGAGCAGGACGGTTGCGTGCTCCCAGAGAGTACGACGACGTCCGGCCTCGGCCTGTCGGACTGCGAGACGGCTCTCCACGTTCTTACCGACGACCTGCTCGGCCAAGGCGACGAGGTCTTGCGGGGAGGTGCCGGTCGCCTTGAGCAGCGCACGGAGCGGGATCGTGGTCGTCGTTCCGGAGACGCCGACCGGTGAACGGCGCCGAGGAGTGGCGCCCAGCAACGTCCTGATCTCGGCGAGGGCGTACAACGACAGGCCCTCCACCTTCAACGTGGCGATTCCTTCTGGAGAGCCCTTCTCGCAAAGTCTGTCGTGCAGGGCTCGCCAGAACGGCGCGAAGTCCGGGTCGTCCGCGAGCGAGACCAGGCCGCCGGTCATGACACGGACTCCAGGTCGATGGTGAGCGGCTGAGGCTCGCCGTGGCCCTCCCACAGCCAGGGGACGGTGATGCGCTTGCGCCCGTCGGCGACGACCTGGTGCACCATCGCGCGGCCCGCCTCCTTCTTGATCATGGGCGTGATGGACGGGGTGGTCGCCAGCACGTCGAAGTCCCAGGAGCGCAGCAGGGCGAGGACCTGCCGCAGGTTCGGCTCGTCGAAGGCGGCGTCGATCTCGTCGATCGTCAGCAGCCGGGGACCCCGGTAGCCTGCACCGGAGTACATCGACCAGGCGGCGGCCAACAGCGGCAGCATGGTGGCGAGCCTGCGCTCGCCGGTGGACAACGACTCCAGCGGGTTGGAGCGGGTGGTGATCTCCTTGAACGCGGCGGAGGCGGACGCGGAGTCGCCGAAGGAGGAGTGGGTCACCGAGATCTTCCACTCGTGCCACTGTCGGTAGTCGAAGGCGTAGGCGACACGCTCGACCCACGGCTCCCCGGCCTTCTGGTCCATGCGCTTGCGCAGGACGTCGTACATCCGCTCGAAGGTCTCCTCCGACGCGGCCCGGGTGATGAGGTCCATCATCTGGACGGCGTGCTCGTCCTGCTGCCTGATCCTCCAGTCGACCTGGATGCCGACCTGTGCGACGCCGGTGCGCACGTCCTTCAGCGTCGCCCGGATCTGCCCGACCAGTTCGAGGGCGGCGTCCCGGCGGACCAGGATGTCCTTGCGGAGCCGGGTGAACATGCCGGTGCGCATCGCGTGCTTCACATCGTCGCGCAGATCGTTCTCCAGCTGGGCGATGCCCGCGTTCAGGGACTCCAGCGCCACGATCAGGTCCTCACCGCGCGCGGCGTCGGGTTCGGCGACCAGGGCGCGTCGCCAGCCGGTCTCCTCGACCGTGACGAGGATGACCTGGCGGTTGAAGCGGGCCAGGTCGGAGCTGGTCTGGCGGGCGCTGTTCTCCAGGGTGGAGAGAGCGCGGTCGCGGAACGTCGCGAGTTGCGTGCGGCGTTCGGCGTGGCCAGGACGGTCGGCCAGCAACTGCCGCGCCCACGTCAGGCCCGCGGTCAGGTGGGCGGGGCGGCCGGAGGGGGCGGTGGCGATGTCGTCGGGCACCTTCGCCAGGCCCTCGTCCACCAGGCGGCCCAGGGTGCGCAGACAGCGGTCGCGGTGCTGCTCGGCCGCTTCGCGTTTGGGCTTGATGTTGTCGAGGGTGAGCTTGGCGGTGTTCTGCTCGATGGCGGCGGCATGGCGCTCGTTCCCCAGGGTCACGATCTGGCCCTTGGCCTGTTTGAGCTGCTCGAACAGCTGAACCCGGGTCTGCCGCAGCTCCTCGTAGCGTGCTCCGTGCAGCTCGCGGAGCTTGCGGACCTCGGCCAGCGCGGTCGTCGCGACGCCGCGGGCTTCGGCCGCCTGCTCGGCGACGCGGACGGCGCCGGTCCGGGCGGTGGCGGCGGCCTGGTGGGCCCGATGGGCATGCTGCATGAGGTCGACGCAGCGGCGGGCCGCCGATGTCGCGTCCAGGACCAGCCGTTCGAGGGAGGCGATCGCGAGAGTGTGGTCGTCGAGCGCGTCACGGGAGGTCGGCAGCAGCGAGCCGTCGGGGAGGGCCGCCGCCTGGTTGAGGACGCGCAGGGTCTTCCTGACCTCTTCGGCGGCCTTCTCGTAGTGCCCGGCGGCGTCGATGGCGGCGCTGCGGGCGCGGGCGAGGGCCTCTTCGGCGCGGTCTCCGGCCTGGTGAGCGGTGTTCAGGGCATCGAGCGCGGTGCGGGGGAAGAGCGTGTGCTCGGTGTCCGCCTCCTGCTGAGCAGTGGCGGCTTCCTGACGGGCGGTCTCGCTGGCCTCGGCGGTCTGGCGTTGCTCGTAGGCGTGTTCCTCGGCTTGGGCGGCGGCGGAGGCGGCTGCTTCAGCTGTCTGCTCGGCGTGATCGAGCTTCTGCCGGACGTGGGCCAGCCGCGCGGAGCGCTCGGAGACCCGTTGGTTGAGGTCAGCGATGACCTTTTGGAGACGGGCTTCGGCTCGGGCGGTGCGTTGTCCGCCTTGCTGCTCGGTGGCGGCGAGGTTCCGGTCCGACTCCGCCAGACGTTGCCGGGCCGAAGTGAGGGTGTCGGTCGGCGGAAGCGCGTCGTGTTCGGCGGTGGCGGCGATGACGTCGGTCTCATACCGGCGGAGGTCGGCTTCGGCGGCCGACAGGTCGTCTTCGAGTGCGGTGAGTTCGGCTTCCAGGAGGGCGACGCGCTGCTGCCGGGCGCGTTCGCGGGCCGTGCGGCCGATGAACGATGCGCGGTAACCGTCAGGACAGGCGGCGGTGAGCACGCCCTGGTTCAGGACGCCGTCGGCGAGCCTGGCTCCCGGCTGATCGACGGGGACCGCACGGAGCAGCTGCATGATCCGCTCGGCGGGGACGTCCGGGTGGTGCTCGGGGCGGAGCAGGTCGGCGAGCGTCTGGCCGGGGACGGGCAGGTCGGCGTTGAGGACGAGATCGCCCCGGGTGGGCAGGCCGTGCGGGGTGACCAGGGCGTCAAGGAGACCGGACACCAGCAGCGCGCCTTCGATCCGGTCGGCGTCCTCGGGGGAGAGATGTTCGGCGAAGCCGACCAGAGCCCACAGGGGTGTGCCGTCGCCGGTGTTGCGGGTGCGCCATGCCGGGGCGCCGGGGACGGGCGCGGCCTGGCGTGCCTGTGCCAGGTCGGCGCGGAGGGCATTCCTGCGTTCGGTGATCTGTGTGACGGCGTTGCGTGCGGCCGCGACGCGGTGGTGGAGGGTTTCGGCGGCAGAGTTGTGAGCCGCGTGGGCCGCGATCCGGATGGGGGCCGGGTCGAGTTCGTTGAGGTCGGCTGGGGTGGGGAGCGGGATGGCGTTCGGGTCCAGGAAGCTCAGGGAGGCTCGCCAGCGGTGGGTTTCGGTGAGCCAGTCGTGGGCGGCCTGGATCGCTTCGGCCTCGGCGTCGGTCCTCTGACGCCTGGCAGCGGAGACGGCGTTCTGCGCCGCGGAGATTTCTTGGGTGTGGTCGGAACGGGCCTGGACGAGCGTCGTCGCGTCGGCTTCTGCTTCGGCGGCGGTTGCGGTCTGGACGGTGTGCAGTTCACGGTTCGTGGTCTCGACCCGGGCGAGGGTGCCGTGATGGGCGGTACGGGCGTTGGCGGCGTTCCGTTCGGCCTCGCGGGCGCGGGCGTCGTCGGTCGCCGCGCGCTGTTGGTGACCGGTCAGGTCGATGCGGTCGCGGGCCGCCGTGACCTCGTTGCTCAGCCACATCCGCAAGCGGTCGGTGGGGTAGCGGTCGTCGCCCTCGGGAGCGGCGAACTCGGGTGGAGGGGCCTGGAGCTGGCGCAGTGAAGCGGCCCAGGCGGTGAGGGCGTCGAGGAAGGCCGTTTCGGCCTGCTGGGCGGACCGGGCGGCGGCCTCGGCGTCGTCGCGGGCCTGGGACTCGTCGTCGTCGGCCTTGCGGCGGGCCGCGGCGAGCATGCGTTCGGTCGTCTGGGCTTCGCTGTGCCGGAGCAGGGTCTTCTGGACGCGGCGGACCTGCTCGGTGCGGGTCTCGGTCCACGCCAACGGCGTGCCGGACAACGTCTTCAGATCGAGATCGGCCGGCACAGCGTGCGGCTCGGCGGCGATGAGGTTGCGGAAGGCGGCGAGCAGCCGGTCGACGGCGGACTCGGCTCCCAGGCGCCCGGACTGCTTGTGGAGGTTGTCGGCGAAATCCTCCAGATGGGTCTGGGTCTGCTGGGCGTCGGTCGCGGCATCGGCCGCCTGCTGCTCGGTGTCGGCGGCGGCCCGGACCGCCTGCTCCGCTCGCTGCTCGGCGGCTTTGGCGGCGTCGTCCAGCTCGGTGGCGCGTTGCTCGCGCAGGGGGAGTTCGGCTCCGGCGTGCTCGTTGAGAGCACGGTCGGCGGCGGAGAACTCGCCTTCGAGGCGGTCGGCTTCGGCGCGCGTCCGCCGCAACCGTTCGTCGACCTGGTCGGCCGTCTGCTGCGCGGCGGCCAGCGCCTCGGTCGCCTGGCGCGCGTCCCGGGTCAGGTCGTCACAGGCGTTGTTGGCGGTGGCCAGCTCGGCGGCCTGGAGTTGGGTGATCGCGTTGCGGTAGCTGCGGTAGTTGCGTTCTGTTTTGGTGAGGGAATCGGCTTCCTCGCGGGAAAGGGTGAGCTGCCGCTCCAGCTCGGAGATCCGCTCCATCGTGTCGGCGACGAGTTTGAGCCGGTCGGGCTCCAACGCGGGCAGCGCGTCGGTGAGGACCTGCTGCATCCGGTCGGGGGAGATCGCCTCGGCGGTGCGGACACTGCGCAGACTGCGCAGCACCCCGATCAGCGCGTCGAACTGGATCTCGTTGAGGGGCGCGAACAGCCTGGTCCGGACGGCGTGGCGGAACTCCGGCTCGTCGCCGACGGACGCGAGTTCGGCGGCGGCCGGCGCATGGAGCTTGGCGGAGGAGGTGAACAGTTCGCCGTCGCAGGCGGCCAGTTGCGCAGCGAGGTCGTCGATGCGCACCGATTCCTGCGCACGCCGCAGCACCAGGTCGTGTCCGACCCGGGCGGGCACGATGAAGAAGGCGCGGTGCAGCCTGCCTCCGACCGCGCGCAGCCACATGCCCGTCGTCAGGTAGACCGTGGCCCCGGTCTCCTCGTCCCGCCGCCCGTACTCCAGCCACCATGCGCCGGTCCGGTCCTCCTGCTCCTTGCGGTCGGTGTGCCTGCTGAGCAGCGTGCCGCTCGCCTTGCCCGACACCGACAGCGCCTTCTGCGAGGTCTCGGCGTCCAGCAGCACGGTGATCAGCATCGAGGCGGTGAGGGACTTGCCCGAGCCGTTGGGGCCGGCCAGGGCGAGCCAGCCGTCGGCGAACCACAGCGGTTCGTAGGCCCACGCCCAGGTGTTGACCGCACCGGCGCGAGTGGGCTGCCAGCGCCCTGTGGCGCCCGGCTCGCCGAACGCGGCCGTCTCCACCGATCGGAACGGTTCCTCGTCCTTCGCCACGGAACGCTCCTTCATCCTTCGTCGGTGAGCGGCAGGGCGTCCTGGGTGGTGCGGGCCGCCTGGGCCGGAGTGCTCTTGCCAGGGGCACCGGAACGGACCTTGACCTGCCACAGGTGGATGCCGGGCGTCGGGAGCCAGACGTCCGCGGCATCGGGCGCGGGGCGCAGCAGCTTGACGGCGGTCAACTCGGCGGCGGCGGCCCGCGCGAGGGCAGGGAGGCGCTCCGCGTAGGCGGCGGCCCAGCGGGGCCGGTCCTGACGCGCCTGTTCCAACATCTCGACCACCTCGTCGATGCGCAGGGGAGACATGGGCGCGGTCCGCTTGGCGAGCGAGGCGAGGAGCGCCAGGGCTGCTTGGCGTTCGGTGCGTCGCCCGTTGGGGAACTCGAGGACGGTGCCGTCCCCGCACGGGTCGGTGACCTCCCACCAGTCCCGGCGGACCGTCGCGGTGTAACCGAGGGAGGTCAGCAGGTCCAGGGCGACGCCGCGTCCGGTGAGGGTGTGGAGGTAGGGCGAACCCTCCGTCGCGTCGTCGGTCGGGTCGGTGGCCGGGTCGTCGGCGAGCCGGCGCAGCAGGCGCAGGCGCCGGTCTTCGAGGGAGGGGGCGGAGGCGGGGGTGCCGGGCTCGACGCGGTCGGGCAACGTGCCCTGCGAGAGCGCCGCCGCGTGCTGTTCGGGGGGCAGCGACTCCAGATCGAGCAGCAGGGGGGAGAGGGAGGAGAACTTGGCGGCCAGCCGCTCCCGTGAGGCCGCGACCACCAGGTCGGCGTCCTCGTCGTCCACCGCCTGGTCGAGGTCGGCGTCCACGGTGACCGTGCCCTCGGCGACCAGGAGTTTCAGGACGTCCACCAGTGTCTGCCGGTTGCCGCGCGCCTCCTGCTTGGACACGCCTTCGGCGACGACCACGGGGAACTCCGGGAGCGTGCCGGCCTCGGCCTCGGCGGCGCAGGTCTGGGCGATCGCCTGGAGCAGGTCGCGCAGGCTCATCCGGGATCTGCGCCAGAGCTGTTCGCAGACCAGCGCGCCGCACACCAGGACCGCCCTGGAGGCGAGCGGGCCGTCGCCGCGGGAGCGTTGCAGCCACGGGCCCCGGTCGGCGGGGACGTCGGTCCTCCTTTTGTGCAGGCGGATCAGCTCGGCGGTCTCCAGGACCTCCAGCGTCCAGTCCAGCTCCTTGCGGAAGAACTCGGCGAGCTGTTGTCGTCCTTTGAGCGCCTTCCGGTACTGCTCGGGATCGGTCTCGGCGCGGAGGCCGCCCGTGGCGTTCAGGACACGTGCGGCGGTGCGCAGGTCCGGGTCGAGGAGACGGTCGCTCATGCGATGCTCCGGACGGCGTTCCGGCTCTGGGCGGATTCGGCGGACATGACGCAGATGCGCAGATCGCGGGTCGTCAGCCCGCCTTCGGCGAGGGCGGCCCGGGTCAGGCGCGTGTCGCCGTAGCGGACCTCGACCAGGACGTTCGCGCCGTCGACCCGCCCGGTGCCGGCCTCGGTGGTGGAGTTGATCTGCGCGAGCGCGGTCTCGACGGCGCGGAACAGGGCGTCGGCGGCCTCGGCGTCCAGGCCGTTGAAGTGGTCGAGGGAGACCTCGCCGGGAGTGACCAGCAGTGCGGTCAGGCGGCGTCTGCGTTCGGCCTCGGCTCTGGCCTGCGCCAGCGCCGCGTCGCGTTCGGCGGTGGTGTCGGGAACCTTGCGAGGGCGGCCGCTGATGCGCCCCTGCCGTTCGTGCTCGCGAAGGGTGACTTCGATGCGGCGGGGGTTGGGGCTGGTGGCGGCCTCGGTGCCGTGCGCGACGTCCTCCTCGGAGAGCGGGGTGACCGCGTGCCAGGCGGGCCAGTCACCGAAGGCGGCGGCATGGACGCGGCGGGCGTCCTCATCGCTGGCCTGCCGGTGCAGGCTGCGCGCGAGCGCGTGGAAGTCGGCCCCCAGGTCGGAGCCGCGCCGATGGGCCGAGTAGCGGCGGTCGATGGCGACCAGCAGCGTGTGCACGGCTCCGGAGGCCGAGGTGATCAGTTGTTGGACGGTGCCGTCCGGGACGAACCACGCCTCCAGGTCCGACAACCGCCGGACCTGCTCCTCGATCCAGTGGTGCTGGTCGCGGGCGTCGATGAGCCCGGCGTGCGCGACGGCGGCCTCGACGATGTGCCGGTGGCCCACCTTGCTCAGGTTCGCCAGCCGCTGCTCGACCTGGGCCAGGCCGCGTTCGTACTCGCGGGGGAACTGGCGCAGGGCTTCGATGACACGGTCCCGGTTCTCGCCGAACAGGGCGTCGTCGGTGACGTCCGCCTGGACCAGTTGGGCGAGGGCGGTGTAGAAGTCGGCGGTCACGCGCTGCAACTCGTCGATGCGGGTGCGGACGTCGTTGAGGTCCATGGGCAGCAGGCCGTGGTCGCGCTCCGGCCCGAAGTGCTCGACGAGGGCCGTGACGGTGTTGGCGACGCTGACGAGCAGGCGGCTGGGGAGCTGGAGCGCCCGGCCGGCGTCGAGCACGGCGGTCCGCACGGCCGCGACGACGCTGCGCCCCTTGCGGGTGAGGGCCCACGCCTCCTGCCGCACGATCAGCCCCTGGTAGTTGCGGACGGGGGCGGTGTAGTCGCGG
This sequence comes from Actinomadura hibisca NBRC 15177, assembly GCF_001552635.1. Classification (GTDB taxonomy): domain Bacteria; phylum Actinomycetota; class Actinomycetes; order Streptosporangiales; family Streptosporangiaceae; genus Spirillospora; species Spirillospora hibisca. The sequence goes on along the minus strand of NZ_BCRO01000044.1, from coordinate 84,011 downwards.
AACGGCTCGGCCAGCCCGGCCGTCGCCAACCGGTCGAGCGCGATCCGGAGGTCATGCTCGGAAAGCGGATCGTGGAAGCCCACGCTGCGCATCTGGGCCGCGACCTCGTCCAGGTCGGCCATGGGGCCTCGGGTCGACAATTCTTCGAGTGCGGCCAGCAGGGCGGTGTTGCGCTCGCGCGCCAGGTCGTCGGAGAGGGAGAAGACGGTCCAGTCGGAGGGGTAAACCGCCTGCCACCAGAGGCGGGGCTTCTCCACGGCGGCCTCCCTGGGGCGTAGGCGCATTGGTGCTGTGCGTAGTCAGATCGCCATGACTATCAAGAAAACTTCTGTTAAGGGAATATCTTTTGGAAAATTGGCCACCTTCTTCCTGCTTGGTGTCCTGTTTTGTCTTTATTGCCACGAACTTTTGTTCGGTTTCTCGGGTGAGCTAAGGGTTGGGGTGGTGTTGGAAGGGCGTTCACGTGAGGTTCAGAGGCGGACGGGAGGGTTCGCGTGATTCCGTCATGCGAAGGAGCCCTGATGTCCGTTTCCCGTCGTGGGGTCATGAAGGGCGGCGCGGCCGGTGCGCTGTCCATCGCGCTCGCAGGCAGCCTTGAGACCGTCTTTCAGACCGCCGCCAGTGCCGAGGCTTTCGGATATGGGCCGCTCGTGCCCGACGCCAAGGGTGTGCTCGACCTCCCCCAGGGGTTCTCCTACACCACCCTCTCCGCCGAGGGCGACGTCATCGCCGACGGCGTCAAGGTCCCCGGCAAGCATGACGGGACCGCCACCTTCCCCGGCAGCAAGGCCGGGAACCTGCGGTTGGTGCGTAATCACGAGCAGACCGCCAGTGGGGTCAAGCCCGTTGCGCCTGCCGAGCTTGTCTACGACCCCGCTGCTTATGGCGGCACCACCACTGTTGAGCTGGACCGCAACAACAAGGTCGTCGCGCAGCGCATCAGCATCGCGGGCACGGCCACCAACTGCGCCGGTGGCCGCACCCCTTGGGGCACCTGGCTCACCTGCGAGGAGACCGAGGGCTTCGCCGGGCAGACCAAGTCGCACGGCTGGGTCTTCGAGGTCGACCCCACCGGCCAGCGCACCAAGCCCCTCCCCATCACCGGTATGGGACGCTTCGCGCACGAGGCCGTCGCCATCGACCCGCACACCCATACCGCCTACCTCACCGAGGACGCCAGCAAGCCCTTCGGCCTCTTCTACCGCTTCCGTCCCCGCGCGCACCGGGGCGACTACCACTCCTACCTCCAGGGCGGGCGGCTGGAAGCGCTGAATGTGCGGGACCTGCCCGACCTCTCGCTCGCCCAGGAGCCCGGCGAGAAGTTCCGGTGCCGCTGGGTCAAGGTGCCCGACCCGTCCGCCGCCGCCCTCTCGACGCGCAAGCAGTTCGACAAGATCACGCGCAGCCAGAAGCTGGAGGGCGCGTGGTGGGGGCACGGCAAGGCCTACTTCGTCGCCAGCTACTCCCGCAAGGAGGACGGCGCGGCGGCCGACCACGCGGGCCAGGTCTGGAAGTACGACCCGATCACCGACACCATCGAGCTGGAGCTCGTCTTCAAGCCCGGCGGCCGGTTCGACGGCCCCGACAACATCACCGTCTCGCCCTACGGCGGCGGCGTCATCCTCGCCGAGGACGGCGACGGCGAGCAGTACCTCGTGGGCGCGACCGGCAAGGGCGAGCCGTTCGCGTTCGGCCGCAACGCCTTCAACGGCAGCGAGTTCACCGGCGTCACCTTCTCCCCGGACGGGCGCACCCTGTTCGCCAACCGGCAGGACCCCGGCGTCACCTTCGCCATCTCCGGCCCCTGGGACACCCTGCGCGCGTAGGGATGGGGCAGGGCCCGTCGCCTTCGAGGCGGCGGGCCTTTTCCTATGCCAGGCCCCGGCGCGACAACACCGGCTGGGTCGTCCCCTGGATCGCCGACACCATGTCCAGCACCTGCCGCAGCGCCGGGACGCTCGCGGGCGGCGTCAGGAACAGCCGCACCCCCAGCCACGCGTAGACCGACGCCGCCGCCAGCATCCCCGGGTCCTCCTCGGACTCGGCCCGCAACGTCACCCGCACCGGTTCCCCGGCCGCCACCAGCGCCGCCACGCGGGCCGCCGACGGCATCACGCCCGCGTCGATCACGGGGCCGTCCGGCATCGTCCCGAACGGAACCGGTGTGTGCTGTTGCGCCTGCATGACCCCGAGCATGGCACGATCGGGAGGCGGAGCCGTAGACAGAACGGAGCATGATCGTGATCGTGGTGCTCATCCTGGCCGGCCTGGCCGTGCTGGGGGCCGTCGTCGTCCTCGCCATGGGCCGGGGCGGCGAGCTGGCCGAGACCCATCCCGATCATCCACCGCTGCCGCTGCCCACCGGGCGGCCGATCACCGGCCCGGAGGTCGCCCTGTTGCGGCTGCCGCGCGGGCTCTGGGGCTACCAGGTCGGCATCACCGACGAGGCCCTGCAACGCCTCGCCTACGCCCTGGCCGAGCGCGACGCGCGCATGGCTGTCATGGAGCAGCACCTGGTCGAGCTGCGGCACCGGCTCGGCGAGGTGGAGGACGAGGGCGAGCAGTGGGACGGCCTCTACGGCCCCGAGGACGTCGCGGCCCCCGTCGAAGCGTCGGCCGACCATGCTGAGGACGAGAAGTTCGAGGACGGCCTGTTCGACGACCCCGCGCCCATGTCCGAGACCGCGCCCGTCGTGCTGGTCAAGCGGCCCGCCGCCGACTTCGCCGATGAACCCGAGCCCAGGGAGATCACGTGAGCCAGGCCGCCGTCCACGCCGAGAGCCGCGCCGACGTCTCCGCCGACACGCTGTTCGCCGTCCTCACCGACTGGCCCCGGCACGCCGAGTGGATGCCGTTCACCCGCGCCGAGGGCGGCCACGAGGTCGGCGGGCGGCTGGAGGCGTGGACCGGGATCGGGCCGGTGGGCTTCCTCGACACCATGGTCATCACCGACTGGCGGCCGGGCCGCCGGGTCGCGGTGCGGCACACCGGGAAGATCGTGCGCGGCGAGGCGTGGTTCAAGATCACGGAAGAGCCCGGGGGCGGCAGCCGCATCGTGTGGGCCGAGCGCGTCGACCTGCCGTTCGGGCCGCTCGGCCGGGTCGGCTGGCTGGTGGCCGGGCCCGTCGTCCGCGCGTTCATGGGGCTGGGGCTGCGCCGTCTCGCCCGGCTCGCCGCGACCGCGCCGTCCCCGCTGGCGGTGCCGTGAGCGGTCCCGCCGAGGGCCCCGACGGCCTGCTGCGCTGCCCCTGGAGGCCCGTCACGCCCGAGTACGTCGCCTACCACGACGAGGAGTGGGGACGGCCCGTCCGCGACGATCACGGCCTCTACGAGCGACTCTGCCTGGAAGCCTTCCAGTCCGGCCTGTCGTGGCTGACGATCCTGCGCAAACGCGAGGCGTTCCGCGCTGCGTTCGCCGGGTTCGACCCCGAGAAGGTCGCCGCCTTCGGCGACGGCGACGTGGTGCGGCTGCTGGACGACGCCGCCATCGTCCGCAACCGCGCCAAGATCGAGGCGACGATCGCCAACGCCCGCGCCGCCCTCGATCTGCCCAACGGCCTCGCCGCCACCCTGTGGCGCTACGCCGACCCCGACGCCCCCGCCCCCGTCACCACCGAGGACGTGCCCGCCGCCACGCCCGCCTCCAAGGCCATGGCCAAAGAGTTGAAAAAGCACGGGTTCCGCTTCGTCGGCCCGACCACCGCCTACGCCCTCATGGAGGCGTGCGGCCTGGTGGACGACCACCTGGCCGCCTGCCACCGGCGCGGCGCGTACCGCTGATCACTCGGCCCTGTCATTCGGCACGTGCCGCCTCCAGGACCGGCACCTGTGACGCGCGGCGGCCCGGCAGCGCCGAGACGCCCAGCGTCACCGCCGCCGCCCCGGCCGCCACCAGCGGCAACAACCACCACGGCGGCGCGGGCCGCAGGAACGAGCTGCCGCTCACCGCGTACGCCAGCGTCTGCGCGCCGAACGCCGCGCCCACGCCCAGCAGCGTGCCGATCAGCACCACCGCCGCCGCCTCCCAGTGCACGATCTCGCGCACCTGCTTCGCCGTCGTGCCGACCGCGCCGAGCAGCCCGAACTCGCGGGTCCGCTCGCCGACGCTCATCGACACCGTCGTCGCCATCCCGAACAGCGCCAGCAGTAGCGCCATCCCGATGAACCCGTAGATAAGCCGGGTGCCGCTCGTCATCGCGCTGGCGGCGACCTCCACGTAGGCGGCGCGGTCCAGCACCCGCACGCCCGGCACGGCGGCGGCCCGCTCGATCGCGGCGGCCGAACCGCCCTTGACCAGCACCGCCCTGGCGGGCGCGGCCGGGTCCAGGCGGTCCATGGTGGCGGTCCCGGCGAGGGCCTGGTCGGCGAACACGTGCGACGGGTCGTGGTAGGCGTCGGCGATCTTCAGGGTGACGCGGCCGCGCGCACCGCGTACCACGATCGTCTGCCCGACCTTGAGGCCGTGGGTCTCCAGAATGGCCGAGGTCAGGGCGATCTCGCCGTCTCGGAGGGGCCGCAGGGCGCCGCCGAGCTTCACCAGTTTCGGCAGCGTCGCCTGGTCGGCCCCGGTCACCTGGACGGTGTTCGGGACCGCCTCCTCGATGGTCCGGCCGCGCGGTCGGACCAGCGTGACGGTCGTGTCGGTGAGCGTGCCCGCCGCCGTCACGCCCGGCACGGTCGCGACCCGCCCGGCCGCGTCGCGGGGCAGCGCGGACGCGCCGTCCGCCGTGCGGGCGTCCGGGGCCAGCGCGTGGTCGGCGCGCATCGCCTGCGCGCCCGTCTCGGCGAACCGCGCGTCGGCCGACATCACCAGCAGCGCGGTGGAGACGGCCAGCGCCACGCCCAGCATCAGCGACGCGGCCGCCGCCGACACCCGGCGCGGGCTGCGCACGATCGTGGCGCGCGCCAGCCGTCCCGCCTCCCCGCCGAACGCCATGCCGAGCCGCCCCACCAGGCCGCCCAGCGGGCCGACGACCAGCGGGGACAACACCGCCAGCGCCGCCGTCGCGATCATCGAGCCCATCAGCGACACCATCGTGACGCCGACGGTGCGCTCGGGGCCGGGCGGCTCCTCCGCGCGCACGGCGAACACCAGCCCCCAGAACAGCCCGGCCAGCGCGAGCACCCCGAGCGCGCCGAACACCCGCTTGCGGACCGGGCCGCGCTGCTCGGTCGCGGTGTCGCGCAGCGCCTGCATCGGCATGACGCGCGCGGCGGCGCGGGCCGCTCGCCACGCCGACAACTGGGTGACCAGCAACCCGGCCAGCGCCGACACCAGCACCACCCAGCCGAACCGTGTCTGACCGGCGGAGATGTCGAAACCGTCCTGGGCGAACTGCCGGGCCAGCAGCGCCGACACCGGAACGCCCACGAACGCGCCGCCGATCCCGGCGACCGCGCCGAGGGCCAGCGCCTCCAGCTTGATCAGCCGCTTGATCTGGCGCGGCGTCGCGCCGATCGCGCTGAGCAGCGCCAGCCGCCGGGTGCGCTGGCGGACCAGGGTGCCGAAGGTGTTGGCGACGACGAACAGGCCGGTGAACACCGCGACCGAGGAGATGAGGCTGAGCGCGCCGCCGACCGACGCGCCGGACGAGGCGATCTCGGCGGCCTGCGCGTCGCGCAGCGACTTGGCGGCGCGGACGGTGGCGGTGCCCTTGAAGTCGCGGGCCAGCCGGGTCTTGAGCGTGGCGGGTGTGATGCCGGGGGCCGCCTTCACCCAGACGGTCTGCCAGGCGTCGGCGGGCAGTCCGGCCAGGTGTCGCACGGTCGCGGGCGGGGCGAGGATCAGGTCGCCTCCGGCCACCGCGCCGCGCCCGCTGACGGTCACCACGCCGACGATCTTCACGTCGCGGGCCTGCTGGGGCAGCACCACGCGCAGGCCGTCGTGCTTGCCGTTCGCGTCGGCCAGGTGCCGGACGACCGCGACCTCGTTCTCGGCGGCGGGCGCGCGGCCCGACTCCAGCTTGTAGGGGCTGAGGCGGGCGTCGGCGATCCAGGGGCGCAGCAGCGTGCGGCCTCCGGCGGACGGGGTCAGTTGCTTGCCTTCGGGGGACATCGCTGTGACGGGAAGGATGGCGTCACCTGCCACCGCCGCGACGCCGGGGCGCGCGGCGACGTCGGCGGGCTTGATCCGGCCGTCTGGGAGGGAGTAGAGGTCGGTCTCGTCCACGGTGCCGCCCTGCACGAGGACGTCGGCCTTGGCGTACTCGCTGGCGTTGTTGCCCGACACCGCGTCCTGGGCCCGCAACGTGAAGTCCAGCGATCCGGCGATCAGGCCGACCGAGAACAGCGCCGCCAGGAGCGTCGCCACCAGGCGGCCCCAGCCTTCGGTGAACGAGCGGCGCGCGATGAGCCACATCGGGTTCAGCCCTCCATCCGGCGCATGCTGCGTTCCGTCAGGAGGGGCGACCCCCCTGACCCCCCGGCAAGCGCTGCGCGCCATTCCTCGCTTCGCTGCGGATGGCGCGCATGGACCTCGTCGATGCCGGGCGATGCCAGCTCGTCCACGATCCGGCCGTCCGCCAGGAACAACACGCGATCGGCGTGCGCGGCGGCGGCCGGGTCGTGGGTGACCATGACGACCGTCTGGCCGTAGCCGTCCACGGCCTGGCGCAGGAAGCCCAGCACCTCCGCGCCCGCGCGCGAGTCGAGGTTGCCGGTGGGCTCGTCGGCGAACAACACCTCGGGACGGGTGAGCAGTGCGCGTGCGACGGCCACGCGCTGCTGCTGGCCGCCGGACAGCTCGGACGGGCGGTGGCCGAGGCGTTCGCGCAGGCCGAGGGCGTCCACGACGGTGTCGAACCACTGCCGGTCGGCGCGGCGGCCCGCCAGGCGGCCGGTGAGGCGGATGTTCTCCTCGGCGGTCAGCATCGGCAGCAGGTTGAACGACTGGAACACGAAGCCCAGGCGGTCGCGGCGCAGCCGGGTCAGGCGCGTGCGCGACAGCGCGGTGATGTCCACCCCGCCGATCAGGACGCTGCCGCCGCTGACCGCGTCCAGCCCGGCCAGGCAGTGCAGGAACGTCGACTTGCCGGAGCCGGACGGGCCCATGATCGCGGTGAACTGGCCGCGCCGGACCTCCGCCGACACCCCGCGCAGCGCGGCGACCGCGCCGTCCCCGGTCCCGTAGACCTTGGTCACGCCGGACGCGACCGCCACCGGCCGGTCGTCGGCGGGCGGACGCGCCGTCCGGGCCCTCTGCTGTGCTCGTGTCATGCCCTCCAGCCAAGCGACGGGCGGCTTCGGGCACAGTGACGCGCACTGGAGATCTTGTACTGGGGACAGCCCTACCTCCACTCCGGTGGAGGCCGGGGGTAGGGCTGGCCCTACCTCAGGTCGGCGGCCAGACCTAGAGATCCGGGCGCGCCGCCCCGCTTCGCTGAGAACAAGCGAAAAAGCAGCTCAGCGGTAGGGGTGACATGGCGACGGCACGACTTTCCAACCCTCCTGCGGTGTTGCCGACGCTCGGGTTGCTGCTCGCCGCCGTTCTGATGCCCGCCACCCGGTGGGGCTACCTCGTCTACCCGGCCGTGCTGGCGTGCTGGGCGCACTTCGGAGGACGCGCATGCCGCGCTGCCTGATCATCACCAACGACTTCCCGCCCCGGCAGGGCGGCATCGAGACCTTCGTGTACGAGATCGCCCGGCGCTTCCCGCCCGGCGAGGTCGTCGTCTACACCTCCGCCGAGCCCGGGGACCGCGCGTTCGACCGGACGCTTCCGTTCCCCGTGGTGCGCGACCGGGCCCGCACGTTGCTGCCCACGCGACGCGTGGCGCGGACGGCGCGGGCGCTCATCGCGCGGTACGGGTGCGACCGGGTCTGGTTCGGGGCCGCCGCGCCGCTGGGCCTGCTGGCCGGACGGCTTGGCCTGCCCTCGGTGGCCACCACGCACGGCCATGAGGTGTGGTGGGCGGCGGTTCCGGGCGCGCGGCAGATGTTGCGGAGCATCGGTGAGCAGGTGGACGTCGTCACCTACCTGACGGCCGACAGCCGGGCAAGGATGGCGGGCGCGTGGGGGCCTGGGGTGACGCTCGAACGGCTCGTGCCTGGCGTGGACGCCGACGTGTTTCGGCCCCGTGGGAGTGACGTTCGGCGCGCCTATGGGCTGGGGGATCGGCCGCTCATTCTGAGTGTGTCGCGGCTTGTCGCGCGTAAGGGGCAGGACCGGCTGATCCGCGCTATGCCGATCGTCCGGGCCTTTGTGCCCGACGCGATGCTGCTGATCGTCGGCTCAGGGCCCCAAGACTTCTGGTTGCGCGGTCTGGCCGGGAAGCTCGCGCCTGACGCGGTGCGCTTCGCGGGCGGGCTGCCGCACGCCGAGCTGCCGGGCTATTACGCCGCCGCCGACGTGTTCGCCATGCCGTGCCGCGACCGCAGGTTCGGCCTGGAAACCGAAGGGCTCGGCATCGTCTTCCTGGAAGCCGCAGCGGCGGGCCTGCCGGTGCTGGCAGGCCGTTCCGGCGGCGCGCCCGAGGCCGTGCGGGACGGCGAGACCGGCCTCGTCACCGACGACTCCGTGCCCGAGATCGCCGCCAAGCTCGTCACGCTCCTGACCGAACCCGGCGCGATGGGCGCCAAGGGCCGCGCGTGGGTGCGGGACGAGTGGGGCTGGGACCGGTCGGCCGAGCGGCTTCGTCACCTGCTGGATCGGTCCCATACGGTCAAGGCGTGACACAGCGGACGGTGTGGCGGGCGATGGCGGGCAACCCGCTGCGCTTCGTCTGCTCGTCGTGGCCCTGGCGGTCGGTGCTGTACGTGGCGACCGGGCCGCTGGTCGGCGCGCTGTGGGCGGTGCTGGTGGTGACGCTGGCGATAGCCGGGGTCGTGCTGGCGCCGGTGGTGGTCGGCGTGGCGCTGCTGGCTGGCATCCCGCTGTCGGCCGTTGGGCTCGCGGCGGTGGAGCGGCGGCGGTTGCGCCTGGTGGACTCGCGCCCCGCGCCGTCCCCGCACCGGCGGCCCGCGCAGGCCGGGTTGCGGGCGTGGGCGGCGTTCCGGCTGCGCGAGACGGCGACCTGGCGCGAGCTGGGATACGCGCTGCTGGCGGTCGCGCTGGGGATGGTGGACGTGGTGGTCGCGTTCACGTTCGTCGTGGGATCGGGCCTGGCGACCGCCTCCCCGATGCTGGTCGAGCAGGGCGATCAGATCCAGTTCGGGTCCGGCGGCACCGTGGACGAACCGGGCGAGGCGTGGGCGCTGGCCGTCGTCGGTGTGGGGCTGATCGTCGTGACCCTGTACGCGCTGAGCACGCTCGCCGGGGCCCGCGCGGCGCTCGCCCGCACACTGCTGGTGCGGCCGGTGGAAGAGGAGCTGGTCGAGGTGCGCGCCTCGCGGGCGCGCATGGCCGACGCGTTCGAGGCCGAGCGCCGCCGCATCGAGCGCGACCTGCACGACGGCGCGCAGCAGCGCCTCACCGGGCTGATCATGACGCTGGGCCTGGCGAAGCTGGACTCCGGCGCGCCCGAGCTGATCGGCAAGGCGCAGGACGAGGCGCGCGCCGCCCTCGCCGAGCTGCGCGACCTGGTGCGCGGCATCCACCCGTCGGTGCTGACCGACCGGGGCCTGCGCGCGGCGGTGGAGTCGCTGGCCGAACGTTCCCCGGTCCCGGTGGAGGTGGACGTGGAGCTGCCCGACCGGCCGCCTGAGGGGACCGAATCGGCGGCCTACTTCGTCATCGCCGAAGCGCTCGCCAACGTCGCCAAGCACAGCGGCGCTACGCGGGCGCGCGTCGTCGTACGGCCTGGCCTATGCGTCGAGGTCCACGACGACGGCACGGGCGGCGCGCGCGTGGACGGAGGCACCGGCTTGCAGGGCCTCGCGGACCGGGTCGCCGTCTACGACGGGTCGGTGCGGCTGTCCAGCCCGCCGGGCGGCCCTACGATCCTGCAAGTGGAGATCCCGTGCGAATCGTGATCGCCGAGGACTCGGTCCTGCTCCGCGAGGGCCTGAGCCAGATCCTGGCGCGCTTCGGCCACGAGGTGGTCGCGGACGTCGGTGACGCCGCCGACCTGGCGGCGGCGGTGGACGAGCACGAGCCGGACGTCGTGGTGACCGACGTGCGGATGCCGCCCGGATTCCGCGACGAGGGCCTGCGGGCCGCGCTGGCGCTGCGCGCGAAGCGGCCCGGCCTGCCGATCCTGGTGTTGTCGCAGTACGTCGAGCAGTCCTACGCCGCCGACCTGCTGGAGACCGGCGGCGGCGTCGGCTACCTGCTGAAGGACCGGGTGGGCGAGGTCGCCGAGTTCGTGGCGGCGCTGGAGCGGGTCGCGGCGGGCGGCACCGTGATCGATCCGGAGGTGGTGCGCGGGCTGCTGGCGCGGCGGCGCGCGGACTCGCCGCTGGAGCGGCTGACCGAGCGCGAACGCCAGGTGCTGGCGCTGATGGCCGAGGGCCGCTCCAACGGCGCCATCGCCCGTGCGCTGACGGTCAGCGAGGCCGCGGTGGTCAAGCACGTCGGGTCGATCTTCACGCGGCTGGACCTGCACCAGACGCCCGAGGACCACCGCCGGGTGCTGGCGGTGGTCACCTTCCTGCGGGCGGCTCGATGACCGGCGGCGGGTAGTCGATCCCGCCCCGCTCGTCGGGCGGCAGCCGCCAGGGCCGGTGCGGGTCGGGGACGTCGGCCAGCTCGGGGACGTAGCGGCGCACGTACTCGCCGCGCGGGTCGAAGCGGGCGGCCTGCCGCAGCGGGTTCAGCACGCGGTCGGGCCGGGGGTTGTTGCCGGTCCCGGCGACCCACTGCCAGTTGCCCGCGTTGTCGGCGAGGTCGCCGTCCACCAGCCAGCGGTCGAAGTGCGCGAGGCCCTCGCGCCAGTCCACCTTGAGGTCGCGGGTCAGGAACGAGGCGGTGATCATCCGGGCGCGGTTGTGCATCCGGCCCTCGCGCAGGAGCTGGCGCATCCCGGCGTCCACGATCGGCAGGCCGGTGCGGCCCTCGCGCCAGGCCTCCAGGGCGTCGGCGTCGTCGTGCCAGCCGCCGCCCCGGGGGCGGTAGTCGCGGGTGCCGATCTCGGGGAACGCGGCGGTGACCTGGTGGTGGAAGTCGCGCCAGGCGAGCTGGCGCGCGTACGGCTCCCCGTCGGGACGGCGCAGCGCCCCGGCGGCCAGCTCCAGCGGCGACACGCAGCCGAAGCGCAGGTGGGGGCTGAGCCGGGAGGTCCCGTCGGCGGCCAGGGCGTCGTGCACGCCGTCGTAGTCGGCCAGGTGGTCGTCCAGCCAGGCGCGGACGCGGGCGCGCCCGCGCCGCTCGCCGCCCTTGGCCAGCTTGGGCGAGGTGTCCTTGGCGAACGCGGCGGCGATGTCGTCCAGGGTGGCCTTGTCGGCGGGCGGATCGGACAGCGGCACGCGCTTGGGCGGCGGGACGGCCGCGCGCCAGGACGTGGCGGACCACGCCCGCCAGTACGGCGTGAAGACCTTGTAGTGGTCGCCGCCCGCCGGGGTGACCTCGCCCGGCGGCACCACCGTCAGCCCGGGATGCCCGACGACCTCGGCCCCCTCCGCTCCGCACAGCTCTTCCAGGCGGGCGAGGCGACGCCGCGCGTACGGGCTGACGTCGTCGGCGAGGAAGACCGCGTCCGCGCCCGTCTCGCGCGCCAGCCGCGCGGTCTCGACGGCCGGGTCGCCGCGCCTCAGCACCAGCCCGCCGCCGCGTCGCCGCAGCTCAGCGCGCAGATCGTCTAGGGCGTCCAGCAGGAAGCGGGTCCGGTTGGGGGAGCGGGCGAGCAGCGCGTCGTCGAAGACGAACAGCGGCACCACGCGCCGCGCCCGCTCGCACGCCGCCGCCAGGGCCGGGTTGTCGTGCACCCGCAGGTCGCGGGTGAACAGCATGATTACGGTGTCCATCACCCCTGTCTTCGCGGCGGCGGCCGTCGCCGGTTGCAACCTCTCCGGCGGTCCCGTGCGAAGGTCGGGAGAGGGCTCTAATCTTGGGCGACCTGTGGAGCCCGGACGGATGGGACGGTCACGTGGGCCAGGAATGGGGCTGGGGCGTCGGCGCGGTCGCGCGCCGCGTGGGCGTGGCCGCCTCGACCCTGCGCACCTGGGACCGCCGCTACGGCATCGGCCCGAGCCGCCACAGCCCCGGCGGGCACCGCCGCTACGACGAGCGCGACGTGGCCCGGCTGGAGCTGATGGTCCGGCTGGTGCAGGAGGGCGTCCCACCGGAGGAGGCCGCCCGCGCCGCGCTGGCCGCCGACGAGACGGCGCTGGCGGCCGGACCGCCGCGCCCCGCCGCTGACGAGCCCCGGCCGGAGCCCGGCCCCGTGGCGAGTGCCGCCACCCCGGCCGGACGTGCGCTGATGCGGTCGGCGCGGGCGCTGGACGCGCGGGCGATGCGCGAGCAGATCGAGACCGCGCTGCGCCGCGACGGCGTCGAGCACACCTGGCAGGAGCTGCTGGCCCCGGCGCTGATCGCGATCGGCGAGCGGCACGCGGCGTCCGGGGCGCTGGTCGAGGTGGAGCACCTGCTGTCGGGCTGCGTGCAGAACGCGCTGGCCTCGGAGATCGCGCTCGCCGAGCCGCCCGACACCGCCCGCCCGGTGCTGCTGGCCTGCGCCGCAGAGGAGCAGCACAGCCTGCCGATCCACGCGCTGGGCGCGGCCCTGGCCGCCGAGCGCGTGGCGGTGCGGGTGCTGGGCGCGCGGGTGCCCGCCTGGTCGCTGGCCGACGCGATGCGGCGGCTCGGCCCGGCGGTGGTGTTCGTGTGGTCGCAGATGCCCGAGACCGGCGACCCCGCCGCGCTGGCCGAACTGCCCGGCGGACGGCCCCCGGCGCACCTGCTGGTGGGCGGTCCGGGCTGGCCCGGCGACCGGCTGCCGCCGGAGGCGCGGCTGGTGGGCAGCCTGCCCGAGGCGCTGAAGGAGATCCGCGCCACCTTCGGCCGCGGCTGACCCGGCCGCGCTCCCGCCCTGCCCGGTCCGCCCGGTCCGCTCGTTCTGTCCCGCCCGGCTCGCCCGGTCCGTCCCGCGCGCCCGTTTTCCTGCCCGCTCTTTTGCCGGGAACGGGTTGTGTCCCTCCCCGTTCCCGGGTATGAACAAGTTTTGAACAGCTTTCCACGGGAGGGCCGCATGGAGCAGGGGCCGGGCACGACGGCGGGAACACCGGGCCGGAGGGGGCCCGATGACCCCGCGTCCCTGGCCGCCCGGCTGGCGGACGGCGACGAGTCGGCGCTGGCCGGGTGCCAGGCCGTGCTCGGCCCCCTGGTCCGCCGCCACCTGCGGCACCGGGTGCCGCCCGACCTGCTCGACGACGTCGTGCAGTCGGTGCTGGTGGAGTTGTGGCGCTGCCGGGACCGCTTCGACCAGGCGCGCAGCTTCGAGGCGTGGACGCTGACCATCGCGCGCCGCCGCGCGGTGGACCACCTGCGCGCCCGGCCCGCGCCCGCGCTACCGCTCACCGGGGCGGCCGAGCGTCCCGCCGCCGACGACACCGCCGAGCGGGTCGCGCGCGAGCAGGACGTGCGGCGCGCGCTGGCCGCGCTGCCCGCCACGCAGCGCGAGGCGATCGCGCTGGCCTACTTCGGCGACCTGACCCAGCGCGAGATCGCCCAGCGGCTCGGGACGCCGCTCGGCACCGTCAAGGCGCGCACCGCCCGGGGGCTGCACCGGCTGAGCGTGCTGCTGTCGGCGTGAGGCCGTGGCATGAAGCCGTGGCAAGAGGTCGTCGGCATGAGGCCGTCGGCATGAAGGGGGAGACCATGAGCGGCGGTACCACCGTCGGCCGGCCGGAGCGGCTGCGCGACAGGCCCACGCCCATCCCGCGCCCGGAGAGCCTGCGGCCCCGGATCGCGGTGTCGAGCTGCCTGCTGGGCGAGCCGGTGCGCTACAACGGCGGCCACAGCCGCAACCGGTTCCTCACCGAGTCGCTGAGCGCGTACGTGGACTGGGTGCCGGTGTGCCCGGAGATGGAGATCGGCCTCGGCGCGCCCCGCCCGACGCTCCGGCTCACCACCGACGACGGGCCGGTGCGGATCACCACCAAGGACCGGTCGGCCGACCACACCGACGCCATGGTCGCGCTCGCCGAGCGGCGGGCGGCCGAGCTGCCGGAGCTGGAGGGCTGGATCCTGAAGTCCCGCTCGCCGAGCTGCGGGCCGCGCGGGGTGTCGCGCTACCGCAAGGACATGCCGGTGGACCGGCGCGGCGTGGGCGTCTTCGCCGCCGAGCTGGCCGAGCGCCGCCCGCTGCTGGCGATCGAGGAGGACGGGCGGCTCAACGATCCGGTGCTGCGCCGCCACTTCGTCGAGCGGATCTTCGCGCACGCGCGGCTGCGCGCGCTGTTCGAAGGCGGCTGGACGCCGGGCGAGCTGGTCGCCTTCCACTCCGCGCACAAGCTCCAGATGCTCGCTCACGACCCGGCCCGCTACCGGATCGCGGGCCGGGTCGTCGCGCAGGCCGGGGCGCGGCCCCCCGCCGAGCTGGAGCGGGAGTACGCCGAGGTGTTCAGCCGGGCGTTCGCCGTCCGGCCCCGGCGGGGCCGCCACGTGAACGCGCTGCTGCACGTCTACAGCCCGATGGCCCGCCACCTGGACGAGATCCGGCGGCTCGACATCACCGGCGTCATCGACGCCTACGGGCGGGGCGAGGTGGACCTGGACGTGCCGATGACGCTGCTGCGGCACCACGCCCGGGGCGAGGAGATCGCCTACCTGGACGCCCAGACCTACTTCGAGCCGTTCCCGGCCGAACTCGCCCCGCTGCTGCGCTAGCGGCCCTCGAACTCCGGCTTCTGCTTCTTGAGGAAGGCGGCCGTGGCGTTGTGGTGGTCGGCGGTCTTCTCGCACAGGTCCTGGAGTTCGGCCTCCTTCTCCAGCGACGAGGCCAGGTCGTGGGTGGCGGCGTGGTCCAGGGCGGCCTTCACCGCGCCGTAGGAGACGGTGGGGCCCGCGGCCAGGCGGCGGGCCAGCTCCGTCGCGGCGGGGACCAGCTCGTCCGGCGGCACGACCCGGCTCACCAGGCCGAGTTCCAGCGCCCGCGGGGCCTTCACCGGCTCGGACAGGAGCAGCAGCTCGGCGGCCTTGGCGCGGCCCACCAGGCGCTGGAGCGTCCACGACATGCCCGAGTCGGGGGCCAGGCCGATGGTGGTGAAGGAGGTGACGAAGGTGGCCTTCTCCGAGGCGACCACCAGGTCGCAGGCGTAGGCCAGCGCCGCCCCGGCCCCGGCCGCGACGCCGTTGACGGCCGCGACGACGGGCTTGGGCATCCCGGCGATCGCCCGCACGACCGGGTTGTAGTGCCGCCGCACGGTGTCGTCCAGGCCCTTGCCCGCCGCCAGGTTGTCGGCGTGCTCGCGCAGGTCCTGCCCGGCGCAGAAGGCCCGGCCCGCGCCGGTCAGCACGACCGCGCGCACCGCCGGGTCGGTCGCCGCGCGCTCCACCGCCGCGCCGAGCGCGACCTTGGTCTCCAGCGTCAGCGAGTTCATCGCGTCCGGTCGGTCGAGTGTGATTGTCGCCACACTGTCGGTCACGTCGTACCGCACGGTCTCAGACATCCTCGTCCTCGCAATCGTCCAGCGCCGGGTCACGGTGCGTACCCAGGCAACGATCGAGGACGGGGCGGGCTGAGGGCAAGAGGCGCGGCGCGGGCCGCCTGCGCGCGGACAAATTTCGCAATAAGGGCGTTTTCTCCGACGCGTCGAAGATCATTGTCAGCCGGGGCGAACGGGGCCGAAGCCGCCCGCATCCCCGCACTCTCGTGATCTGGATGCTGATCGTTACCACTTCGCGCCCGGAAGACGAGATAATGGACCACTACTGATGACGCGGATGCTGACAGGCGGCCACGCGGCCAACGGGGCCCGGCGGCCCCGCGCGGCCCTAGGCAGGAAGGGGATGCACGCATGGCGGCGATGAAGCCGCGGACGGGAGACGGTCCGCTCGAAGTGACCAAGGAGGGGCGCGGCATCGTCATGCGCGTCCCGCTGGAAGGTGGCGGCCGCCTGGTGGTCGAGCTCTCCGCCGACGAGGCCAAGGACCTGGGCGCGGCCCTCAAGGAAGTGGTGGGCTGACGCCCGCCGCGCCGTGAGCGGCGCGGGCTCCGACAGCGGTGACGGTCCCGGCGGTGCCGCCGGGACCTTCGCCGTATCAGCACCAACGTTAAGACGCAGCGCACGCAAGTCGCCAGACGTTCCAATCAGGGGGATCAATGCCGATCGAGACCCGGGTGCGCGCCGTGGGCGGCCGCCTCTCCGAAGCCGCGGCCGAGCTGGGCGCCGACGTCGCGGCGGTGCCGGTCGGAGCGGGTCCGGCCGCGCCGGCCGCCGAGATCGCGAGCCTCCTGCCGTTCTCGCTGGACGAGCTGCTGGCCCTGCACAAGGGCAAGGGCGAGCCCGGCGAGGTCATCGCCACCCAGGTCAAGGCCGGTGACCGCCTGATCGAGCTGCTGCTGTACGGCATCGGCGCGGGCACCCCCGCCGACCTGCGCAAGGCCGGTGCGGCGCTGGCCCGGCGCGGCAGGGGACGCGGCGTGCTGGCCGCGGGCGTGCCCGACGGCGACCCGGCGGCGCTCGCCGCCTTCGCCGAGGGCGCGCTGCTGGCCTCCTACACCTTCAAGATCGGCGAGGCCCCCTCCCGGGGCCCGCTGGGCACCCTGGCCGTGCTGACCGAGGGCGGCCCCGAGGCCGCCGCGCCCGTGCTGGAGCGCGGCGCCGCCCGCGCCGAGGCCACCGCGCGGGCCCGCGACCTGGCCAACACGCCGTCCGGCGAGAAGGACCCGTCCTGGCTCGCCGCCCGCGCCCAGGAGATCGCCGACGCCCACGGGCTGACCGTGCGCGTCCGCGACGAGAAGGAGCTGGCCGAGGGCGGCTTCGGCGGCCTGCTGGCGGTGGGCTCGGGCTCCCCGCGCCCGCCGCGCCTGATCGAGCTGTCCTACGACCCGGGGAACGCCGACCGGCACGTCGTGCTGGTGGGCAAGGGCATCACCTTCGACAGCGGCGGCCTGTCGCTCAAGCCCAACGACAACATGAAGGCCATGAAGACCGACATGGCCGGGGGCGGCGTCGTCCTCGCGGTCATGGGCGCGCTGCGCGGCCTCGGCGTGCGGGCCCGCGTCACGGGCCTGGTCGCGGCGGCCGAGAACATGCCGTCCGGCTCGGCCATGCGCCCCGGCGACGTGATCACCCACTTCGGCGGCACCACCTCCGAGGTCCTCAACACCGACGCCGAAGGCCGCCTGGTGCTGGGCGACGCGCTGGCCTACGCCGACGCCGAGCTGGACCCCGACGTCGTCGTGGACGTCGCGACCCTGACCGGCGCGGCCAAGCTGGCGCTGGGCCTGCGCCACGGCGCGCTGTTCGCCAACGACGACGCCCTGGCCGCCGCGCTGACCGAGGCGGGCGGCACGGCGGGCGAGCCGCTGTGGCGGCTGCCGCTGATCGAGGACTACCGGCCCGCGATCACCTCGGACGTGGCCGACATCGCCAACATCGGCCGCCCCGGCTACGGCGGCGGCGCGATCACGGCGGCGCTGTTCCTGCGCGAGTTCGTGGGCGAGCGCACGTGGGCGCACCTGGACATCGCGGGGCCGGGCCGCGCGGCGTCGGACGACGCGGAGATCACGCGCGGCGCGACGGGCTACGGGACACGGCTGCTGCTGGACTGGCTGGCCCAGGAGGGCTGAGCCGGCGGACGCGCTCTCGGCGAAGGCCCTGACCCCGCTCCTTCCATCGCGCTGAGCCGCCGAGCCGCAAAAAATTCTCACCGTCCGCCACCCATCCTTAACTCCGCGCGCTCCGAATCCCCTGTGTGACGGATGAAGAGAAGCGCCCCGGACCGCTCCGCGCGGTGCTGGCCGGCGTGCTCGCGGGGGCCGTGGCGCTCGGCGTCGCCGAGCTGGCCGCCGCCTTCGTCCGGCCGCAGGCCGCGCCGCTGATCACGGTCGGCGGCGCGGGGATCGACCTGACGCCCGAGTGGCTGAAGGACTTCGCGATCCGCACCTTCGGCACCCACGACAAGCAGGTCCTGCTCGGCGGGCTGCTGGCCGGGGTGATCGTCCTGGCCGGGATCCTGGGGCTGGTGGGGCGGGCGCGGCGCCTTCCCGCCGTCGTGGGGTTCGGGCTGTTCGGCCTGCTCGGCGTTGTTGCGGCGCTGAGCAGGCCGGACGCCCGACCGGCCGACACGATCCCGGTGCTGGTGGGGACGGCGGCGGGGATCGCCGCCCTGCTGTTCCTGCTGCGCGCCGCACGACCTGCCGCCGACGAGGCCGGGACGGGCGCGCAACGCCGCGTCTTCCTGGCCGCCGCCGGTGGCACGGCGGTGGCGGCGGCGTCCGCCGGGGCCCTGGGGCGGGCTCGGAACGCCCGGCGCGACGTCGCCGCCATCCGGAACGGCGTGCGGCTGCCCAGGCCCGCCAGTCCCGCGCCCCCACTGCCCGCAGGCTCTGACCTGCGGATTCCCGGGCTGACGCCGTTCACCACCCCCAACAACGACTTCTACCGCGTGGACACCGCGCTGGTGCTGCCCCAGATCGATCCCGCCCAGTGGACGCTGCGCATCCACGGCATGGTGGACCGGCCCGTCGAGCTGTCCTTCGACGACCTGCTGCGCCGCCCCCTGCTGGAGCGCGACATCACGCTGACCTGCGTCTCCAACGAGGTCGGCGGCCCCTACGCGGGCCACGCCCGCTGGCTGGGCGTCGCGCTGGACGACCTGCTGCGCTCCGCCGGGGTCCAGGCGGGGGCCGACCAGATCCTCAGCCGCTCGATCGACGGGTTCACCGTCAGCACGCCGCTCGCCACCGTCCTGGACGGCCGCGACGCGCTGCTCGCGGTCGGCATGAACGGCGAGCCGCTGCCCGTCCGGCACGGCTTCCCCGCCCGCATGGTGGTGCCCGGCCTGTACGGCTACGTGTCGGCCACCAAGTGGGTCGTCGATCTCAAGGTCACCCGGTTCGCCACCGACCGGGCGTACTGGACGAAGCGCGGCTGGGCCGCCGACGCCCCGATCAAGACCATGGCCCGCATCGACCTGCCCAAGCCGCTCGCCAGCGTGAAGGCCGGTCGCGTGCCGGTCGCGGGCGTGGCCTGGGCGCAACACCGGGGCATCGAGGCCGTCGAGGTCCGCATCGACGGCGGCCCCTGGCGGCGGGCCCGGCTCGCGCCGGTGCCCCACACCGACACCTGGCGGCAGTGGGTCCTGGAGTGGGACGCCACGCCCGGCAGGCACCGGCTGGAGGCCCGTGCCATCGACGCCACCGGGGCCGTCCAGCTCGAAAAACGTGCCACGCCCTACCCCGACGGGGCCACGGGATGGCACTCGACCGTCGTCACGGTCACCTGACAACCACGCACCTGACAACCACAGAGGAGAAGATCATGAAGGCTCGTATTCTCGGCATCGGCGCGCTGTCCCTCGGCCTGGCCTTCGGGGCGGCGGCGTGCGGCGGCGACACCAAGGACGCCGCCACCGGCTCGACCGGCACGCCCACGACTCAGGCCAGCACCTCGGCGTCGGCGATGGCCGGGCCGTTCGGCCCCGCCTGCTCGGCCGTCCCGTCCTCGGGCGAGGGCAGCTTCAGCGGCATGGCCGACGACCCGGTGGCCACCGCCGCCTCGCACAACCCGGTGCTGTCCACCCTGGTCACCGCCGTGCAGAAGGCGGGGCTGGTCGACACGCTCAACTCCGCCAAGGACATCACGGTGTTCGCGCCCACCAACGACGCGTTCGCCAAGATCCCCAAGAAGGACATGGACGCCGTCCTCGCCGACAAGAAGAAGCTGACCGACATCCTCACCTACCACGTGGTGAGCGGCCGCCAGGACCCGGCGGCGCTGGCGGGCGGCAACTTCAAGACCCTCCAGGGCGGTAGCGTCACCACCAGCGGCTCGGGCGAGTCCTTCAAGGTGAACGACGCCAACGTGGTGTGCGGCAACGTGCCCACCGGCAACGCGACCGTCTACATCGTCGACACGGTGCTCATGCCGAAGTGAGCCCACGACCAATCCGGAACGGGGACGGGCGGCGAATACCCATCGTGGAGCTACCGCACGCACGTTCCCCCCGCCGGGGCGCCGACGAGCGCGACGAGCTGGCCGAGCTGGTGGGCCGGGTCGCCCGCGGTGACGAGGCCGCCTTCGCCGAGGTCTACGACCGCCTGTCGGGACCGGTGTTCGGCCTGGTCCTGAAGGTCCTGCGGGACCGGGCCCAGGCCGAGGAGGTCGCGCAGGAGGTGCTGGTCGAGCTGTGGCGCACCGCGTCCCGGTTCGACCCGGCGCGCGGCGGCGTCATGGCCTGGACGACCACCATGGCGCACCGCCGCGCGGTGGACCGGGTGCGGTCCGAGCAGGCCGCCGGCGACCGGGAGGAGCGCGCGCACCGCGCCGACGTCCCGGCGTTCGACGAGGTCACCGAGGAGGTGGAGGGCAGGTTGGAACGCGAACGGGTCCGCCGCTGCCTGGGCGGCCTCACCGAGTTGCAGCGCGAGTCGGTGACGCTGGCCTACTACGGCGGGTACACCTACCGTGAGGTGGCCGATTTGCTGGGGGCCTCGCTCGGCACCGTCAAGACTCGGATGCGCGATGGGCTGATCCGGATGCGCGACTGCCTGGGAGTGGACCGATGACGCACGCCTCCCACACCGTGCACACCCTGGCCGGCGCGTATGCGCTGGACGCCCTGTCGGACGTCGAGCGCCGTGAGTTCGAGGACCACCTGGCCGAGTGCGACACCTGCGCCCAGGAGGTGCGGGGGCTGCACGAGACCGCCGCCCGGCTGGGCGCGGCGGCGGCCGTCCCCGCGCCCGACGGGATGCGGGACCGGGTGCTGGCCACCGTCGCGCGGACCCGGCAGGTGCCGCCCCGGCCGGACGCGGCGCGCGGCGTGTTCGGCGCGCGGCGCGGCGTGGGGCCCCGGCTGCTGGCCCTCGCCGCCGCGGCCTGCCTGGTGATCATGACGGCGCTGGGCGTCGCCGCGATCCGGGCCGACCAGCGCGCCGACCGCGTCCAGGCCCAGCAGGACGAGCTGTACTCCGTCCTGACGGCCCCGGACGCCCGCGCGGTGTCCGGGACGGTCCAGGGCGGCGGCCGGGGCACGGTGGTCACCTCCCGGTCGCGCGACCGGGCCGTGGTCGCGATGAACGGGCTGGCGAACGCGCCGTCGGCCAAGGTCTACGCCCTGTGGCTGCTGGGCGCGGGCGCGCCCCGCCCGGCGGGCACGATGACCACGGCGTCCGCGCCGGTGGTGCTGGGCGGCCTGGGCGGCGCGACGCAGGTGGGGATCACGGTGGAGGACGCGCCGGGGCCGAAGGCTCCGACGCAGGCTCCGGTCTTCGCGGTGCGGCTGCCCGCCTGACCTTGCGCGAGTGCCCCCGATGCCCTCTCCAGGCACCGGGGGCACGCGTCGTTCCGGGGGGTCACTGCAAGGTCAACGGTGGCGAAGAACGCCCTATTTTTGCGCCTCGATAGCGTTTTCGCTGCTCACGGGTGTTCAGGGCGGGTAGGCGAATCAGGTCAGCACATCGACTTTTGAGGAGCCACGGTGAGCGAACACCCGCAATCGCCACCCGGGCCGGGCCGGGGGCTCGGCGAGGCCGGGCGGCACGAGGCCGCGGTCACCGCCGACCAGTCGAAGACGGCCGTCCGCGAGGTCGCCGGGACCGCCGCCCAGCAGTCCCGGACCGTCGCGGAGGAGGGCAAGGCCCAGGCGCAGCAGGTCGTGCGGGAGGTGCGCGACCGCGTCGGCGGCGAGGTGACCTCCCAGACGCAGCGGGCCGCGCAGACCCTGCGCCAGTGGTCGGACGACCTGGCCAGGATGGCCTCGGAGGCCGACGAGGACTCCCCGGCCCGCCAGGTCGTGCACCAGATCGCCGACGGTGGCCGCCAGACCGCCGACTACCTGGAGGATCGCGGCGTCGGCGGCGTGGTTGAGGAGGTCCAGAACTTCGCCCGGCGGCGTCCGGGGATGTTCCTCGCCGGTGCCGCCCTGGCCGGGTTCGCGATCGGGCGGATGGCGAAGGCGGCCAAGGCCCAGTCGGACGGCTCGGCTGATCGTGACGGTCGGCACGGTGACCGCGCTCCGGTCCCGCCGTCTCCGGTGTCCAGGCCCGCTCCGTCGCCTCCGATGCCCGCCGCCGCTCCGGCACCGCCGCCTCCGCCCCCGCCGCCCGCTCCCGTGCCGCCGCCCCATTCGCCGCCTCCGCCACCGGCGGGGCCGATGTCGCAGCCGCCGACCCAGCCGCCCGCTCAGCCACCGGGCCGGCCGCCCAACGAGCCGCCGCCTCCGCTGGGACCGCCCGCCCAGCCCCCGGCCGGTCCTCCGTCAGGGCCTCCGGCGGGGCCGCCGCCGCTGCGGCCCGACGGCGGCGTCTACCCGTCCGGGCCCGCCGTGCCCGGCAGCGGGCAGCCGGACGGTCCGCCGCCGTACGGCGAGGTGAGGTGAGATGGCCACTCCCTACTACCCGCCCGGCGAACCGCCGCCGCAGGAAGAGCCGTCCCTGGGGGAGCTGCTGGGAGAGGTCACGGCCGACCTCCAGAAGTTGTTCCGCCAGGAGATCGAGCTGGCGAAGGTCGAGCTGCGCGCCGAGGCCGTCAAGTCGGGCAAGGCCGCCGGGATGCTCGGCGGCGCGGGCTTCGCCGCGTACATGGTGTTGCTGCTGGTGAGCTTGGCCGTCGTCTTCGGCCTCGCGAACGTCATGGACGCGGGGTGGGCGGCGCTGCTGGTCGCCGCCGTCTGGGCGGTGGCCGGGGCGGTGCTGTTCACGCTCGGCCGGTCCCGGATGCGCGAGGTCTCGCCCACGCCCGAGCAGACCGTCGAAACGTTGAAGGAGGACGCGCAATGGGCTCGTCACCCGACGAGATAAGAAGCGAGATCGAACGCACCCGGGCGGAGCTGGCCGCCGACGTCGACCGGCTCGCCGAGCGGACCAGCCCGCGCCGGATCGCCCAGCGCCGCACCGAGCGCGTGCGCCACGGTCTCCATGAGGTCAAGGAGCGAGTGATGGGGAAGCCCGCGCAGGCAGGCCACGCCGTCGGCGACGCCATGGGGTCGGTGAGGGACGCGACCGGGCACGCCGCCGGGTCCGTCAAGGACGCCACCGAGCACGCCGCCGGATCGGCCAAGGAGGGCGTCGGGCACGTCGCGGAGACGGCCCGGAACGTCACCGGGCAGTCGGTCGAGGCGGTGCGGGCGGCCCCCGAGCAGGCCATGCGGCGGACGGAGGGCAACCCGCTGGCCGCCGGGCTGATCGCTTTCGGCGCGGGGCTGCTGGCCGCCACGTTGCTGCCGACCAGCCGGGCCGAGAGCCGGATGGCGCGGCAGATCGGCGAGCACGCCGACGGGGTGCCGGAGCCGCTCAAGGAGTCCGCCCAGCACATCGCGGACCAGGCCAAGGAGTCGATGTCGTCGGCGGCCCAGCACGTCAAGGAGACCGTGAGCGACGCCGTGCACACCACCGCCGACGAGGCCCGCGATCAGGGCGGGCAGGTGGCGGGGCAGGCCCGCGACTCCGCCTCGTCGGTCGCCGAGCAGGCGCGGGAGGGCCGCCACGAGGCGCACTGAGCCCCGTCCTGGCCGAGGGTTCAGCGCTTGCGGCGGTCGATGACCGGGATCTCCTTGCGCCGCCGGGCCTGCCGGACGATCTCGGGCAGCGACGCGTCCCAGCTCGCGTCGATCGGGACGCACCACGGCACCGCCGCCGCCGTGGCGGGCACGTCCGTCAGCGTCAGCGCCACCAGTTGCGGGCGCTCGGCGGTGCGGGCCAGCTCCGCCAGCTCCGGCGACGGCAGGAACACCAGGTAGTCCTGCTCGCCCCGGCGCGAGCCGTGCACGCCCCGCCGCAGCGCCGCCAGCGCCGTCACCTCCGGCCACGGCAACACCCGGTCGGCGCGGCGGGGGAGCGGCCAGCGGGCCGGACGCCGCACGCCCGCGCCGTCCAGCTCCAGGACCGGGCGGCGGGCCGCCAGGGCGCCGGACGACACCAGCAGGCCCGCGCCGAACAGGACGATCCCCACCGCGCCCAGAGCCATGAACAGCACGCTGCCCGCGCCTAGGCCCCGCATCACGCCGCCGCCCAGGAAGCCGACCGAGGCCAGCACCAGGATCAGGCAGGCCAGCACCTGCCCGGCGGCGCGCCAGGTGGGCTTCCCGCGCACCTGGAACACCGCGCCGGGCTCGGCGTCCTCGGCGTGCCCGGTGTCGGCCCGGTCCGTCACGGCGGCCTCAGTCGCGCTTGACCGCGCACAGCAGGCCGTCGCCGACCGGCAGCAACATCGGCACCAGCCGCTCGTCCTCGCGGACCAGGCGGTTCACCTCGCGGATGGCCTCGGTCTCGGGGTCGCGGTGGGCGGGGTCGGCGACGCGGTCGTGCCACAACGCGTTGTCGAAGGCCATCACGCCGCCGGGCCGCAGCAGCCGCAGCGCCGCGTCCAGGTACTCGGGGTACTCGCGCTTGTCGGCGTCGCAGAAGACCAGGTCGTAGGCCCCGTCGGTGAGGCGCGGCAGCACCTCCAGCGCGCGGCCGACGATCATGCGGGTGCGGGAGGTGCCGAGGCCCGCCTCGCGGTAGGCGAGCTTCGCCAGCCGCTGGTTCTCGTGGTCGACGTCCACGCTGGTGAGCACCGCGTCCTTGGCCATGCCCCGCAGCAGCCAGATCCCGGACACGCCGCAGCCCGAGCCGATCTCCACGACCGTCCGGGCGTTCAGCAGGGTCGCCAGGAAGCGCAGCGCCGCCCCGCCGGCCGGGCCGATGGGCATGGCGCCGACCTCCTCGCCCCGTCGCCGGGCGTTCAGAAGTGGCTCGTCTTCGGGGAGGAAATCCTCCACGTAGGCCAGGGTGGCCTGAATGGCGTCGATGGCTGCCTCCTCGCGGGACCCCCGCCTGGCTCATGCTGGAAAGACCATATCGCTGACCGGGAACCAACTGGCGTGTCAGCACGTTCTACTTGACGTCGGTCCACAACCGCCCCAGCCCAGGCGCGACCGTGTCGTTCCAAAGCGACAGCGTTGGTCATCAGAGAGGAACAACCCGGCACCATGGGAGTGGCAGCACTTACATTTAAGGGCGCTGTGGGGGTCAGCTCGCGCACGCGCGAGAACGCGCCGGAGGCAGAGTGGGCACCGCCGTCGTGGGACGAGGTGGTCCGCGAGCACTCCGCCCGCGTGTACCGCCTGGCCTACCGGCTGACCGGCAACCAGCACGACGCCGAGGACCTCACCCAGGAGGTCTTCGTCCGGGTCTTCCGGTCGTTGTCCAACTACACGCCCGGCACCTTCGAGGGCTGGCTGCACCGGATCACCACCAACCTCTTCCTCGACGGGGCGCGCCGCAGGCAGCGCATCCGCTTCGAGGGCCTGGCCGACGACGCCGCCGAGCGCCTCCAGGGCCGCGAGCCCACCCCGGCGCAGGCGTTCGACGACCGCAACTTCGACGCCGACGTGCAGGCCGCGCTGGACGCCCTGGCCCCCGAGTACCGGGCCGCGGTCGTGCTGTGCGACATCGAGGGCCTGTCCTACGAGGAGATCGCGGCCACGTTGGATGTCAAACTGGGAACCGTGCGCAGCCGCATCCACCGGGGACGGGCGCAGTTGCGCGCCGCGCTCGGCCACCGGGCGCCGCAGCGCCGTGGCGCGCGCGACGGCGTGCCGGAGAGCGCGTAGAGCAGGGAGACACCGGCGCGCGAGCGCCGGCGCGTGACGATCTGATGACGAGGGAGCCGCGTGAGTTGTCTGGGGGAGCGCCTGACCGCTCTGGTCGATGGCGAGCTGGGTCATGAGGAGCGCGACCGCGCCCTGGCCCATCTGGCGCGCTGCGACCGGTGCCGGGCGGAGGCCGACGGGCTGCGCCAGCTCAAGAGCAGGCTGCGCGGCCTGTCCGGCGCACCGGCGTCCGACGGCGCCGACGATCTTCCCTCTGGCGACTTCCTGGCGAAGTTGCGCGCCATGGGCGAGCCCGGCCCGCACGCCGCCGACCCGGCCCGCGACCCGGCCGACCCCGCGAGCCTCGACCCGGCGGCCTTCGACCCCGCGAGCCTCGCCCCGATCCTGAACCACCCCACCCGCCCCGTGGGCCGCGTCCCGTCCGCCCGATCCCGTGACCACCGGCCCCGCGACAACCGGCCCGGCGGGCGCCCCGCGGCCGCCGCCGCCCTGCACCGCTCGACCCGCCGCCGCGCCCTGGCCGTGGGCGCCGCCACCCTGGCGCTGGGCCTCGGCACCGCCTCCTACGCCGTCGGCGGCCGTCCCGACGAGCCCGCCGTCACCCCGGCCTTCGACCGGTTCGCCGTCGAGCACGCCCTGATCTCCGGGGACGCGCCGATGCCCGACCCGCTCACCGAACCGACCACCGTCCCCCTCACCGCGGAGCCGTGACCAGGCCCGCACCGCTGCGGCCCCCGCCCCGCGCCCGCCGGACCACCCTGCTGGCGGGCGGCGTCGCCGGGGCGCTCGCCGCGGCCTGCGCGCTCGCCGGGGACGCGGGCGCGGCCCGCGCCACCGGCGACCCCGAGGCCGTCCGGCTGCTGCGCGCCGCCGCCGACGCGGCCCGCCGGGTCTCCTACGAGGGCGTGCGCTACCTCACCACCTGGGGAACGGCGGGCACCCGCACCGCCCAGGTGCGCGTCAGCCACACCGCCGGGGCGGGCACCGCCTTCACCGCCGTCCGGCCGCCGAGCGCGGGCGGCTACCAGCCCGACAGCGCCGCCGCCCGCGACGCCGGGCTGAACGCCGCCACCATCGCGCTGCTGGCCCGCAACTACCGGCTGGTCCGGGTCGCGGGCGGCACGGTCTGCGGCCGCGCCGCCCAGGTGATCGAGGCCCGCCGCGCCGACGGCTCGGCCGCGGGCCGCTTCTGGATCGACGCCGCCACCGGCCTGCTGCTGCACCGCGAGCTGATCGACGCCACCGGCCGCCAGGTCGCGGTGTCGGGATTCACGCAGGTCCGCATGCCGGCCCCGCGCCCCGGCTTCTCGGTCACCGTGCGCGGCGGCCCGCCCGAACGCGGCTTCGCCGCCGGGGAGCCCGAGCCCGTCCGGGCCGACGTCCCGGCGAGCACCGCCACCACCCGTCCCTGGCCCGACCTGCTGGACGCCCGCGAGCTCGACGCCCTGCGCCGCGCCGGCTGGTCGCTGCCCGACACCCTGCTCGGCTCGCTGAGCCTGCGCGAGGCGCGCCGGGCCGCCGGCGACGGCACGGTCCACCTCAGCTACACCGACGGGCTGGCGACGGTGTCGGTCTTCGTCCAGCGGGGCGCGCTGGACCGCCGCCGCCTGCGCGGCTGGACCCGCTCCACCTCCGGCGGCCGGACCGTCTACCGGCGCGACGATCTGCGCCGCTGGGCGGTCGCCGAGCGCGGCGGCTACGTCTACACCGTGCTCACCGAGGCCCCGCAGAGCACCGCCGTCGCGGCCGCCAAGGCGCTGCCGCCCGACCGCTCGGCGGTGCGCGGCCGGATCGGCCGCGGGCTGCGCCGCCTGGGCGGCTGGGTGAACCCCTTCGACTGAGGAGCCCTTACGCTCATCACATGCCCAGCTGGGCACCATGGGCGTGAAGATCTGAGAACCATGCTCGGTAGGAGAGATGGGGATGACCGAACACAACCGCGAGCCTGAGCGGCAGGACGCCGGGGCGGAGGGCGCGCGGCCGCCCCGTCCGACGACGGTCGACCAGGAGCTGGTCGTCCCTGCCGAAACCGGATCGGCCGGGGGCGCACCCGAGAACGCGGGACTCCCCGAGGACACACCACAGGAGGACACCCTCCCACCGGAGGCTTCCGCCGCCGACCGGAACCGTCCCGCAGCGGCCCAGGAGGGAACTCCGTCCGGGTACGGGGCAGGCCAGCCCGGGTACGAGGCGGGCCAGGCTGCCTACGAGGAGACGCCGGGCGCGCGCGAGGCGGGCTCGGCCGCGCACGAGGCGACTCCCGCGCACGAGGCGACCCCCGCGTATGAGGCGGGCCAGTCCGGGCACGAGGCGACCCCCGCCTATGAAGCGGGCCAGGCCGCCTACGAGGGGGCCCCGGCCGCATATGAGGCGGCTCCGGCCGCGCACAAGGCGGGCCCGGCTTCGCACGAGGCGGCTCCGGCCGAGGTGCCGGGGGACCGGCTGGTGGCCGGGTTCGCGCCGCCGGACCGGCGCGACGACCGGCAGGGCGAGTGGCAGGGCGAACGTCAGGGTGACTGGCAGGGCGAACGCCAGGGAGCGGCGGCCGGGCCGGTCGCGCTCGACAAGCCCGGCGTCCCGCCCGCCGACGGCGACTACGGCGACCAGCGGCCGCCGCGTCCCGGCTTCGTCCCCCACAACCACGACCCGCGCGCCCAGAACGGCCCCTACGGCGGCTGGCCCGGCCACGGCGGGCAGCAGCCCCCGCGGCCCGGCGGCCCGATGGGTCCGCCCCCGCCCGGGGGTCCGGGACGCCCGATGGGCATGCCGCCCACGGTCCCCGGCTACGGGCAGCCGCCGAACTGGTCCCCGGTGCCCCCGCCGCCGTCCGGCGGTCGCAGCGGCCCCGGGCTCGGCCTGTTCGCGGTGATGGCGCTGATCGTCGCGCTGGTCGCGGGCGGTGTCGGCGCGGGGATCGCGGTCGTCGCCTCCGGCGGCGGCGACGGCGGCTCGGTCGGCTTCTCCCCGGCCGGCGGCGGCGCGGCCGTGCAGAGCCGCCCGCCGGAGTCGGTCGCCGGGGTGGCGCAGAAGGTGCTGCCCAGCGTGGTCACCGTGCAGGTCAGCGGGGGCAGCGCCGAGGCCAGCGGCACCGGCTTCATCGTCGAGGGCGGCTACGTGATCACCAACAACCACGTGGTGTCCACCGCCGCGCAGGGCGGCCAGGTCGAGGTCGTCTTCAACGACAAGAAGCGGCTGCCCGCCACGATCAAGGGCCGCGACCCCAGCTCGGACGTGGCGGTGCTGAAGCCCGAGGGCCGGCACTCGCTGCCCCAGCTGGAGTTCGGCGACTCCGACAAGCTCGCGGTCGGCGACCCGGTGATCGCGATCGGCTCGCCGCTCGGCCTGCAGGGCTCGGTCACCACCGGCATCATCAGCTCGCTGAACCGCCCGGTGCCCACCAAGGGCGAGGGCGGCGGCGACGCCTCGGTGCTCAACGCCATCCAGACCGACGCGGCGATCAACCCCGGCAACTCCGGCGGGCCGCTGGTGGACGCCAAGGGCCGGGTCGTCGGCATCAACACCGCCATCGCCACCCTGGGCGGCCAGTCGATGGGCGGCGAGACGCAGGGCGGCAGCATCGGCCTGGGCTTCGCGATCCCGATCAACCAGGGCAAGCGGGTCGCCAAGGAGATCATCAACACCGGCAGCGCCAAGCGGGCCCAGCTCGGCATCGGCATCGACACCCGCTACACCGGGCCGGGCGTGCGCATCACCGAGCAGGCCAACGGCGGCGTGCAGCCGATCGTCAAGGGCGGCCCGGCCGACAAGGCGGGCCTGAAGCCCGGCGACGTGATCACCAAGCTGGCCGACCAGCCGATCGAGGACTCGGCCGACCTGCTGGCGCAGATCCGCAGCCGCGCCCCGGGCCAGACCGTCAAGATCACCTACGTGCGGGGCGGCAAGGAGACCACGGTCGACGTCACCCTGGCCGCGGCCAGCTAAATCACGCCGGAAGCCGTTCAGGTCGGGTTCATCCCGGCTGGGGATACGCTGGGGGGACCGGGCCTGAGCGGGGCCGGTCCCCTTGGCGCTTGTGGAGGACGGGTTGTTCGACGTCGGAATCGGCGAGATGGCGGTTCTCGTCGTGCTGGCCCTGGTGGTGTTCGGCGAGAAGCTGCCCCAGGCCGCGCAGCAGGCCGGCCGCACGTTGCGGCAGTTGCGGCAGATGGCCAACAGTGCCAAGGCCGAGCTCCAGGAGGGGCTGGGGCCGGAGTTCAAGGACTTCGACGTCGCCGACCTCAACCCCAAGACCTTCGTCCGCAAGCACCTGCTGGAGGACGACGAGGACGACCGCCCCTACGCCAACGGCCGGATCTTCGACGACGAGCCGTCCTACGCCACGCCCGGCGGCCTGGACTACGGCGAGCGCCCGCCGTTCGACAACGAGGCCACCTGAGCCCCCGCCCCGCCTATGCGAAAGCCCCGCTCCGGATCATTCCGGGCGGGGCTTTTCGCGTCGGTCGGCGCGTGCCGGTCAGAACTTGTTCCGGGGGCTGATCCCCAGCGACATGCCCGCCAGCCCGCGCGAGCGGCCGCCCAGCTTGTCGGCGATGGCGCGCAGCTCCTTGCCCGCCTCGGAGTCGGGGTCGGCCAGCACCAGCGGCTCGCCGTTGTCGCCGCCCTCGCGCAGCCGCGCGTCGATCGGCACCTGGCCCAGCACCGGCACCTGGGTGCCCAGCGTCTGGGTGAGGGCCTGGGCGACGGTCTGGCCGCCGCCGGAGCCGAAGATGTCCTGCCGCTCGCCGCAGTGCGCGCAGGTCAGGTAGGACATGTTCTCGATCACGCCGACGACCTGCTGGTGGGTCTGCGCGGCGATGGCCCCGGCGCGCTCGGCCACCTCGGCGGCGGCCTGCTGCGGGGTGGTGACCACCAGGATCTCGGCCGACGGCAGCAGCTGCGCCACCGAGATCGCGATGTCGCCGGTGCCCGGGGGCAGGTCCATCAGCAGGATGTCGAGGTCGCCCCAGTACACGTCGGCCAGGAACTGCTGGAGCGCGCGGTGCAACATCGGCCCGCGCCACACCACCGGCTGGTTCCCGGCGGTGAACATGCCGACCGAGATCACCTTCACGTCGTGCGCGACCGGCGGCATGATCATGTCGTCGACCTTGGTCGGCGCGTGCTGCACGCCCAGCATGCGCGGCACCGAGTGGCCGTAGATGTCGGCGTCGACCACGCCCACCTTGCGGCCCTGCGCGGCCAGCGCGGCGGCCAGGTTGACGGTGACCGAGGACTTGCCGACGCCGCCCTTGCCGCTGGCGACGGCGTAGACCTTGGTCAGCGAGTTGGGCTTGGCGAACGGGATCTCGCGGCCCTCGCCCGGGTTGAGCTTCTGGCGCAGCTCCTTGCGCTGCTCGTCGCTCATCACGTCCAGCTCGACGCTGACCGGGCCCGCGCCCTCCAGCCGGGAGACGGCCTCGGTGACGTTGGTCGTCAGGGTGTCCTTCATCGGACAGCCGGCCACCGTCAGGTACAGCGCGACCTGCACCGACCCGTCCGGCGCGATCTCGACGTTCTTGACCATGCCGAGCTCGGTGATGGGCTTGCGGATCTCAGGATCGTTCACCGTGGCGAGCGCCGCGGTCACCTGCTCGATCGTCAACTGGGAGGCCATGCCTTCATGGTATGTACTCCCGGCGGGTACACGCGCAACCGGGGCCGGGCGTGTGGCGCGCGCGACACCGCGGCCCGCTCCGGGGGAGCATCGCGCCCGGTCACCGCGCGCCGTACGATCGGGGCGTGACAACGTCGTCCCCTGCCATCCAGCCTGACCAGCGGCCGTCCCGGCCCGTCACGACCGCCGAGCTGACGGTCTGGCGCACCCTGCTGCGCGCCCAGGTACGGATCTCGCGCCGCCTCCAGGCCGACCTGCTGGCCGACCACGACCTCGCGCTGGGCTCCTACGACGTCCTGGTGCACCTCGGCGAGGCGCCCGAGGGGCGGCTCCGGATGAACGACCTGGCCGACCGGGTGCTGCTGTCGCGCAGCGGCCTCACCCGCCTGGTGGACCGGCTCCAGCGCGAGGGCCTGGTGGTGCGCGAGTCGTGCTCCAGCGACGCGCGCGGGCTGTACGCGGTGCTCACCCCGGCCGGGCGGTCCCGGCTGGTCGCGGCGACGCCGACCTACCAGCGCGGGGTGCGCGAGTACGTGCTGAGCCGCCTGGACGAGCAGGACCTGCGCCAGTTCGGCGCGATCCTCGACAAGCTGGCCGCCGACCCGGTCGCGCCGACCCGCGAGCCCGCCGCCCTGTAGCGGGGGCCGGGTCAGGGCAGGCCCGCGTGCCGGTCCTTGCCGTCCAGCTCCCTGATCACCTGCTGGAGCTCCGAGCGCAGGAAGTCGCGGGTGGCGACCTCGCTGAGCGCCAGCCGCAGCCCGGCGATCTCGCGGGTGAGGTACTCGGTGTCGGCGATGTTGCGGTCGCTGCGGGCCCGGTCCTGCTCGTACTGGACGCGGTCGCGGTCGTCCTGCCGGTTCTGCGCGAGCAGGATCAGCGGCGCGGCGTAGGACGCCTGGAGCGAGAGCATCAGCGTCAGGAAGATGAACGGGTAGGGGTCGAACCGCATCGACGCGGGCGCGGCCAGGTTCCATCCGATCCACACCAGCACGAACACCGTCATGTAGACCAGGAACCGCGCGGTGCCCAGGAAGCGGGCGATGCGCTCCGACAACCGCCCGAACGACTCGGGGTCGTAGTGCGGGCGCGGCAGCACCGTCCGGCGGGCCTCGATGGGCTGGTCCAGGCGCGGGGTCATCGGCTCTCCTCGGCTTGGCGCAGCGCTTCTTCCTCGGGGTCGGGACCGTGCTCGGCGGTCGCGTCCATGACCGTCTCGCGCCAGTCCTCGGGCAGCAGGTGGTCCAGCACGTCGTCGATGGTGACCGCGCCGAGCAGGTGCCCGTTGTCGTCCACGACCGCGCCCGCGACCAGGTTGTAGGTCGCCAGGAACGTGGCGACCGCCTCCAGCGTCATGGTGGGCCGCAGCGGCTCCAGCTCGGTGTCCACGATGCCGCTGACCAGGGCGGGCGGCGGCTCGCGCAACAACCGCTGGAAGTGCACGGTGCCCAGGTAGCGGCCGGTGGGGGTCTCGGTCGGCGGGCGGCACACGTACACCTGCGCGGCCAGCGCCGGGTTCAGGTCGGGGTTGCGGATGTGCGCGAGCGCCTCGGCGACGGTGGCGTCGGGCGGCACCACCACCGGGTCGGTGGTCATCAGGCCGCCGGCGATGTCGTCGGCGTAGGTGAGCAGGCGGCGCACCGGCGCGGCCTCGCGCGGCTCCATCAGCGTCAGCAGGCGCTCGCGCTGCTCGGCGGGCAGCTCGCCCAGCAGGTCGGCGGCGTCGTCGGGGTCCATCGTCTCCAGGACGTCGGCGGCCCGGTCGGCCTCCAGTTTGCCGAGGATCTCGAT
Organism: Actinomadura hibisca NBRC 15177; assembly: GCF_001552635.1. Taxonomy (GTDB): domain Bacteria; phylum Actinomycetota; class Actinomycetes; order Streptosporangiales; family Streptosporangiaceae; genus Spirillospora; species Spirillospora hibisca. The sequence continues at coordinate 51,030 of NZ_BCRO01000044.1, read as the reverse complement.
CTGGTCGTCCTCGGGCAGCTCCTCCAGCACGTCGGCGAGGCGCTCGTCGTCCAGCGCGACCGCGACCTCGGTGCGGCGCTTCTCCGACAGCTCGTGCACGATCCCGGCGAGGTCGGCGGGCTTCATCTTCTCGAACGCCGCGATCATCCCGGCGGCGCCCTGGCCGTGCTCGACGGCGGAGAAGCCCTCGACGGCGTCCCAGTCCACCACCATCGTCTCGCCGCGGCTACGGCGCAGCCCCCGCCCGCGCGCGCCGTGCCGGCGCACCGCGACCTTGGAGACGAGCCAGTCGCGGGTGCGGGTGGGCTCCATCGCGACGTCGGCGACCGTCACCGGGTCGCCGGTCTCGCACAGGCGCACGGTGCGGTCCAGCAGCTCGGAGATCACCAGGGTCTCCGACGCGCGCTGCTGGAAGCGGCGCACGTTGAGCCGCCCGTCGAAGATGACGGCGTCGGCCTCGATCACGGTGACCCGGGTGATGGGCAGGAACACCGCGCGGCGCGGCGCGACCTCCACCACCAGGCCGAGCACGCGGGGCGGGCGGGCGCCCAGCCGCAGGGCGACGACGACGTCGCGCACCCGGCCCACCTGGTCACCGGCGGGGTCGAAGACGGCGATCCCCGCCAGGCGGGCGGTGAACACCCGGTTCGGAGTTCCGGTCATGGACGGGACACTACCCATGATCTTTGTGGTCATCCGGAACCGGACGCATGTCACATCCGGTCCCGTCGCGCCGTCGTGACGGGTGGTGGTCCGGTGCGGCCGAGGGAAGGACGACGACCATGGACGACGAGGTCTTCCAGGAACACCGCGGGCTGCTGTTCGCGGTGGCCTACCGGATGCTCGGCACCGCCGCCGACGCCGAGGATGTGGTGCAGGACGCGTGGTTGCGCTGGTCGGCCGCCGACCGGGCGGCGGTCCGCGACCCCAAGGGCTACCTGGTGCGCGTCGCCGGCAACCTCGCCCTGGACCGGCTGCGCTCGGCCCGCGCGCAGCGCGAGACCTACGTCGGCCCGTGGTTGCCCGAGCCCATGCTGACCTCGCCGGACGTCGCCGAGGACGCCGAGCTGGCCGAGTCGGTGTCCACGGCGATGCTGGTGGTGCTGGAGACGCTGAGCCCGCTGGAGCGCGCGGTTTTCGTGCTGAAGGAGGTCTTCGGCTACCCCTACGCCGAGATCGCGCGGTCGCTGGAGCGCTCGGAGGCGTCGGTGCGCCAGCTCGGCACCCGCGCCCGCAAGCACGTGGAGGCGCGGCGGCCCCGCTACGAGACGGGGCGGGCCGAGCGGCGCGCGGCGACGGAACGTTTCCTGGACGCCACGCTCGGCGGCGACATCAACGAGCTGATGGAGGTCCTGGCCCCGGACGTGACGTTGTGGACCGACGGCGGCGGCAAGGTCCGCGCGGCGCTGCGCACCATCCACGGCGCGGACAAGGTGGGCCGCTGGATGGCGGCGGTCGTCGGCGTCCCCTACGCGGGGGTGCGGCCGGAGGACATGCGGCTGCGGCGGGTCGAGCTGAACGGCGCGCCCGCCATCGTGATCGACGGCCCGGCCGGGCCGATCACGACCCTGGCCGTGGAGGTCGGCGACGACGGCCGCGTGCACGCCATCCACCTGGTCGCCAACCCTGACAAGCTGCGCGCGCTGGCCGAGGGGCGGCGGCTGACGATGTGAGCTAGCGGTCCACCCGGCGGCGCTTACTGCCGACCAGGCGCGGCGGCGGCCCGGCCGTGGTCGCGGGGGACGGGACGGGCCGCACCGCCGCATAGCCGTCGACGGGCTCGTCCACGGTCTCGACCGGGGTGAGCCGGACGACGTAGGAGTGCTCGGCCCAGCTTTCGAGCCGGCCGTCATGGGTGGCGGCGTTCAGCCGGTCCTTGGCCAGCAGCGGCGCGACCTCGTCCCACAGCGCGCCGCCCGGCTCGACCACCTCCACGTCGGCGGTGAAGTCCAGCAGCCGCCCGCCCTTGTCCTTGCTGCGCAGGACCACCCGGACCCGGTCGGCCTCGGGCAGGCCCGGCAGCGGCTGCTCGCCGTCGCCGCCCGTCAGCACGTAGGCCGCGCCGTCGTGCCACACGTGCCAGGCGGCGCGGGGCTGCGGCAGGCCGGGCAGGTCCAGCCACAGCAGGCTCGACTTCTTGGCCGCCTCTTCCACCAGCGCGGCGTTCAGCTCACCCATGACCGCAGCGTCTCACACGGCGCGCCGGGCGCCGGCGCGCCGATACCCATCAGCGGAAAGTCCTATGGGCCGGGACGCCGGGCGGCGCGGCGCGCTCGGTAGCATCCGCCCCATGCGATCGCGACGTACCACCCTGGCGGTGCCCGGCAGCAACCCCCGCTTCATCGAGAAGGCCCAGGGCCTCCCGGCCGACGAGATCTTCCTGGACCTGGAGGACGCGGTCGCGCCCGCCGCCAAGGAGGACGCGCGCAAGAGCGTCGTCGCCGCCCTGAACGAGGGCGACTGGACGGGCAAGACGCGGGTGGTGCGGATCAACGACCTGGAGACGCACTGGGCCTACCGCGACGTGATCGAGGTCGTGGAGGGCGCGGGCGCGAACCTCGACTGCGTCATGCTGCCCAAGGTGCAGGACCCCTCGCACGTGCAGTGGCTGGACCGGCTGCTCACCCAGATCGAGCGGGCGATGGGCCTGGAGACGGGGCGCATCGGCATCGAGGCGCAGATCGAGGACGCGCGGGGCATGGTGAACATCGACACGATCGCGGCGTCCTCGCCCCGGCTGGAGACCCTGGTGTTCGGGCCGGGCGACTTCATGGCGTCGATCAACATGCGGACGCTGGTGGTGGGGGAGCAGCCGCCCGGCTACACCGAGGGCGACGCCTACCACTACATCCTGATGCGCATCCTGATGGCGGCGCGGGCGCACGGCCTCCAGGCCATCGACGGGCCGTACTTCAACGTCCGGGACGTGGACGCCTTCCGCCGGGTGGCGGGACGCTCGGCGGCGCTGGGCTTCGACGGCAAGTGGGTGCTGCACCCGGCGCAGGTGGAGGCGGGCAACGAGGTGTTCTCGCCCGCGCAGGAGGACTACGACCACGCCGAACTGATCCTGGACGCCTACGAGCACGCCACGACCGTGCAGGGGCGCGGCGCGGCGATGCTGGGCGACGAGATGATCGACGAGGCGTCCCGGAAGATGGCGCTGGTGATCGCCGCCAAGGGCCGGGCCGCCGGGTTGTCGCGCACGAAGGAATTCCGGCCGCCGGAGGACTGACCCCGCCCTGGTCGCCGGGGTCGCCGCGCCGCTGACGCGTACGATTCCTCCCAAGTGCTTCGGAGCAGGTCGGCGACAGGGGGTCTTCGGTGTCGGATCAGTCGGACGCGAACGGCTGGGCGCCGCCCGACCCCGGCCCGGGGCGCTCCGCGTCGCCCGAGCCGCCTCCGCAGGCACAACAGCCTGAGCCGCAGCAGCCACAGGGATGGCAGGAGCCGTACGCGGGGCAGAACCCGCAGCAGCCGCCGCCCTATCCCGTCCCCTACGGCCAGCCGCAGGGAAACGGCCAGCCACCGCAGTACGGCCAGGCCCCGCCCTACGCGCCGCACCCCGCGCCCTACGGGCAGGCCCCCTCTTACGGGCAGTCGCCCCAGGGATACCCGCCCTACGGATATCCGCAGTACGGGCCGCCGCAGGTGAAGCAGCCGTGGATCGTGCCGCCCGAGCCGGGACGGCCGTTCCACCAGATGGCCCGCACGGCGGCGCACCGCTGGTGGCGTCCCCTGGTCGGCACGCTGGCGATCCTGGCCGCCGGGCTGGGCCTGATGATGGTGCTGATGATCGTCGGCACGATCGTCCAGTTCGCGGTGACGGGCGAGGCGGCCGAACCCGCCGACGGCGAGCCGATGTTCGGCAGCGTCAACGCGGAGCTGGCCTTCAACCTCGCCGGGCTGGCGGTGTTCCTGCCGCTGGTGCTGCTGGCGGCGTGGGGCATCCAGCGGCGGCGGCCGGGCACGTTGTCGTCGGTGACGGGCCGCCTGCGGTGGCGCTGGTTGCTGGTGTGCGCCGGGCTGGCGGTGCTGTTCTGCATCGCGGGCTTCGGGGCGTCGTTGCTGGCCAGCATGGTGGTGGACGACCCGGCGGACGAGGCGCAGCACTGGGTGGGCTGGGGCGAGTTCCTGCTCCCGGCCGCGATCATCCTGCTGCTGGTGCCGTTCCAGGCGTCGGCCGAGGAGTACATGTTCCGCGGCTGGATCCTCCAGGGCGTCGGCGCGTGCACGCTGGAGAACAGCCGGGGCCGCTTCGGGCGGGCGATGAGCCGGGCGTTCCGCACGCCGTGGCCGGGGATGGTGGTGGGCGCGGCGCTGTTCACCTCCGGGCACGGCTACACGGGCTGGGGCGTGCTCGACATCTTCGCCTTCGGCGTGATCGCCGCCTGGATCACCGTGCGCAGCGGCGGCCTGGAGGCGGCGATCGCGCTGCACGTGTTCAACAACCTGATGGCGTTCCTGCTCCCAGCGGCGGTCGGGCGGCTGGATCTGGAGCAGGGCGACGTGCCGTGGCAGTACGTGATCGCGGACGTGGTGCCGATGCTGCTCTACGCGGCTGCGGTGTCGTGGCTGGTGCGCCGGAAGAAGATCCAGAACGTGGTGCCGGACCCGGCGGCGGTGGCCGTGGCGTCCGACGGCGCGCCCGCCGACGGCCCGCCCGCCAACACGCCGCCCCCCGACGCGCGGCCCACTGACACCCCACCCGCCGACGACATGCCCACGGACGTCCCGCCCGCCGACAGCCCGCCGCTCAGCCCCGGATCAGCCGGACGCTGAACCCGGACGCTGGAAGACGCGCCCCGCGCAGGGGCGCGTCAGGGCAGCAGGCCCCAGGACGTCAGCGCTTCGACCAGGCCGGGCGCGGTGTCGGCGGCGGCGATCTCGGCCGGGGTGAACCAGCGGGCGTCGGCGGCGTCGTCCCCGGCGCGCAGCGTCCCGCCGGTCACGGTGACGGCGTAGTCGTGGATCTCGTAGACGACCCCGGCCGCGCCCGGCCGGTCCACCGTGCCGACCAGCGGCCCGACCGCGACCCGCAGCCCGGTCTCCTCCGCCATCTCCCGGACCACGGCGGCGGCGTCGTCCTCGCCCGCCTCGACCCGGCCGCCGGGGATCGACCACGTGCCCGCCGCCGGGGCGTGCCCCCGCTTGATCAGCAGCAGTCGCCCCGCGCCGTCCCGTACGATCCCGCCCACACAACGCACCCGCATGACCCTATTTTGTCCGTTCTTTTCGCAGGTCAGACCGTAACGACCTTGACGGCGCGGGGTCCGGCGCGCACGCTTGGTAGTCATGAGGGCGGAGCCCACCTGCCCACGCTGCGCGGGTCCGATCCGGGCCCCGAACGCGTGGTCGAGCGACTGGATCTGTGGCGCGCACGGCGCGGTGCTGCCGCGCGCGCCCGCCAAGCGGCCCAGCGGCGACGGCCTGGCGACAGTCGTGCGCGACACCCGCGTGCCGGTCTGGACGCCGTGGCCGCTGCCCCCGGCCTGGCTGGTCACGGGGTTCGGCGCGGTCGGCGACGAGCGCAGCGGCGGCCGTGCCAGCGCGGTCGCGCTGTCGGGGCCGAACCTGCTGAGCGGCCCGGCCGACATGTTGCTGATCGCCGAGGAGATCGGCGTCGGCCTCGGCGCGTACTACGCCGGGCTGCCCGGCCCCGACCCCGGCAGCGGCTTCGACACCGGCCCGCCGCACACCAAGATCGACCTGAGCGGCCCGTCGGCGACCTGCGCCCGCACGGTGCCGCTGTGGTCGCTGGAGTCGGGGCCCGACCGCGCGGTCTACGCGGGCGAGGCGATGGGCGACTGGTTGTGGGTGGTGTTGTGGCCCGCCGAGGCCGGGGTGCTCATGGCCGACCGCCTGACCCTGCTCGACCTGCGCGAACCCGGCATGGAGGTCGATCTCCCCTACGGCGCGCCCAGCCCGCGCCTGGACGAGTGAGGCGCGCCCGCCCGGCCGCCGGGTAGACCCGGGCCCGAGCCGTGCTAGACCCGTGCCCATGCGCATCGACCTGCACAGCCACAGCACCGCCTCCGACGGCACCCGCCCGCCCGCCGAGGTCGTCTCGCGCGCCCGCCGCGCCGGGCTGGACGTGCTCGCCCTCACCGACCACGACACCACCTCCGGATGGGACGCCGCGACCGCCGCCCTGCCCGAGGGTCTCACCCTCGTCCCCGGCATGGAACTGTCGTGCAAGTACGGCGACGACAGCGTGCACCTGCTGGCCTACCTGTTCGACCCGGCCGACCCCACGCTGGCCGCCGAGCTGGAGCACATCCGCGACGACCGGGTGCACCGGGCCCGCGGCATGGTGGAGCGGCTCCAGGCCCTGGGCGTGGACGTCACCTGGGAACGGGTGCGCGCGCTGGCGCAGGGGGAGGCGGTGGGCCGCCCGCACGTGGCGCGCGCCATGGTCGACGCCGGGGCCGTCGCGAGCGTGGACGAGGCGTTCACCGCCGACTGGATCGCGCCCGGCGGCCGGGCCCACGTGGACAGGTACGCGCTGGACCCGCTCCGCGCCGTCGAGCTGGTCACCGCCGCCGGGGGCGCGACCGTATTGGCCCACCCGAGCGTCCGGCGGCGCGGCTACGTACTGCCTGACGAACTGATCGAGCGGATGGCGGCGGCCGGGCTGACCGGCGTCGAGACCGACCATCCCGGCCACGACGCCGCCGACCGCGCCCGGCTGCGCGAGCTGGCGGCGGCGCTGGGCCTGGTCACGACCGGTTCCAGCGACGACCACGGCGCGCTCACCGGCGACCGCCTCGGCTGCGAGACCACCGACCCCGCCGCCTACGAGGCGCTGGTCGCGGCCGCCCGGCACGCCCCCGTCGCGGGGTGATCGTCGGGAGCCGCCCCGCCGCGCGCGGGGCGCGGTAGGGTGCGGGGCGTGGACGCGCGCATCGAAACCGTGGTGACGTCGGGCAAGGTCACCCTGGACGACACCGAGTACGACGTCGAGAACAACACCTACATCGTCGGCGACGACGACGAGGTCATCGTGATCGACCCGGCCTTCAGCGCCGAGACCATCCTCGCCAAGGTCGGCGAACGCGAGGTCATGGCCGTCATCCTCACCGACGGCAACGACCACCACCTGGCCGACGCGCTGGAGGTCGCCGCCGCGGGCGAGGACGACGAGGAGAACTGGGCCCCGGTCGCCCTGCACCGCGCCGACCGCCTGCTGTGGCGCGACTACTTCGGCCGCCTCGCCAAGGAGGAGGACGACGAGGACGACGCCAAGGCGCTGCGCTCGCTGGAGCCCGACATCTGGCTGGAGGACGGCGGGATCTTCGAGATCGGCGGCGCCCAGCTGGAGATTGTGCACACCCCCGGGCACACCCCCGGCAGCGTGAGCGTGATCAGCGAGCAGCTCGGCGTGTTGTTCTCCGGCGACACCCTGCACCGCGGCCGGCCCGGCGCGATCGGCGAGGCCTACGAGGACCTGCGCAAGCAGCTCAACTCGATCGGCGCGCTGATCACCCCGCTGCCCAAGGACCTGCGGGTGCTGCCGGGCCAGGGCGAGGAGACCACCGTCGGCGAGGAGGACGCCCGCTGGGAGACCTGGGGCGCGCTCGCCCGGGAGTCCGACGACTAGCCGTCGCCCGCCATGGAGCAGCTCGGTTTCGAGGGCATGCCGCGACGGCTGTACTCCTGCACGCCGTCGCGGCTGAACACCTGGCTGGACTGCCCCCGCCGGTACCGGATGACCTACCTGGACCGGCCCATGCCCGCCAAGGGCCTGCCGTGGGCGCACAACAGCCTGGGCGCCAGCGTGCACAACGCGCTGGCGGCGTGGTGGAAGCTGCCCGAGCACGAGCGCACCCCGGAGGCCGCCGGGGCGTTGCTGGAGCGCGGCTGGCTGACCGACGGCTTCCGCGACCAGGCGCAGTCCGCCGGGCAGCGGGCGCGGGCCCGGGAGATGGTGGAGCGCTACGCCGCCGGGCTCGACCCGTCCGACGAGCCGGTCGGCGTGGAGCGCACCGTCGCCACCCGCACCGACCGCATCGCGGTGTCGGGCCGCATCGACCGGCTCGACGAGCGCGGCGCGGAGCTGGTCGTGGTCGACTACAAGACCGGGCGGCGCGCGCAGACCGCCGACGACGCGCGCGGCTCGCTGGCCCTGGCGCTCTACGCGATCGCCTCGTCGCGGGTGCTGCGCAAGCCCTGCCACAAGGTGGAGCTGCACCACCTGCCGTCCGGTGAGGTCGCGGTGTGGGAGCACACCGACGAGTCGCTGGGACGGCATCTCCAGCGCGCCGAGCAGATCGCGGCCGAGGCGCAGGACGCCGACGAGGCGTACCGGACGCGCCTCAAGCCCACCGCCAAGCCCCGCCCCGGTGAGGCCCCGGACCACGCGCCGTTCGACGCGGTGTTCCCGCCCAGCACCGGCAGCCTGTGCGGATGGTGCGACTTCCAGCGGCACTGCCCCGAGGGCCAGGCCGCCGCCGCGCGCAAGGAGCCGTGGGCGGCGCTGCCCGCCGAGTGACGGCGGGCTGAGCTCGTCCCTTTGCAGGATGCCGGGCGCGTCCCGCGATGACACGATGTGGTCATGATCCTCGTGGAGGAGCTGACCAAGCACTTCGGACCGGTGCGCGCCGTGGACGGCCTGTCGTTCGCGGCCCGTCCCGGCGAGGTCACCGGCTTCCTCGGCCCGAACGGCGCGGGCAAGACCACGACCCTGCGGATGTTGCTGGGCCTGGTGGCCCCGACGTCGGGCCGCGCCCTGATCGACGGCGAGCGGTACGCCGACCTCGACCGGCCGGTCGCCCGGGTGGGCGCGGCGCTGGAGGCGACCGGCTTCCACCCCGGCCGCACCGCCCGCGACCACCTGCGGGTGGTGTGCCGCGCGTCCGGGATCGCCGAGGACGGCGTGGACGAGGTGCTGGGCCTGACCGGCCTGGCCGACGCCGCCGGACGCCGGGTGGGCGGCTTCTCGCTCGGGATGCGGCAGCGCCTCGCCCTCGCGACCGCCGTGCTGGCCCGCCCGCCGGTCCTGATCCTGGACGAGCCCGCCAACGGCCTGGACCCGGCGGGCATCCACTGGTTGCGCGGCTTCCTGCGGCACCTGGCCGACGGCGGCTGCACGGTGCTGGTGTCGAGCCACGTGCTGGCCGAGGTGGAGCAGACCGCCGACCACGTCGTGATCGTGGCGCGCGGCAAGGTGGTCCGGGACGCCCCGCTGGCCGAGCTGGTCGGGGAGGCGGACGGGCTGCGCGTGCGCACCGAGCACCCCGCCGAGCTGGCGGCCGAGTTGGACCGCGCGGGCGGCGCCGTCCACCGCGACGGCGACCTCCTCCGGGTGAGCGGCGTGGACGCCGCCGGGGTGGGCCGCGCCGCGCTGGCCGCCGGAGCGGTGCTGACCGAGCTGGGCGCGGAGCGCTCCGGCCTGGAGAAGACCTTCCTGGAGCTGACCATGGCCGAGCTGGGCGGTGACCCGTGATCGCGCTGGTCCGGGCGGAGCTGCTGAAGATCCGCTCCACCCGGATGTGGCTGGGCATGCTGGCCCTCAGCCTGGGCTTCACGCTGCTCGGCCTGGGCTTCTACATCGCGCTGGCGGGCGTGGAGATGAACGGCGAGGCGGCGCTGCCCCCGGTCACCGACCCCGCCACCGTGCGCGGCTTCTACGCCGCCGCGAGCGCGGGCACGTTGTTCATGATGATCCTCGGCATCATCGGGATCACCGGCGAGTACCGCTACCAGACCATCACGCAGGCGTTCCTGGTCACCCCGCGCCGGTACCGGCTGCTGGCCGCCAAGCTGGTCGCCTACTTCCTGTTCGGGCTGGCCTTCGGCGTGGCGAACGTGCTGGTCACGGTGGCGGTGGCGCTGCCCGCCCTGGCGGTCAAGGGCGGCTCGACCTCGCTGCTGGACAACGACGTGCCGACGATCCTGGGCGGCACCGTCCTGGCGATGGGCCTGTACGCGCTGGTGGGCCTCGGCCTCGGCGCGCTGGTCCGCAACCAGGTCGCGGCGATCATCGTGGCGGTCGGGTGGGCGCAGCTCGTGGAGGCGATCCTGACGGTGGCGCTGCCGTCGGTGGGGCAGTGGCTTCCGGCGGGGGCCGTCCGCGCCATCACCAGGGCGAACATCGGGTTCGGCGGGGGCGGGGAGCTGGACACCCTGCCCGCCTGGGGCGGGGCGGCGCTGCTGCTGGCGTACGGGCTGGCGTTCGCGGCCATCGCGACCTTCACCACGGTGCGCCGCGACATCACCTGAGAGAGTCGGGCATCGTCAGGCATCGTCAGGCATCGTCAGGGCGCGACGAGCGGTTCGGCCTGGTAGGCGCGGTGCAGCAGCGCGACGAAGGACGGCGCGTCGGGCAGGGGCACCGCGCCGATCCGCCGCACCGCGATCCCCGGCGTCCAGGAGTTCATGACGACCGCCCCGGCGAAGTCCGGCAGGTCGGCGGCCGTGATCTCCTGAACGCGCTGGGGCACGCCGAGCCGGTCGAGCTGCCGCCGCACGATGCCCATCGTCGTGCCGCCCAGCACCTCCGCCTCGGGCCACACCACCGCCCTGCCGTCCCAGAAGGCGAGGTTCCAGATCGTGGCCTCGCTGAGCCTGCCGTGCCGGTCGAGGAAAGCGGCGTCGTCGAAGCCCTGCGCGGCGGCCTGGCGCAGGAAGAACGTCTTGGCCACCTCGCCGACGTGCTTGAGATGCGGAAGAACGCGCTCGTGCTCGACGGTCGCCAGCGCCAGCGGGCCCGCAGGACCCGACGCGGCCGGTCCGGTGCGGACGAGCATCCGCAACTCTCCCTCGGCGGCGGTGAACTCCCCGGCGGCCGAGTACACCGTGGCCGTCAGCGAGAGGTCGGCCGGGCCGGTCTCCAGCGCCGTCCGCAGGTCGGACAACACCTGCTCGTCGGGCAGCGCCCGGCCGAACAGCTCCAGCGAGGCGCGCCGCAGCCGCTCCAGGTGCAGGTCGAGGCCCCGCACCCCGCCGCCGCGCACCTGCATGGCGGTGAAGTGGGCGTAGCCCGCGAAGGCGAGCGGGGCCAGCTCGTCGGCGGTCGCCGGACGGCCGTCGCGAAGGGCGGAAGGACTCATCGGATGCTCCTCAAGGTCGTGATCCTGTGCCGACGAGCCTGCCTGGGCGGAACGGGGTCACCCAGACCTCCGTTCCGCCTACGACCGCTGTTCCTGCTACTGCCGTTACCAGCCTCATACGCGGGCGCGAGCGCGAGAACGGCGATAATGGACACCATGGACGAGCCTGCTGAGACGGAACGGGCCGCAGACGACGGGATCGGCGGGTTCCTGCGCAGCCGCCGCGCCCGGCTGCGTCCCGAAGACGTCGGGCTGCCCGCCACGGGCCGGTACCGGCGGGTGCCGGGACTGCGCCGCGAGGAGCTGGCCCAGCTCGCCGGGGTGTCGGTCGCCTACCTCACCCGGCTGGAGCAGGATCGGGGCGACAACGTGTCCGACGAGGTCCTCGACGCGATCGCCCGCGCCCTGCGGCTCACCGCCAACGAGCGCGCCCACCTCGTCCACCTGGCCCGGAACCGGCACCGCAAGGGCACCGCGCCGCCCGAGCAACGGCAGGTGCGCGCCGCGCTGCAAGGGATGCTGGCCGCCATGGAGGACGTGCCCGCCTACATCACGGGCTGGCGCTCGGACATCCTCGCCTGGAACCGGATGGCGGCGGCCCTGTTCGGCGACTGGGACGGGACGCCGCCGCAGAAGCGCAACTGGATACGGCTGCTGTTCCTGAGCCCCGACCACCGGCGGCTCTTCGCGGACTGGGAGGCCAGAGCCGCCGAAGCCGTCGGTGCCCTGCGCCTGGACGCCGGGCAGCGCCTCGACGACCCGGAGCTGGCGGCGCTGGTGGACGAGGTGTCGGCGAGGAGCCCGGAGTTCCGCCGCCTTTGGGCCACGCATGACGTCAAGGAGAAGAGCCACGGCACGCGGCGGCTACACCATCCGGTGGCGGGCGACCTGGAGCTGTCCTTCGAGTCGTTCCGGCTGCCCGACGACTCCGAGCAGTGCCTGACCGTCTACCACGCCCCGCCGGGCTCGGCCACGGTCGAGAACCTGCGGCTGCTGGCCAGTTGGGGCACCGACGCCGCCAGGGACGCGCTCCGGCACCCCCGCTGAAAGGCCGGGCCCTCAGCGGGAGCCGCGCGTCAGGCGTCCACCAGTTCGCGCTGGGACGGCCACCGGCGCGGGTCGCGCAGCCCGTACAGGCCACGGCTCAGGTCGTAGCCCTCGGCCGCCAGACGCCGCCGTGAGCGCTCCAGCATGTCCCGGGTCGGCTTCATGAACGCGTAGTCGTGCACGCGCTCCGGCACCGTGCTGAGCGCCGTACGGAACGACTTGAGCGCCGCCGTCACCGCGGGCTGCGGGACCTCGGGCAACGAGCCGTACATCTGGCGGGCCCAGTCCGGCAGGGAGTAGTAGCACAGCGCACCGAACGGGAAGTAGCCCGGCTTGCCGGGGTTCAGGAACTTCAGGTTCTCCGGCATGGTGGGCCACATCAGGAAGCGCACCGTCGCGGCGGCCTCCTCGGTGACGCGCAACTGGGGGCGCATCTCGGCGAAGTAGTCCTCCATTGCCGCCACGCTGCCGGGCACGTCCTCGGCGTGCAGGCCCACGTAGGTCGCGGTGTGGCGCTGCTCGTCGAGGTACTTGTCGGCCATGCGGCCGGTCAGCGGCAGCCCGGCGCGGCGTGCCACCTCCAGGTAGGAGTAGACCTCGGCGCAGTGCACCCAGAGCAGCAGTTCGGGCTGGTCCAGGCGCTCCTTCCTGCCGGTGTCGTGGTTGAGGATGCGCAGGCTGCGGTGGATGCCGCGGACCTTGGCGGCCAGCTCCTCGATCTCGGCGGGGCTGCCGAAGGTCGCCATGCCCACGAAGTCGGACGTGCGCTGGAGCCGCCCGATCGGGTCCTCCTGGAAGTTGGAGTTCTGCCAGACGCCCCACATCGCCATGGGGTGCAAAGCCTGGAGCATGAGGCTGCGGACGCCGCCGATCCACATGGACCGGTCGATGTGCACGCGCCAGGTGACACTTTCGGGGGGCTGGACCGTCGCGGACATGGGCACCTCACCGGGGGGTCGGTCGTGAGACAAACTCAGGTAAGTGTGTCATTACCCGATCGGCGGGCGATACCCGCCCCCCGCGAAAACGATCGGACCCGCCGCTCGGCGAGCGGCGGGTCCGGAAGAGGGCGGTGTCAGCGCGGGCAGCGTTCGGACTGGTTCCAGAAGTCGATCAAGGCGCTGGCGGTGGTCTCCGGCGCCTCCACGGCGGGGGAGTGCGCCGCGCCCGGGATCACCACGCGGGCGGCGTCCAGGCGTTCGGCCATCGCCGCCTGCTCGCGCGGGTCCCAGGTGTCGTCGTCCTCGCCGTACAACACCAGCGTGCGCAGGCCCGTCCGGGCGGCGACCTTGGCCAGCTCGTCCACTTGGTCGGGCGCGGTCAGCAGCTCCTCGGCCATCGCCATCAGGCCCGCCTCGCAGTTGCCGAGGGTGCGGTCGCGGAGGAACTCCACGATCTCGGGGGCCAGGTTCCGGGCGCGGGCGTCCGGCCCGATGCTCAGCTCCCAGATCTTGGCCATGCCGAGCTGCGGGATGGCCTCCTTGAGCGCGCGCGCCTTGGCGGCGGCCTGGCCCGACACCGCGGCCGGGCCCGAGCTCATCAGCGTGTAGGAGGCGGGGCGCGCCCCGTCGGACAGGACGGCCTCGCGGGTGACCAGGCCGCCGAACGAGTGGCCCACCAGGTGCGCCGGGTCGGGGCCCAGCGCCTCCAGCAGGGCCGCCACGTCCTCGCCCAGCGCGGCGCGGGAGTAGGCGGCCGGGTCGTCGCCCGCGCCCGCCGTCTGGTACTGGCCGCGCATGTCGACGGCCAGCACGCGGCGGCCGGAGGCGGCCAGCGTCTGGAGGACGGCGATGAAGTCCTCCTTGCTGCCGGTGTAGCCGGGCACCAGAAGGGCGGGACAACGTTCCGGCACGCCCGACCCCGGCAGGGCCTCCAGGGCCGCGAACGCGCCGCGGGAGGTCTCGGCGGACGTCCGGCGGACACCGGCGGGCAAGGTCAGGAACGGGGGCGTGCTCACAGGGGGCCACCATACTAAACACGCTGCGGAAAACACCGGTCAAGAACGTTCGGTGGTAGCGTGCGGAGGGTGCTGACGGCGATCTCCGCCCACCGCCGGGACGAGGCGGGCCTGACGGGGCTGCACGCCGCCGCCCGCTCCGGCGCCGAGTACGTCGAGATCGACGTGCGCCGCACCGGGGACGGCCGCCTGGTCGTCCACCACGACGCCACCCTCGCCGGGCTCCCGCTGAACCGCCTGCCCTACCGCCGCATCGAGGATCTGGCCGAGCGGCCGGTGCCGCTGGTCGCCGACGCCATGGAGCTGATCGCCGCGCGCCGCGCGCGTGGCCATCTCGACCTCAAGGAGCACGGCTGCGAGCACGAGGCCGTCGCCCTGGGGCTGGAGGTGTTCGGCGCGGGCGAGTTCGTCGTGACCACCCGCGAGGTGGGCTCGCTCCAGCGGATCAAGAAGGCGTTCCCCGAGGTCGTCACGGCCCTGTCGGTGGGGCGCGGGGTCTTCGAGCGCGGCGCGGTCGGCGACCTCGCGCCGCTGCGGGTGATCCGCGCGTCCGGGGCCGACATGGTCGCGGTCAACCACCGGCTGGCGCGGGCCGGGGTGTTGCGGCAGTGCGCCCGCGCCGGGTTCCCCGCGATGGTCTGGACGGTCAACGCCGAGCCCCTCATGCGCCGCTTCCTGCACGATCCCCGGGTGGCGGTGCTGGTCACCGACCACCCGGAGACCGCGCTGAAGCTGCGCGAGACGCCCCCCGTCAGCCCCCGATTCCGGGGCGGCCGTTCTCGACGTGGCCCATCAGGCGGCGGCGGAACGCCGGGTCCTCGGCGATCGTGACCTCGAAGTCGTACCGGCCGTGGTCGGTGTTCCACGACAACGTGCTGCGCTTCCCGGCCGCCACCTCGACCTTGCGCGAGCGCTTGCCGTAGGCCAGGGCGCGCAGCGTGAAGTGCAGGTCGGCGTCGCTGGTGTTCTCCAGGACGACGGTGAGGTCGCGGCTGTCCTGCTTGGGCGCGGAGGCGACCTCGGCCCGGTCGGCGGCGGTCCCGGCGAACTCGCGGCGGAAACCGTTCGGGCCGGTCAGCACCAGCTTGTAGGCGTCGCCAGCGGGAGTGATCTCCTCCGTGGCGGTGCGCTCGACGTCGTAGTGCTTGGGCGCGGGCAGCTCGCCCGCGTACGGGTAGAGCGCGAAGTGCACGCTGGCCGCGCCGCCGTTGGACAGCGACAGCCGCAACTTGCCGTCCTGCCGCCGGAGGGTCGCCTCGGGCTGGTAGGGCAGCGGCCGGGACGGGCGGGTGCCCGGCTCCTGGACGGGCATCTTCTGGTCGGCGGGCGGTTGCGGCTTCCAGCGGCCCGAGAACGGCGGGACGGGGCCGGGCTGGGCGACCTTCGGCGGCTTCCCCGCCTGCTTGAAGTCGAACGCCGAGGTCAGGTCCCCGGCGACGGTGCGCCGCCACGGGCTGATGTCGGGCGCGGCGACGCCCGACCAGGTCTCCATGAACCGGGTGATCGAGGAGTGGTCGAACACCTGCGAGCAGACGTAGCCGCCGACCGTCCACGGCGACACCACCGTCATCGGCACCCGGAAGCCGAGCCCGATCGGGTTGCCCTGGTAGTGCTCGGAAGCCAGGTCGGCGGGCGGCTGCGGCGGCGGGACGTGGTCGAACAGGCCGTCGTACTCGTCGTAGGTGATGAACAGCGCCGTCTTGGACCACACCTCGGGGTCGGAGGCGATGGCGTCCAGGACGTCGTAGGTGATCCGCGCGCTCTGGATCGGCGAGGACGCGCTGGGGTGCTCGGAGTCGGCCGCCGACGGCACCAGGTACGACACGGCGGGCAGCCGCCCGGCCCTGATGTCGGCGCGTAGGTCGGCGGCCAGGCCACCGGTCGGCACGCGGCGCAGGCCCCGCTCGTACAGGCTGCGCTCGGCGGGGGAGAGCTTGGCGACGCCCTCGTCCAGGCGGGCCTGCATCGTCTTGCGCTTGGCCTCGTTGGCGCTGCGGAACGCGCCGTAGAAGGCGTCCATGCTCTTGTAGTCGCCCTGGAGGGCCTTGCGGGCGACCTGCTTGAAGGCGGCGAAGAACTCCAGGTTGTTGTCCTGGTAGTTGTCCCACTCCTGGTAGACCCGCCAGCTCACCCCGGCCTTCTCCAGCTGCTCGGCGTAGGTGGACCAGGTGTAGCCGGAGTGAGAGTCCTCGGAGTAGGCGGCGTTGTCGATGGCCCGCTTGGTGCTGGCGGGCTCGTAGCCGGTGTGGCCGGAGACGAAGTAGTTGCGGTTGGGACTGGTGGAGCTCAGCACCGAGCAGTGGTAGGCGTCGCAGAGGGTGAAGGTGTCGGCCAGCTCGTACTGGAGCGGGAGGTCGGCGCGCTCCAGGTAGGCCATGGTGGCGGGCGTCTTGGCCTTGATCCAGCCGTTGTTCCAGCCGCCGCCGCGCGCGGCCTGGCCGTCGGACCAGCCGTGCGGCAGCGAGCCCATCCACTGGAGGTCCTTGTTCGCCAGGGTCGCGGCCTCGCGCAGCGGGAAGGGCAGCACCGAGCCGGTTCCGTTGGGCTGCTCGAAGACGGACCGGCCGTCCGGCAACGTGATCGCGTTGCGGTCGGCGAAGCCGCGCACCCCGCGCAGCGCCCCGTAGTAGTGGTCGAAGGAGCGGTTCTCCTGCATCAGCAGGACGACGTGCTCGATCGCCTTGAGGCCGCCCGCGCGGACGGGACGGGCCATCGCGGCGTGCACCGAGGGCGGCAGCAGCGAGGAGACGGCCGCGCCTCCGGCGAGGGCGGCGCCGGAGGCGAGGAACGTGCGACGTGTGGTCATGCAGGGAAATGTCGGGCCACCGGATGGCCGGTAGTGATCCCCGAGGGGTCCGGCCGGTGGCTGATGCGAGAGATATTCATGTACGCGGCCTGGTCAGCCGGACGGGTCAGCCGGACACGCTCGGCTTCCCGTCCTCCAGGTGGCCCATCAGGCGGCGGCGGAACGCCGCGTCTTCCGCGACCGTGACCCGCACGTCGTACCAGCCGTGCTCGGTCGTCCACCGCACCGTGGCCTGCTTGCCCGGGGCGACGGTGACGCGCCGCGCGGCCGAGCCGTAGGCCAGCGCCTTCAGGTCGAAGGTCAGCGGCGTGCGGCCCGGGTTGGCCAGCGTGATCGACAACCGCCGGGAGCCACTCCCCGCCGCCGTGACCACGGCCCCGGCCGCCGCGCCGGACGCCGACCCGGCGAACTCGCGGCGGAAGCCGTTCGGGCCGGTCAGGGTGAGGCGGTAGCGGCCCTTGGGGACGGCGACGCGCTCCACGTGCCGTCCCGCCGCGTCGAAGTGCCGGGGCGTCGCGAACTCGCCCGCGTACGGGTACAGCGCCAGGTGCGACGGCCGTGTCCCGCCCTCGGTCATGGTGATCTCCAGCGTGCCGCCGGACAACCGCGCCGACGCCTCGGGCCGGTAGGGCAGCGGCCGGGCGGGGCGGGTGCCGGGCTCGGGGGCCGCGCCCTTCTGCACGATCGGCGGCAGCGGCGGCCAGCGGAAGTAGAACTTCGGCGGCGTCGCGGGCTTGGGCACCCGCTGCGGGCGCGCGGGCCGCCGGAAGTCGAACGCCGAGGTCAGGTCGCCCGCCACCGTCCGCCGCCAGGCGCTGATGTTCGGCTCGCGCACGCCGAGCCAGCGCTCCAGGAACCGGATCGTGGAGGTGTGGTCGAACACCTCCGAGCACACGAAGCCGCCCGCCGTCCACGGCGACACCACCGTCATCGGCACCCGGAAGCCCAGCCCGATCGGCTTGCCGTCGGCGTGCTCGCCCTGCTCGGCGGCGGGCGGCAGCGGCGGCGGGACGTGGTCGAAGTAGCCGTCGTTCTCGTCGAACAGCAGGAACAGCGCCGTGGACTCCCACACCTCCGGGTGCGAGGCGATCGCGTCCAGCACCTGGTAGGTCACGCCCGCGCCCTGGACCGGGCTGCCGGAGCTGGGGTGCTCGGAGTCGGCCGCCGAGGTGACGATGTAGGACACCTCCGGCAGGCGGCCCGCCGCCACGTCGGCGCGGAAGGCGTCGGCGAGCGTGCCGCTCTCGACGCGGCGCAGCGCCCGCTCGAACAGGTCGCGCTCGGCGGGGGACAGCGCCGCCACGCCCTTGTCCAGCGCCGCCAGCATCGCCTTGCGCTCCTCCGGCTTGGCCTTGGCGACCGCGCCGTAGAAGTCGGTGAGGCTCTTGTGCGGCGCGGGCAGGGCCTTGCGCATGACCTGCTTGAAGGTGGTCAGGAACTCCAGCGCGTTGTCGGTGAAGTTGTCCCACTCCTGGTACACGCGCCAGGTCTTGCCCGCCTTGGACAGGCGCTCGGCGTAGGACGTCAGATCGTAGCCGGGGTGGGTGGCCTCGGAGTAGGCGTCGTTCTCGATCGCGCGCTTGCCGTTGGGCTCGTACCCGATGGTTCCGGTCCAGTGGTAGGTCCGGTTGGGGTTGGTGGGCCCGAACACCGAGGAGTGGTAGGCGTCGCAGACGGTGAAGGTGTCGGCCAGCTCGTACTGGAACGGCAGGTCGCGGCGGTCGTAGTGGACCATCGTCGGCATCAGCTTGGCCTTGATCCAGGCGTTGTGCCAGCCGTCGCCGCGCGCCTTCTGGCCGCCCTCCCAGGAGTGGTCGAGCCCGGCGATGTAGTTCACGTCGGTGAGCGGGCCGTGGCCGATGGCGTTGCGGGCCAGGAACGGCTTGACGTGCCGGACCAGGCCGGGCTGCTCGAACACCGGGTGGCCGTCGGGCAGCTCGATGGCGTTGCGGTCGGCGAAGCCGCGCACCCCGCGCAGCGTCCCGTAGTAGTGGTCGAAGCTGCGGTTCTCCTGCATGAGGAAGACCACGTGCTTGATCGACGCCAGCCCGCCGGGCGGCAGCGGGCGCGCGAGCGCGGCGTGCACCGAGGGCGGCAGCAGCGAGGAGACGGCGGCGCCCCCGGCGACGGCGGCGCCGGAGGCGAGGACGGAGCGGCGTGTGGGTCCGGTGCTCATGAGGGCAACAGTGCGGCCGGACGGTAACGGGGCGACGGCCGTCCGGCGTCGCCCCGGTAACAAATGTGAAAGAGATTCACGCTTGGCCCGGCGCGCGCGCCGGGCCAACGGCCGCGAGACCACGACCTCCCACGACGTGATCCCGCAGACGTTATGCCTGTTCAGGCGGTGGTGCGGTACTGCGGCGTTACGACGCCTCGGCGGCCGACCCGTTCTGGTCGGCGACCGTCTTGCCGCCACGGGTACGGCGGCGCGGCGACCGGCTGCGCTTGCGCTCGGTCGCGACGGCGTCCACCACGTTGTCGACGGCCTCGGACTGCTTGGCCTCGGCGGTGGCCCCGCTGGCGGCCCCGCTGACAGCCCCGGCCTCGGCGCCCTCGACGGGCTTGCCGCTGCGGGTGCGCGTGCGCGACCGCTTGCGGCGCGGGCGCGGACGCTCGCGGTCCTCGTCACGGTCACGGCCGTGCGAACCGCCGTGCGAGCCGCCGCCCTGCGAACCGCCCTGCGAACGGACCTTGCCCGTCTCGCCGATGTCCTCCAGCTCCTCGGCCTCCAGGCCCGCCCGCTCGTGCTGGTGGGCCTTGGGGAGCTTGCCGGTGGTCCCGGCGGGGATGCCGAGCTCGGCGAAGAAGTGCTCGGAGGTGGAGTAGGTCTCCTCCGGCGCGGCGAACGGCAGGTCCAGCGTGCTGTTGATCAGCTTCCACCGGGTGAGGTCGGACCAGTCGACCAGCGTGACGGCGATGCCCTCCTTGCCCGCGCGGCCGGTGCGGCCGATGCGGTGCACGTAGGTGTCGGCGCTGTCGGGGCACTCGTAGTTGACCACGTGCGTGACGTCGTCCACGTCGAGCCCGCGCGCGGCCACGTCGGTGGCCACCAGCACGTCGATCTTGCCGTTGCGGAACGCGCGCAGCGCCCGCTCGCGCTGGCTCTGCCCGAGGTCGCCGTGCACGGCGGCGGCGTCGAAGCCGCGCTGCGCGAGGTCGGCGGCCACCCGGTCGCAGGCCCGCTTGGTCTGGCAGAACACCATGGACAGCCCGCGGCCCTCCGCCTGGAGCAGGCGGGCGAGCATCTCCGGCTTGTCCATCTGGTGCGCCTGGTAGACGAACTGCTTGACCTGCGGCGTCGCCTCGGACTCGGCGTGCGACTCGGCCCGCACGTTGGTGGGCCGGGTCAGGTAGCGGCGCGACAGCGCCACGATCTCGCCGGGCATGGTGGCCGAGAACAGCATGGTCTGCCGCTGGGCCGGGATGCGCTCGACGATGCGCTCGATGTCGGGCAGGAACCCGAGGTCGAGCATGCGGTCGGCCTCGTCCAGCACCAGGATCTTGACCTCGGACAGGTCCAGGTGCTTCTGCTTGACCAGGTCGAGCAGCCGGCCCGGGGTGCCGACGACGACGTCCACGCCGTCACGGAGGGCGTCGATCTGCGGCTCGTAGGCGCGGCCGCCGTACACCGACAACACGCGGCTGCCGAGCTTGCCGCCGGCGACCAGCAGGTCGTCGGTGACCTGGAGCGCCAGCTCACGGGTCGGCGCGACGACCAGGGCCTGCGGCTTCTTGCCGCCGTGCCGGATCTGCTGCAGCAGCGCCACGCCGAAGGCGAGCGTCTTGCCGGTGCCCGTGCGGGCCTGGCCGATGATGTCGTGCCCGCCCAGCGCGATCGGCAGGGCGAGTTCCTGGATGGGGAACGCTTCCACGATGCCCTCGGCCTTGAGGGCGTCGGCTATCTCGGGGACGACCCCGAGTTCGGTGAAGGTAGTCAGGGCTTTCAGCCTCCAAAGTGCGGGGTCCTCACTCCGTAGCGCGGCGCTGCGCTGTGCCCGGCCCCGCCGAAGCGGTGGTCCGGGCCGATCACACGGTGCGGGCGGCGGGCCTGGGGACAGGTCCGCCGGATCGCTTCCCGTGGCCGCGCGCTCGCGCGGGAGGGACCGGCCGTCAATCGAAAATTCTTCCGGCGACCGCAGTCAGGGGTTGAAAGCAGTCACTCCGAGTGGCTGCGTGCGGTCACACTCCGCGACGCAGTGTACCGACCTTGGAATGCGTACACCAATAGCCGATCACCAGTGCTAACGGTTCCCCCTTCCCGGGTATTCCATGCGGCCCCCGGCGCACCGATCCGGCCGGCCCCGGAACCCCCGCCCGAACCCTGCGCGAACCCGGTCCGGACCTGCGCGGCCACAGTCGGCCACCTCCCCTGGAAGCCTGGTATGTACCTGTTTTACGCGGTTTCCGGAAGTGGCCACCCGGGGTGCCAGATCTTGACATCCTGGCATCCGCCACAATTGCCCGAGCCGATCACGGCTCCGGGACGGTCTGGGAGGACGGGTACGAATGCGGGCGAGGTTCAGGGGCGGGCTGGTCGTCGCGGCGGCCGCCGTGGCGGTGGCGGGGGCGGCGGGCTGCTCCGGCGGGGACGGCGGGAAGTCCGGGGACACCGGATCGGGGCCCCGGGTCATCGAGGAGAGCCTCGTGCGGGCCGATAAGCAGGTGCAGCTCAAGGAGGCCGAGTCCACCAAGATCGCCGGGATGCGGGACAAGGCCGCCGAGCAGCGCGTCAACCAGGCGCTGCGCGCGCCGCTGGAGTGGGCGATCACCTGGTCGTACGGCACCCTGACGCCCGAGCGGAAGAAGGAGTGCGAGAACCGCAACACCACCATCCAGACCAAGGTGCGGCTCGGCCTGCGCGGCGAGGTGGTCTCGGCCGCCAACGCCATCGAGATGATCCCCTGCTGGGAGGGCGAGGGCGGGCTGCCCACCGTCCCGGTGATCGTGGACGTCAAGGCGGGCAAGGCGCTCACCGCCGAGGACGTGCTGCGGCCGGAGGTGCTGGAGAAGGACGGGCTGAAGAAGTTCTGGGACGCCCTGGACGGGCCCAAGAACGACTGGAAGGACTGCGATCTGGAGGACGTCCAGCGCAAGGACTTCGCGCCCGGCAAGCGCGACGGCGACCCGGTGGAGTCGCCCGCCCCGGCCGGGATCATGTTCACGCCCAAGGGCCTGGAGCTGATCTGGTCTACCACCGGCACCGACTGCAACAACTTCACCTTCACCGCGCCGTTCGAGAAGGTCAAGGACATGATCAAGCCGGAGCTGTACCCGCGCCTGCTGGCCAGCGCCGGCGTGAAGTGACCCGCGCGCCGCGATGACCCGGCGGGTGCAGCCGCGCTCCTGCACGGCGCACCGGGGCGGCTCCGTCCCGGTGCCCTCCGCGCGCCTGACAGGGCTGCTGCGCCCCGAGATCGCCGCGCAGGTCCCCGGCTGGCCCCGGGCATGAGGAAGCCCCCGCACGGCACGGGGGCTTCCTCATGTCCGGAACGCGGCTCCGGAGGGTGGTGCCGCGGATCAGTAGTTGTGGCGGCGGGTCCGGCCGAAGCGGTTGCCACCGGCGCTGCGCGACTGGAAGGCGGTCAGCGCGGCCACGCCCAGCGCGGCGATCACGACGGCGAACACCAGGGCGACCAGCGTCCCGGCGCCCAGCGCGTTGGCCACGACACCGCCGAGGATCGCGCCCGCGATCCCGACCAGGACGGTCAGCAGGATGCCGATCGGGTTGCGGCCGGGCACGATGAGGCGGGCCACGGCCCCGATCACGGCGCCTACGATGATGAACCAGAGAACCGTGAGCATTTGTCGATCACCATTTCGTCTCGCGTGGGCCGGGTCCTTCGTTCCCGCCCGGGGTCGGTCGGTGATCGGTATGCCCGCCGTGCCGCTTTCAAACAACGCGCAGCCCGGCGCGGGCGTAACTCAGGCACGGCTCAGGCGTACTGCGTGCCGCCGCCGAAGCCGACGGTCCGCTCCGCCTCCTCGCTGATCTCCAGGTAGCCCACCCGGTCGGCCGGGACGACCACCCGGCCGCCGCGCTCGTCCCGCAGCACGAAGATCCCGTGCTCGACGGCCAGCGCGTCGGCCAGCGCCCGCTGGACCTCGTCGGCGGACTGGCCGGTCTCCACCACCAGCTCCTTGGGCACGAACTGCACGCCGATGCGAACCTGCAACGCGATCTCCCTGCGCTCCGCCCGGCCCGCCGCGGCTCGGCGGACCGTGTCCTCCTCCGATGGTGACACGGCGATCGCCGCGCCCGCTCGACCGGGACGCCCCGAAAGGGCGCGGGCAAGCGACCGCCCCGGCAGGGCCGACGCCGTGGAGCGCGGCCCCAGCCGGGGCGGTTCGCGAAGCCTCTAGACCCGAGGAAAGCCGGAGATGCCGCGCCAGGCGAGCCGGGCGATGATCTTCTCGGCGGTGTCCTTGGGCACCGAGCGGTGCTGCGACAACCAGTAGCGGGCGCTGACCTCGGCCATGCCGACCAGGCCCATGCCGAGCAGGTGGGCCTCCTCGCCGGGCGCGTCGGTGTCCTCGGCGATCACCTGGGCGATCATCTCGGCGCACTGCTGGTTGGCCCGGTCCACCCGGGCGCGCACCGGCGCGACGTTGCGCAGGTCGGACTCGAAGACCAGGCGGTAGGCCTCGCCGTCGCCGGCCACGAAGTCGTAGAAGGCCTGCATGCTGGCCTGCACGCGCAGCTTGTTGTCGTTGGTGGAGGCCAATGCGTCGCGCACCGCCTGCACCAGCGCCTCGGCGTGCTCGTCGAGCAGCGCCAGGTAGAGCTCCAGCTTGCCGGGAAAGTGCTGGTAGAGCACCGGCTTGCTGACGCCCGCCCGTTCGGCGATCTCGTCCATCGCCGCGGCGTGATAGCCCTGGGCGACGAACACCTCCTGGGCAGCGCCGAGCAGCTGCCGACGGCGCGCCAGTCGCGGCAGTCTCGTGCCACGGGGGCGGGCGTCCGGGGTCGCGGTCACCACACTCTCCGATCACCGTTCAGTGCGACGGACGGGGGTACCCGTCGCGGGAAGCAATCTCATCATCCTACGTGCCGGTAACCTCGCCGGTCACCAACAACGCGTCCGGTGTCGGCGCGGCGGGTGATCAGCGGTAGTCGTCCTCGTCCAGCGCGACCTCGCGGCTCTGCTCGGTGGCGTCGGCCTCGTCGGCGTCGAAGGGCACCCGCTCGGGCCACCGCGCCCCCTCGTCGGGGCCCACGACGGCGCGCTGCTCGGCGGCGTCGGCCTCCGGCGCGTCGTCGGGAAGCGGCTCCTGGTCGGTCAGCGGCTCGGAACCGGTCTGCTCGCTCATAGGTCCTCCGTAGGTCGGCACGGGCCTCAGGGGCGGTCGGCCAGTGCCCGCAACGGGGCCTCCAGCGCCTCGCCGTAGGTCGGGAAGGCGTGCACCACGTCGGACAGCAGGCTCAGCGGTATCTCCGCCCGGATGGCCAGCGCGATCTCGCTCATCCATTCCTCAGCGTAGAGCCCGACCGCCGCCGCCCCGACCAGCAGGCCGCGGGAACGGTCGGCGTACAGCTCCACCCTGCCCCGGTCGTCGGCCTCCACCGCCGCCCGGGTCGTCGAGGCGAGGTCGTACCCCGCGCTGAGCAGCTCGAAGCCCCTTTCCTCGGCGTGCACGGGCGACACGCCGACCGAGTAGACGGTCGGGGTGGTGTAGACCACGCGCGGGACGGCCCGGTAGTCGGCCTCGCGGCGCTTGCCGAGCACGTTGGAGACCACCACGCGGGCCTGGTGACGGGCGGCGTGGGTGGTGCGGGCCACGCCGGTGACGTCGCCGGCGGCCCAGACGCCGCCGCCGTCGGGGCCGCCGTCCGGGCCGGGCGCGCCGCCGAGCATGACCTGGCAGGTCTCGTCCACCGGCAGGCCGTGGCCGGGCGGGACGGCGAGGCCCAGGTTCTCCAGGCCGAAGCCCTCCACCCGGGGCCGCCGCCCGGCGGCCACCAGCACGCGGTCGGCGTGCAGCGCGCCGCCGTCGTCGAGCCACAGCCGCAGCCCGACGTCGCCGCGCTCGATGCGGGCGGGCTCGGTGCCCAGCCGCAGGTCGACGCCCATCCGGCGCAACGTCTCGGCCAGGATCTCCCCGGCGAACGGGGCCTCGGCGGTCAGCAGCCGTCCGGCGGACTCCACCACCGTCACCTGCGAGCCGAACGCGGCGTAGATCTGGGCCATCTCGCAGCCGACCGGGCCGCCGCCCAGGATCACCAGGCGGCGCGGCAGGTCGGGCACCGTCAGAGCCTCGTCGCTGGTCCAGGTGGGCACGTCGGCCAGGCCGTCGGCGGCCGGGATCGCGGGCTCGCTGCCGGTGCAGATCACGAGGTCGGTGCAGGTGTGCTCGACGCCGTCCACGGAAAGCGCGCCGGGCCCGGTGATCACGCCCCAGCCGCGCAGCACCGTCACCCCGTCCTCGCCCATGCGCGCCACGGTGCGGCCGTCGTCGAGGTGGCGGGTGGCCTCGTCGCGGCGCGCCACGGCCAGCTCCCACGTCTCCCCGCGCCGCGCCGACAGCAGCAGCGACTTGGACGGGACGCACGCGAAGTAGGGCGACTCGCCGCCGACCAGGCGGTTCTCCACGAGCGCGACCTCGCGTCCGGCGCGGGCGAGTTCGGCGGCCACCAGTTCGCCGGCCGTCCCCCCGCCCAGCACCACGACGTCGTAGTGATGGTTCTGCGTCACCTGTTCATCCCTCCGCGCAATGTTCCCGCGTCCTCATAGTGGCGGAAATCGACGGCGGAGAGTGGCGATTCAAACACTTAGGGCATCAGCGGAGTCGGATCGCGAGTCAGGGCAGGGGCTGCCGCGACTCCAGCAGCGGCTTGAGCAGGTCGCCGTGCTTGTCCACGCGGGCCAGCACCTCCTCGGGCGTGAACCGCAGGTCGGTGGGGTGTTCGGCGGCCTCCAGCTCGTCCCAGGTGACCGGCGTGGAGACCCACGGATGCTCGGCACCGCGCAACGAGTAGGGCGCGACGGTGGTCTTGGCCGGGTTGTTCTGACTCCAGTCCACGAAGACGCGGTCGCGCCTCACCTGCCGCTCCATCTTCGCCACCACCAGGTCCTTGTGCTCGGTGGCCAGGCGGTAGGCGGCCTTCTTGGCGTACTCCTCGGTGCGGTCGTTCTCCTTGACCGGCACGTACAGGTGCAGGCCCTTCTTGCCGCTGGTCTTGGGGTAGGTGTCCAGGCCGTCGGCGGCGAGCAGGTCGCGCAGCAGGAAGGCGACCTTGCGGGCGTCCAGGATCGAGGCGGGCGCGCCCGGGTCGAGGTCGAACACCATCAGGCCGGGGCTGTGCCGCCCGCCGCGCGGCCCGACCGTCCACTGCGGGACGTGCAGTTCCAGCGCGGCCTGGTTGGCGCACCACACCAGCGTCGGCAGGTCGTCGATGACGATGAAGTCGAGGGTGTCGCGGCCCCGCGAACTGCCCGGCGTCTTGATCGTGACGGTGCGGACCCAGTCCGGCGTGTGGGACGGCGCGTTCTTCTCGAAGAACGACCCGCCGTCCACCCCGTCGGGGAAGCGGACGCGGGTGGCGGGCCGGTCGCGCAGGTGCGGCAGCAGCGCGGGCGCGACCTTGGCGTAGTAGTCGATGACCTCGCCCTTGGTGAACTCCGGGTACAGGTCCTTGCCGAGGTTGGACAGGGTCAGCTCGCGCCCCTCCACCTCCACGTCGATCTTCTTAGGGGTCACGGGTCACCTCGTGCGGGTCCTTGTCGTCGCGCAGGCCGCGCCACACCGGGAAGCGCAACCTTCCGTCCCTGGTCCGGACGCTGTAGGCGACCTCCCCGACCAGGCGCGGCTCAACCCACCGGGCGTCGCGGGCGTGCTCGCGGGGGACCTGCTCGTCGAACGGGCTGGTCGGCCGGGCGAGCGGCGCGAGCGTCCGGTGCAGCGCCTCCAATTCGCGGTCGGTGAGGCCGGTGCCGACGTGCCCGGCGTAGCAGAGGCGGCCCTTGGGGTCGTACTCGCCGAGCAGCAGCGAGCCGACGCCGCCCGCGCGGCGGCCCTGGCCGGGCCGCCAGCCGCAGACGACCACGTCGCGGGTGTGGAAGTTCTTCACCTTGCGCCAGAAGTCGACCCGGCGGCCGGGCCGGTAGGGGGAGTCCAGGCGCTTGGCCATGAGCCCTTCGAGCCGCTGCTCGCGGGTGAACTCCAGCAGCTCGGCGACCTGGTCGCGGTCGCCGCCGTGCAGCGACGGCGGCACCTCCACGGCCCCGGCCTCGGCGAGGTCGAGGTCGCCGAGCAGGGCGCGGCGGTCGGCGTAGGGCACGTCGTAGAGCAGGCGGCCGTCCAGGAACAGCAGGTCGAACACCACGTACCGGACGGGCACCTCGCGGATCAGGCGCGCGTCGGGACGGGCGACGTGCATGCGGCGCTGGAGGCGGGCGAAGCTCGGCCGCCCGTCCTCGAACGCCACCACCTCGCCGTCCAGGACCACGTCGTGGTGGGGGAGGAGGTCGGCCAGCCCCGACAGTTCGGGGTAGCGGCCGGCCAGGTCGGTGGAGCGCCGCCCGCTGCCGCGCACCCCGTCGGCGGAGACGTAGGTGATGACGCGCACCCCGTCCCACTTCAGTTCCAGGCCCCAGCGCTGGGCGTCCTCGGGGAGGTCACCGGTGGCGGCCATCATCGGCTCGATCGGCCACGGCATCGTCATACCCGCCTTCTACCCGGCGCCCGCCGCCGGGAAAAGGATCAAGCGTACGAACTGGAGCAAATCGTGCATCGGGGCGGGGTGCGGGAGGTGACGGCGGGGCGATGCGGGGTAGGGCCAGGACATGCGCAGTATCTGGAAGGGCGCGATCTCGTTCGGCCTGGTGACGATCCCGGTCAAGGTGTACGCGGCGACCGAGCAGCGCGACGTCGCCTTCCACCAGGTGCACCGGCAGGACGGCGGGCGCATCAAGTACCAGCGGATCTGCTCGCTGGACGGCGAGGAGGTGCCCTACAGCGACGTGGCCAAGGGGTACGAGCTGCCCAGCGGCGAGATCGTCGTGCTGACCGACGAGGACTTCGCCGACCTGCCGCTGCCCACCGGCCGCCACATCGAGGTGTTGCGGTTCGTCGACCGCGACGAGGTGGACCCCATCCTGTTCGCCAAGTCCTACTACCTGGAGCCGGAGGACGCGGGCGTCAAGCCGTACGTGCTGCTGCGCGACGCGCTGGAGAAGTCCGGGCAGGTGGCGGTGGTGAAGGCGGTGCTGCGCCAGCGCGAGTCGCTGGCGACGCTGCGGGTGCGCGACGGGGTGTTCGTGCTGGAGACGATGCTCTGGCCCGACGAGGTCCGCGCGCCCGAGTTCCCCTTCCTCGAAGACAAGATCGAGGTCCGCAAGCAGGAGCTGGCGATGGCGTCCTCGCTGATCGAGTCGATGAGCGGGGAGTTCCACCCGGAGGAGTACCACGACGCCTACCGGGAGGCGGTGCAGGCGGTCATCGACGCCAAGGTGGAGGGCCGCGAGGTGCACCGGCCGGAGGCCGAGGACAAGGAGCCCGCCGCCGACCTGCTGAGCGCGCTGCGCGCCAGCGTCGAGGCGGCCAAGAAGGGGCGCGGCGAGCGGAAGGCCGGGGAGAAGTCCGGCGCGAAGAAGGGCGGGCGCAGGAGCGCCTGACGGGGCACGGCCCGCCCCGCGACGGAGGACGGGCCGCGCGCTCGCCCCGTCAGTCGCCGAACGGCACCGTCGTGCACAGCAGGCGGTCGCCCGCGTCACCGGTGTGGTGGTCGGTGGCCCTGGTGTGCACGACCACCGAGCCCGCGTCGCCCTTGGCGATGCGCCATGGCACGACCATCCGGGCCCGGCCCTTGCCGTCCCGGTCGACCCGCACGTCCAGCCAGACCTCCTTGGCGCGCGGCGGCGCGTCGGGCCTGGCGTCCGGGTTCTGGTAGTGCCCGCCCGCGTCGGCGGGCTTGGGGCCGCACGCATTCTGGTGGACGTGCACCCCGAAGCGCCTGCCCGCCGCCGCGTCCGGGAAGCCCGACACGGCGAAGCGGACGGTCGTCCGCTTCTTGCGGGTGGTCACGCGCACCTTCGTCACGGCCTTGGCGTAGGCGCCGTTGTAGACGTTGGTCGGGCCCGTCGCCTCGACGACGTGCGGGCGCGCGTGGGCCAGCGCGGGGGGCGACAGCAGGCTCACCGCGGCCCCCGCCGCGGTGAGCGTGATGGTCGTGCGCCTCAGCAGTGGCATGGTCTCCCTCTCGTCGCGGATGGAACACCGCGATGATGCCCACCGGACGGGAGGGAGGCCGTCATTCCCAAGGTGCGAGTGTCGGGCGCTTTGCGGTGATCTGGTCGCCGGAGGAACGGCCGCGCAACCGCCGCCCCACCCACGGCGCGAGGTAGCCGCGCGCCCAGCGCAGGTCGAACAGGAGCCGCGCGCCACGGCTCAGCTCCGGCAGGGGCCGCAACGCGGGCTCGCGCCAGTTCTCGACCTCGGGGAGGGCGAGGGACTCCAGCATGGCGAGCGCCACGCGGCGGTGCCCGGCGGCCGACATATGTAGGCGATCAACCCCCCACATCCTCCAATCGCGCAGGATGTCCATCGACCACTGGTCCACCAGGTGCGCGCCGTGCCGCTCGGCGATGTCGCGGAGCTGCCCGTTGAAGGCGGCGACCCGGCCCCGGGTGCGGCGGATGACCGCCGAGTCGGCGGGGTCGACGCCGGTGAACAGCACGACGTCCGCGCCGGTCGCGCGGACCTGCGCCACGGCCGCGTCCATGCGGGCGCCCAGGTCCTCCACCTTGGTGGCGGGGCGCAGCAGGTCGTTGCCGCCGCCGGAGATCGACACCAGGTCCGGGCCGAGCGCGAGGGCGGCCGGGAGCTGCTCGCCGACGATCTGGTCGAGCAGCTTGCCGCGGATCGCGAGGTTGGCGTAGGTGAAGCCGGGCTCGCGGGCGGCCAGCGCCTCGGCGGCGCGGTCGGCCCAGCCGCGCGGGGAACCGTCGGGGTAGGCGTCGCCGATGCCCTCGGTGAAGGAGTCGCCGATCGCCACATAACGCGTCCAAGACATGGAGCGATGCTATGTGACCTGCGGAATCACCCCGAACCGGGGTGGGGCTGCTGTCCGCGGCGGCACGGGCCCTCCGCACCGTGCCGCCGCGGAGTCTGCGGGGCGCGCCGGGTCAGGCGTCGCGGCGGGTGGACAACACCCGGCCGAGCAGGGCGACGGTGCGCGCGACGTCGGCGCACGGGGCGATGCGCTCGCCCCAGCCGTAGTAGAAGGACCAGGAGCGGTCGGCCTGCTCCAGCACCGCGATGACGGTCTCGTTGAACGCGGGCATCTCGGGGTTGGCGACCGTCGCGCAGGGCCAGCGGTCGCCGGGCGCGGCGACCTCGACCCGCCAGCCGCGCGAACGCAGCTCGTCGGTCAGCAGCTCCAGGTGACCGAGCGCCACCTCGGCCTCGGTGATCACCTGCGCGGACATCATGCCTCCAGGGCGGTACAGGATGTGGGAGGTCCGCCGGGCAGGTCGAGCCGGGGCGACGCGAGACGCGGCGTCCGGGCGGGGCCCGTGCGGTCGGCCCAAGTCTTTCCGCGCGTGGGGCAGATCACAAGCGCTTTGGTAGATGTCGCACGACGATCTTTTTCGGAAACGCCGAGCGCCCCGCGACCGGGGACGGTCGCGGGGCGCTCGGGAAGGCGTTCAGCGGGTCAGTAGGTGGGCTGGCTGGGGTCGATCTGGTTGACCCAGGCCAGCACGCCGCCGCCGACGTGCACCGCGTCGGCGAACCCGGCCTGCTTCACCACCGCCAGCGCCTCGGCCGACCGCACGCCCGACTTGCAGTGCAGCACGATCTTCTTGTCCTGCGGCAGCCGCTCCAGCGCCGAGCCGTTGAGGAACTCGCCCTTGGGGATCAGCGTGGCGCCCGGGATCGAGACGATCTCGTACTCGTTGACCTCGCGCACGTCCACCAGGTAGATGTCGTCGCCGCGGTCCTGCATGGCCTTCAGGTCGTGCACCGAGATGGTGGAGTCGCGGGCGGCCTCGGTGGCCTCCTCCGACACCGCGCCGCAGAAGGCGTCGTAGTCCTCCAGCAGCTCGGTCTGCGTCGGGTTCTTGCCGCACAGCGGGCACTCGGGGTCCTTGCGGACCTTGACCTGGCGGTAGCTCATCTCCAGGGCGTCGTAGATCATCAGACGGCCGACCAGCGGCTCGCCGATCCCGGCCAGCAGCTTGATGGCCTCGTTGACCTGGATGGAGCCAATCGAGGCGCACAGCACGCCGAGCACGCCGCCCTCGGCGCACGAGGGCACCATGCCGGGGGGCGGGGGCTCGGGGTACAGGCAGCGGTAGCAGGGGCCGTGCTCGGCCCAGAAGACGCTGGCCTGGCCGTCGAAGCGGTAGATGGAGCCCCACACGTACGGCTTGCCGAGCAGCACGGCGGCGTCGTTCACCATGTAGCGGGTGGCGAAGTTGTCAGTGCCGTCGACGATCAGGTCGTACTGGCCGAAGATGTCCAGGACGTTGTCGCGGTCGAGCGCGACGTTGTGCACGACCACGTCGATCAGCGGGTTGATCTCGCGGACGGTCGCCGCCGCCGACTCGGCCTTGGGCAGGCCCAGCGAGGACTGGCGGTGGATGACCTGGCGCTGGAGGTTGGACTCGTCCACCACGTCGAAGTCGATGATGCCGAGCGTGCCCACCCCGGCCGCCGCCAGGTACATCAGGGCGGGCGAGCCGAGGCCGCCCGCGCCCACGCACAGGACCCTGGCGTTCTTGAGGCGCTTCTGCCCGGCCATGCCCACATCGGGGATGATCAGGTGCCGCGAGTAACGATTGACCTCGTCACGGGTGAGCTCCGCTGCGGGCTCGACCAGAGGTGGCAACGACACGGTGGGTGCTCCTGTGTTGACGCTCGGACTGCTACGGGGGCGGACGCCGTCGTCCTTTCACGGCACAACCTTGCCATGCCGCCCGGCATTCCCCAACGTGGCCGTCCCCGAAAGCCGCACGTCAGCCCGCGAGCGTGCATGAAACGGCGCATAGGGGGCATCGCCCGGTCGTCCTGGCGAGCGGGTGAGGGGATGAGGGAGATGAGTCTGCTGAACAGGTTCCAGCGGGCGCGGGCCGGACGGCGGACGGCGGTGCGCGAACGCCGCCGCGCCCCCAGCTTCCGGGAGATGCGCGCGCGGCTGCGAACGGAGAAGGCCGAGGCCAAGCTGCTGGACACCGAGATCCGCATCCACGAGGAGGCGGCCCGGATCCGGCGCGACATCAGGACCGGCGCATAGAACGTCAGATACCGGGCAGTGCACGCCCGGTACGGACCTCGTACGAATGGAGTGGGGACATGGGCTTCCTCGACAAGCTGAAGAACAAGGCGCAGAAGACCAAGGGCCGCAGCAAGGAAGAGGCCGGCCGCCAGACCGGCGACCCGTACCTGGAGTCGGAGGGCCGCCGCGAGCGGACCGCCGGCGGCGCGAAGCAGGTCGGCGAGCAGGCGAAGGACGCGGCCAAGGAAGTGCGCGACACGTTCCGCAAGTAGGCGCTGCTGAAGAAGGGGCCCCTCGACGGCGAGGGGCCCTTCTTCAT
Source organism: Actinomadura hibisca NBRC 15177 (assembly GCF_001552635.1). Taxonomy (GTDB): domain Bacteria; phylum Actinomycetota; class Actinomycetes; order Streptosporangiales; family Streptosporangiaceae; genus Spirillospora; species Spirillospora hibisca. The sequence goes on along the minus strand of NZ_BCRO01000044.1, from coordinate 18,639 downwards.
GCCCGGCGACCTCGCGGTCCAGCACTACGCCACCGCCGGGAGCACGGCCCAGACGCACTTCCCGCCGTCGCCGGTGGCGTTCCAGCCGAGGGCGTCGGCGAAGATCTCGACCATGGCCAGCCCGCGCCCCGAGAAGGAGTCCTCGGTCAGGGGAAGGACGACGGGCAGGACGGGCGACGCGTCCTCCACCTCGACCACGGGCCCGGCGTCGGCCACGTAGACGCGGACGATCATTTGCTCCGCGTCGGTGTGCTTGACGACGTTGGTCGCCAACTCCGTGACGATCAGCTTGCCGAGGTAGTCGTCCAGCCCCCAGGACTCGAAGATCTTCCCCACCCAGTCGCGGGCCGCCTTCATGGCGGCCCCGTTGGCTTCGACGGTCAGAGTGTGCGGCCCGCGCATAGTGATCACCTCGGGGGATGTCTGTGACTTGCTTCACAGGCTGCCCCGCACGGCCCATCCTGGAGAGGCAAGCCCCCAGCTCACGGACACGCCGGTCACTTCCCGGACGCGCCCGGTCATCGACGGTCATAGGAGTCCCCCCATGGCGCAGGCCCCGAAGAAGCTCGACCCCTCACGCGGACCACGCGAACTGTTCGGCTCGGAGGCTCGCTTCTACCGGGAGCGCGAGGGCCTCAGCCTGCGCGCCCTCGCGGAGATGATCCCCTTCAGCGCGAGCACGATCTCCGAGATCGAGCGGGGCGACACGGGGTGTGATCTTTCCTTCGCTGAGTACGCCGACGATGCCCTCAACACCGGCGGAGCGCTCGTAAGGCTCCACAGCGCCTTGTTCGACGGGAGGTCGGCCGCGTTCCCTTCGTACTTCATGGGGTGGCCCGAGCGGGAAGGCGAAGCCGAGGTGCTGCGCAGCTACCAGACGATGCTCGTTGACGGCCTGCTCCAGACCCCGGCCTACGCCGAGGTGTTGCTGTACGGCGACGCGAAGAAGGTCGAGGCCCGCATGGCGCGGCAAGAGATCCTGAGGCGGGAGAGTCCTCCCCGCCTGGTGTACCTGCTGCCCGAAACGGTGCTCTGGCACCGGGTCGGCACGGCCCCGATCATGCATGAGCAGTTGTTGAGGCTGGCTGACGCGATCTCGCCCCGGGTGTCGATCCAGATCATCCCGGACGGCGCTCCCCATTCCGGGCACGCTGGTTCCTTCACGCTCGCCCGCTTCCCTGGTGGGGGCTACGCCGCGTACTGTGAGGGCGAGCCGCACGGGAAGATCGTAGAAGGCTCCTCGGAGATCGAACGGCTTCACGAGAAGTTCTTGGACCTCGGGACGTACGCGCTCTCGGCCGACCAGTCCGAGGCGCTGATCAGGGAGACGGCAGAGAACAAATGGAAGACGTGATCAGGTGGCGTAAGGCCAGCGCTTCAGGCAACGACGGCGGACACTGCGTCGAGCTTGCCGATCTTGGCCTGTCCGTTGGCGTGCGAGACAGCAAGGCTCCTGACGCCGGGCACCTCACCCTTGACCGTGGGACGCTGGCGGCCCTGGTGGAGGCCGTGAAGCGCGCCTGACCTTTGGACAGCGCAAGTGAGCCCCGGCCCTCGTGGACCGGGGCTCTGCTTTGCTCCTCTCGGGCCTGCTCCCCAAATGGCCACTACAGCGGACGGTTCCCCCAGATCCCCCAGGAAGGCCGTAACCTTGACGGTTGTGGCGTTCCAGCCTCCCCCCTCCCAGCGCCCGGTCCCGCCGTCCGGCCCCTCTTTCGGGCCGCCCGCCGGACCACCTTCCGCGCCGCCGTACGGGCCTCCACCTGGGCCTTCGCACGGTTCCGCGTACGGGCCGCCGCCGGGGTACCCGCCCGCCGGAAGGCCGCCCCTTCCGCCGTCCCGGGCGACCGTCCTCGGCCTGCACGCTCGGCAATGGCTGCTGGTGGCGGTCACGATCGGCTGCTGCTATCTCGCGCTCAGCGCGGCGGGGCTGGCCGGGGCCTGGGCCACGTTGAACCGCGACCCCACCAACGCCGAGCTCCAGCGCGCCGCCGACGCCGAGGTCGCGCGCCGCTGGGAGAGCTGGCCCGCCGGGCGCATCTTCCCCGAACGGCTCGGCTACGAGGTCGCGGGCGCGCGCAGCGAGTACGCCGCACGCGTCGGCATCGCCACCGACACCGGCTGCGTCACCGCCGTGGACGCCGAGTTGGCGAACGTCCTGCAACGCCACGGCTGCCGCGCCGTGCTGCGCGCCACCTACGCCGACCAGCTCCAGGGCGTCGTGGTCACCGTGGGCGTGATCGCCTTCCCCGACGCGTGGAAGGCCGACGCGGCGCTGAAGGAACTCCCCGGCTCGGCCGGGATCGACCGGGCCAAGGGCGCGACGCCCGCACTGCGCGCCGCCGCCTTCCCCGGCACGGCCGCCGCGCGCTTCACCGACCAGGCGCGGCAGGACCGCACCTCCGACCGGGGTGGCCCGTACGTCGTGCTGACCGTCTCCGGCCAATCCGACGGGCGGCCCGCCACCGCCGTGCCCAAGAGCCGTCCCGGCGACCCCTTCCGGCTCGCCCCGCAGCTCGGCCGCGCCGTTGCCCAGCCCCTGTCCACCGCCGCGCTGCCCGACTGCGCCAAGCGCGAATGGCGATGCTGATGCGCACCCTGCGACGGGCCGCCGCCGCCCTGCTGGCCACCGGCCTCGCGACGGCCACGATCTCGGCCCCCGCCGCGCACGCCGACATCGTCCGCGACAAGCAACGACCGCTGCTGGACCTGCTGGAAGCCGAGGCCGCCTGGAAGATCACGCGCGGCGCGGGCGTGACCGTCGCCGTCGTGGACACCGGCGTGGACCCCCGCCAGCCCGACCTGGCCGGGGCGGTCACCACCGGCCCCAACATGCTGGCCGACATCGACGGCTCGTCCCCGCCCCGGCGGCTGCACGGCACCTCCATGGCCTCGCTGATCGCCGGGCGCGGCCACGGGCCCGGCCGCCGCGACGGCATCGTGGGGCTGGCCCCGCAGGCGCGCGTGCTGGCCGTCCGCGCGATCGCCGAACCCGAGGACGCCAGCTACCTGCGGTTCCGCGCCTCCGAACGCGCCGAGAGCGCCGTGGCGCGCGGCATCCGCTACGCGGTGGACCACGGCGCCGACGTCATCAACCTCTCCCTCGGCAAGTACCAGGAGAACGCCGAGGAGCGCGCCGCCATCGGCTACGCCATCGGCAAGGGCGTGGTGGTGGTGTCGGCGGCGGGCAACGACGGCGACCGCAAGCGCCGCCTGGACGAGGACGGCTTCGCGCCCTACTCCTACCCCGCCTCCTACCCCGGCGTGATCGCGGTCGCGGCGACCAAGCCCGGCCACGGCCGCGCCGCGTTCTCCAACCGCAACTACTCGGTGCTGGTGGCCGCGCCCGGCGACGGCATCCCGGCCGCCCAACCGGGCCGCTACGTCATCAGCTCCGGCACCAGCGACTCCAGCGCCCTGGTGTCGGGCATCGCGGCGCTGATCCGGGCCAAGTACCGCAGGCTGCCGCCGCCGCTGGTCGCGCAGGCGCTGATCAATGCGTCCCGCTACGGATCGACCGGCGGCTACGACTCGGGCGTCGGGTTCGGCGAGGTCAGCGCGGCCCGCGCACTGGCCGCCGCCGCGGCGCTCACCGCGCCGCGTCCGGGCGGGGCGGAGGGCAAGGCGGCCGGGCAGCGGTTCGCCGACCCGGCGCCGGGCCCGGTCCCGGTGATCGAGCGGCCGTTCTGGGTGCGCCCGGTGATCGCGGCCGTGGTCGGCGGCGGGGCGCTCGGCGCCGTTGCCGCCCTGGTGATCGTGATCATGCTGGCGCGCCGCGCTCCACGGGCGTCCCAGGCCCCCAGGTGACCCCCGGGTCGGCTACGCTCCGCTCCGTGTCGCGCGCCGAGCTCTCAGCCCCGGACCTCGACCCGGACGGGCCGCCCGAGCCCGGCCCGGCGCGGTCCCGCACGGTCGTCGCCGCGGTCGCGGCGCTCGGCTGCCTGGCGGTGCTGGGCGCGGCCGCGCTGCGGCTGGGCGGCGAGCTGACCCGCGACCCGACCGCCGCCGAGCGCGCCGACGCGCAGTCCGCCGAGGTCGCCGCGCGCTACCGGACCTGGCCCGCCGGGCGGCTGTTTCCCGCGACGCTGCCCTACACGTTGGACATGGGATCGGCCGAGCAGGCGACCCGGATCGGCATCGACTCCGGCACGCGCTGCGACACGGCCGTGGACCCGCAGCTCAGCGGGTCGCTGACGAGCCGGGGCTGCATGGCGGTGCTGCGCGCGACGTACCTGGACCAGTTGCAGGGGCTGGCGGTGACGGTCGGGGTGGTGGTGTTCCCCGACGAGCGGGCCGCACGCGAGGCCGTCCCGTGGTTCCCGGTGCCCGCGCCCCGGCCGGGGTTGCGCGCGCTGCCGTTCGAGGCGTCACCCGCCGCACGGTTCGGCGACACCGCACGGCAGGCGGCGGCCGTCCGGCGGCGCGGCCCGTACCTGGTCGCCGCGACCGTGGGCTACGCGGACGGGCGTCCCACGATCGGGGCGCGCCAGCAGCAGAACGACCTGGCCGCGCTCGGCCCGCAGCTCGCCGACGCCATCCTGAAACCGCTGGCCGCGCCCGGCCAAGTGGAGTGCGGGACGGCGGAGTGGACGTGCTGAGACGCGCCCTGACCAGGGGCGCGGCGCTCGCGGCGGCCGTCGCGTTCGTCCTCCCGTCCGCGCCGCCCGCCCGCGCCGACCAGGTCCGGGACGCGATGACGCCGATCCTGGAATCGCTGAACGTGCCGCGCGCGTGGTCGTTGTCGCGCGGCCGGGGCGTGACCGTGGCGGTGCTGGACTCGGGCGTGGACCCCGACCAGGCCGACCTGGCCGGATCGGTGACCGTCGGCCCCGACTACACGCGCGGCGCGATCCCGCCCGGCGTCGAGCCCAAGCGGCTGCACGGCACCAACATGGCCTCCATCATCGCCGGGCACGGCCACGGCCCCGGCGGCGCGGACGGCATGATGGGCGTGGCACCCGAGGCGCGACTGCTGGCCCTGCGCGTGATCCTGGAACGCGACGAACCGGGCTTCGCCTCGTTCACCGGCAACCCGCGCTACGAGGGCACCATCGCCTCCGGCATCCGCTACGCGGTGGACCAGGGCGTGGACGTCGTCAACCTGTCGCTCGGCCGCTCCTACCCGACGCGCGCCGAACGCGAGGCGGTCGCCTACGCGGTCCGGCGCGGCGTTGTGGTGGTGGCCGCTGCGGGCAACGGCGGGGCCGACCGCACCGCGCGGCGCGGCGGGCACGCCGAGTTCACCTACCCGGCCTCGTTCCCCGGCGTGATCTCGGTGGCGGCGGTGGACTCGGCGGGCCGCCACGCGGGCTTCTCCAACCGCAACTCGGCGGTGGTGGTGTCGGCCCCCGGCGTGCAGATCATCGGCGCGGGCCCCGGCACGCAGTACTGGATCGGCGACGGCACCAGCCCCGCCACCGCGTTCGTGTCCGGGGTGGCGGCGCTGATCCGGTCCCGGCACCCGAAACTGGCTCCCGCGCTGGTCACCCAGGCGATCGTGGCCAGCACGCAGAACCGCCCGCAAGGCGGCTACGACCTGGGCGTGGGCTTCGGCCGGGTGGACGCGCTGGCGGCGCTGACCGAGGCGGAACGGCTGGCGGGCGTGCGCCCGGCGGGCTTCGGGGCGGCGGCCGAGCAGCGGTTCGGCGCGGGCGAGGCGGAGCCGATCCGGGTGGTGCGCCGCGACGGGACGGTGATCGTGGCGTCGGTGGCGGTGTGCGCGCTGGCGCTGATCGGCCTGGTGATCGCGGTGACGGCGGCGGTGCGCCGTCCCCGTTCCGAAGCATGATCGTCGCCATAATGAGACGCGGTGTCAGTTGGATCGGCGGATGCCCGAAACCACCACCGCCGAGGCGCCCGAGGCTCCGGCGCCGCCCCGACGTCGCCCGCGCGCGGCGATCGCGGTCCTGACGACCCTGGGCCTGGCCGCCGTGCTCGGCGCGGCCGGGGCCATCGGCTGGAGCGTGCTGCGCGCGCCCACCGCCAAGCAGATCGAGACGGCGGGGGAGAAGGAGATCGCCACGCGCTGGGCTACCCTGCCCGCCGGGGAGATCTTCCCCGCGCGGGTCAAGGAGGACATCCCGCCGCGCAACATGTCAGGGCTGTTCGGGCAGACTCCAGAGAACAAGGCCAGCAGAGGGTTCGTGCAGCGTGCGGGGATCGCCCCGGAGGCGGCCTGCGCGCAGGCGTTCGACCCCAAGCTCGCGGACGTGCTCACGAAGAATGGCTGCCAGACCGTGCTGCGCGCCACCTACATCGACTCCACCGGCACGCTGGCCACCACGATCGGCGTCGCGGTGATGGGCGACGTACGGCAGGCGGGCCGCGCGGAGGCCGCCGTCAACACCGCCTTCGGCAGCGCGCTCAAAGAGAGCGTCGGCCTGCGCGCGGTCGCGTTCCCCGGCACGGCCGCGAAGGACTTCACCGACGCCCTGCGGCAGGACTTCTGGATGGACGTCCCGCAAGCGCCCTACCTGATGTTCCGGACCAGCGGTTGGACGCTCGATCGCGGGAAACCCGACCGCAAGGTGTTGATAGAGGACTTTAGCTTCGCCCGATTCATGCAGAGCCGGATCCTGGACCGGCTGAGCGACCGGACCGAGCCGTGCGAGCGGAAGAGGGTGCAGTGCTGACACGCCGCACGGCGGGCCTGCTGGCCGCCGCACTGACGATCGCCCTGGCCCCGCCGCTGAGCGGGACCGCCCGCGCCGACGGCAACTGGATCAAGCAGATGCTGGACGACTTCGATACGGCGGAGAAGTCCGCGCAGGGCCGTTCCGTCAAGGTCGCCGTACTGGCCGACGGCGTCGCGGAGATCCCGTCGCTCAAGGGGAGGCTGGACAAGGAGCACGATCTGGTCCGCACGCCCCGCCCGTACCGGAAGATGGGCACCCTCGCGGCCGCGATGATCGCCGGGGAGGGCGCGCTGGCTCCGCAGGCCCGTGTGCTGCCCGTGCGGGTGCACGCAGACAAGGAGGATCCGGGCGGCAAACGCTGGCTGGAGAAGAACCACGACTGGAATGCCCTGATCGCCCGGGGCATCCGCTACGCCGCCGACCACGGGGCCGACGTCATCGTGACGTCCGCGTGGGCCGGCAAGGACGACCAGTTGCTCGGCTCGGTCGCCCACGCCCACGGCAAGAACGCCGTCGTGGTCGCCGCGGCGGGGCTCCAGGCACCGACCGATCTCCGGTACCCGGTCGCCCAGACCGGCGTGATCGGCGTGGGCGCGACCGACGCGTTCGGCCGCCGCGACAAGAAGTACACGAAGGCCAGCAGCACGGTGCTGGTCTCCGCGCCCGGCATCAGGACCCCCAGCATCGGAGCCGACGGCCGGGAGTGGGCCTACTGGGGCGACGCTCCCGCCGTGTCCTGGGTGGCCGCCGCCGTCACGCTGGTCAAGGCCAAGTACCCGAAACTGCCCCCCGGCCAGGTCAACGAGGTCATCAGCCGTTCAGCCCGCCACCCCAGCGGAGCGGGCCGATACGACACCGACATCGGCTACGGCTACGTCAACCCGGCGGGAGCCCTCAAGGAGGCCGCCAAGCTCACACCGGGCCCCGCTGCGATCCCCAAGGGCCCGGTGGCCGACTCCGCGCACTTCGGCGGCGGCCCGGAGACGATCCGGGCCGTGCCCTACAACGTCCCCTGGCTGATCGGCTTCGGCGCGCTCGGGGTCGCCGGTCTGGTCGCCCTCGGGGCCGCGATCTTCCTCGCGGTGCGGCGGCGTCCGGCAGAATCGTCGGATGCGGGCAGATCCTGACGAGTACGCCGAAGCCGTTCTGGACGCGGTCGAGCGCATCCCGCCCGGCCGCGTCCTGTCCTACGGCGACGTCGCCGAGCTGATCGGGGAGGGCGGGCCGCGCCAGGTCGGCCGCGTCATGTCGCACTTCGGCGGCGGCGTCCCCTGGTGGCGGGTGTTGCGCGCGGACGGCAGCCCGCCGTCCGGGCACGAGATCCGCGCCCTTGAGGAGTACCGCGTCGAGGGCACGCCGCTGCGCCCGGACGGCCGCCGCGTGGACATGGGCCGCGCGCGCTGGGACGGCCGCTAGGCCGGGGCGGCTTCGGCGGGCGCGGACGCCGGTGTGGGCGCGGACGTCGGCGCGGCCTCAGGCGCGACCTTGGCCTCGGGCCCGGCCTCAGCCCCGGCCTCGGGGCGGCGGGTGTGGTTGAACAGCAGGTTCAGCGCGATCGCCGTCACGCAGCCCGCGCTGATCCCCGAGTGCAGCACCACGTCCGTCCAGCCCGGGAACCGGTCGTAGAACTCCGGCACCGCCACCGGGATCAGGCCCACGCCCAGCGACGCCGCCACCACGACCAGGTTGTGGTTGTCCTCGAACCGCACCTGGCTCAGCGTCCGCACCCCGGCCGCCGCCACCGTCCCGAACATGACCAGCCCGGCCCCGCCCAGCACCGGCGCCGGGATCGCCGCCACCAGCGCGCCCACCGGCGGGAACAGGCCCAGCACCACCAGCACCCCGCCCGCGAACGCCACCACCCAGCGGCTCTTCACGCCGGTGATCCCGACCAGGCCGATGTTCTGCGCGTAGGCGGTGTAGGGGAAGGTGTTGAACAGCCCGCCGAGCGCCGTGGACGCCGCGTCGGCGCGCAGGCCGTCCACCAGCGTGCGGCGGTCCACCTCGCGGCCGGTCAGCTCGCCCAGCGCCAGAATCGAGCCGGTCGTCTCGGTCATCGCCACCAGCATCACGACCAGCATCGACACCACGGCCCCGGCCTCGAAGACCGGCGCGCCGAAGTGGAACGGCGTGCTGACCCCGACCGGGTCGGCCTCGGTGACGCCGCCGAAGTCGGTCATGCCCAGCGGGATCGCGACCAGCGTCCCCGCCACGATGCCCAGCAGCACCCCGATCCGGCCCAGGAAGCCGGGCAGGAAACGTTGCGCCGCCAGCACGAACACCAGCACGCCCAGCGCCGTCAGCACGTTCTTCGGCGTGCCGAAGCCGGGCGTGCCCGCGCCCCCGGCGGCCCACTTGACCGCCACCGGCAGCAGCGAGATCCCAATGATCAGCAGCAGGGTGCCGGTGACCAGCGGCGGGAACAGCCGCACCAGCCGGCCGAACAGCGGCGCGGCCACCGCCATCAGCAGCCCGGCGGCGATCACCGCGCCGTAGATGGCGGGCAGCCCGCCCCCGGCCGTGCCGATCGCGATCATGGGGGCGACGGCGGCGAACGACACGCCCTGCATCAGCGGCAGCTTCGCGCCGAACCACCGCACCCCCACGCACTGGATCAGCGTGGCGACGCCGCAGATCAGCAGGTCGGCGTTGATGAGGTAGGCCAGATCGTGCGGCGGCAGCTTGAGCGCGCCGCCGACGATCAGCGGGACGGCGACGGCCCCGGCGTACATGGCCAGCACGTGCTGGAGCCCGAAGGCGGCCAGCTTGCGCGCGGGCGGCCGGGCGTCGACGGGATGGGGGTCGGCGGGGCGGGGTTCGGTGCCGGTGGGCATGGGGGTCCTCCTCCAGCGGTGGGGTCCCCCTCAGTGCACCGCCCGCCCGCGCGCGGCCGTCATGGCGCGACGTCCAAGACGGCGTTTCACGCACGTAACACGTTGTGCATACGTACGGAAACACGCCTTTCCTACCTTCTCGTCCTGTGAGAACCGCTGAACTGCTCCACGATCCGGAACTGCGGCTGCGGCCGCTGGCGTGCCCGGAGCGGCTGGACCGTCCCGTCCGGCAGGTGTTCGTCACCGACCTGCCCGACCCCACGCGCTACCTCGACGGCGGCGAGCTGGTGCTGACCGGGCTGATGTGGCGGCGCGGCCCCTACGACTCGGTGCCGTTCGTGGCGGCGCTGGCGGCCAAGCGGATCACGGCGCTGGCGGCGGGGGAGGCGACCGCGCCGGTCCCCGACGACCTGGTGGCGGCCTGCGAGCGCTACGGGATACCGCTGGTGGCGGTCCCGGCCGAGACGACGCTGTCGCGCGTGATGACGGTGGTGCTGCGGCGGCTGGACGCCGAGACCGGCGAGCCCGACGACGCCCCCGCCTCGCACGCCGCGCTGCTGGCCCGGCTCCCGGCCGACGCGCGCCGCCGCTTCCGGCAGCAGGTGCTCGGCGCGGTCATCGGCTACGATCTCCGGCACCGCAGCGACCTGCTGGGCACCCTGGCGCAGTTCCTGGCGTGCTCGGGCTCGTGGACGGCGTGCGCGCGCCGGTTGAACCTGCACGTCAACACGCTGCGTTACCGGATACGCCGGATCGAGGAGCTGACCGGTCGCGATCTGTCGTCGCTCGACGACCGGGTGGATCTGCTGCTGGCGCTGCGCACCTAGTCACCTCCGTCACACCGCATCGCCCGCGCCCCTCACTTCACGAAGGTTGCGCAGGTCATCGGCGTCGCCCGCGCGACATGCCGCCAATGTGGTCAGAGCAGGCCCGATGATCTGCTGGAATCTTCTCTTGTGCCGCCAGCCTCCTACCGCCTCGTCCGCCGCGCGGGTGCGGTGCGTGCGGACGCCCCCCGGCTGGACGATCAGCAACAGCGCGTGGTGGACCACGAGCGCGGTCCGTTGCTGGTGCTGGCGGGCCCCGGGACCGGCAAGACCACCACGATCGTGGAAGCGGTCGTCGACCGCATCGAGAACCGCGGAACCGATCCCGAACGTGTCCTCGTCCTCACCTTCAGCCGCAAGGCCGCCGAGGAGTTGCGGCACCGCATCACCGGCCGCCTGCGCCGCACCACCCGCACGCCGCTCGCGCTGACCTTCCACAGCTACGCCTACGCCCTGCTGCGCCGCGACGCCGTGCTGAACGGCGAGCCCCCGCCCCGCCTGCTGTCCGGCCCCGAGCAGTTGCTTGAGGTGCGCCGCCTGCTGGAGGGCGAGCTGATCGACGGCGCGTACGGCTGGCCCGCGAGCCTGCACCAGACCCTCGCCACCCGCGGGTTCGCCGAGGAGGTCCGCGACTTCACCCTGCGCGCCGCCGAACGCGGCTACGACGCCGACGCGCTGGTCGGCCTCGGCCGCCTGCGGGGCCGCAACGACTGGCCCGCCATCGGCGGCTTCATGCAGCGCTATATCGACCGGTTCGCGCTCGACCCGATGCCCACCTACGACTACGGCGAGCTGATCCGCGTCGCGGCGCTGCTGCTGGCCGAGGACGACGTCCAGGCCCGCGAGCGCGACGCCTACGACGCGGTCTTCGTGGACGAGTACCAGGACACCGACCCCGCCCAGGAGGACCTGCTGCGGCACCTGGCGGGGGAGGGCCGCGACCTGATCGTGGTCGGCGACCCCGACCAGTCGATCTACGGGTTCCGCGGCGCGGACGTGCGCGGCATCCAGGAGTTCCCGGCCCGGTTCCGCACGCTGGACGGCGACCCCGCGCCGGTGGTGGCGCTGAAGACCTGTCGCCGCATGGGCCCGGAGATCCTCAAGGCGTCCCGGCACATCGCCCGCCGCCTCCCGGCGGGCACCGCCGGGGCCGCCGAGCACCGCGCGCTGGAGCCGCTGCCCGACGCCGAGGACGGCGAGGTCCGCACCGTCCTCGCCGACTCCGAGTCCCAGCAGGCCGCGCTGATCGCCGACGAGCTGCGCCGCGCGCACCTGCTCGACGGCGTCCCCTGGTCGCGGATGGCGATCCTGGTGCGCAGCGCCGTCCTCCAGGTCCCGGCGCTGCGCCGCGCGATGTCGCAGGCGGGCGTGCCGGTCGTGGTCGCGGGCGACGAGGTGCCGCTCATGGGAGAGCCCGCCGTCCGCCCCATCCTGGTGCTGCTGCGTGCCGCGCTGAAGAAGGACTACCTGGACGCCGAGATCGCCGAGGAGCTGCTGACCGGCCCGCTCGGCGGCGCCGACGCGCTGGGCATGCGCCGCCTCAAGCGCGCCCTGCGCGACCTGGAGGACCTGTCGGGCGGCGACCGGCCGCTGAACGAGCTGCTGATCTCCGCGCTGGACGACGCCCGCGAACTCGCCCTGGTGCACGAGAAGGTGCGCGGCCCCGCCGAGCGCGTCGCCCGCCTGATCGAGATCGCCCGGCAGCACGCCTCGCTCGGCGGCACCGCCGAGGACGTGCTCTGGGAGGTGTGGCAGGAGAGCGGCCTCGGCGACGCGCTGCTGGACCAGAGCGTGCGCGGCGGGCTGCGCGGCGCGGCCGCCGACCGCGACCTGGACGCGGTGGTGGCGCTGTTCGACCACGCCGCGCGGTTCGTGGACCGGCTGCCGCAGGCCGGGCCCGAGCTGTTCGTGGACGACATCGCCGCCCAGGAGATCGCCGCCACCACCCTCGCCGAGCACGCGCCCGAGGGCGAGACCGTCAAGATCCTCACCGCGCACCGGGCCAAGGGCCTGGAGTGGGACGTGGTGATCGTCGCGGGCGTGCAGGAGGGCCTGTGGCCGGACCTGCGGCTGCGCGGCTCGCTGCTGGGCGTGGAGGAGCTGATCGAGCACCACGCGGGCAACGACCTGCCCGGCGACGAGGGCACCGGCGCGGCGGGCTGGTCGATGGCGGCCAAGATGATGGACGAGGAGCGCCGCCTGTTCTACGTGGCGGTCACCCGCGCCCGCAAGCGCCTGGTCGTCACGGCCGTCGGCGGCGACGACACCGAGGAGCGGCCGTCCCGCTTCCTCAACGAGCTGCTGCCCGGCGCGCTGGAGGAATCCCAGCTCGACGAGAAGACGCGCTGGTTGTCGCTGACCTCGCTGGTGGCCGACCTGCGCGCCACGGTGACCGACCCGGCTCGCCCCGAGCCGATGCGCCGCGCCGCCGCCGGGCACCTGGCGCGCCTCGCGCGCGCGGGCGTGCGCGGCGCGAAGCCGGAGAACTGGTACGCCATCACCGCGCTGTCGGACACCGCGCCCGCGTTCGGCGAGGACGAGCAGATCACCATCTCCCCGTCGCAGGTGGAGACCTTCACCACCTGCGGCCTGCGCTGGTTGCTGACCTCGGCCGTCGGCGCGCAGGAGGGCGGGCCCAACGAGTTCAGCACCATGGGCAAGGTGATCCACGCCGTCGCCGAGCTGGCCGGGGCCGACGAGGGCGTCACCGACGTGGAGGTCGGGCGGCGGCTGGACGAGATCTGGAACGACCTGGACTTCCGCTCCTCCTGGTACTCCGACAAGCAGCGCGAGCAGGCCGGGAAGATGGTGGACAAGTTCCTGGCCTGGCACCGCGACAACCCCAACGAGATCGTGGCGCTGGAGGAGTCGTTCAAGGTCGATCTCGGCCGGGTGGTGATCAAGGGCCGGATCGACCGGGCCGAGCGCGACGAGCAGGGCCGCGCGGTGATCATCGACATCAAGACCTCCAACCAGGCCGTGCCCAAGGACGAGCTGCCCGAGCACCCGCAGCTCGGCGTCTACCAGTACGCGGTGATGCTGGGCGCGTTCGCCCGGCACGGCCTGATCGAGCCGGGCGGCGCCAAGCTGATCCAGGTCGGCAAGGCCGCCTTCACGGCCAAGGTGCGCGAGCAGGAGCAGCCGCCGCCCGCCGAATCGCCCGACCCCGAGTGGCCCAAGAAGCTGGTGGAGATCGTGGCCACCGGCATGGCCTCGGACGTGTTCCAGGCGCGCGCCAACGAGAAGTGTCGGACGTGTCCCGTACGGTCCTGCTGTCCGGTGCAGGACGAGGGGGGACAGGTCGGGCCATGATCACTCCGGCGGAGCTGGCGCGGCTGCTGGGGGTGCCCGAACCGACCGACGAGCAGGCCCGGGTGATCGAGGCGCCGCTGGCGCCGATGGCGGTGATCGCCGGCGCCGGGTCGGGCAAGAGCGAGACGATGGCCGCGCGCGTGGTGTGGCTGGTCGCCAACGGGTTCGTGCGGCCCGAGCGCGTGCTCGGCCTCACCTTCACCCGCAAGGCCGCCGCCGAGCTCGGCACGCGCATCCGCAAACGCCTGGACACCCTGCGCGAGGCGCTGCCCGACGACGAGGTCGAGCGGCTCGGCGGCGAGCAGATCTTCGACGGCGAGCCGACCGTGTCCACCTACCACTCCTACGCCGCCCGGCTGTTCGGCGACCACGCGCTGCGCGAGGCGCTGGAGCCGACGATGCGGCTGATCTCCCCGGCCGTCGCCTGGCAGATCTGCTCGCGCACCGTGGACGCCTACGACGGCCCGATGGACCACGTCGACTGGTCGCCCGACACCGTCACCAAGGCCGTCATGGACCTGGCCGGCGACCTCGCCGAGCACCTGAAGACCCCCGCCGACCTGCGCAAGGCCGGGCAGTGGCTGGAGGAGCGGTTCGCCGCGCTGCCCAAGCCGCTGAAGGCCCAGCGCGACATCCTCGCCAAGCAGGCGGTGCGCGAGCAGCTCGCCCCGCTGATCGAGGCGTACCGGCGGGCCAAGGCCGACCGCGAGGTCGTCGACCACGGCGACCAGATGGCCGCCGCCGCGCGCATCGCGTTCAACCACTCCGAGGTCGGGATGATCGAACGTTCCCGCTACTCGGTGGTGCTGCTGGACGAGTACCAGGACACCAGCCACGCCCAGCTCGTGCTGCTGCGGTCGTTGTTCGGCGCGGGCCACCCCGTCACCGCCGTCGGCGACCCCTGCCAGTCGATCTACGGGTGGCGCGGCGCGAGCGCGGGCGGCCTGCTGCGCTTCGCCGACGACTTCCCGCTCCAGACGCCGATCATGAACCGGCCGCCCAGCCCCGCGCCGGTCCGCCAGCTCAGCCGCAGCTTCCGCAACGGCGAACGCATCCTGCGCGTGGCCGCGCGCGTCCAGCAGGAGTTGCGCGCGCAGACGCCGCAGGTGCCGGTGCTGGTGCCCGGCGCGGGCCGGGAGGAGCGCGGCCGCGTCGAGTGCGCGCTGTTCGACACCGTCGAGGACGAGGCCGACCGGATCGCCGCGCGCATCGCCAAGGTGATGGCGGGCGATCCGGACGTCGCGCCGGACGGCGGCCCGCAGGGCGAGCCGCTGAAGTACTCCGACATCGCGGTGCTGGCCCGCAAGCGCTCGCAGTTCCCGCTGATCCGCAAGGCGCTGGAGGCGCGCAACATCCCCGTCGAGGTCGTGGGCCTGGGCGGGCTGCTGACGGTGCCCGAGGTGCAGGACGTGGTGGCGACGCTGCGCGTCATGCACGACCCGACGTCCGGCGCGTCCCTGGCCCGCCTGCTCACCGGCCCGCGCTGGCGGCTCGGCCCCCGCGACCTGGTCGCGCTCGGCCGCCGCGCCCGCCGCCTGGCCGAGGAGACCTCGCGCGACGTGACCCGTCCCGAGGGGGCCGTCGATCCGGAGAACCTGGAGACCCCCGCGCCCGAGGACGCCGACCCGCTGCGCCAGCTCGTCGCGGAGCTGAACCGCGAGACCGGCAGCCTGGTCGACGCGCTGGACGACATCGGCGACCCCGGCCAGTTCTCGCCCGAGGGCTACGGCCGCCTGCGCCGCCTGCGCGACGAGCTGCGCGGCCTGCGCAACCAGGTCGGCCTGCCGCTGCCCGACCTGGTACACGAGGTCGAGCGCACCCTCGGCCTGGACATCGAGGTCGCGGCGCGCTCGGGGCTCGACCCGGCCGTGGCGCGCGCCGACCTGGACGCGTTCATCGACGCCGCCGACAACTTCGCGAGCGACGCCGAGGACGCCACCCTCGGCGCGTTCCTGGCCTACCTCAAGGCCGCCGAGACCGAGGAGTTCGGCCTCGCGTCCGGCCGCGTCGGCGACACCGACAGCGTCAAGCTGCTCACCGTGCACGCCTCCAAGGGCCTGGAGTGGCCGGTCGTGGTGGTGCCGGGCCTGGCCTACACGCCGCAGAAGGACGGCGGCCCCGCCAAGGGCTCGATCTTCCCGTCCCCGCCGCAGAACGCGACGCGCTGGACGGCCAACCCGCGCGTGCTGCCGTTCCCGCTGCGCGGCGACTACCAGGACCTGCCCAAGCTGCGCGGCCTGACCAAGGACGACCTGGCCGACTTCGACGCCGAGAGCGCGGCCCGCGACCTGCTGGAGGACCGCCGCCTCGCGTACGTCGCGGTGACGCGCGCGTCGAGCCTGCTGCTGTGCACGGGGTACTGGTGGGGGACGTCGGGGCGTCCGCTCGGCCCGTCGCCGTTCCTGGAGGAGATCCGCGAGGTGTGCCTGGCGGGGGCCGGACCCGTCGCCAAGTGGGCCGACCCGCCCGCCGAGGACGCGACGAACCCGCTGCTCAGCGACCCTGACGAGGCGCAGTGGCCCGGCGAGCGCGGCCTCACCGACGCCACCGCGCGCGAACGCTACGAGGCGACCGTCGAGGCGGCCCGGATGGTCGAGGACGCGATGCACGGCCGCACCCGCCCGTGGGCGGGAACCGACGGCCTGGGCGCGGCCGACAAGCAGCGGATGTCGGCGTGGGCGCGCGACGTGGAACTGCTGCTGGCCGAACGCGACCGGGGCCGGGGAACCGACGGCCTGCTGGTGGAGCTGCCGCCCAACCTGACGGTGTCGTCACTGGTGACGCTGGCGCGCGACCCGGCGGCGCTGGCCCGCCAGATCCGCCGCCCGATGCCGCGCCCGCCCGCGCCGTTCGCACGGCGCGGCACGGTGTTCCACACGTGGCTGGAGGGGCGCTGGGGCCAGCAGCGCCTGCTGGACGAGGACGACCTGCCGGGCGCCGCCGACGAGGAGGCCGTGGACGACACGCACCTCGCGATGTTGCAGGAGCGGTTCGAGCGCTCGGAGTGGGGCCCGCGCGAACCGCTCGACATCGAGGTGCCGTTCGAGACGATGATCGGCGACCGCCTGGTGCGGGGCCGGATGGACGCGGTGTTCCGCAACGACGACGGAACCTACGACGTCGTGGACTGGAAGACGGGCGCGCCACCGGATGACGAGGAGTTGCGCCACATCTCGGTGCAGCTGGCCGCGTACCGGCTGGCGTGGGCGGAACTGGCGGGCGTGCCGGTGGAGCAGGTGAGCGCGGCGTTCCACTACGTGAAGGCGGAACGGACCGTGCGCCCGGCCGACCTGCTGGACGCGGCGGGCCTGGAAGCACTCCTGGAGACGATCCCGGCGGCCTGACCTCGGCGGCCGGGTGATGACCGTCACTGCCCACTGTTCACGCCTCCGCTATTCGGGGATGATCCCGGTCAACACCTGGAGGAGGCGGCGTGACGGTGACCCATGACGAGAAGGTCGTACGCGAGTTCTCGAAGCAGGCGGACTCCTTCGGGGACACGCGGCTGAACACCGCTTTCACCCGCCACCTGGACCGCTTGGTGCGGTTCATGGAACCGGAACTGGACCTGGAGGACGTGGTCCTGGAAGTAGCGGCCGGGACGGCGCTGGTGTCGCGAGCGATCGCGCGCCGCGTCCGTCACGTGACCGCGCTGGACCTGACGCCCGCGATGCTGGCGCAGGGGAAGCGCGAGGCCGACCGGGACGGCGTGACGAACGTGACGTTCACGCGGGGCGACGCGACGGCGCTGCCGTACTTGGACCGGTCGTTCACGCTGGTGGTGACGCGGTTCTCGTTGCACCAGGTGGCGGACCCGGCGGCGGTGGTGGCGGAGATGGCGCGCGTGAGCCGCCCGGGGGCGGCACTGATCGTGGCGGACCTCGTACGCGCGGAGGGCTCGGGCAGCTCGGAGGAGGGCGACGCGGACCGGATGGAACGCCTGCGGGACCCGTCGCACAACACGCTGCTGAGCGAGCAGGAGATCAAGGACTTGCTGACGGAGGCGGGCGCGGAGGTGAAGCGGACGGACCGGTTCGAGCACGTACGCCCGCTGGAACCGTGGCTGGCGCTGTCGCAGACGCCGGAGGAGGCGGCGGCGCAGATCCGGAAGGAACTGGCCGACGAGCTGGAGGGCGGCCCGGCGACGGGGATGCGGCCGAGCGTGGTGGAGGGCGAGACGCACTTCACGCACACGAACGTGTTCGTGCAGGCGATAGCGGGGTGAAAGGGGCGGACTTTTCGAAGGAACGTTCGACGATGATCGTCGCGATGCTCTACTTTGTCGAACATGGGTTCTAGGGCCATGGCGACGGACGTGACGAGGGCGACGGCTGTGTCGACGGCAGGTGCTACGGCGGTGTCGGACGTGACAGCGGCGGGCGTGACACGCGAACCGGCGGCCCTGGCGATGCGGATCGGCGTGGTGGCGGCGGAGGCAGCACTGGCGACCTTCGCGCGGAACCTGGATCTGGACGATCTGGATGGGGGAGTGGACTTCGAGGGCGCGATCGGCCCTGCGGAGTGGCCGCTGTTCTCGCTGGTGATAGACACGCTGGCGGAGGCGGGTCCGGGGGACGGGCGGACGCTGGACGAGCGGCGGGCGGATGCGTTGAATGATCTGGCTCGGATTTGTATGGCGGCGAGGGTGTAGTTGCGCGGAGTTCCGCGTCTGGCGGCCGACATTGCTGGATACGCACTCCGCACTCCGCGTTTGTGCAACTGCCTGAAACTGTCGCTTCGTGCCTGAAACTGTCGCTTCGTGCCTAACCCTGCGCTCCGCGCCCAACCCTGCGCTCCGCGCCAAAGGCACGTTCCGCGCTTAACCCCACGCTCCGCGCCAAGCTCACGCTCCGCGTCTAACTTCACGCTCCGCGCTAAGGGCACGCTCCGCGTTTGGCGCTCCGCGCTACTACCTCAGCCCGCGCTCCGCGCGTGCCCAACAACGCCAGCCCCGTGCCCCACGTGACCAGTGACCTCAGCCCGTGCTCTGCACGTGATCACCTGCCCCAGCCCCGCGCCCGAACCATCCCG
>NZ_BCRO01000043.1 GCF_001552635.1 Actinomadura hibisca NBRC 15177 | reverse complement strand
GCGGGCTGAGGTCGCTGGTCGAGTGCAGAGCGCGGGGTTGAGGTCGCTGGTCACGCGCAGAGCGCGGGGCTGGGGTCGGTGGTCATGTGCAGGGCACGGGGCTAGCGTCTTTGGGCACGCGCGCAGCGCGGGCTGAGGTAGTGGCGCGGAGCGCTAAACGCGGAGCGTGCCTTTAACGCGGAGCGTGGCTCTTGCGCGGAGCGTGCCCTTCAGCGCGGAGTGCAGGCTTGGCACGAAGCGCAGGGGCAGCGCAGGGGCAGCGCAGGGGCAGCGCAGGGGCAGCGCAGGGGCAGCGCAGGGTCAGCGCAGGGTCAGCGCAGAACACAGACTCGGCCCGGAGCGCGAGCTTGAGGTCGTTGGGCGCGCGGAGCGCGGGGCCGGTTGCGGGTCACGTGCAGGGCGCAGGCTGAGGTCGTCGACCAGGTGCAGAGCGCAGGCCGAACACCAGCTCAGTCAGGCCCCACCATCTACTTTCCTGTGGGGAAAGTAGATGGTACTTTCTCTGCAGGAAAGTACTCCTAGCTCCCCCAGGAGAACCATGGACGCCCAGCAAGCCCACCGCGCCCTCCAAGAAATCCACGACCGCGAGCAGCAGACCCTCGCCGCCGCCTACCCCCGCCTCCCCTGGTGGGCCTACCTCAACCGGTTCCTCTTCTTCGTCGCCCTCGGCATCATGGGCGACCTCGGCACCTACAGCGGCAAGCCCGTCCTCTTCGCCGTCCCCCTGGCCATCCTCCTCGCCTACGGCTTCGTCGAAGGACTCGTCGAGCGTCGTACCGGTGTCCGGCATCGCCTAGGACGCCACCCCCGGCCCGGCGCCGCCGTCATCAACGTCGTGGAGGTCGCCGTATTGCTGGCGGTCTACATCGGCGTGATCGTCCTGACCTGGCTCCTGGACCTCCCCGTCCACTCCACCCTGGCCGGCATCGCCGCCGGTGTCGCCGCCGTCGGGACCATGTACTGGTTCCAGCCCGCCCGCTACGTCGAGCGGTCGCGCCGGTGAGCGATCCCTCGTTCAACGAGTTCCTCCACGTTCCCGCGCGGCTCTCTATCGTCGCCCTGCTCGCCCCCGCGCAGTGGATGGAGTTCCGCGTCCTCCGCGACGCCCTCGATGTCAGCGACTCCTCGCTCTCCAAGCAGGTCAGCGCCCTCCAAGAGGCCGCCTACGTCGAGGTCCGCAAGGAGCGCATCAGCAGCGGGCGCAGCACCCGCGTCCGCCTCACCCCACTGGGACGCCAGGCGTTCGCCGAGCACGCGGCCGCCCTGCAGCGGATCGTGGACGCCGCCGGGCGGGTGCCGGTCCAGGAGTGATCCACGTCTACGCACGGCGGGGTTGCAAGTAATCACTTACTTGGGCATCGTGGTCCTGGCATCGCATCCCACCCGTCACGGAGGCCCCCATGGCAGCGACCGGAGCCGCCCGCAACCTACCCGAGTCCGCCGCCCCCGCGCCGGAGCGACTGCCCGACATCGCCCGTGACGGAGCGACGGGATTCGCGCTCGCCGCCGCCGGTGCCAACGTCATCATGCAGCTCTCGCGACTGCCGGTCGGGCACGGCGTCGCCAAGAGCACCGTGGAGAGCGGCCGCATCGACAAGCGTCCCCTCAAGCGGCTGCGCACCACCCTCAGCTACATCATGGTCGCCATGCAGGGCACCCCCGCCGAGCAGGACGTCATGCGCCAGGAGACCAACCGGTCGCACCGGCAGGTCCGCTCGGCCCCCGGCGACGCCGTCCGCTACAACGCCTTCGACCGCGAACTCCAGCTCTGGGTCGCCGCCTGCCTCTACTGGGGCACCGAGGACGTCTACATCAAGCTCTACGGCCGGCCCACCGAGAAGCAGCGCGACGAGTTCTACCGCCACGCCGCCCGCTTCGGCACCACCCTCCAGGTCACCGACGACATGTGGCCCGCCGACCGCGCCGCCTTCGACGAGTACTGGACCAAGGGGCTGGAGCAGGTCCACATGGACGACCTCACCCGCGCCTACCTCTACCGCTTCTCCGGCCTCGGCTTCCTGCCCACGCCGTTCCGCCTGGCCTTCGGGCCGCTGCACCGGTTCCTCACCACGGGGTTCCTGCCCGAGCGGTTCCGCGAGGAGCTGGGGCTTCCGTGGAGCGCGCGGCACCAGCGCCGGTTCGACGCCTTCTGCCGCGCGTCGGCCCAGGTCAACCGCGCCCTGCCCCGTCCGGCCCGCGAGTTCCCCTGGAACATCTACCTGTGGGACGTCCGCCGCCGCGTCCGCACCGGCCGCCCGATCGTCTAGCGGATCGGCTTCTTCAACGCGCCGCCCGCCATCCAGCTCGACCACGGCATCTGCCAGTAACCCCAGCCGTTGTACCACTCCAGCGACCGGTCGGTGCCGGTCACCACGACCACGTCGCCCCGCTGCGTCTGCCCGTAGAACCACTCGGCGAACGCGGGCGAGGCGTTCACGCACCCGTGGCTGACGTTGGCGCGGCCCTGCTGCCGGACCGACCACGGCGCGGAGTGCACGTACTCGCCGCTGCTGGAGATCTGCACCGCATGCCGGACCTTCAGCTTGTAGTAGCGCGGGTCGTTCTCGTCCTTCACGCCCATCCAGCCCGACGTCATGACGACCGGGTCGCCCTTGCCCATCGTCAGGTGCACGCCGCTGGTGGTGGTGTAGGCGCGGGTCCCGCCCTTGCCCGCGCTGATGCCCACGGTGCGCACTCGCGTGCCGTTCACGCGGACGGTCATGCGGTGCCGCCGCACGTCCACCACGCTGATCCGGGACGGCCCGACGCGGAAGCCCCCGGTCGCGCCGTCGGCCCCGTACACCCCGGGCGCCGACCGCACCCCCGCCGTGTGCGCCAGCAGCGTCACCCGCTGCCCCGACGGCCAGTACCGGCGCGGCCGCAGCACCACCTGGCGCGGGTCGGTCCAGCTCCAGGCGGCCGGGACGCGCCGGCTCATCCGCACCTCCAGCGCGCGCTCGACCGCCGCCCGGTCGGCGATCGGCCGGTCGAAGGTGACGATCAGCGGCATCCCGACGCCGACCGTCTCGCCCGGTTGCGGCGTGATGTCGGCGATCCGGAACGCGGCGGCGGGCCGCAGGGTGGTGAAGCGGCCGGTGGCGGCGGTGGGCGCGCCGTCCTCGCCGGTGCCCGCGGCCGTCACGGTGTAGGAGGTGCCGGGCCGCAACGCCCAGCGGGTGCGCCAGGTGCGGCGGTCGGCCGACAGGCGGCCGGGCGCGACCGCGCCGCCGCCGCGCACCACCACCTGCTTGAGGACGCCGCGCCGGGCGGTGACGGTCACGCCCCGGTCGGGCCGCGCGCGGGCGGCCCCGGTGACGGGTTTGATCACGATGGCGGCTGGAGTCGCGGCGGGCCCGTCGGCCCGCGCGGGCGCGCCGGACCCGCCGTCCGGGCCGTCCCCGCCGCCGCACGCCGCCAGCGCCAGGACGGCCGCCGCCAGCGCGGCCAGGGATCGCCAGGGGCCGGGGGAGTGCAGCATCGTGTCCTCGTGATCGTCCTGTAGTCATGCACGCACGGAAGGTGATGTCCCCTGGCAAGGTAGATGTTGATCGCGTCCCGGTGGAGCGAGCCGCGGAACTTCGGACGTCTCGATTGGGTGACGGCGGGCATGGGGAACGCCCCTGGGCCGGGCGGCGCGGGGGCGTTCGGTGTGGAGCAGGGTCAGGCGTCGCCGGCCGACGCGGCGGCGGAACGGGCGCGGCCGCGCTTGGCCATCAGCACCGTCCACGCCACCAGCGCCCCCACGACCACCAGCGGCAGCACGCTGTTGGCCAGCACCATCTGGTCGGTGGGCAGCAGGTAGGTCAGCTCGACGCGCGCGGCGGCCTCCAGCAGGAACGCCCCGCCCCACACGCCGGTCAGCAGGTACTGGGTGCGGCGGAACCCGGCGTACCGCCACAGGCCGTTCCAGTACGCCAGGCCCTCGGCGGCGCGATCGTGGACACCATCCGCGCCCCCGCCCTGCCGCCCGAACTCCGCCCGCCCGGCTGGTCGCTGCCCGACCTCCACGCCGCCATGGGGGAGGTCTACCGGCACCTGGGCCCGCCGGTGCAGACATACGTGCGGCAGGTCCTGGCCGATCTGGGGTGAGGGACCGGTCCAGGGCAGGAACGGACACTTTGCTAGATTTCGCCGCAGGGGGAGGCGATCACCGTGGGCGGGCGGGGCACGTTGCGCATCTACCTCGGCGCCGCGCCCGGCGTGGGCAAGACCTACGCCATGCTCGGCGAGGGCCACCGGCGGAGCGAGCGCGGCACCGACGTCGTGATCGGCTACGTCGAGACCCACGGCCGCCCCATGACGGCGGCCATGGCCGAGGGGCTGGAGATCGTCCCGCGCCGCGAGCCCGTGCACCGCGGCTCCGAGTTCACCGAGCTGGACGTGGACGCGGTGATCGCCCGCCGCCCCCGCGTCGCGCTGGTGGACGAGCTGGCCCACACCAACGTCCCCGGCTCCCGCAACGCCAAGCGCTGGCAGGACGTCGAGGAGATCCTGAACGCCGGGATCGACGTCGTCTCCACCCTCAACGTCCAGCACCTGGAGTCGCTGAACGACGTCGTGGAGCGCATCACCGACGTCCGCCAGCGCGAGACCGTCCCCGACGAGGTGGTGCGCCGCGCCGACCAGATCGAGCTGGTCGACATGGCCCCCGAGGCGCTGCGCCGCCGCCTCGCGCACGGCAACGTCTACGCCCCCGAGAAGATCGACGCCGCGCTCGGCAACTACTTCCGCCTCGGCAACCTCACCGCCCTGCGCGAACTGGCGCTGCTCTGGCTGGCCGATCGGGTGGACGAGGCCCTCGCCCGCTACCGCGACCAGCACGGCATCACCCGGCCGTGGGAGGCCCGCGAGCGCGTCGTGGTCGCGCTCACCGGCGGTCCCGAGGGCGACACCCTGGTCCGCCGCGCCGCCCGCGTCGCCGCCCGCGCGGGCCGTGCCGACCTGCTGGCGGTGCACGTCGCCCGCAGCGACGGCCTGCGCGACGACGCCCGGCCGCACGCCCTCGACCGTCAACGCGTCCTGGCCGAGGACCTGGGCGGCAGCTACCACCAGGTGCTCGGCGACGACGTGGCGACCGCGCTGCTGGAGTTCGCCCGAGGCGTCAACGCGACCCAGATCGTGCTGGGCTCCAGCCGCCGCCGGGGCTGGCAGTTCGTGCTCGGGCCCGGCGTCGGCGCGACCGTCGCGCGCGAGGCGGGCGACATCGACGTGCACCTGGTCACCCACGAGCGGGTCGGCAAGGGCCGGGGCCTGGTGGAGCTGGCGGGCAGCCCGCTGTCGCGCCGCCGCCGGGGCGGCGGCTGGGCGCTGGCGCTGCTCGGGCCCGTCCTGCTCGCGGCGGGGCTGCGCGCCGGGGAGCCGCCCGGCCTCGACACCGACGTGCTGCTGTTCCTGGCGCTGACGGTCGGCGTCGCACTGGTGGGCGGGTTGTGGCCCGCCGTGGCGGCGGCGGTCGCCGGATTCCTGCTGCTCAACTGGTTCTTCACCCCGCCGGTGCACACCCTGACCGTGGACGAGCCGCAGAACGCCTTGGCGCTGGCGGTGTTCGTGGCCGTCGCGGTCGCGGTGTCGTCGGTGGTGGACCTCGCCGCGCGCCGCTCCCGCCAGGCCGCGCGCAGCAGCGCCGAATCCGACGCGCTGCGCCTGCTGGCCGCCAGCGTGCTGCGCGGCGAGCAGGCGCTGCCCGCACTGCTGGAACGTGTCCGCGAGACGTTCGCGGTGCGCGCGGTCGCCTTGCTGGAGCGCCGCGACGGCGCTTGGCGGTGCGTGGACTCCACCGGCCCCGACCCCGCGACCAGGCCCGACGCGGCCGAGGCCGTCGCCGAGGTCGGCGCGGAATCGGTGCTGGTGTTGTCGGGCCGGGTGCTCCCGGCCGCCGACCGGCGCGTGCTGACGGCGTTCGCCGCGCAGGCCGAGGCCGTGCTGGAGTGGCGCAGGCTCGCCGAGGAGGCCGCCCGCGCCCGCCGCCTCGCCGAGGGCGACAAGATCCGCACCGCCCTGCTGGCGGCCGTCTCCCACGACCTGCGCACCCCGCTCGCCGCGATCAAGGCCGGAGTCGGCAGCCTGCGCGCCACCGACGTGCGCTGGGAGCCCGAGGACGAGGCCGAACTGCTGGCGGCCGTCGAGGAGTCGGCCGACCGGCTGGACGGCCTGATCGGCAACCTGCTGGACATGAGCCGCCTCAGCACCGGCGTGGTCACCCCGCTGATCCGCGCCGTCGCGGTGGAGGAGGTGCTTCCGGCCGCGCTCGCCGGGGTGCCCGCCGACCGCGTGCGGGTCGCGGTGCCCGAGACGTTGCCGCCGGTGCTGGCCGACCCCGGGCTGCTGGAGCGCGCGGTCGCCAACGTGGTGGAGAACGCCGTCCGGCACAGCCGCGAACCCGTCCTGATCACCGCCGGGCAGGCCCCCGGCGGCCCCGACGGGCCGGGCGGCGTCGAGCTGCGGGTCGTCGATCGCGGGCCCGGCGTGCCCGATGATGCCAAGGACACGATGTTCGCGCCGTTCCAGCGGCTCGGCGACGCGCCGCAGGGCACCGGCGTCGGCCTCGGCCTCGCGGTCGCCCGCGGCTTCGCCGAGGCGGTCGGCGGGGCCCTGCGCGCCGAGGACACCCCCGGCGGCGGCCTGACCATGGTGTTCACGGTGCGGCCGGCGGCCGCGCGGGAGGAGGAGCGGTGACCCGCGTCCTGGTGGTGGAGGACGAGCCGCAGCTCGTCCGGGCGCTGCGGATCAACCTGCGGGCGCGCGGCTACGAGGTGGACGCCGCCCCCGACGGCCGCGCCGCCCTGGACCTGGCGGCCCGGCACCGCCCCGACGTGGTGCTGCTGGACCTCGGGCTGCCCGACCTGGACGGCACCGAGGTCATCCGGGGGCTGCGCGGCTGGCTCAGCGTCCCGATCATCGTGCTGTCGGCGCGGGACGCCTCGGCCGACAAGGTCCGCGCGCTGGACGAGGGCGCCGACGACTACGTGACCAAGCCGTTCGGCATGGACGAGCTGCTGGCCCGGCTGCGCGCCGCCGTCCGCCGCGCCGCGCCCGCCGAGGAGGCCGCGGTGGTGCGCACCGACGCCTTCACCGTGGACCTGGCCGCCAAGAAGGCCGTCCGCGACGGCGCCGACGTGCGGCTCACCCCCACCGAGTGGCACGTCCTGGAGGTGCTGGTCCGCAACGCCGGACGGCTGGTCGGCCAACGGCAGCTGCTGCGCGAGGTGTGGGGCCCCTCCTACGAGAAGGAGACCAACTACCTGCGGGTCTACCTGGCCCAACTGCGCCGCAAGCTGGAGCCCGACCCGGCCCGCCCCCGGCACCTGATCACCGAGCCGGGCATGGGGTACCGCTTCGAACCCTGACCGGTTCGATTCGTACCGGGATGCCTTAAGGTTCCAATCATGGACGAGGTACCGGCCGAGAGCACGCCGGGGACGGGCACCGAGACGGAGCGCGGCGGCCTGCGGCGCTTCCTGCGGCGCATGACGTCGAGCAGGGCCGAGATGGAGGCCGAGGAGCTGCAGAAGTCCAGCGGCCGGGAGGGCGCGACCCCCATCACCGCCTGCGGCGCGCGGCAGCGCCACTGCGTTGCCGGTACGCTACGGACGGTGACCCTGCGGCCGCGCGGCGGCGCCCCGGCGCTGGAGGCCGAGCTGTACGACGGCACCGACGTGATCAACCTGGTCTGGCTGGGCCGCCGGAAGATCGCCGGCATCGACCCGGGGCGCCGGCTGCGCGCCGAGGGGCTGGTCAGCGTGCAGGACGGCCGCAAGGTCATGTTCAACCCCCGGTACGAGCTGCGCGGCGGTTCGTGAGCGGTCGCGGCACGGCCGGGGGCGACAGGGACGACGAGGCGATCAGGGGAGGCCGCGTGGGCGCGGACAGGACACCCGCCGCGGCGAAGACCGCCCAGGGCGAGCAGACCGGGACGGCCGGGCAGCCTGAGACGGCTGAGACGATCGGGCAGGACGGGACGGCCGGGGCCGCCGGGCAGGCCGGACCCGCCGGGCAGGCCGAAGCGGCCGGACAGGCGGGGGCTGCCGGGCAGGCAGGGGCCGCTGGGCACGCCGGAGCCGTCGGCGCGGACGGCGTCGAGAGCGGCGCGGAGACCTCCGGTGCGGCCGGGGGGCCCGGCAAGGACGCGCACGACACCGTCGAGGCGGCCGTCCGGGCCCAGCTCAGCAAGGCGCTCGGCGGCGTCCGGGGGATGATCGAGGCCGCGGTCCCCACCATCGCCTTCACCGCCACGTTCGTGGCCACCAAGCACGTGCAGACCGCCGCCATCGCCGGTGTGGCCGTGGCGGTGCTGCTGCTGGTGGTCCGGCTCGCCCAGAAGACCAGCGTCCAGTTCGTGCTGAACAGCCTGCTCGGCATCGGCATCGCCGCGTTCTTCGCGCTGCGCTCGGGCAAGGCCGAGAACGCCTTCCTGCCCGGCATCTACCTCAACGCCGCCTACGCGGCCGGGATGTTCCTGTCGATCCTGGTGCGCTGGCCGGTGGTGGGCTTCATCATCGGCTCGGTCACCGGCGACCCGACCGCCTGGCGCAACGACCCGGGCATCGTGCGGCTGTGCCAGCGGCTGACCTGGCTGCTGCTCGCGCCGTGCCTGCTGCGGGTGGCGGTGCAGTACCCGATCTGGCTGGCCGACGGCGACCAGAGCGCGCTGCTGGGCACCGCCAAGATCGTGATGGGCTGGCCGCTCCAGGTGGCGGCGCTGGCCGCGATGGTCGCCCTGCTGGCCCGGGGCCGCACCCCGCTCCAGCGCACGGCCGCCTCCGCCGACGGCTGACCCGCCGCGCAGGCCCCCTTGGCTGACCCGCCGGGCTGATCCGCTCGGCTGACCTGCTTGGTCGGCCTGCGGCGGCTGGCTCGCTCGACTGTCCCGCCGCCCGGCTGGCCCGCTTAGCTGGCCCGTCCGGCGGGCGTGACGGCTGGCCCGCTCGACTGGCAGGCCCGCCCGGCTGACCCGCCGCGCCGGTCCGTCCGGCGGGTGTGGCGGCGGGGGCGGGGTGGCCTACTGCGGTCGCGTGCTTCCTTGACGGCCTGACGGACCGTTACCGTCGTCCCAGGTGTGCCGGGAAGTCTGGTCGGCGAGCGTTGTCCGCCTGCCCTCAGGAGGCCGCGATGTCCGCCCGCCCGCACCCGCCTTCCCTGCCCTCCCCACCGGTTTCCGGCCTGCTGTCGGCCATCCTGAGCGACCCGCACGTGCCCGAGGACCGCCGTTTCTGCGGTGGGTGCGGCGCGCCCGTGGGGCGCAGCCGTCCCGGCCACATCGGGCGCAGCACGGGCTACTGCGGTGGTTGCGGCGTCCGCTTCTCGTTCGTGCCCAAGCTGGGGTCCGGCGACCTGGTGGCCGGGCAGTACGAGGTCGCGGGCTGCCTGGCGCGCGGCGGCCTCGGCTGGATCTACCTGGCCCGCGACCGCAACGTCCACGACCGCTGGGTGGTGCTGAAGGGCCTGCTCAACTCCGGCGACGCCGACGCGCTGGCCGCCGCGGCCGCCGAGCGGCGCTTCCTCGCCGAGATCGACCACCCCGGCGTGGTGCGCGTCCTCAACGTCGTGCGGCACGGCGACGCCGTCTACACGGTGCTGGAGCACGTCGGCGGGCGCTCGTTGCGCGAGCTGACGCTGGAGCGGCGGCGGGCCACGGGGGCCTCGCCGCCGCTCCGGCAGATCATCGGCTGGGCGCTCCAGGTGCTGGCCACCCTCGGTGACCTGCACGACCGGGGGCTGCTGTACTGCGACTTCAAGCCCGCCAACGCGATCATGACGGGTGACCGGCTGCGGCTGATCGACCTCGGCGGGATGCGCCGCGCGGACGACGACGACAGCCCCGTCTACGGCACCGTCGGGTTCCAGGCGCCCGAGGTGGAGGAGGCCGGGCCGTCGGTGCGCTCCGACCTATACACGGTCGCGCGCACGATGGCGGTGCTGGCGTTCGAGTTCCCCGGGTTCAGCGGCCGGTACCGGTACCTGCTGCCCGAGCGGGACCGGGTGCCGGTGCTGGCCCGGCACGAGTCGTTCGACCTGCTGCTGCGGCGGGCGACCCATCCCGACCCGGGGCTCCGCTTCGGCTCGGCCGCCGAGATGGCCGAGCAGCTCGACGCCGTGCGGCGCGAGGTGCTGGCCGCCGAGGACGGCGTGCCCCGGCCCGCCGCGTCCGCCCGCTTCGGCCCCGAGCCGCACCCGCCGGGGATCGGCTCCCTCCAACCGCCTCCGGCCGCCGCGCTGGCCAAGGGACTGCCCGCCGCCCTGGGGGCCGGGGGCGGCTGGCGGGAGGAGTGGGAGCGGGGCGTCCAGGAGCTGCGGGACGGCCGTCCCGCCCGCGCCGCCGAGCGTTTCGCGCAGGTCAGGGCCACCCTGCCCGGCGAGGCCGCGCCCCAGCTCGCGCTGGCGTACTGCGCCGAGCTGCGCGACGATCCCGCCGCCGAGCGGCACTACGAGCGGGTCTGGACCACCGGCCGCGACCATTTCGGCGCGGTCTTCGGGCTGGCCCGGACCCGGACCGCGCGGGCCGACCGGGACGGCGCGGTGCGCGCGCTGGACACCGTGCCCGCCGGGTCGGCCCACCAGCGCGACGCGCAGATCACCGCGATCCTGGTCCGGCTGCGGCACCGTGATCCCCGGCACGTCGGCCTGGCCGACCTCCAGGACGCCGACCGCCGCCTGTCCGCCCTCGATCTGCCGTCGCGGCTGCGCGGCAGGCTGGCGATCCTGCTCCTGGAGACCGCGCTCGGCCACCTCCGGGAACGGAACGTCGCCCCGCCAGCGGCGGCCCGGCTGCTGGGACGGAAGCTGATCGAACCGGACCTGCGGCGCGGGCTGGAATGGTGGCACCGGGAACTGGCCGGAAGAGCCGGGACGCGCGGCGAACGCCTCCGCCTGATCGAACGGGCCAACGCCCTGCGCCCCAGGACGCTGCTGTGAAGGCCCTCGCGAGCCCGACACCCGACGAGGGCTGGGACCTGCCCGAAATCCTGCCCCCGTCCGCCCGCCGCGCCTGGTCCGTGCGCGGGCGGCTGTGGACGCTGACGCTCCTGGCCGCGCTGCTGGCGGTGTCCGTGAGCGGCGGCCTCGTCCTGGGAGCGGAACGTTTGCGCACGGCCGCGCAACGGGCTCAGCAGGCCGCCGCCCAGACGTTCGCCGCCACCGATCTCTACGGCTCGCTCGGCGCGCTGGACTCCCGCCTGGCCGAACTGTCGCTGGTGGGCCGCGAGCCGATCGGCGGCGGGCCGGACGCGGCGCTGCGCGACTTCGAGGCCGCACGCGGCCGCGCCGTCGCCGACCTGGGCCGTCTCACCGCCGCCGCGCGCACCGCCGAGGACCGCCGCGAGCTGCGCGGCATCGCGGACGGGCTGAGCCGCTACACCGCCCTGGCGGGCCAGGCCGTCGCGCTGGACCGGCAGGCCGCCCATCCGGCGGGCCGCCCGCCCGCGCCGGTGCTGGAGCGGCAGCGCGAGGCCACCGACCTGATGCACCGGACGCTGCTGCCCACCGTCCAGCGGATGATCAAGACCGCCGCGGCGCGGGTGGACCGGGCCCACAGGGAGGGGGACGCCGGAGCGGACGCCGCCCTGCGGACGGCGATCCTGGCGGGGATGGCGCTGGTCGTGGTGCTGGTGGCGCTCCAGATCCTGCTGGCGCGCCGCCACCGCCGCCTGCTGAACCCGGCGCTGGCGCTGGCCTGCGTCGTGGCGGCGGCGTTGCCGCTGGTGGGGGCGGCGCAGCCGACCGCCGAGCGGGCCCGTCTCCGGGACGTCCGGACCGAGGCGTTCGTCCCGGCGCTGGAGCTGGCCGAGGTTCGCGCGATCGGCCGCGACGCCTTCGGCGACCAGAGCCGCGCGATTATCGACCCGGCCCGCGAGGCCTACCACCGGCAGGAGTTCAGGGCCAAGAACCGGCAGGTGGCCTGGGCGCGCGTCGGGGCGGGCGAGGACGTCACGTCGGCGCTCCACCGGGCGCTGGACGAGAACATGGGCGGCGGGCCGCCGGAGTTCGGCGGGCGGCTGGGGGCGGCGCTGAACGTCCCGGCCCGTCCGGGCGGCCAGGCGCTGGCCGACGACGTGCTGGCCAAGCTGCGCGTCTATCTGGACCGGGCCGCCGCCTTACGGGTCCTTCCGCAGAGGAATCCGTCGTCCCAGGCCGAGCTGCTCGTCGCCGACGTCTCCTGGGGAGAGGGCTACGCCTTCGAGCGCTACGACGTCGCGCTCACCGACCTGCTGACCTTCCACAACCGCCACTACCAGGCGTCCGTCGCCGCCACCGAAGACCATCTGCGCGGCCACATTGGCGGCCCCCTGTGGGCGGGGGCCGCCGTGCTGGTGCTGCTGCTGGTCGGGTTGCGTCCGAGGCTGGCCGAATACCGGCGCTGAACGGGCCGAGGCCGCGCCCCCCCGGGTCCCTGGGGGCGCGGCCTCGATCGTCCAACGGCGAGCGTCAGCGGCCGCCGAGCAGCTCGGCCAGCTCGTCCTCGACGTCCTGGCTGGCCACGAACATCAGCTCGTCGCCCGGCTCCAGCGTGTCGTCGGGGGTGGGCACCAGCACCCGGCCCTCGCGCAGGATCGCCACCAGCGCCGTGTCGCGCGGCCAGGCCACCGACCCGACCCGCTCGCCGCCGAGCGGCGCGTCCTCGGGCAGCGTCAGCTCCACCAGGTTGGCCTCGCCCTGCCGGAAGGTCATCAGCCGCACCAGGTCGCCGACGCTGACGGCCTCCTCGACCAGCGCCGACAGCAGGCGCGGGGTGGACACCGCGACGTCCACGCCCCACGACTCGTTGAACAGCCACTCGTTCTTGGGGTGGTTGATGCGGGCCACCACCCGGGGCACCCCGTACTCGGTCTTGGCCAGCAGCGACACCACCAGGTTGACCTTGTCGTCCCCGGAGGAGGCCACCACCACCTGGCAGCGCTCCAGCGCGGCGTCGTCCAGCGAGGCGATCTCGCAGGCGTCGGCCAGCAGCCACTCGGCCCGCGGCACCATCTCCACCTTGATGGCCTTGGGGCTCTTGTCGATCAGCAGCACCTCGTGCCCGTTCTCCAGCAGCTCCTGGGCGATCGAGCGCCCCACCGCGCCGGCCCCGGCGATCGCGACGCGCATCAGGCGCTCTCCTCCGTCCGCGCGGCGACCGCCGCGTTGATCCGGTCCAGGTCGTCGGCGCGCGCCATGATGTGCACGATGTCCCCGTCCTGGACCACCGTGTCGGCGCCCGGCACCAGCGCCTCGCCCATGCGGCTGAGGAACGCCACCCGGGTGCCGACGGCCTCCTCCAGCGCCGCGACGCGCGCGCCCACCCAGCGCGTCCCGGCGTCCAGCTCGGCCAGCACGACCTCGCCGGTCGGGTCGCGCCACAGCGGCTCGGCGCCCTCGGGCAGCAGGCGGCGCAGGATCTGGTCGGCGGTCCAGCGCACCGTCGCCACGGTGGGGATGCCGAGGCGCTGGTAGACCTCGGCGCGCCGGGGGTCGTAGATGCGCGCCACCACGTTGTCGACGCCGAAGGTCTCGCGCGCCACCCGGGCGGAGATGATGTTGGAGTTGTCGCCGCTGGAGACGGCCACGAACGCCGACGCCTGCTCGATGCCGGCCTCGGCGATCACGTCGCGGTCGAAGCCGAACCCGGTGATGCGCCGGCCCTTGAACCCGCTGCGCAGCCGGCGGAAGGCCTCGGGGCTCTGATCGATGATGGCCACCGAATGGCCCTTGTCCTCCAGGATGTGGGCCAGGGTCGACCCGACCCGCCCGCACCCCATGATCACGATATGCACGGCCAATCCTTCCCCGGGAACCCGAGGATCACCAGGTTCCAATGATCCTTGCCGGGCTGCAAAACTACACATCCGCCCAGGCAAGTACTACCCAAGCAGGCTTCCGACCAGGCGGGAGGAGCGTTCCCGCAAAGGGCGCGTCAGCCCGGCGGGGCCGGAAAAGGACCGTCCGGGGCAAGGGTTAGAGTCTCCTTTCGTGTCGAAGGCTCCGGATCTAGCAAAGCGCCTGCTCCTCGGGCGCGCGCTGCGCAGCGCCCAGCAGCACGAGCAGCTGCTGCCCAAGCGGATCGCGCTGCCCGTCTTCGCCAGCGACGCGTTGTCGTCGGTGGCCTACGCGCCCCAGGAGATCCTGATCACCCTGGGGATCGCCGGCCTGGCGGCCTACAAGTACACCCCGTGGGTGGCCGGGGCCGTCGTGGTCATCCTGCTCACCGTGGTGGCCTCCTACCGCCAGAACGTGCGCGCCTACACCAGCGGCGGCGGCGACTTCGAGGTCGCCAGCGTCAACCTCGGCCCCAACTGGGGCGTGGTGGTGGCGAGCGCGCTGCTGGTGGACTACGTGCTGACGGTGGCGGTGTCGGTCTCCTCGGCGGTCGACAACCTGGGGGCCTTCCTCGGGTTCGTGCGCGAGCACCAGGTGGCCTCCGCGCTGATCATCGTGGTGATCCTGACCGTGCTGAACCTGCGCGGGCTCAAGGAGTCGGGCGTGGCGTTCGCCATCCCGACCTACCTGTTCATGTTCGGCGTCTTCTCGATGCTGGTCTGGGGCTTCGGGCGGCTGCTGCTGGGCGCCGACCTGGAGGCCCCCACCGCGCACCTGGAGGTGCGGGGCGACGAGATGGGCGTCGGCGGGCTCGCGCTGATCTTCCTGCTGATGCGGGCGTTCGCCTCCGGCTGCGCGGCCCTCACCGGTGTGGAGGCCATCAGCAACGGCGTCCCGGCGTTCAAGAAGCCCAAGGGCCAGAACGCCGCCACCACGCTGCTGCTGCTGGGCGTGCTCGCGATGACGATGTTCTGCGGCGTCACCGCGCTCGCCTACATCACCGACGCCAAGTTCGCCGACCCCACCCACGGCAGCCGCCTGATCGACCCGGCGACCGGCCGCGACGTGTCCGAGCAGGACCCGGTCGTGGCGCAGGTCGCGCACACGGTGTTCAGCAACTTCACCCCGATGTTCGGGTTCGTCACGCTGATGACGGCGCTGATCCTGGTGCTGGCCGCCAACACCGCCTACAACGGCTTCCCGGTGCTCGGCTCGGTGCTGGCGCAGAGCCGCTACCTGCCGCGCCAGCTCCACACCCGCGGCGACCGGCTCGCCTTCAGCAACGGCATCATCATCCTGGCCACCATGGCGGGCCTGCTGATCTACGCCTACGGCGCCGACGTCTCCAAGCTGATCCAGCTGTACATCGTGGGCGTGTTCGTGTCGTTCACCGTCAGCCAGACCGGCATGGTGCGGCACTGGAACCGGCTGCTGAAGACCGCCGCCGACCCCGCCCAGCGGCGCGAGATGCACCGCGCCCGCGCGATCAACGCGTTCGGCCTGTTCATGACCGGCACCGTGCTGATCGTCGTGCTGGTCACCAAGTTCACCCACGGCGCCTACATCGTGTGCATCGCGATGCCGGTGCTGTTCCTGCTGATGAAGGCGATCCGCCGGCACTACGACCGGGTCGCCGACGAGCTGGTGCCCTCCGGCGAGGACGTGGCGCTGCCGGCCCGCAACCACGCGATCGTGCTGGTCTCCAAGGTCCACAAGCCCACGCTGCGGGCGCTGGCCTACGCCCGCGCGACCCGGCCGTCCACCCTGGAGGCGGTCTCGGTCGCGGTGGACGCCGAGGAGTCCCAGCGCCTGCAGGCCGAGTGGGACGCCCTGGACGTGCCGGTCCCGCTGAAGATCCTCGACTCCCCGTACCGGGAGATCACCCGCCCGGTGCTGGAGTACGTCAAGAGCGTGCGCC
This sequence comes from Actinomadura hibisca NBRC 15177, assembly GCF_001552635.1. Lineage (GTDB taxonomy): Bacteria > Actinomycetota > Actinomycetes > Streptosporangiales > Streptosporangiaceae > Spirillospora > Spirillospora hibisca. Next base: position 114,887 of record NZ_BCRO01000043.1, on the reverse strand, counting down.
GCAAGAGCCCGCGCGACGTGGTCACCGTGTTCATCCCCGAGTACGTGGTCGGGCACTGGTGGGAGCAGCTCCTGCACAACCAGAGCGCGCTGCGGCTGAAGGGCCGCCTGCTGTTCCAGCCGGGCGTCATGGTGACCAGCGTCGCCTGGCAGCTGCACTCCTCCGACCGGCTGAAGGGCCGGCTGGAGCCGCCGGGGCCGGGCGCCTCGCGCCGCCCGCCGCGCGTCCTGCCGGGCAGGGACGGCGCGGACGGTCCACCCGCTGGTGGCGGTATCGTTTCGGACCGTGACTGATCTCGGACCCGACGACCTCCTCGAACTCGAAGTGGGCAACGTCGCCAACGGCGGATTCTGCGTGGCCCGGCACGAGGGCCGGGTGGTGTTCGTCCGGCACGCCCTGCCCGGCGAGCGGGTCCGGGCCCGCGTCACCGACACCACCAAGAACTTCCTGCGCGCCGACGCCGTGGAGATCCTGGAGGCGTCCCCCGACCGCGTGCAGCCGCCCTGCCCGTTCGCGGGCCCCGGCCGGTGCGGCGGCTGCGACTGGCAGCACGCCTCGCTGGCGGCGCAGCGCCGCCTGAAGGCCGCCGTCGTGGAGGAGCAGCTCCAGCGGGTGGCGGGCATCACCCGCACCGTCGTGGTCGAGGAGGTCCCCTACCCCGAGGACGCCGAGGTGGCCCCGCCGCCCGGCCTCGGCTGGCGGACCCGCGTGCAGTTCACCGTCGAGGACGGCATGGTCGGCCTGCGCAAGCACCGCTCGCACGACATCGAGCCGGTGGACGAGTGCCTGATCGCGCACCCCGGCGTGGAGATGATGGGCATCGAGCGCAAGCGCTGGCCCGGGGCGTCGTCCGTCGAGGGCATCGTGTCGGCCGCGACCGGCGACCGGCTAGTGGTGCTGCGCGGCCGCCGCAAGACGCGCGTGCCGCACCTGGACGTGCCGGTCCGCCTGGTGCGCGGCAAGCCCGAGCCGGGCGCGAGCCTGCCGTACGTGCGCGAGCAGGTGTCGGGCCGCCTGTACCAGGTGAGCGGCAGCGGCTTCTGGCAGGTGCACCCCGGCGCGGCCCAGCTGCTGGCCGACGCGGTGGTGGAGGCGCTGGAGCCGAAGCCGGGCGACATCGCGCTGGACCTGTACTGCGGCGTGGGCCTGTTCGCGGGCGTCCTCGCCGACAGGGTGGGCCGCGACGGCCTGGTGGTGGGGATCGAGTCCGACGGCCAGGCGGTGCGCGACGCGAAGTTCAACCTGCGCGACCTGCCGCAGGTGGCCGTGGAGCGCGGCGCCGTCGAAGAAGTGATCAAGGACCTGGAGTTCGGCCGCGCCGACTCCACCGACCGCACCCAGGCCAAGCGGGGCGGCGGCCACCACCGGGGCACCAAGGTGCGCGGCGCCGACATCGTGGTCCTGGACCCGCCCCGCGCGGGCGCGGGCCGCGAGGTGGTCGACCGCATCGCCCGCGTGGCCTCCCGCAAGATCGCCTACGTGTCCTGCGACCCGGCGACCCTGGCCCGCGACCTGGCCTACTTCAGCGAACGCGGCTGGACGCTGGAGACGTTGCGCGCCTTCGACGCCTTCCCGATGACCCAGCACGTGGAGTGCCTGGCCACCCTGGTCAAGGGCTGACCCACCCCCCTGCTGGACAGGACTGCTACGCACCGCTGCCCCGGAACGGCCCGCCCGTTCCGGGGCAGCGCGCGTCAGGCCGCCCGTGGCATGGTCGCCGCGCGCAGGGCGGGGTGAACCTTCGCGGGGTGGGGCCGTAGCGTCGGGGGCATGATCGATTACGAGGTTCGGGCGGCTCGGGCCGAGGATGCCGAGGCCATCGAGAAGCTCGACGGGTCCTTCACCACCGGCACCGTCTTCCAGGTGACCTGGGACGGGGACGGGTTCGCCTTCCGGGAGACGCCGGTCGACCCGCCTCTCGTCAAGGTCTTCCCCGAGGACGAGGGCGGGGACGGGGAGGTCGGCGGGCCCACCTTCGTCGCCGTCGCGGACGGTGCGCTGGCCGGGTTCGTCGTCGTCTCCTACTCCGCCTGGAACCGGCGGCTCGTCGTCGAGGACATCGAGGTCGCGCCGGAGCACCGGGGGAAGGGCGTGGGGCGCGCTTTGATGGGGCGCGCCGTCGAGTTCGCCCGTGAGTGCGGCGCCGGGCATCTGTGGTTGGAGGTCAGCAACGTCAACGCTCCGGCGATCCATGCGGCGGATGGGTTTCGTCTTCTGCGGGCTGGACACGGCTCTCTATGAAGGGACCGTTTCCGCGGGCGAGCAGGCCCTCTTTATGAGAATGTCGTGTCCGAGCGGTGACGGATAGTTGTCGGCGGGGTGGGCGCGGGATTTCCGGGGCTGGGGCCGGGTAGACCTCTTGCAGGGCTGACCTGCGCTTTTGTCGGTGCGGCGCGCCGGTCTGGCCGAATCCCCACCTGTGGACGGACCGGGCCAGTACGCTGCGGCCTACCCGGGTCAGCGTTACCCAACGTGGCGAGCAGGCGTGGGAGCAGCCGGGGTCAACCTCCGGTGTCGCCATCGCGTCTAAGAGGTTCCGCACTGGGAAAGGTGGCCGGTCCATGGTCCGCGTCCGACCCATGGACGCTCCGGCGGGGTCGCTGCCGCCGGACTTCACCCGGTTGTGGCGCGGTACCGCCCTCTCCCAGTTCGGGGCGACCGGGACCGTGTTCGCCGCGCCGCTCCTGGCGCTGGCCGTCACCGGGTCGGCGGTGTTCGCGGGATGGGTCACCGCCGCCGCCACCCTGCCGCGCATCCTGCTGCTGCTGCCCGTCGGCGTGCTCATCGACCGGCTGGACCGGCGCCGCATCATGATCGGTAGCCAGCTCGTGCGGGCCCTGGCGGTGCCCGCCCTGATGGGCGCGGTCCTGCTGCTGGACGCCCCGCCGGTGTTGCTGCTGCTGTGCGCGGCGGTGCAGGGCGTCTGCATCACCTTCTACAACACCGCCGAGACGACGGTGGTGCCCTCGCTGGTGCCGCGCGGCCAACTGTCGCGTGCCATGGCCCGCAACGAGGCCGGGGTGCACGCGGCCGACCTCGTCGGGCGGCCGGTCGGGGGGCTGCTGTTCGGGGTGGCGCGCGGGCTGCCGTTCCTGGTGGACGCGTTGGCCGCGCTCGTCGCGGTCCTGTCGGTGGTCCGGATGCGCACCCGCGCCTTCCAGCCCGCCCGGCCCGGACCCGCCGGGCTGGCGGGGTTCGCCGGGCTGACGCGGGAGCTGGGGGAGGGCATGGCCTTCCTGTGGCGGCACCGCTTCCTGCGCCGCGTCATGGTCGTCTGCGCCGTCACCAACTTCCTGTTCCAGACGCTGGGGCTGCTGCTGATGGTGCTGGCCAAGGCGCAACACCTGCCCAGCGCCGCGATCGGCGTGCTGTTCGCGGCCTCGGGCATGGGCGGGCTGCTGGGGTCGCTGGTGGCGCCCCGGCTGTTGCGGCGGGCCGGGGGACCCGCTCGGATGATCATGATCTGCGTGTGGGGCTGGCTGGCGCTGCTGCTCCTGCTGGTGGCGCTGGACCACGCGGTCGGCCCGGCGCTGCTGCTGGCGGCGCTGCCCGTGGTGTGGGGCGGCATCAGCTTCGTCGGCGCGCACATGAACGTCGCCCTGGCCGTCGTGCAGACCACCGAGGTGCCGCGCCGCCTGCTGGCCCGGGTGATGAGCGCCAACCGGTTCTTCACCGGGGGCACGATCCCGCTCGGCGCGATGTTCAGCGGTTACCTGATCGCCATGGCGGGGGTGCGGCACGCGCCGGGGGTGCTGGCGGCGGTGGTGGCGGTGCTGGCGGCGGTGCTGACGGTCCGGACGGCGCGGTGGCCGGTGCTCGCGGCGCGGGCGCGGGTGTGGGCCGTGGGACGCCGGTCGGCCGTCGCGCTGTGGACGACCGCGCGCCGGCTGGAGATCGGCCTGTGCTGGGCGGGGACGCGGTTCCCCACGGGAGCGCGGCGGGCCGCGACGGCGGTGCCGCTCATGGTGGTGCTGCTCGCGTCCTCGGTGCTCGCCCTGCTCGCGCGGCCCCGTGCCGATCGGCTGACGGTTCATCCACCGGCGGATCCACGCCAGCGTGCTCTTCCGGAACGGAGCGCGAGCGACGGCGGTCGAGCGGCCGTTGGGTCTCCTGGGCCCCTCGCCACCCCGTGGAGTCCACGATGCGAACACCGGGAATCGTGGCGGTTCCGGCCGCCGGGCCGCTGTCCCCGGTCGCCGCCGCCCGGCCCGCCGGGCGCGGCGGCGACTTCACTGCCCACGGTGTGAAGATCAGCGCGGGTCCGCCGGGCGCCGCCATGGCAGTGCCCGGCGCGGCGTCGGCGCGATCTCCGGTTCGGTCGGCGGCGGCTCCTCGTGGAGTCCCTCGTGCAGGGCGTCCTCCACGGTGCGCAGGGCGGCCCGCAGCTCTTGTTCCGCGCTGGCCGGGTCGATGTCGCGGACCGACACCGCCCCGATGTATCCGAAAAGTCGGCCTGCGGTGGCGTCCAGGGCGTCGATCGCCTCCCGCGCGGACGGCGGTCCGGCCGCGCGCAGCCGCGCGATCGTCGTCGAGGCCGTGCCGTAGCCGGTGCGCGCCCGGTTCAGCAGGTCGGAGCGGGTCTGGCCGTCCAGCGGCGCGAGCCCGTCGCGCCGGGACTCCAGCAGGGCTCGGGCGACGATGCCGAAGTCGATCACCTCGCCCTGCGCCGCGGCGAGCCCGTCGGCGAGGCGCTGGTGGCGTTCGCGGTGCCGCTGGGCGGCCTGCTCGGCGGCGGCCCGCTCCCGCTCGTTGCGGACGCGCCAGCGCTCGGCCGACACGGCGAGCTGGGCCGCGGTGATGGTGCCCACGGTGGTGATCAGGCTGACCAGCACCGCGACGACGGCCGTGGTCACCCGTGCCGCTCCCGGGCCGGCAGTTCCTCCAGCAACCGCCGCGCGTCCTCCCGGCGGTGCGGCGGCAGCGGCGGGTCGTCGGCGGTCACCGCGCGCGTCGCCAGGCCCGCCGCCTCGCCCGGCTCGCCGAGCTGGCGGTGCGTGCGGGCGCCCCGGAACAGCACCTCGCCGCTGTCGGGCTCGCGGGTCACCGCCGCCTTGAACTCGCGCCGGGCGGCCTCGGCGTCGCCCGCGACCGCCTGCGCCAGCGCGTAGGCGGCCTGCGCGGACGGCGGGATCCGGCCCTCGTCCAGCAGCGCGAACTCGCGGACGGCCCGCTCGGCCGAGCGGCGGTCGCCGCGCTCGGCGCCGACCTCGGCCAGGATCTCGGCGCGCGCCCGCTTGGCCTCGGACGGGTCGTCGGCGCGGCGGACCGCGCCGTCCAGCACGGTCAGCGCGGCCTGCCGGTGCCCCGCCTCGCCCAGGATCGTGCCGAGCCAGGTCTGCACGGTGTCGTTGTGCGGGTCGCGGTCGGCGGCCCGGTGCATCCACGACACCGCCTCGTCGGGACGGCCCAGCGCCAGCGCCGCCCACCCGGCCGCCGCCAGCAGCAGGCCGACGCGGGCGCGGTCGGGCAGCGCGTCGAACAGGGCGGCGGCGGCGGAGAAGTGCCGGAGCGCGTCCCCGTGTCGGCGGCGGCGGTAGGCGATGTCGCCGAACAGCGTCTCGATCTCGGCGCGGACGCGGCCCCGGGCGTCGGGCAGGCGCGCGGCGCGCTCGGCCAGCCGGTGCGCCAGGTCGGTGTCGCCCTCGGCCAGCACGGCGGCCGCGGCGCGCACGGCGTCGGTCGCCGGGATCGCGGTGCGCGGCCACTGGCCGGTGTCCAGCCGTCGCTGGACGGCGGCGAGGCGGGGATGGCGCAGCTCGAACAGTCCGTCGCCGTCGCGGCGCGGCCTGCGGATCAGGTAGCGGTCCTCCAGGGCGTGCGCGACGGTGCCGGTGACCCGGCGGCCCTCGTCCGGGGCGGGGACGCGGTCGGGGAGGCCGCGCGTCCAGCCGTCCAGGTCGTCGGGCGGCACGCCGTATTCGGCGGCGGTGGTGGCCAGGGCGTCGGCGCAGAAGCCGCGCAGCGCGGGGTCGACGCCGTCGGCGGGTTCGGCGGGCTCGTCCCACCGGTTCCAGACGGCGGCGGCCACCGCCTGGAGGAGCACCGGGTCGACGGGGGCCGAGGGGAGCGGGGCGAGCGCGCCGACCAGGCGGTGGACGCCGCGCTCGTCGAAGCGGCGTCCGGAGCGGCCCAGCGACCGGGCGACGATCTCCACGGCGGCCGACGCGGACGGCGGCTCCAGCGGCAGCTCGGCGTAGGAGACGTCCTTGAGGCGCTTGAGGACGCGCCGGACGTCGTCCAGGTACTCCGAGCGCACGCTCACCAGCAGGTGGACGCGGGGGCGCTGGGCGAGGACGGTCAGCACGTCCTCGATGAAGCGGTGCCGGCACTGGCGCAGCGGCCCCGAGCCGCGCAGCAGGCGTTCGGCCTGGTCGATGGAGGCGAGCATCAGGGCCGGCGCGCCGTACCGGTCGGCGCCCTCGCGGCCGTGCAGGAAGGTGCCGACGGACCAGCCCGCCAGCCGCGCCGGGGATTCGTCGGGCGCCCAGGACGACAGCAGGCTGAACACGTAGGGGTTCTGCTTGGGGAGCATCGCCAGGGGACAGGCGGCCGACGCCTCTCCCGGCGGCAGCACGCGCAGGCCGCCGGAGCGCATCCGGGGGATGACGCCCGCGCGCAGCAGCGAGGTCTTGCCGACCCCGGCCTCGCCGTGCAGGACCGTGACGCGGTGGGCCTGCCACAGCTCGGCGAGCTTCGCGGTCTCGTCGTCGCGGCCGAAGAAACGGGCCTCGTCGCGCGCGCCGAAAGGGCGCGTGCCGACGAAGGGATGCGGCCGTTGCCGATGGTCTGCGAAGGCTGAGGTCATGGACGGCTCTCGGTCACCCGAAATGGCTTTTGTCGTTGGTCCGGAACGGGTGCGGGGCGCGGTGGTGATCGTTCCTCGGGCCGCCCGTGATCAGAACGCGCGCCGCCGTTCTCCGGACGACCATCCTGCCCTCTTTCCGGTCATGTCGCGACCGACGGTCCCGGCCGAATGCGGCCGTCACTGAACGCTCCGCTCTCGAAACCGGCGACCACCTCGGTGTCGGCCTGGCCGGGGTCGAGCACGTCGCGCAGCGCGTGCATGATCGCCGACCCGTCCAGCTCGTCCAGGACCTGGAGGGAGAGGTCGGAAACGTCCACGATCCCGCTCTGCTGGGGCATCGTCTGCTCTGGCATGCCGACTCCCGTCGCGCGATGAACTGACCGCAATGGTCTCTTCCGTTGTCGCCGGTTGGCAAGTCCGGGAAGGGGACGCGTGCCGTTGCTGGTTCGCCCGCGGTCCTTTCCGTCGGCGGTATATCACGCATGCGCGGAGACGGCGAGGGAAACGCCGGAAGCGGTCCCATGGGAGAGCGGCTCTCCCTTTTTCGGGCAAGCCGAAAAAGGGATAGTCATGATCGATATTTTCCGGGGCGGTCCGCTCACTATCGGCGGGGGTGGAACCGGCGTTATCGTCGATGTCCTGCAATGGCTTCCATGGCACGGCCGATCCGGTGCGCCGGGTGCTGAGGCGCGTCCCGGACCGGCGCGGCCTGCCGCGGATCGGGCGAACATCGGGCGAACGCGGAGGCGGAGCGCGTGACGGATTCGGTATCGGGCGGCATGGGTTCGTCGGCGCAGCACATCCCCCAGGTCTGGGGCCGGGTGCCACCGCGCAACAAGAACTTCACCGGCCGCGTGGACCTGCTGGCCAGCCTGCGCGGCGGCGTCGCCGACCGGCCCACCGCCGTGGTCTCGCACACCCCGCACGCGCTGCACGGCCTGGGCGGCGTCGGCAAGACGCAGATGGCGGTGGAGTACGCCCACCGCTACCGGGGCGAGTACGACCTGGTCTGGTGGATCCCCGCCGACCAGCCCGCCCTGGTGCAGTCCACGCTGGCGCAGCTCGCGCCGCGCCTGGGACTGCCGAGCCCGGCGATGACCGGCATCGAGGAGGCGGCCGAGAACGTGCTGGACGCCCTGCGCCGGGGCGACCCCTACCGGCGCTGGCTGCTGATCTTCGACAACGCCGACGAGCCCGAGGACATCAACGACATCCTGCCGCGCGGCCCCGGGCACGTGCTGATCACCTCGCGCAACCACCGCTGGGAGGGCGTGGTCGAGACCGTCCAGGTGGACGTGTTCCCGCGCGCCGAGAGCGTGGAGTTCCTCCGCAAGCGGGTCCGCCAGACCATCGGCGAGCAGGACGCCGACCGCCTGGCCGAGGCGCTGGGCGACCTGCCGCTGGCGCTGGAGCAGGCCGGCGCGCTCCAGGCCGAGACCGGCATGTCGGTGGAGGAGTACCTGCGGCTGCTGTCGGAGCGCACCCGGCAGATCCTGGACGAGGGCCGGCCGACCGAGTACCCCCGCTCCATGACCGCGGCCTGGGACCTGTCGGTCGCCACGTTGCAGGCCCACATGCCCGAGGCGATCGAGCTGCTGCGCTCGTGCGCCTTCTTCGGTCCCGAGCCGATCCCGCGCGACGTGTTCGCTCCCACCGCCGACGAGCACGTGCGGCCCGAGATGGCGCAGTTGTTGTCCGACCCGATCCGGCTCAGCGCGGCCCTCAGCCGCCTGGGCCGGTACGCGCTGGTGCGCATCGACAAGGGCAGCCGCACCGTCCAGGTCCACCGGCTGATCCAGGCGCTGCTGCGCGAGGCGCTCGACGATCCGACCCGCGCGCGGATCCGTGAGGAGGTGCACACGCTGCTCGCGGCCGCCGCGCCGGAGTCGCCCCCCGACCCCGAGACCTGGGTGCGCTACAGCGAGCTGCTGGCGCACGTGATCCCCGGCGAGGTGCACCACAACCGGCGGGCCGACGTGCGGGCCTTCGCGCTGCGCACGCTGGAGTACCTGTTCGCCTCCGGCAACTACCGCTCGACCCGCCGGTACGCGCAGCTCCTGAGCGAGCGGTGGGCGGCCGACTCCGGCGGCGAGAGCGTCGACGTCCTCAAGGTGCAGCGCCTGAGCGCCAACCTGCTGCGCGAGATGGGCCGGTACGGCGACGCCTACGAACTCGACCGGAAGACGCTGGACACGATGTCCCGGCTGCCGGAGCCCGACCAGGACGAGGTGCTGGTCCTGCGTAACAGCATCGGCGCCGACCTGCGTGCCCACGGGGAGTTCGCCCAGGCGCTCGGGTACGACGAGGAGACGTTGCGGATGCACGAAGCGCTGCTGGGCGCAGAGCACATCCGAACGTTGCGCGTGGTGAACGGCCTGGCGCTCGACCACGGCTTCATCAGCGACTACCGCACCTCGCGCCGCCTCCACGAACGCGCGTTCAAGCAGCTCCAGCTGCTCGGCCTGGACCACAACAAGATCACCACCATGGCGTTCTGGAGTGGCCTCGCCCGCGTGGTGCGCCTGTGCGGCGACTACTCCGACGCCTGCGACATCGGCGACGACGCGCACGCCTACAGCGTCGAGCAGCTCGGCGTCGAGCACCCCTGGACGCTGCGCACCGCCAAGGACCTCGCCATCGCGCGGCTGCGGTCGGGCGAGTACGAGGAGGCGCACGAGCTGGCGCTGGACGTGCACGCGCGCTGCGTCCGGCTGTTCGGGCTCGACAACCCCGACACCCTCGCCGCCGCGATCTGCCTGTCCAACGTGCTGCGCTCCATGGGCGAGATCGACGAGGCGTTCAAGCTCGCCAGCGACACCCTGCACCGCTACCCCCGCATCTACGGCCCCGACCACCCCTACCAGTACGGCTGCGCGGGCAACGTGGCGATCCTGTACCGGGTGCAGGGCGACGTCGCCAAGGCCCGCGTCCAGAACGAGGAGGCGCTGAAGGGGCTGGAGAAGAAGCTCACCCGCGACCACCACTACTCGCTGGCGGTCGCCACCAACCTGGCCAGCGACCTCGCGGAACTGGGCGAGGTCGAGGACGCGGTCGCGCTCGGACGCGGCACGCTGCGGCGGCTGCGCGAGGCGCTGGGCGATCGGCACCCGATGACGCTGGCGTGCGCGGCCAACCTGTCGGCCGAGCTGCCCCGCGTCGGCGAGGCCAAGGAGGCGGCGGAACTGCGCGCCGAGACCGAGGCGCTCTACACGGCCACGCTGGGCCTGTCCCACCGCGACGCCCAGGTGTTCCTCGAAGGCAGGCACCTGGACGCCGACTTCGACCCCTCCCCGATCTGAGCCCGGCTACCGCACCGGGCCGTTGCGGTGTTGCCAGTCTGTTCGGTGTTGGGCGTTCTGGGCGGCGGCCTGTGCGGCGGCCTCGTGTGGGACCGGTTCGGTGCGCCAGTCGTCCAGGGTGCGGGTCAGTTCGAGGACGAAGCGTTCGCCCGGCGGGGTCAGCGCGGCGCTTTCCAGCAGCGTGCGGGCGCCTCCGGCGGCGGCGTCGCGCCAGCGGGCGAACGACGTGTGCGCCCGCGTTGCCTGATCGCCGCTCTCGTGCTGTCGCTGCCGCCGCCAGAAGCCCGCGATGCCCAGGTGCGCGTACACGCCTTGCAGCAGTCCGGCGGCCGGGCGCGGGTCGTCGCGCCAAGGGGCGTAGTAGCGCGTGCCGTCGTCGGGGTTGGTCAGGCGCTCCAGGTCCAGCAGGGCGGTCAGTTTCGTGTGCTGCACCTCGTGCGCGAACGTCACGGCCATCGAGTGCGGGTTGGGTGGCTCCGACAGGCCGATGCCGCCGAAGCAGTGCGGGGCGGTCGCGCTGGTCTGGCCGCCGCGCGGCGCGGGCAGCGGGGTCAGCGTCCGCAACGTTCCGGCCGTTTCTTCGGCGATGGTCCAGTGCTGGCGGACGAGCATCTCCCACGCGGCGTGCAGGTGCTCCTGCCAGCGCGCGACCTCGGCGGGGGAGAGGCGGTGGGCGATGACGGGGGAGCCGGGCATCCGGTCGGGGTCCTGGTCGTCGAGGAGCAGGTCGATGCGGCGGCCCTGGTGTTCGGCGATGAGTCGGCGCAGGCCCTCCCAGCCGGGGGCGTCCTGGTGGGGGTTCGCGGGGAGGGCGACTGTGGTTTCGCCTAGCGTCACGGTCGCTGGTTCGGGGCCGGTGCGTATTAGTGCGCGGTCGGCGGTTGTGTTGAAGACGGCTCGGCCCAGGGACGGCAGGCGCACTATGCCGTCGTAGGCTGGGATTTCGGTTTCGGTGGGGAATCCGGCGCGGATTGCGGCTGCCGCTGCTAGCGCTGTTAATCCTTCTGGGCGGGCGGGGGCGGTGCGTTTTCCCTCCAGCGCCAGCACGGTGCGGCGTGCCCACACTCCGACGGTTGGATGGCGCAGCACTGCGTCTACGGCGCGGCCGTCGGCTTGCTGGATGCGCGCCAGTAGCTCGAACGCCTCGGCCGTCCGCGCCGCCTCCGGATGGCCAGCGGCGGCGTCGCGCACGCCGCGGATCAGCAGCAGGTGCTTGCTGTACTGCGCGGCCCGCAGGAACTCGGCGGCGGCGGGCCCGCCTCCTCCCGCCGCCAGTTCGAAGAACAGCTTGTCCGAAAGGGTGTGCCGTCTCAGGCTCATCGCCCGCCTTTCCGCATCGCGACGACGTCCCGGGCCACCACCTGGCGGATGTGGGTGATGAGCCGGAACAGGTCCGGGCAGAACACCGAGGGGTTGCGGAAGCCGCTGCCCGCCCGGTAGCGGCTCGGGTAGTGGCCGCCGCCGCAGATCCGGCCGACCGTGCAGGTTTTGCACTGGTCGGCCAGCGCGCGGTCGCCGATCTGGCGGGCCGCCACCGGCGGCAGCAGCAGCGCGGCGTCGAACGGGTCGCGCAGCACGTGCAGCGGGGTCGCGGAGGCCCCCTCGTAGGCGGACTTGAGCGTGTCCACCTGCTCCAGCGCCCCGTTGGTCTCCACGACCACCATCGCGGCGGGCGACAGCCCTACCGCCTCGGTCCGCGACGGGCGGCCCAGCACCAGCCGCATGATCTCGCCGAACAGGCGCACCCGCGTCTCCTGGACCGGCGCGCCGTACCAGCGGTCGAACACCGCCACCAGCCACTCGCCGTAGGGTGCGGCCGGGTCGCCGGGCACGCGGCCCGGGGGCGGTTCGTCCCAGGAGCCATAGGGCAGGTGGAAGTCGACGGTGGGCGGCCCGGACTCCAGCAGCGCTTCGTAGGTGGCGATCGGGTCGTTGCGCAGGTCGATGGTGCACAGCAGACCGTCGAACAGGTGGCGGTAGCGCGGCTCGGTCAACCGTTGCAGTCCGGCCCGCACCTCGGCGTGGCTGCCCCGGTCGTCGGCGTGCCGCCGGTGCCGGTCGTGCCCCGTGGCGTCGCCGTCGAGGCTGACGCCGACCTGCACGTCGAACTCCTCGAACAGGCGCAGGAAGGCCGGGCCGAGCAGCGTGCCGTTGGTCTGCACCCGGGTACGGCAGGCGACGTCGGCGGGCAGTTCGGCGCGCAGGGTCGTCAACGTGTGGCGCAGGTGCTCGACGCCCGCCAGCAGCGGTTCGCCGCCGTGCAGGATGACGTCGATCCCGGTCAGGCCGTGCGCGCGGACGTGCTCGGCGACGCGCCGCGCGGCCCGCTCCACGATCGGCCGGGACATGCGCCGGGGCTGCCGCCGCCAGCCCTGGTCGGCCATCTCGTACATGTAGCAGTAGTCGCAGGCCAGGTTGCAGCGGCTGTGCACCTTCAGGATGAACTGCCGGAACGGCGTGGGCCGCCAGCCGCTCTCCAGAAGGGCGCCCACGTCGAGGTCCAGCGGCCACTCGGCCGCCGTTCCGGCCGCGGGGCCGCCCGGCCCGCCGTCGATGGCCACGCTGATCAGCTCCCCGAACGAGATCCGAGCGCGGCGCTGCGCTGAGGGGGCAGGAGGCACGCGGCAACGGGCCGCGGTGCCGCCTGCCCGACTCCATGCTCGACCGTGGAGATCGTCAAACCTGTGCTGCCGATCTCGGCCAAACCGGTCCGTACCGGACCGGGGTCAGGGCCCCAGGACGGTGGCGAACAGGGCGACCGCCACCGACGCGGCGGCGGCCAGCATCGACAGCAGCGAGACGGTGTGCCGGAAACGGTTGTCCAGGTGGCCGCGGGTCACCTGCTCGCGCTCGCTGGCGCTGAGCCGGTCCTCCAGCTCGGCGACCAGGCGCGTCTGGTCGGCCATCTGGCGTTCGTGCAGTTCGTTGCGCTGGAACAGCAGCGCGAGCTGGCCCTCCAGGTTCGCCAGCCGGACGTCGACGCCGCGGCGCAGTTCGGCCAGGGCCAGCTCGACGGTGATCGGTCCTTCCTCAATCACGGTTCCGCCCCTTCGTGTCGGGGCCCGGGGATCGGTGCCCCGCGGTCCAGCGTAGGAACCTACCGGTAAGAAAACAAGGACTGTCTGGTAATAACCGGAAACCGGCTCGTAGGAAATATTCAACTGGCGGTTACTGGATGTTCCTTAATGTTTCCGTCATGCTGAGCACATGGCCGGAGAGCTGGACCGGGAGCGGGTCGCCAAGTACGTGGTGGCGCGGCGCGGCTCGCTCGGCCTCACCCAGGAGCGGCTGGCCGAGCGCGCCGGGGTGACGGTCAAGACGATCTACAACCTGGAGACCGGCGAGCGCTGGCCGCAGGCGCGCACCCGCGCCGCGGTCGAGGCGGCCCTGCAATGGCGCGCGGGCGATCTGGTGCGGGTGGGCGAGGGCCGGGAGCCGGCGGGCGCGGCCCCGCTGGGCGAGGCGCTGCGCGAGCTGGAGGAGCTGAACGCCTACTTCGCCGACCTGCGCACCGACGCCGGCGACAAGCGGCGCATGGCGCTGGCCTTTCTGCGTGCGCTGTACGGGGAACCGGACGGGCGCTGAGATTCTCACCCGGAAAGGGAATTCTCACAAGGGGTTGGGATTCTCGCAATCTGAAAAGATTTCCAGATCTGACCGGTTGTTGCGGCCTTGACAGAGGCGCAGACTGGGGTGGCCGGACCAGGTCAGGAGCTCCGCTCCCCGGGGCGAAGGAGTGTCAGCGATGCGCGCACGCGCGGCCCGTGTCCGGTGGGCGCTCGGCACCGCGGCGGCCTGCGCGGGGGCCGCCGCGGTCGCCGTCCTCGCCCCCGCCCCGGCGGTGCGCGCCGCGCTCGCCGCGGCGCTGGCCGGGGCCGCGCTGGCGGCCGTCTGGGCCTTCCGTGACCTGCGCGAACGGCAGCGCCGCATCCTGGAGCACATCGAGACGCAGACGCGCGTCGTGCACAATGCCGCCCGCGTCGTCGCCGAGCGCGACGACGATATCTGACGCCGCGCCTCAACTCCGCCAGAAGAGCAGCTTGGCCGTGCCGCCCGCGATGCGCGCCGGAGCCGTGCCGTGCTGCACGACCTGGAAACGCACCCGCCGGTCCTTACCGACGTTGTCGGCCGCCACCCCGTACAGCACGTTCGTCTCCTCGCCCGCCGACGCGAAGTCCTGCACCGCCCCGGTGTCGAACTTCGCCGCGTCGGCGGGGTCGGCCTCGATCGCGCGGGCCTGCACGCGCGTGCCCGCCGGGACGCCGCGCAGCCGCACCGACGCCGTCAGCGAGTAGTGCGCCGGGCCGCCCAGCACGTCCGCGCCGCCCCGGTCGGGATGCTGGCCGGTCGCGTCGGCGTACTCGACGTCCCAGGTGACGGTGGTCCACACCCCCGGCGGCAGCGGCTGTTCGGCGGTGGCCCCCACCGAGACGTAGTCGGGCACGTCCTCGTCTCCTCCCGGCGCGACGCCCACGCGCCACTGCCCGTAGTCGGCCGCGACGGCGCGGTCGTAGTCCACGCCCACGCCGTTGATGACGTGGTCGTTGGAGTACTGCTGCAACTGGGCGCGCTGGTCCCAGCGGCCGCCCGACCACGCGTAGGTCTGCCACGCCCAGGCGGCCTTGCCCGCGTCCAGCGCGCGCTTCACCGGCCCGTACCCGCCGTACAGCCCGACGCGCGCCCGGCCGATCACGCTGGCCGCGCCGTCCAGGTAGGCGCTGATGGCGGCCTGCTGCCCGGACGTGGCGTCGAAGTCGACGGCGAAGTAGACGGGCCGCCCGGACGGCATCCCGAGCGCGCGGGCCTGCCGGTCGGCGTCGCGCGCGTCGGCGACGCCGCCCGCCCGGCCCGACAGCGCGCGGCTGGCGGTCGTCTCCCACACCACCACCAGCCACAGCCCGGCGTCCGACAGCTGCTCGGCCTCGGCCCTGGTCAGGTTCTTGCCGGTGGTGTCGTGGGAGAGGTAGCGGCAGACGAACTTGACTCCGGCGCGCTTGAGCGCGGCCGGGCCGGGACGTCCCCAGGCGTAGTCCACGCCGAACACGGCCATGTCGGTCAGCTCCACGGGTCGCGGACGGGTCCCGCCGATTCAACCGTTCCGCCCGCGCCTTCCGCGACAAATATTGGCAAAAGCGCCCTATCTCTGACCTTCGCGGCCAGCGGGGCGGGGCGTTCCGGCGGCTTGACCGAAGGTTGACGGCACCCCCGGTGACGACACGCCGACACAGCGCTAGGTAGATCATCGGGACCGGGCTAGAAACGGAGTCGATCAAGCTGTCCGGCCAGGTCAGGGGGACCATCATGCTCCGGAGAGGGAAGGGCCGCGCCGTCGTCGGCCTGGCCGTGGTGACCGCGGCCCCGCTGCTCGGGCTGGTCCCGTTGCCCGGCGTCGCGGGGACGGCGGCGGCCGACGGGCCGGTGCAGGCGCAGCCGCGCGAGCGGCGGGCGGCCGCAACGGTCACCACGACCGTCAAGCACCGGGTCCACAAGCACCGGCACCACCGCAAGCAGCGGCAGCAGCTCGCGACCGCCGCCCGCGCCAAGCCCGGCACGTTCGACGTCCACACCGCCGCGCCCGGCGTGCCGCTGGTGCCCGGCCGCACCTACAACTGGCCGTTCGCCGTGACGGGCAAGGGCCCGCTGGACGCGGGGCCCACGGTGTTCACCACGACCCTGCCCGAGTCGCTGGAGTTCGTCTCCGGCTCCCAGAACTGCTCCTTCTCCAGCGCGGGTTCCGGCAAGGGCGGCCGGGCGGTCTGCCAGCTCGGCGAGGTCGGGTCCGGCGAGACCGTCGCGGGCGTGTTCACCGCCAAGGTGGCGACCAGCGCGAAGCCGCGCGAGCACGTGACGAGCACGGCGGTGGTGACGTCGGGCCGGACGCAGACGACCGAGGAGTTCCCGGCGTCCATCGTCGCCGACGTGGCCGACGTGTCGCTGGCCAAGAAGGGGCCGGGCACCGTCCGTCCCGGCGAGGTCGTCTCCTACACCACGACCGTGCGCAACACCGGTCCGGGCGTCGCCGAGGAGGTGGTGGTCACCTCCTCGGTGCCCGCCGAGGTCCTGGAGAACGACAGCGCCTGCACCCGCACGGAGACGTCCGACGCCAAGAGCCCGTACAAGTCCAGCGTGTACCTGTGCGAGGTCGGCTCGCTCCCGGCGGGGAAGAGCAAGACCATCCACACCCGCGTCATGCCCAAGAACAAGCCCGGCACGGCCGTCCTCGCCCCCTCGGCGGCGACCACCAAGACCTACGAGGTCAACACCGCCAACAACCGGGCCAGCGTCCGCACCCGGATCGCCCGCCCGGCGGCCGTCGCCCCGGCCGCGCACCGGATGCGGAAGGTCCGCACGGCGCGTGCCGCCGCCGCGCCCGCCCTGCGCCCCCGCAAGCCCGCCGAACGGCCCGCCGTGACCGCCCCGGCCGTGCCGGGACAACAGTTGCGCGAGCTGCCACGTACCGGCGTCGAGAGCAGCGCCATGGTCGACGCGTCGCTCGCCCTGGTGGGCGGCGGCCTCATCCTGTCCCGGCTTGCGCGGGCGCGCCGCAGGCCGCAGGACTGACCGATCCGCGACGCGGGGCCCGGAGAACGGAAGCGGCGTCCGGGCCCCGCGTCGCCCCCGCCTCGCGGTAGGTAGCAGGATGGGGCCATGCGACTCCGCATCTTCACCGAGCCCCAGCAGGGGGCCGGCTACGAGACCCTTCTGGCGGTCGCGAAGGCCACCGAGGACCTGGACTTCGACGCCTTCTACCGCTCCGACCACTACCTGAAGATGGGCGAGGTGTCCGGCGAGCCCGGCCCCACCGACGCCTGGATCACCCTCGCCGGGCTCGCCCGCGAGACCAGCCGCATCCGGCTGGGCACCCTGATGACCGCGGCGACCTTCCGGCTGCCCGGCCCGCTCGCGATCTCGGTCGCGCAGGTGGACCGGATGAGCGGCGGCCGGGTCGACTTCGGCGTCGGCACCGGCTGGTTCGAGCAGGAGCACACCGCCTACGGCATCCCGTTCCCGAGCCTGAACGAGCGGTTCGAGCGGCTGGAGGAGCAGCTCCAGATCATCACCGGGCTGTGGCGCACCCCGCAGGGCGAGACCTTCGACTTCGACGGCGCGCACTACACGCTGAAGGACTCCCCGGCGCTGCCCAAGCCCGCCCGCCCCGAGGGCCCGCCGGTGCTCATCGGCGGCTTCGGGGCCAAGCGCACGCCGCGCCTGGCGGCCACCTACGCCGACGAGTACAACGTGCCGTTCCACAAGCCGGACGACACCGCCGTCGCGTTCGGCCGCGTCCGCGCCGCCTGCGAGGCCCAGGACCGCACCCGGCCGATGGCCTACTCCGCCGCCCAGGTGGTGTGCTGCGGCCGCGACGAGGCCGAGATCAAGCGCCGCGCCGACGCCATCGGCCGCGACGTGGCCGAGCTGCGCGAGAACGGCCTGGCCGGCACGCCCGCCGAGCTGGTGGACAAGATCGGCAAGTTCGCCGAGCTGGGCGCGGACTGCCTCTACCTCCAGGTCCTGGACCTGCACGACCTGGGCCACCTGGAGCTGCTGGCCGCCGAGGTCCAGTCCAAGTTGTGACGACGGACGGGCACGGGGCGCGCAGCCCCGTGCCCGCCCGCCGTTGCCGGGGTGCCCGTCACACCGCGACGGGCACCCCGGCGCCGGTCTCGGCGTCCTGCTCCGGGCGGGCGTGCCGGGGCAGCAGGAACACCAGCGCGAACGCCAGCGCGAACAGCGCGATCTCGACCCACAACGTGGCCCGCATCGCGGTCTCCAGCATCGTCCCCGCCGCTCCGGGCCCGGCCGCGTCACCGGCCCGCGCGAAGAACACCGTGCCCAGCACCGCCGCGCCGAGCGCGCCGCCGAGCTGCTGCACGGCGGTGAGCGTGCCGCCCGCCGAGCCGGTCTCGGCGAGTTCGACGCCGCCCAGCACGATGTCGAAGAGCGGGGCCATCGCCATGCCCATGCCGATCCCCAGCACGACCAGCCCCGGGGCGAGCCGCCAGGGCCCGACGCCGGTCCCGGCCAGCTGGAGGACGGCCAGCGTCACGCCCGTCCCGGCGGTCATGACGACCAGCCCGACGTGCAGCAGGCCCCGGCCGAGCCGCCGCCCCGCCTGCGCCAGGCCGAACCCGGCGATGATCCCCGCCGACCACGGGATCTGCGCCAGGCCCGCCTTGACGGGGGAGTAGCCGAGGCCCGTCTGGAGGTAGAGCGAGAACACCAGGCCGAAGCCCGCGACGGCGGCGAAGAACGCCAGGCTCAGCACCAGCCCGCCGGTGAAGGCGCGCTTGCCGAACAGGCTCGGCACGACCAGCGGGTCGCCGCCCGCGCGCCGCCGCCGCACCTGGTGGACGCCGAACGCCGCGAACACCGCGACGGCGGCGGCCATCATGGCGAAGGTCCACCACGGCCAGCCGAGCTCGCGCCCCTGCACCAGCGGGTAGACCAGCAGGCCCGCGCCGGCCGACACCAGCAGCGCGCCGCCCAGGTCGAGCCGGGCCGCGCCCTCCTCCCGCCCGGCGGGCAGGAACCGCCAGCCGGCCAGCAGCGCCGCCAGGCCCAGCGGCAGGTTGATCAGGAAGATCATCCGCCAGCCGGTGCCGAACAGGTCGGCGTCCACCAGCACCCCGGCCAGCGTCGGCCCGCCGACCGACGACAGGCCCAGCACCGGACCGAACAGCCCGAACGCCGCTCCCAACCGCGCGGGCGGGAACATCTGCTTGATCATGCCGAGGCCCTGCGGCAACATCAGCGCGCCGAACAGGCCCTGGAGCAGCCGGGCGCCGACCAGCGTCCCGGGCGAGAACGCGATCCCGCACAGCAGCGAGGCCAGCGTGAACCCGGCCACCCCGACCAGGAACATGCGGCGGCGCCCGTACAGGTCGCCCAGCCGGCCGCCGGTGACCAGGCCGACCGCCATGGCCAGGGTGTACCCGGCCGCCAGCCACTGCACGGTCGCGGGGGAGCCGCCGAGGTCGGCGCGGATGGTGGGCGCGGCGATGTTGGTGATGACGGTGTCCAGCATGTCCATGACCTCGCCGGCGAGGATCACCGCCAGCGCCGGCCAGCGCCATCGGTAGGGGGTCGTGCTCATTCGGGGCCTCCGGGGGGATGCGGGAAGAACAGTGTTCGTTATGGCGAACATAGTTCTAAAGAAGAACAGTGTTCGTGTCAAGTACGATGTTCGTGCTCGCAACGTGATCCTCAGGAGGGCCGCCGTGACCGGTGCCGACGCGCCGATGCCGACCCCGCCGGGCCGCCGTCCCCGCCGCGGCGCGCCGCCGCGCCGCCGGCTCACCGCCGACCTGATCGTCACCACCGCGCTGGGCGTCCTGGACGCCGAGGGGCTGGACGCGGTCAGCATGCGCCGCGTCGCCCAGGAGCTGGACACCGGCCCGGCCTCGCTCTACGCGCACGTCTCCGGCAAGGACGAGCTGGTGGAGCTGATGCTCGACCGCGTCGCCGGGGAGGTCGAGCTGCCCGAGCGGCCCGACCCGGCGCGCTGGCAGGAGCAGCTCAAGGAGATCGCCCACGCCGGCCGCCGGGTGTGGACCGCGCACCGCGACATCGCGCGCGCCCATCTCGGCCTGATCCCCACCGGCGCCGGCCTGTTGCGGATCGCCGACGCCCAGCTCGGCGCCATGCGCGCGGGCGGGGTGCCGCCGCGCATCGCGGCCCTGGCGGTGGACGCGCTCGGCATGCTCGTGAGCTCCAGCGCCATCGAGGAGACCGCCTACCAGGCCCGGGTCGGGGAGGGTGACGTGCAGGAGCACTTCGCGCAGCGCATCGGGGAGGTCCGCGAGTACTTCGGCAAGCTCCCGCCCGACCGGTTCCCCAACATCATCGCGATGGCGGACGAGCTGACCTCGGGCACCGGGGAGGAGCGCTTCGCGTTCGGCCTGGACGTCCTGGTGCGCGGCATCGCCTCGCACGCGATCCCGCCCGGCACGGATTAGCGGACGTCCGGCGGCCGTTCGGGGGCTGTCCGCAACACGGTCGGCGGACGCTCGGAATCCACCTGGAAAGGGGATGGAACGCCACCGTCCCCGGCCCTGATGCGCCGTATTGATCATAAAGGCGAGGATTTCTGGCATGCTGGCGTGCGCGATGCAGCCCCAACGACCCCGCGCCGGGCGCCGCAGGGCCTCTTCGGGCCCCCAGGGCGCCCCGCCTCCCCGCGACCCGGCCGACCACCGGCCCGGCGGCCGTCGGCCGTCCGGTCATGACACCGGCGGCCACGCGGCCGACGGACCCGACGCCGGGGCCCGGGGCCCCGGCGGGCGCCAGGGCGGTGGTCAGGCCCTCGGGGGCTACGGACCAGGCGGTTACGGACCGGGCGGCTACGGTCCCGGCGGGCAGGGGCCCGGCGGGCAGGGGCCGGGCGGGCAGGGGCCCGGCGGTCACGGGCCTGGCAACCAGGGACCGGGCGGCCGGCCTCCGGGCGGCCACGAGTTCGGCGGGCCCGAGTTCGGCGGCCACGAAGGCGGTTACGAAGGCGGCTACGAGCCCGGCCCCTACGAGGGCGGCGGCTATCCGCAGGACCGTCCCGTCGTCGAGGACGCGTTCAGCGTCGGCGCCGAGCACGGCATCAGCGGCGACCTCGAACGTGCCTTCGAGGGCGCGCGCCGGGAGCGCGCCCGGCAGGTGATCTTCAGCGTGGTCGCGGTGGCCGTGGTCGTGGCGGTCGGCGCGGGCGGGTTCGTGGCGTGGGCCACGCTCGACGCCAAGACGCCCGCCGACCAGGAGGTCCCCGCCGAGGCCCCGGAGGCGCGGCCGTCCGGGCACGCCGACAAGCTGCCCTCCGAACCGGCGGTGGTCCCGCCCCGGAAGTCCGTCTACATCCCCACCCGGGGCACTGGAACGTTCTCGCGTCCGATCCCCGGCAAGCGCGTCTACGGCCGGGGCAAGCCGCTGCGCTACATGGTGCAGGTCGAGGGCGGCCTCAGGCAGAGCTCGGTGCAGTTCACGCTGGCGGTCGACCGCGTGCTCGCCGACCCGCGCGGCTGGACGGCGGGCGGCAAGTGGGCGTTCCAGCGGGTCGCCTCCGGCCCCTACGACTTCGTGGTGAAGCTCGCCTCCCCGGGCACCACCGACAAGTTGTGCGGCGCGTACGGGCTGACCACCGAGGGCAAGGTCAACTGCAGCGCGGGCAAGCAGGTCGTGGTCAACCTCAAGCGCTGGCTGCTGCTGACCACCTACTACCGGGGCCAGTCCGACCTGTACCACGCGCTGGTGATCAACCACGAGGTCGGGCACCGGCTCGGCGTCAAGCACATGACCTGCCCGGGGGCGGGCCGCCCCGCGCCGGTGATGCAGCAGCAGATCTTCGGGCTGAAGGGCTGCCGGATCAACGGCTGGCCCTACGACCAGCGCGGACGTTTCCTCAGCGGCCCCGTGGTGCCGTGAGAAAACAAGTGGGGGACGGGCGCGGCGTCCGGTAACACTTGACGGGTGCTCCTGACCATCACGACCACCCTGACGCCCGCCACCGACCTGGGCTTCCTGCTGCACAAGCACCCTGACCGCGTGCAGCGGTTCGACCAGGCGGCCGGCACGGCGCACGTCTTCTATCCCGAGGCGGGCGAGGCCCGCTGCACCGCCGCGCTGCTGCTGGAGGTCGACCCCGTCGGCCTCGTGCGCACGCGCGCCAGGCGCACGCCCGACTTCTCGCTGGGCCAGTACGTCAACGACCGGCCCTACGCCGCCTCGTCGTTGCTGGCCTCGGCGATGGCCGGGGTGTTCCGCACCGCGATGCGCGGCCGCTGCGAGGCCCGGCCGGAGCTGGCGGCCGCGCCGATCCCGCTGGAGATCACGCTGCCCGCGCTGCCGTGCCCCGGCGGCGTCGCCGGGGCCGAACGGTTCTTCGCGCCGCTCGGCTGGCGGGTCGCGGCCGCACCCGTGCCGCTGGACGAGCGGTTCCCCGGCTGGGGCGACTCCCGCTACGTCACGCTCACCCTCACCGGGGAGATGCGGCTGGCCGACGCCCTCAACCAGCTCTACGTCCTGATCCCGGCGCTGGACGACGCCAAGCACTACTGGCTGGCGCCCGACGAGGTCGACAAGCTGCTGCGCTCGGGCGAGGGCTGGCTGGCCGAGCACCCGCACCGCACCGCGATCGTCCGCCGCTACCTGGCCGACCGCCGCTTCCTGGTGCGGACCGCGCTGAGCCGCCTCGCCGACGCCGACGGCCTGCCCGAGGACGCCCTGGACCCGGTCGAGGTGGAGGAGGAGCCGCCCGCCAAAGAGGAGGCCACCGCTGAGACCGACGCCGCGCCGCCGGTGCCGCTGGCCGAGCGCCGCGCCGAGGCCGTCCTCGCGGTGCTGCGCGAGGAGGACGCGCGCCGCGTCATCGACCTCGGTTGCGGCTCTGGCAAGCTGCTGGGTCGCATGGTGCGCGACGACTCCTTCACCCGGATCACCGGTGTGGACGTGTCGCACCGCGCCGTCGAGATGGCGGAGCGCCGCCTGCGCCGCGACGTGCAGCCGCGCGGAGACGCCGAGCGCCTGGAGGTCTTCCAGGGCGCGCTGACCTACGCCGACCCGCGCTTCCACGACCACGACGCCGCCGTGCTGATGGAGGTCGTCGAGCACGTGGACCCGCCGCGCCTGACCGCGCTCGAAAACGTGGTGTTCGGCGACGCGCACCCGCGCGTGGTGGTGGTCACCACCCCCAACGCCGAGCACAACGTCCGCTACGAGGGCCTGGCCCCGGGTGCGATGCGCCACCCCGACCACCGCTTCGAGTGGACGCGCACGGAGTTCCGCGCCTGGGCCGACCGCGTGGCCGCCGCCCACGGCTACACCGTCCGCTACCTGCCGGTCGGCGACGACGATCCCGAGGTCGGCCCGCCGACGCAGATGGGGGTTTTCACCCGATGAGCCAGGTCCTGAGGTTGCCCGAGATGGGGCTGGTCGTGCTGGTCGGCGTGTCCGGGTCGGGCAAGTCGCACTTCGCGCGCAAACACTTCAAGCCGAGCCAGGTCGTGTCGTCCGACTTCTGCCGCGCGGTGGTCGCCGACGACGAGAACGACCAGTCGGCCACCGGCGACGCGTTCGACCTGCTGCACTACATCGTGCGCAAGCGGCTGCGGCGCGGCCTGCTGACGGTCGTGGACGCCACCAACGTGCAGGTCAAGGCCCGCCAGTCGCTGATCGCGATCGCCAAGGAGCACGACGTGTTGTCGGTCGCGATCGTGCTGGAGGTGCCGAAGCAGGTCGCCGCCGAGCGCACCGCCGCCCGGCCCGACCGCGACCTGCCCGACCACGTGATCCCCCGGCAGCTCGCGGAGCTGCGGCGCGGTCGGCGCGGGTTGTCGCGCGAGTTCAAGCGGGTGTACACGCTGGACGGCGTCGAGGAGATCGACGCCGCCACGGTCGTGTACGAGAAGGCGTGGAACGACCGGCGCGAGCTGACCGGCCCGTTCGACATCGTCGGCGACGTGCACGGTTGCCGCGCCGAGCTGGAGGACCTGCTGCGCGGGTTAGGCTACGAGATCGAGCACGACGCGCTCGGCCGCGCCGCCGGGGCGAACCACCCCGGCGGCCGCACGGCGGTGTTCGTCGGCGACCTGGTGGACCGGGGGCCGGACACGCCCGGCGTGTTGCGCCTGGTCATGGGCATGGTCGCGGCCGGGAACGCGTTGTGCGTGTCGGGCAACCACGAGGCCAAGCTCGTCCGGGCGATGCGCGGCCGCAAGGTGCGCGTGGCGCACGGCCTGGCCGAGTCGCTGGAGCAGCTCGCCGGGCAGGACGAGGGGTTCCGCGCGGCGGCGCTGGAGTTCATGGACGGCCTGCTCGCGCACTACGTGCTGGACGGCGGCCGCCTGGTGGTCGCGCACGCCGGGCTGAAGGAGGAGTACCACGGCCGCGCGTCGGGGCGGGTGCGCTCGTTCGCGCTGTACGGCGACACCACCGGCGAGACCGACGAGTACGGGCTGCCGGTCCGCTACCCGTGGGCGCGCGAGTACCGGGGCCGCGCGACGGTCGTCTACGGCCACACGCCGACCCCCGCCGCCGAGTGGATCAACAACACGATCTGCCTGGACACCGGCGTGGTGTTCGGCGGGAGGCTGACCGCGCTGCGCTACCCCGAGCGCGAGCTGGCGTCGGTCCCGGCGCAGCGGGTCTGGTACGAGCCGGTCCGGCCGCTGGCCGCCGAGGCGGCGGCGGTGGAGGGCGCGCACCGCGAGAGCGACGTGTTGCGGATCGGCGACGTGCTCGACGTCGGCGGCGTGGAGACCGCGCTGATGGGCCGCGTCACCGTGCACTCGGAGAACGCGCTCGCCGCGCTGGAGGTGATGAGCCGCTTCGCGATCGACCCGCGCTGGCTGCTCTACCTGCCGCCCACCATGGCCCCGGCCGCGACGTCCGCGCTGCCCGGCTACCTGGAGCACCCCGCCGAGGCGCTGGAGGCGTACCGGTCGGCGGGCCTGGCGCGGGTGGTCTGCCAGGAGAAGCACATGGGGTCGCGCGCGGTGGCGGTGGTGTGCCGCGACGAGGAGACCGCCGCCAAGCGCTTCGGCGTGGACGACGGCACGACCGGCGCGCTCTACACCCGCACCGGCCGCGCGTTCTTCCGCGACCCGGCGCTGACCGCGCGCGTCCTGGACCGGCTGCGCGCCGCGATCTCCGCCGCCGGGTTGTGGGAGGAGTTGGACACCGGCTGGCTGGCGCTGGACGCGGAGCTGCTGCCGTGGTCGGCCAAGGCCCTGGACCTGATCCGCACCCAGTACGCCGCGACGGGGGCCGCCGCGCACGCCGCGCTGCCGGTGGCGTCGCGGGTGCTGGAGCAGGCCGCCGCGCGGGGCCTGGACCTGGCCGGGCTGCGCGACCGGACGGGCCGCCGCGCCGCCAACGCCGAGCTGTTCCGCGACGCCTACGCGCGCTACTGCTGGCCGGTGGACGGGCTGGACGGCGTCGAGCTGGCCCCGTTCCAGATCCTGGCGGGGGAGGGCGTGTCCTGGGCCGCCGCCCGCGAGCACGACTGGCACATGGCGGTCGCGGCGCGGCTGGCCGTCGCCGACGTGTCGGGGCTGATCAGGCCGACGGCGTCGATGACGGTGGAGCTGGACTCGCCGGAGTCGGAGGCCGCCGTGACGGCGTGGTGGGAGGAGCACACCGGGGCCGGGGGCGAGGGCATGGTCGTCAAGCCGCTCGGCCCGCCGCCGCCGGACCGCAAGGTGCAGCCGGGCGTCAAGTGCCGGGGCCGCGAGTACCTGCGGATCATCTACGGCCCGGACTACCTGGAGCCCGCCAACCTGGACCGGCTGCGCGGCCGCTCGCTGGGCCGCAAGCGCTCGCTGGCGATGCGCGAGCACGCGCTCGGCGCGGAGGCGCTGGAGCGGCTGGCGGGCGGCGAGCCGCTGTGGCGCGTGCACCAGGCGGTGTTCGCGGTGCTGGCGCTGGAGTCGGAGCCGGTGGACCCGCGCCTGTGACGCGGCACCGGCGCGCGCCGGGCGTTCCGCCGCGATCCGGGGCCCGTTGGGGGTCCGGATCGCGGCGGGCCGGTCACGTCGAGAAGAGCATGTGGAACATGCCGCCGTGGTGCGGGCGGTGGTGGTGCACCGGCGCGCCGTGGTGGTGGTGCACCTGCACCGGGGCCGCGGGCGGTGGCGGGGCGGGGGCCGCCCAGCCCGGGGCGTGCTGGGCCTCCAGGCGGCTCAGCGCCTCCAGCTCGCCGTAGTCGAGGAAGATCCCCCGGCAGTTGTCGCATTGCTCGATGTGGACGCCGTTGCGGGTGTAGGTCCGCATGACGCCACGACACTTAGGACAGTGCATCGCTTTGTCGTCCTTCCGGTAAGAATCCCCAGGCAGAGGCTAAATGTAGGACAGGCTCCCCGTCACGTCACGCCGGGTCCCCCGCACGGGAAATCCGGCCGCAGGTGTCGATCACGGCCTGTTCGGCCGGGTCGAGCGGTCGGTCGGCGTCCCGTGCGGATATGACGCACGTGGCGGCGATCTGGATCACCAGGGTTCGCGCCGGGACGTCCAGGACCGTCCACGGGGTGCCGAACGCCGGGACGGCGGGACCTCCGGCGGCGCGGTAGGCGGTGAGGAAGTCGGCCCAGTCGTCGGGGTGCAGCACGCCCGCCGTGAACAGCGCGGCGGGCCGCGCGAGGTCCCAGACCGGATCGCCGCGCCCCAGGTCCTCGATGTCGATGAACCGCCATCCGTCCCCGTTCCGCACCATCTGGCCCATGTGCCAGTCGCCGTGCAGCAGGCGGCCGGGGTGAGGGAACTCTGCCGCCGGGGGAAGGGTCGCGAACGCCCGGCGCACCACGTCGGCGGCCGGACCGCCGGGCAGGCGCGACACCTGGCGGGCGACGCGTTCGGGGCGGCCGAGCGGCGGCGCGCCGTCGGGGACCGGCGACCGGTGCAGCCGCGCCAGCAGGCGCGCGGACTCGACCCACGGCAGGGCGTCCGGGCGGGCCGGTTCCCCGTACGGGGTGACGGTCACCGTCCGTCCGGCCACGTGCAGCGGCGGGGCCAGGGGTGCCAGGAACAGTTCAGGCAGGTCCTGCGCGATCCGCACGCGGCGCTCCAGTGACCCGTCCGTTTCCGCGCGGTCGGGCTGGTGCGCCTTCACCACGATCTCGCCGATCCGCACGACCAGTACGCCGTGCCGGTCGTACAGGAGCTTCGGCTCGCCGGGACCGGCCGCGTGGTCGCGGCCGATCCCGGCGAGCCGGTCGAACAGCTCAGGCTGGGTGGTGTCCGGACGCATCGGGACAGTCAATCACCTGTCGAAGACCTCCATCTCGTAGAGGGAGTAACCCCAGGTGGTGCCGCGCTTGGTGCCGTACACCCGGACGTAGCGGGCGTCGCGCGGGGTGAACTGCACGACGTCCACCTTCCCGTCGCCGTTGGTGCGCGTGTGCACGGTGGTCCACACGCCGCCGCCGGTCGAGGTCTGGAGCACCCAGTCCTTGCCGTAGGCGGCCTCCCAGCGGATCACCGCGTAGCCGACCTTGATGGTCGCGCCCAGGTTCACCTCGAACCACTGCGGGTCCGAGCGGGCGCTGCTCCAGCGGGTCGTCAGGTTGCCGTCCACGCCCTTGGGGCCCTCCAGCCCGGCCTTCTCGACGCTGGACACCTTGACCGCCTTGCCCTTGGCGAGGTTGGTCTTGGCCCGGTAGTTGGCGGTCAGCGTGACGTTGCCGCCGGGGGTGATGTTGTGCGCGGACGCGCCGCCATCGGACCAGCCCGCGAACTCGTAGGCCCCGTTGTTGAGCCACTGCGTCGCGGTCGGCGCCGACACCGACACCGTCGATCCGGTGATGACCGTGCTGGTGAACGGCGCGGCCTTGGTGGTCTCGCCCAGCGTGAGCTGCACGCCGGGCGGGTTGCTGGCCAGCGTCACCGTGCTGGTCTTGGGGTGCAGCTCCACGCTCTTGGTGTCGCTGAGCCCGTCGGCGTCGGTGGCGGTCAGTTTCAGCTCGATCCACGACGGGTGCTCGTGGTCGGGCGCGACGAAGTCGCCGGTCGCGCCGTTCTGCCCGGTGATGGTGTGGGTGTGGCAGTTGCTGGGGCAGTGGTGCATGATGATCTGCCAGTTCAGCGCCGTGCCGGTCAGCTCGCCGTCCTCGGCGTCGGTCGCGCCGCCCGAGAACGCGATGCGGTCGCCGACCTTCCAGGTGGTGTCGGCGGTCGGCGCGGTGATGCGCGCGACCGGCGGGGTGGACCCGGCGGTGATGACGGTGCTGACGGTGTCGGTCGCGCCGCGCGTGTCGGTCACCTGGAGGCCCACGGCGTAGCGGCCCTTGGTCTCGTAGGTGTAGGTGGGCGCGGCGGCGGTGGAGTCGTCGTAGGCGCCGTCGCCGTCCAGGTCCCAGGCGTAGGTGAGCGGCACGTTGCCGTCGGCGTCGCTGGAGGTGGTGCCGTCGAACGTGACCGTCAGCGGCACCGGGCCGCTGGTCACGTCCGACTTGATGGCGGCGACCGGCGGGTTGTTGACGCCGTTGTAGACGTACCGGACGACGCGGCCGCCGGCGATGTCCACGGCGAACACGTCGCCGTTGGGGCCGGCCTGGAGTTCGACGATGCTGCCGCTGGCGGTGGCGAACGTCTCGATCTTCGTCTTGTCCGGCAGCCCGTCGGTGCCGGGCTTCATCGCCCACACGCACTTGCGCGCGTAGTCGGTGAAGAACAGCGCGCCCCGGTACTGCGCCGGGTAGGTGGTGCCCGCGTAGAAGGACATGCCGCTGATGGAGGAGCTGCCGGTGCCGCACGCCTCGCCCGCCACGATCTTGTCGCTGTGCTTGTAGGCGTAGCGCGGCAGGATGTGCGCGGCGGTCCCGGCGGCGTACAGGTTCTCGCAGATGTTCACGTTGGCGGCGTCGTAGCCGGGGGTGCGCCCGGCGCTCTCGTAGCAGGGCCAGCCGAAGTTGCGGACCTCGCCGGTCGGGTTGGGGACGCGGGAGATCTCCTCCCAGGTGGTGTAGCCGACGTCGCCGAGCCAGATGTCGTTGGTGCCGGGCCGCACGGTGAACCGGTAGGGGTTGCGCAGCCCGTAGGCGACGATGCGCTTGGCGTTGTCGTCGCCGCTGGTGGTGGGGTTGCCCGCGGCGGCCTTGCCGGTCTCGGGGTCGAGCCGCACGATCGTGCCGTCCAGGGTGGTCGGGTCGGCGGGGGTGCGGCGGTCCTGGGCGCGCAGCGCGCCGCCCTCGGCGGTGGGGGCCGTCAGGGGCGTCCCGGCGGGCTTGTCGGGGTCGCCGCAGGCGTTGTCCTTCTGGCCGTAGTCGGCGTACTGGAAGCTGGCGCCGTCACCGCCGCCCGCGTAGAGCATGCCGTCCTTGCCGAACGCCAGCGTGCCCACCGAGTGGCTCGGGAACTGCTGGCACCAGTCCTCCAGCAGCACCCGCTCGGAGGTCGGCCCGGCGGCGGCGCGGGAGGCCAGCGCGCCGCTCGCCGGGGTGGCCTGCGACAACACCGAGATCCGTCCGGCGACGACGCATCCGGCGTTGTTGGGGCCGGGCGGGTCGGGGCACTGGTCGTTGGAGCCGTCGGGGGAGGGCCACTTGGGGAACGTGCCGCCGAGGAGGCCGTTGTAGGTGTACATCACGTACACGCGCGGGTCGGCGGGGAAGTTCGGGTGCAGCGCCAGGCCGAGCAGGCCCCGGTCCCAGTTGTTGAACACCTGGGGCCGCAGGTCGGCGTAGATCGTCGGCGTGGTGTCGGTCAGCGAGTCGAACTCTTTGATCAGGCCGCTCTTCTCGGCGACGAAGACCCGGCCGTCGGGCGAGAACTCGACGTTGGTCGGCATCGTCAGGCCGCTGAGGACCACCTTCTCCTGGAAGTTGGCGGGCAGTGCCGCCGCCGCGCTGCCGGGCCAGGCCACCGCCGCCAGCAGCGTGGCCGCCAGCGTGAGCGCCGTCACGACCGCGACCGAACGTCGCGGTTGTCCAGTAACCGAAGTACGAACCCCCATGGTCACCTCTTTGCTCGATCCCCTTGCGGAGCCGGGCGAGGGCTCCACCTGTGCGAACAATGAATGACTCTGAGCGTTTGTGAACGGCTTGGACCGTAAGCGGCCAGAACGACAACCGATGCCGGACATACGGCGTCGGAGTCTTGTTAAGGATCTTCCGGCGGTCAGGGGGCCGGGGTGTCCCCGGCGCGCAACCGCCGCCGCACGACCTTGCCGATCGCGTTGCGGGGCAGGTCGGCGCGCGGCCGGAACTCGGCGGGCACCTTGTAGTGGGTCAGCGAGCGCTCGCAGTGGCGGCGCAGCTCGTCGGCGGAGAACGGGTAGGCGGGGTGCTCCACCACGTGCGCCACCACGCGCTCGCCGCGCCGCCGGTCGGGCGCGCCGACGACCGCGCAGTCCAGCACCGCCGGGTGCCGCCGCAACACCTCCTCGACCTCGCCGGGGAAGACGCTGAACCCGCTCACCTTGATCGTGTCGTCCCAGCGGTCGAGGACGCTGACGAACCCGTCGGCCGAGATCACGCCGATGTCGGCGGTGCGCAACCATCCCTTGGACAGCGCCCGCGCGGTGGCCAGCGGCTGGTTCCAGTACCCGGCGAACACCTGCGGGCCCCGTACGACGAGTTCGCCCGCCTCGCCGGGCGGCAGGACGCGGGTGGGCTCGTCCCGGTCCACCACGACCACGTCGGTCAGCGGCAGCGGCACGCCCACGGTCGTGTTGCGGGCGTCGCCGGTCAGCGGGTTGGCGGTGACGGCGGGGGACGCCTCGGTGAGGCCGTAGCACTGGATCAGCCGGTGGCCGCCGAGCGCCTCCAGGCGTTCGGCCGTGGACGGCGGCATGGCCATGGCGCCGGAGACGAACACGCGCACCGAGTCCAGGTCGCGGGGACGCAGGCCCGGGGTGTCGAGGACCTGCTCGTACAACGTCGGGACGCCCGGGAACACCGTGGGCCGGTGCCTGCGCAGCGCGGCCAGCACCCGCGCGCGGTCGAAGCGCGGCAGCAGCACGACCGCCCCGGCCCGCATCACCGGCGCGACCAGGCTGCTGGTGAGCCCGAACGCGTGGAAGATCGGCAGCACGGCGAGCGTGACCTCGCGGCCCTCGCGCGCCCCGAAGTCCCAGGCGTGCTGCTGGCAGGCGTTGGCGACCAGGTTGCGATGGGTGAGCATCGCGCCCTTGGGACGGCCCTCGGTGCCGCCGGTGTACTGGATGGCGGCGAGGTGCTCGCGGGGGACCAGCCGGTGCTGGCGCACGCGCCGGTGCGAGGGCCGCCGCATCTCGGCGAACGGCACGACCCAGGGATCGTCCGGCACCTCGGCGGTCAGGGCGGCGCGCCGCCGCTGGACCTGCACCAGGGGCAGCCGCAACGCCTGGCGGCGGAGCCAGGGCAGCTCGTCGGCCAGCGAGGTGACGATCACGTGCTCCAGCCCGCCCCGGGCGGCGGCGACGGTGGCGTAGGAACGATCCAGCACGACCGCGACCCGCGCCCCGCAGTCGGCGAGCTGGTGGCGCATCTCGTCCTCGGTGTAGAGGGGGTTGTGGGCGACCGCGATCGCCCCGCGCCGGAGCGTCCCGAAGAAGGCGGCGAACAGTTGCGGGCAGTTGGGCAGCACGAGCGCGACGCGGTCGCCGGGCTGCACGCCGAGCCGGTGCAGCCCGGCGGCGAACCGGTCGGCGGCCTCGTGGAGCTGGGCGTAGGTGACGCGGCGGCCGGCGTAGTGCAGCGCGACGCGGCGGGGGAAACGTTCGGCGGCGTCGTCGAGCAGCCGGGTGACCGGGACGTCGGGGATCTCCGGCGCGACCGGCACCTGCGGGGGGTACCAGCGCCGCCAGGGCAGCGGTCTCTGTGACGATGGCCACATAAGCCGGAATTGAATCATTCGCGAGGCATGCGTGTCCGCCTCCCGCCCCGCGGCCCTCAAGCCGACCTTAAACGCGGCATAAGCGACTGTCGGCGGGCGGGGACCGGTGCGAGGTTCGTGACGTGGCACTGCGACACGGCAAGAACAGCGAGCTCCCCGTACCCCGGATCCTCGTCCCCCGATCCGCGGGCGAGCGGACGGTGGTGGTCCGGGCCTTCCGGGCGCTGCCTGCGGCGCACCGCGAGATCCTCACCGAGACGTTGTTCCGCGAGCGGACGGTGGACCAGGCCGCCGCCGTGTTGGGCGTCCCGGTCGAGACGGTTAAGGTCCGCGTCTACCACGCGCTGCGCGCGCTACGGGTTGCCCTGGACACCCCCGACCACTAGTTCGGCTTCGGCGGAAGGCCGGGCGGATGAAGAGCCGGGCGGCCGGGTGGGCGCGGGTGGGTGGGGAACGGGCCGACCGGTTGGCGGTAAATGTACTTTATGCGGCTTATGTCGCATCGGGGGCGGGTGGCGGTGCGGTGCGGGGGCGGTGGCGTTCGGACGGTCGCAATCGGTCGGGGTGGATGTCTGAAAAGAGGTCAATGATCGGCGCGTGGAATTTTTCGCCGAACGGAATGCGTCGTGACGGTGAATGGTTCCCTTCGGTCGTGCCCGATGGTTCTCTAGTTTTCCTACCGTTTTGGTGAAGTCATGGCGGCGGGGTGGAATTCGCGGCGGGCCGTGGTCGCGGGAGGCGGGAATCGAAAGGCGCCGGGGCCCGGAATTGCCCGTCCGGAGGCGGGGTGACCAGGTGGTCGGCGCCGACTTTCGGCTGGCCTTCAGGAAGCGCCCAGCGCGGCTCCGGAGCGCCCGACGACGGCGTGTACCTGGGAAAGTTCATGATCGTCGGGGGTTGGCCTATATCGGCCTAGCCGCCTTTGCCCTGCCTTTGCCGGGCCCGATGGCGGGATGGGCGGAATGTCCGTACGGGGCGGGCGGCCACCTGCGCTCCTTGCCGTCCGACAAGCAGCGGGCTCGCGGCGGCCCGGCGCGGGCTTGCTGATATGCGATCTATGTCCCGTTTGACGTCCAGGTGAAATTCCTTCACTCTGAGTATCGCCCCTTCAACTCAGCCCAGTTAAGGCGGCATCATGCAGACGTCAAAACCCTGTTCACCCGCCCTGTGGAGTGCGCCTTCCAGAGATCACCCCCTTTCGCTGCGGCATCCCCTGATAAATGACGCAGAATTGATCACCAGGAAGGCGAACGTGATTCGCGTTGTCATCGCCGAGAGCGTGCACCTGTTCCGCAGCGGCCTGGTCGCGCTGCTGGAGGACGAGCCGGACATCACCGTCGCCGGCACCGTGGAACGCGGCAGCGGCCTCAGCGAGGCCGGCCGCGCGCTGCCCGAGGTGGCGCTGATCGGCACCGACCTCGCCGACGTGGACGGCGTCACCGCCATGGGATTACTGCACGCGGCCGCCCCGCAGTGCGCGGCCATCATCATGGCCGCGCGGCGGCGGCCGGGCGACCTGCGCCGCGCCGTCACCGGCGGCGCGCTCGGCTTCGTCCTGAAGGACACCTCGCCCGCCGAGCTGGTGGACGCCATCCGCCGGGTCGCGCGCGGCGAGCGCGTCATCGACGCCGAGCTGGCCTTCGCCGAGATCGGCGCCGCGCGCAACCCGCTGACCCCGCGCGAGCTGGACGTGCTGGAGGCGATGGCCGACGGCGCGACCGTCGACGAGATCGCCGAGCAGCTCTACCTGTCGGCGGGCACGGTGCGCAACTACCTGGCCCGCGTCATGCACAAGATCGGGGCGCGCACCCGCGTGGAGGCGGTCACCCTGGCCCGCCAGCGCGGCTGGTTGTGGCGCGACGGCGACGAGGCCGGCGGTCTCGACGACTCCGGCCGCTCCCGGCACCCCCTGGGACGGTGAGGCGACCGGGGCCGCGCCCCTCCTGCGCGGCCCCGGAACCTGCCCGGCTCGCCATGACCCCGGCCGGTGCCGTCCGGCCCGGCCCGGGTCACGCAGCCGGTGTCATTCGGCCGACGTCACGCGGCCTGTGTCACGCGGCCTGTCACTCGGTCGCCGCCGCGCGTTCGCGCGCGGCGGCGGGCACCTCCAGCCCGGTGTGCGCGGCGGCAAAAGCCAGCAGGTCGGCCGCCAGGTCCAGCGCGCGCCCCGCCGCGCGCGGCCCGTGCCCCACCTCGCCCTCGTGCCGCAGCAGCACCGGCCGGTCGCCGGTCGCCGCCCACTGCATGGCCGCGCACATCTTGCGGGCGTGCAGCGGGTCGACCCGGGTGTCGCCGCCGAACACCGCGAACAGCGTCGCCGGGTAGTTCACGCCGGGCCGGACGCGGTGGTACGGCGAGTAGGCGTGCAGCCAGCGGAACTGCTCGGCCACCTCCACCGAGCCGTACTCGCCGCGCCACGACGCGCCGAGCCCCGAACGCTCGTACCGCACCATGTCCAACAGCGGCGCCATGCAGACGGCGGCGGCGAACAGGTCGGGACGTTGCGTCAGCGCCGCGCCCACCAGCAGGCCCCCGTTGGACTCGCCCCAGATCGCCAGCTGCTCCGGAGACGTCCAGCCGCCCGACACCAGCTTCTCGGCGGCGGCCACGAAGTCGTCGAACACGTTCTGCTTGCGCCCCAGCATCCCGGCGCGGTGCGAGGACAACCCCGCCTCGCCGCCGCCGCGCAACCGCGCGATGGCCAGCACCCCGCCCGCCTCCACCCACGCCAGCGCGTCGGCGGCGTAGGACGGCACGAGCGGCACGCCGAACCCGCCGTACCCGTACAGGATCGCGGGCCGCGGCCCCTCGTCCCCGGCGCGGCCGACCACCGTCATCGACACCGGCTCCCCGTCGGCCGAGACGCACTGCACCTCCCACGACTCCACGTCGGGGACGTCGGCGCGCCCCGGGCACGGCGCCCACGGCGTCGTCTCGCCGGTGCGCGCGTCGTACCGCCACACCGCCTCCGGCGTCACCATGTCGGTGTAGGTGAACCACGCCTCGTGGCCGCCCTCCGGCCGCGCCGACAGCGCGCCGACCGAGCCCGCGCCCGGCAGCGGCACGTCGGCGATCCGCTCGCCGGTGGCCAGGTCGTGCACGGTGACCTCGCTCAGCGCGGCGCGGATGCGGGTGACCAGCAGGACGGGCCGCGCCAGCTCCGGGCCGTCCAGGACGGTGAAGTCGGCGAAGACCGCCTCGGGGTCCTGGGGGACCAGGTCGGTCCAGTCGCCCGGCCGGTCCGGGTGGGCGGTGCACAGCCGCACGCGCGGGGCCTGGTGGTCGGTGACGACGTACATCCGGTCGTCGCGGCCCACCAGCAGCACGCTGCGGGCGTCCCGGTCCTGCCGGACGGCGCGGAAGCGCGGCGCGGCGGGGTCGCCCTCGGCGAGGTCGGCCAGCCACAGCTCGTTGGACGGCGCGATGCCGGGCGTCACCGAGACCGCGAGCCAGCGCCCGTCGTGGCTGACGCCCAGGCCGTAGGTGTCGGTGCGGGCCCGGCCCGTGCCGAACACCTCGGCGTCGCCGTCGGGCGCGTCGCCGACGCGGTGCAGCAGGACGCGGCGGGCCGAGCCGTCCGGGGTGGCGCGCACGTAGTAGAAGCCGGAGCCGTCGGGCAGCCAGGCCACGGGGGAGTAGCGGCACCGGTCGACGGGCCCGTCCACCGTCCGGCCGGTCGCGACCTCCAGGACGCGCAGCTCGGCGCGCTCGGTGCCGCCGCGCGACACCTGGTAGGCCAGCAGCCGCCCGGCGGGGTCGGCGTGCCAGGCGTCCAGCGTCGTCAGCCCGGACGGGTCCAGCGCGACGGGGTCCACCAGCGCGCGTTCGGGCTCGCCGTCGCGGACGGTGTAGAGGACGGCGTGCTCCTGCCCGGCCGCGCGGCGGGTGAAGAACGAGCGGTCGCCCCGCCAGACGGGCGCGCTGATATTGCCGGTGTCGGCGAGCGCCGCGCCGCGCTCGCGGAACCGGTCGCGCGTGGTGAACCCGGCGGCGTGGGCGCGCCACAGCTCGTCCTGGGCGGCGAGCCAGGCCCGCGTGCGCGGCAGCTCCGCGTCCTCCAGCCACCGGTAGGGGTCGGGGACACGTTCCCCGTGCAGGAGATCGACGGTCGGCTCGCGGTCGGCCGGGGGAGGGGTCACGGCAGGGGGATTCATGGCACGAACTCCCGTTCGGGGTCTCGGCCCGGCGGCTTCCAGCGGCCCACCAGGTCGGCGTACAGCGGTGCGGTGCGCGCCAGCTCCTCGTGCGTGCCGAGCCGCACCCGGGTGCCGTCCATGAGCAGGACGCGCCGGGCGCGCACGGCCGAGCTGACCCGGTGCGCGATGACGATCAGGGTGCCGCCGCGGCGGGCGAACGCCTCCTCGGCACGGGCCTCGGCGGCGGGGTCCAGATGGCAGGTCGCCTCGTCCAGCACGGTCAGGCCCGCGGGCGCGAGGTAGGCGCGGGTCAGCGCGACGAGCTGGCGCTCCCCGGCCGACAGCGCGGCGGGGTCCAGTTCGGCGCGCAGCCCGCCGAGCCGCCGCACCAGATCGGCCGTTCCGACCGCCGCCATCGCCTCCGCGATCACCGGTTCGGGGGCGTCGGCGAGGTAGCACAGGTTCTCCAGCACGGTGCCGCGGAAGACGTACGCCTCCTGCGGGATCAGCACGCGCGCGGCCGGGGCGACGTCGGCGGCGGGCACCCCGCCGACCAGGACCGTCCCGGCGCGCGGCGTCAGCATCCCGGCGATGAGGGCGGCCAGCGTGGACTTGCCGATGCCGCTCGGCCCCACCACCGCCAGGTGGTCGCCGGGCCGGACGGTCAGGTCGAGGTCGTCGATCACGGGGGCGGCGTGCGGGCCGTAGGCGGCGGTGACGCCGCTCAGCCGCACCTCCACGCCGCCGGTCGCGGGCGGCGCGAGCGCCGGGACCGGTCCAGCGACCGCGTCCGGCGACGGCTCGGGCCCGGCGGCCTCCAGCGCGCGGTTCAGCGCGACGCCCAGCCGGACCGCGCTGACGCCGAGCCCCTCCACGAAGCCGCTGAAGGCCGGGATGAGCGACTGGGTGAGGTAGGTCAGCGTCCCGATCACCACGGCGGGGCCCACGCCCTGCCCCGCCAGCCAGGGCAGCCCGGCCAGCACCGCGACGACGGGGGCCCAGCCGCCCGCCGACAGCGCGACCGTGCGCACCGCGGTGACCAGGGCCAGCTTGCGGCCCGCCGCGGCCTGCGCGTCGATGCGCCGCCCGGCGTCGGCGGCGGCCCGGTCCTCGGCGCCGCAGGCGGCGATGTCGCGCAGGCCGCCGACCAGCGCGCCGGTCGCCTCGGCGGTCTCCTCGTCGGCCAGCAGGAACGCGCGCTGGCGGCGGGCCAGCGCGGGCAGCGAGAACAGGAACAGCACCAGCCCGGCCAGGAACGGCGGCAACACCAGCACCAGCACCTGCGGGGCCAGCGCCAGCATGCCGAGCACGACCCCGGCCAGCGTGAACACGAACGACCGCACCACCGTGACGACGGCGGCCAGCGCGTCCCGGGCCAGCTCGACCTGGAGGTTGGCGCGCGCCACCGCCGCCGTGCCGGGCGGCCGCCCCTCGGCCGCCGCGCGCCGGACCGATCCGGCGACGACGCGGGTCAGCAGGTGGTCCCGGAACGGCTCCACCACGGCCGCCACCGCCAGCACCACCTGCCGGGCCCCGACCGCCGCCAGCAGCCACGCCCCGGCCAGCAGCGCGAGCCAGGCGAGGCCGGTGCGGAGCGCCCCGGCGGCGAAACCGTCCTCGATGGCGTGCGCGACCGCCAGGCCGATGACGAACGCCGGGGCGGCCTCCACCGCCGACCAGGCGGCGATGCGCAGCAGCAGGCGCGGCCTGCTCAGCAACGTCTGGACGACCAGCCGAACGGACTCACGGCCCGCGCCGGGCACTCGGCCCGCGCGGGCTGCTCCGCCTGCGCCGGCTGCTCCGCCTGCGCCGGGCGGCGTTCCGCCCGCGCGGTGCCTGCCCTCGCCGTGCTTGTGCGGGCCGCTCTTGTGCGCGCCGTTCTTGCTCGCGCCGTGTTTGCTCACACCGCCTCCTGGCCGGGGAAGGAACCGGCGGGCTGCCCGGCGGCCGGGACGGAGGCCGTCTGGAAGACGGCCCGGTACTCGGGGTCGCGCCACAGCTCGTCGTGACGGCCGCACGCGCGGATCCGGCCGTCGTCGATCCAGAGCACCTGGTCGGCGCGCAGCGCCGTGGTGACGCGGTGCGCCACGATGATCCGGGTGCGCCCGCCCAGCTCGCCCGTCAGCGCCGCGCTCACCTGCTGCTCGGTGACGGTGTCGAGGCTGGAGGTCGCGTCGTCCAGGATCAGGAGCCGCTCGCCTTGGAGGATCGCGCGGGCCAGGCCGAGGCGCTGGCGCTCGCCGCCCGACATCGGGGCGTTGGCAGGCGGGGTGTCGTAGCCGTCGGGCAGCCGCCGGACGAAGTCGTCGGCGCAGGCCGCGCGCGCCGCCGCCCGCACGGCGTCGAGGCCGGGGTCGTCGGGGCGGCCGAGGGAGATGGTGTCGGCGAGGGTGCCGTCGGCGCCGCTGTAGAGGACGGGCCGCTCGAAGGCGTACCCGACGGCCCGGCGCAGCTCGGCGCGCGACAGCTCGCGCAGCGGCACGCCGTCGAGCAGGATCGTGCCGCGCTCGGGGTCGAGCAGCCGCCCGGCCAGCGCCGCCAGCAGCGACTTGCCGGTGCCCGACCGCCCGACCACCGCCGTCGCCGAGCCGCCGGGGATCGTGACGCTGATGTCGTTGAGGCCGGTGCGGTCCGCGAGGTCGACGCCGACGCCCCGGAACTCCAGGGCTCCGGGACCGGTCGGGAGGGCGCGGTCGCCGTGGCCGACCGGGTGCTCGGACAGCAGGCCGGCGAGCCGGTCGGCCGCCGCGCGGGCCCGTCCGAGCTGCCCCACCTGCCCGAGCGCGCCCGACAGCCCGGCGCCCAGCACGACGTAGCGGGCCGCCGCGTACAGTTCGCCGATCGTCATGTCGCCTTGGGAGAGCCGCCACCCGCCCACGCCGAGCACCACGACTTCCAGCAGTGGCACGACCAGGCCCGCTCGCACGCCCGCGCGGGCGTTGGCGCGCCACAGGCGCATCCCGTGGCGACGCAGCCGCGGCAGCGGCGCGAGCACCCGGCCGGTCTCGCGGTCGGCGGTGCCTGCGGCGGCGATCGTGCGGGCTCCGGCCAGCGTGTCGGTCAGCCGGGCCGCGATGTCGCCCTGCGCGCGCTGGTAGTCGCCCACGACCTCGGTGGTGTCGCGCAGGAACGTGCGCAGCACCCACGTGATCAGCACCAGCCCGGCGGCCAGCGCGCACGGCAGCCACGGGTCGATCAGCGCCAGCGCTATCAGCCCGCCGACGGTGGGCACCAGCAGTCCGGCGGCGGTCACCGCCGCCGCCGGGGCGCGGCCGACCTCCTCGGCGTTCAACCCGGCGCGGGTGATGAGGTCGCCCTCGGTGTGGTGGCGCGTCATCGCCGGGCCGACGCCGAGCACCTGGGCGACGACCGTGCGGCGCAGCCGCGCCGACGCCTGCGCGCCGGTGACGCCGCTCGCCCAGACGCCGAGGGCCTCGCAGGCGACCACGCCCGCGACCAGCAGGCCGCAGATCGGCAACCAGCGATCGCCCGCGGCCGCCGCGCCGCCCGTCGAAGCGGCCGCCGCGCCGCCCGCCGCCAGCGTCTCGATCGCCTTGCCCAGCGCGTACGGCAGGATCAGTTGCAGGACCGCGCCGCCGACCACGCCGACCACGAGCACGGCGGGCCAGGGCCCGGCGTGCCGGACGGTCCGCGCGGCGAGCCGGTCCGCTGCCCGCATCGGGTCCTCCTGACGTAGGGGTCTGACGTAGGGGACCCCGGGCGGCCCTTACGGGGCGGCCGCCCGGGGTCCCGAACTACCTACTTCATCGGGGTGGTCGAGCCACCTGGATCGTCCCTGCTCAGTGGCAGAGGGCGACACTCAGGTTGCTCGGCTTGTGCGACTGGCAGGTCAGGACCGTAAGGCCACTGCCGCCGCTCGCGCCGCCAGAGGCGGTCGGGGCCTGGAGGCCCTGCAGGTCGAGGAGTACCATGGTGGTGGGTTCACCTCCTTCCTCTCACGTGGGTGGACATCGAACGGCCGTCCGGCGTGGTCACGCGGGAGTCGCCTTGGCCAGGGCTCCCGCGCCACCGAACGGTCCGACAAAGGGGAGGAACGGGCGTCGCGCGTCGAGCGCGGCGCCGAGGGCGAACAGCACGCCCGCCGTGCCGGTGGCGAAGTCCATCGACAGGCGCAGCAGCTGGTCGCCGGTGAAGGCCAGCCCGTCCCCGTAGGGCAGGGCGTGCCAGCGGAGTCCCCGGATCTGCTCGGCCAGCAGCGGATCGGGGCCGTCGTCCTGGCCGGGGCGCAGTCCCATGGCGAGCGCGGCGACGATGCCCGCGCGGCCGGTGAACAGGCCCGACTGGACGAAGTAGCGGGACCGGGCGGCCAGGCTCAGCTCGCGCCGGGCGCGTGCGAAGTCCTCGTCCTCCCGGTGGTCGAGGTAGCGGGCCACGGCCAGGCCGACGCCCACCGAGCCCTCGTCGAGGTAGGGCAGCAGCCGCCACCCCTGGTTGATCTGGAGCGAGCCGTCGTCGGAGCGCAGGCAGCGGCGCAGGTCCTGGCGGATCGCGTCGGCGGCGCGGTCGAGCAGCGCGGTGTCGCCGGTGCGCTCGTAGGCGTGCAGGAACAGCAGGGCGGGGCCGCACGAGCCGTGCAGCAGCCCGGCGCGCGGATGTTCGCCGCCGCTGATCTCGGGCACGTCGTCGGGGCCGCCGAGCCGTTCGGCGCACAGCTCCACCGCGCGGTTGCCCGCGTCGGCGAACGTGCTCTCGCCGGTGGTGTCGGCCAGGTGCAGCAGGTTCAGCCCGACGCCGGCCAGGCCGGAGTGCAGGTTGCCGCTCAGCCGTTCCCAGTCCTCGCGCAGGCAGATGTCCATGACGTCGAGCGCGTCCTGGCGCCTGCCCAGCCGGTCGAGGACGTAGGCCGCCCCGTGCAGGCCGTCGTAGAAGCCGAGCGGTGTGCCGGAGACGGGGTTCAGCGCGCGCTTGGCGAGCCATTCCTCGTAGTCGGGCATCGAGCCCGACCCGGTCTCGGCCAGCGCGTACAACACCCCGGCCGCGCCGGTGGCGATGTTGAGGCCGCCGCCGGGCTCGAACTGCGCGACGTCGCCGGGGAACAGGCGGTCGTCACGTTCGGGCGTGGCGCTGGCCAGGATGGCGCGGTGCAGCGCCTCGCGCAGGTGCGGCCAGGGGGCCGTGCCGGGTAGCGGAAGGTCGTTGAGGTCGGGCGGTTCGGGCTCGGCCTGCTCGGTGAGCAGGACTGGTTCCGACGGCGGTGGACCGGGGTCGGGGTCCGGCTCGGGGCCGAGGATGACCGCGCACGTCTCGTCCAGGAACTCGCGCGGCACCGGGAAGACCTCGGCGACCAGCGCGGCGAGCTGCCGGATCTTGGGCCGGTGCATCAGCAGGGTGATGGTCGTCTGCGGCGCGAACATCCCGATGCGCAGGCAGGCGAGCGCGTAGTGGTCCACGGCCGTGCCGGTCCGGTCGGCCGGCGCGAAGAAGGCCGGGTTCGCCAGGGCGGCGCGGGCCTCGTCGGAGGCGAGCATCGCCACCTCGAAGTCGATCAGCGACAACCGCCCGGAGTCGGTGAGCAGGATGTTGTTGGGATGCAGGTCGCCGAACACCACCCCGCGCTCGTGGATGCGGGCGACCGCCTCCTCCACCCTGGCCAGGGTGTCCAGCGCCCACTCGGTGTACTCGGCGATGGCCTGCTCGTCGCAGGTCGCGCGGGTCAGCGGGTAGCGCTGCACGAGCTTGCGCTGCAACGGGTTGCCGTCGATGAACTCCTCGACCAGGAAGTGGTGCTCGCCGAGGGTGAAGTAGTCGTGCAGCACCGGGACCACGTCGAGCCCGGCCAGCCGCTCCAGGATGTCGCGCTCGTGCCGGAGCCGCGTCACCGCGTCGCGCCCGGCGGCGTCGAGTCCCGCGTGCGGCCGGGCCTCCTTCAGCACCACCCGCTCGCCGGAGCGCTGGTCGCGGCCGAGGTAGACGCCGCCGCCGTTGGAGAAGTGGAGCACGCTCTCGATGTCGTAGAACAGGCCGGTGGTGGTGACGGAGTTGCGCGCCGCCAGGTGCGGTTCCAGGAACTCCGGAAGGGGCGCCCACTCGGGGGCCGAGAACGTGGAGCCGCGCACGTCGGGCACCAGCTCGCCGTCCCCGTTCTCGATGGCCAGCACCAGGTCGCCGTCCTTGCCGACGCATTTGCGTTCGGCGAACCCGCCGTAGCGGACGAAAAGCGGGCCGTCGGCGTAGCGCAGGTCGCTCAGGATGTAGGGGCCCTCGACGCCTTCGAGCAATTCGTTCAGCTCTTTGAGAATGGATTCCAGCTCATTCTCGTCACGCGGGTAAATGGTGACCAGCTTGCCGCTGGCGCCGCGCGAGGCCGTCTTGGCGTTGTACATCATCAGCGTGGACTGGCCGCGCAGGTACTTGAACGCGATGCCCCGCTCCACGCAGTAGTCCCACGTCACGGCCAGGGCGCGCTCGGCGTCGTCCAGCCGCGCCGACACGTGCACCTTCCAGCCCTGGGCCGGCACCGAGGGGCCCTCGGCGGGGCCGTAGTACATCCAGGTGTCGGACTCGTGCCGCTCCCAGCCGGCGGGAACGGGACGGGCCACCAGCGAGAAGTCCGACAGGTCGTTCTGCTGCCGGCCGAGCTTGTCATAAAACATCAGATCGGCGAGACAGTATGGCTCGTACTGATCCATCTCGGTTCCCCTCGCTGGCTACAGGCAAGAGAATTCCGGATTGCCGCCGAATTGCGCTAGTCAAAAGTGCAGCACTCATATGTGCACTCTGCATCATCGGCGTGGTGCGTCCGTCACGGCACCGCCTGCCCACCGGCGCTCAGGCTCGTGGAAGGCCCTCTGGAAGGCCGTGCGGAGGGCGAAAACGCGCCTTGTGAGGGGCGTGCGGGCCCCGCGAGGAAGCCGCCGCGCCACTCCCGGCACCCGCTCAGGCACCGAGACACGCGCTGGCACCGCGAGACGCACTCCTACGGGAGCCGCCCACAGGAAGCGCCGAGGGAACCCACCTACCGAAGCCGGCGACGGGCCCGCCTACGGGGAACGCCGACGAACCCCGTCTACCGGAGCCGACGACGTGGAGCGCCGACGGAGAGCCAGCGACGGCGCATCTCAGGGGAGAGGCGCCCAGAGCTGCCTACCGGAATCGCCATTGGGGATAGCCCAGAGGCCACGGACTCGGGAGCCGGTTTCACCGGTACGCAGCCCACAAGAGTGCGCCGGAAAAACATCCGTAAATAAGGTTGCGCCAACGGGAACCCATGGGCGAGAGTAGGCGTCATACCGAACGAGGCCACACGGAAGGGGCAGGGCAATGC
This sequence comes from Actinomadura hibisca NBRC 15177, assembly GCF_001552635.1. Classification (GTDB taxonomy): domain Bacteria; phylum Actinomycetota; class Actinomycetes; order Streptosporangiales; family Streptosporangiaceae; genus Spirillospora; species Spirillospora hibisca. Next base: position 72,074 of record NZ_BCRO01000043.1, on the reverse strand, counting down.
GACGCCATCACCGAATGCACGCAAGTAGCCGCCGCTCCGGTCTCGCCTGGAGTCGCCAGCCCGTGTGACCTGCACATGGCTGACGCCCACCGCCCGCGGACCCGGAGGTTCGGACGGGCGGTTTTCTCGTTTCCGGGAGGGTTGGCCGAGCGGTAAGGCAGCGGCCCGCTAAGCCGTGGTCAGGGTCATCCCTGCGCGAGTTCGAATCTCGCACCCTCCGCTCCGGCGAGAAGGAACACTGGTGTGTTCGGTGGCCTCATAAACCACTTCAGGTGAGTTCGATTCTCACTCTCGCTACGCAATGCGATAAACGCAGTGCACAAGTCTCCGTGGCGTAATGGAAATCGCGTCGGACTACGAATCCGAAGATTGCAGGTTCGACTCCTGCCGGAGACGCGGCGACCGTGGTGTGGTGGTCTGCACGCCAGGTTGTGGTCCTGGAGGTTCACGGTTCGATCCCGGGCGGTCGCCCTGCGTGGTCTCGGAGCCGCCCCTTGCCGGGGCGGCGAGATCGTCTTACGGTGCATTTGTTGGCGGGGGCAACGTATTCGACAGGTCCGTGTCCCAGCTCCCACCCCGGAGGCGGATGATGCGCCCCAGACCGTCCCGATCCCTGGCCGCCGCGGCGGCGTCCCTGCTCCTGGTCTCCGGAGCCGCCGTCCGGGCGGACGCCTCCGGCGGCCGCGATCCCGCCGCCGCGCGCGTGGAGGCCCTGCTCAAGCGCATGACGCTGGACGAGAAGATCGGCCAGATGACCCAGGCCGAGCGCCAGAACGTCACCGCCGACGACATCACCCGCTACCGGCTCGGCTCGCTGCTGTCGGGCGGCGGGTCGGTGCCCACGCCCAACACCGCCGCGTCCTGGGCCGACATGTACGACGGCTACCAGCGCGCCGCGCTCGCCACGCCGCGGCGCATCCCGCTCATCTACGGCGTGGACGCCGTGCACGGCCACAACAACGTGTACGGCGCGACGATCTTCCCGCACAACATCGGGCTCGGCGCGACCCGCGATCCCCGCCTGGTCCGCGACATCGGCCGCGCCACCGCCGAGGAGGTCGCGGGCACCGGCGTGGACTGGAACTTCGCGCCCTGCCTGTGCGTGGCCCGCAACGACCGGTGGGGCCGCACCTACGAGTCGTTCGGCGAGGTGCCCGAGCTGCCCGCCCAGATGTCCACGGTCATCGACGGCCTCCAGGACGGCCGCCCCTCCATCCTCGCCACCGCCAAGCACTACGTCGGCGACGGCGGCACCACCGGCGGCAAGGACCAGGGCGACACCCAGCTCTCCGAGGCCGAGCTGCGCCGCATCCACCTGGCCCCGTTCCGCGCCGCCGTGCGCCGGGGCGTCGGCTCGGTCATGGTGTCCTACAGCTCCTGGAACGGCGTCAAGCTGCACGGCCACAAGTACCTGATCACCGACGTGCTCAAGAAGGAGTTGCGCTTCTCCGGCCTGGTCGTCTCCGACTACAACGGCATCGACCAGATCGACGGGCAGCCCGGCTTCACCCCCGCCGAGGTCCGCACCGCCGTCAACGCGGGCATCGACATGTTCATGGTGCCCGCCGAGTGGAAGCGGTTCATCGAGACGTTGCGCGCCGAGGTGCAGGCCGGGCGCGTCCCGATGGCGCGCATCGACGACGCCAACCGCCGCATCCTCACCCAGAAGGTGCGGCTCGGCCTGTTCGAGCGCCCCTTCACCGACCGCCGCTACACCCCGACCGTCGGCAGCGCCGAGCACCGCGCCCTCGCCCGCCAGGCGGTGGCGAAGTCGCAGGTCCTGCTGAAGAACGACGGCGCGCTGCCGCTCGACCGGCGCGGCGGCAAGATCTTCGTGGCGGGCAAGAGCGCCGACGACATCGGCGTCCAGAGCGGCGGCTGGACCATCACCTGGCAGGGTTCGCCGGGCAACATCACCCCCGGCACCACGATCCTGCAAGGCATCAGGCAGACCGCGGGCAAGGGCTCCACCGTCACCTATGACAAGGAGGGCGACGGCATCGACCGCTCCTACAAGGCCGCCGTCGCCGTCGTCGGCGAGCTGCCCTACGCCGAGTTCCTGGGCGACCGGCCCGCCGGGATGGGCCTGGACGCCGAGGATCTCGCCACCCTGGCCAAGCTGCGCGCCTCCGGCGTGCCGGTCGTCGTGGTGCTGGTGTCGGGCCGCCCGCTCGACATCGCGCCGCAGCTCCCGGGCTGGAACGCGCTGCTCGCGTCGTGGCTGCCCGGGACCGAGGGCAGGGGCGTCGCCGACGTGCTGTTCGGCGTCACCAGGCCGACCGGGAAGCTCCCGGTGACCTGGATGCGCAGCGCCGACCAGCAGCCCATCAACGTGGGCGACGGCAAGCGCCCCCTGTTCCCCTTCGGCTACGGCCTCAGCTACCGGCGCTGACCGGTCCGGCGACCGCCCCGGCGAGCACCTCGCCGGGCGCGGTCGCCTTCACCCCGAACGTCTCCTCCAGCCGGGAGGCGTCCACGGTGAACGGGCGGTGCGACATGTGCGTGGTCTCCCACAGCTCGTTCCAGAACGGGTCGGTGAGGCCGAGCACGGTCAGCTCCCGGTCCGACATGGCCTCCAGCCGGGGTTCGGGGGCCCCGGCCAGCTCGGCCAGCCGGGACGCCAGCTCCCGGGTGGTGATGTTGGTGACCGGCGCGTGCCAGGCCCGGCCCCAGGCGCGCTCGTCGCGGGCGACCGCGACGAGCGCCGCCGCGGTGTCGCCGATGGCGGAGTAGGCGTGCGGCAGGTCCGGCTCCCCGGGCAGGAGCGCGGGCAGCCCGGCCAGCACCTTCGGCTGCACCATCAGGGTGAACACCGACACCGCCCCGGCACCGTAGAACTGCCCGGCCCGCACCTCGGTCACGGGGACCCCGCTCTCCAGGGCCTCCCGCCACATCCGGGCGCGGACCGCGCCCTTCGGGCCGGTCGCGGTGAGCGGGTGGTCCTCGGTGATGGGGGTGCCGTCGGTCGGCGCGTAGCCGTAGTGGTTGCCGAGCATCACGTAGTTGGCGCCGGTGCGCCGGACGGCGGTCAAAATCGCGCCGAACAGCGGCGGGACCGTCTCCGGCCAGGTGTGGTAGGCGGGCATGGCCGCGTTGAAGATGGTCGCCGCGCCCTGGGCGGCCTCGGTGAGCGCGTCGGCTTCGATGGCGTCCAGCGCGACCGTCTCGACGAGCGGGTGCGCGGGGCCGCCGCCGCTGCGCGACACCATCCGCACCCGGTCGCCCGACTCGGCCAGCAGCAATGCGGTCGCCGAGGCGGTGCCGCCCCGGCCGATAATCACATGGAAGGTCATGACCCCAACTCTGCGGCCCGGCGACCGGGACCGGCAGGGGGACGATCGCCAACCGACCGGAGGTTCCCGCCATGCCGCGCATCGCGTTCGTCGCCGTGCCGCCGGTGATGTTGTTCGACCTGGCCATCGCGCAGATGGTGCTCGGCGCGGCCGAGATCGGCGGCGCGCCCGGCTACGAGGTGCTGGTCTGCGCGGCCGAACCGGGGCCGGTCGCGACGGTGGACGGCCTGTCGGTCCCGGCCGCGCACGGCCTGGACGCGGTGGCCGGGGCGGACACCGTCATCGTGATCGGCGGGGGCGGCCTGACCGACGTCGATCCGCGCGTGCTGGCGGCCGTCCGGGACGCGCACGCCGCAGGGAAGCGCATGGCGGCGATCTGCACCGGCACGTTCGTCCTGGCGCAGGCCGAGGTGCTGGACGGCCGCCGCGCCACCACGCACTGGGGACTGGCCGGCGACCTGGCCCGCCGCTTCCCGGCGGTGCGGGTCGTGCCGGACGTGCTGTACGTCGTGGACGGCCCGGTGGTGACGTCGGCCGGGGCCGCCGCCTGCGTCGAACTGTGCCTGCACCTGATCCGCGAGGACCACGGCGCGGCGGCGGCCGCGCAGGCGGCGCGCCTGGCCGTGGTCGCGCCGCCGCGCCCGGCCGACCAGGCGCAGGCCGTCCGGACGCCGCTGCCCGCGCCCCGGACCGTCTCGCTCGCGCCGACCCGGGCGTGGGCGCTGGAACGGCTCGACGAACCGCTGACGCTGACCGTCCTGGCGATGCACGCCCGCGTCAGCACCCGGACGCTGGCCCGCCGCTTCCAGGACGAGACCGGCCAGAGCCCGCTGCAATGGTTGCTGCACCAGCGCCTGGACCGGGCCTGCGAGCTGCTGGAGACGACCGACCTGCCGATGGACCAGGTGGCACGCCGCAGCGGCCTCGGCAGCGCCGACTCGCTGCGGCAGCACCTGGTCCGCCGGAGGGGGCTGACGCCCAGCGCCTACCGGGCGCGCGCGAAAACGCCGAGCGCGTCGTAGCCGAGCCGGGAGCCGCCTGACGCCCGCGTTCCGGACGAGCGGCCGACGGGTCTGGCAGCCGTCCTCGGGCAAATCGACCAGCCGCCTCCTCGCGCTCGGGCGCGCGTCGTTCCCTCTGGCAACGAGTTCCTAGACGAGCAGTCAACAGCTCTGGTGGCCGCCCTCGGACAGCTCGACCGGCCGCGCCTTCTCGTCCAGAAGCGCGATCCACCGGACAATGGGCTTCCGGACGATGCCCGCCAGGCCCCCACCGCCCGCCTCTGTGATCTCCGCCTCCTCATCCGCCGTCCCCACGGGCCCCGCGACCGTGCCGGAATGCCGGGCGCACCCGGTCCGGAGTGGCCGCGCGACCGGAACCGGCCGCGGCGACCAGGCATTACGCACCCTTGTTCCATAAGTAGATTGGCAATAATGGGCCGCACCAGCCGACCCCAAGAGGTGCCGTGTCCGAACTCTCCCTGCACGGCGGCGATCCCTCGGTGCTGCGCCGCATCAACGCCGCCGCCACCCTGCGCGCCCTGCGCGGCGGCGGCGAGCCCACGCTGAGCGAGCTGGCCCGCGAGGTCGGCCTGTCCCGGCCCACCACCGAAGGGGTGCTGAGCGAGCTGGCCGACCGGGGTCTGGTCACCGAGGTCGCGCCGCGCTCGGGCCGGGGCCTCGGCCGCCCGGCCCGCCGCTACCGGTTCCGCGCCGACGCCGGGTACGCGCTGGGCCTCGACATCGACGCCCACCACGTCCGGCTCTTCCTGGCCGACCTGGACGGCGAGGTCGTCGCCGGGCACCACGCCGCCGTCGCGCTCAACGCCTCCGCGACCGAGCGGCTGGCCGCCGTGCGCGTGGCGGTGTCGGAGCTGCTGGCCACGGTGGGCGTGGAGCGCGGCGCGTTGTGGGCGGTGGCGGCCGGGACGCCCGGCGTGGTGTCGCCCGAGGGCAGGATCGCGCTGTGCACGGTGGTGCCGGACTGGGAGGGGGTGGCGCTGGCGCGCGAGCTGGGCCGCATGTTCCCCTGCCCCGTCCTGGTGGACAACGACGCGAACCTCGCCGCGCTCGCCGAACGCTGGCGCGGCGCGGCCCGCGACTCCGACGACATGGTGTGCGTGCTGGCCGGGCCGCACACCGGCATGGGCGCGATCATCGGCGGGCGGCTGCACCGGGGCCGCTGGGGCGCGGCCGGGGAGGTCGGGCTGCTGCCCGAGCTGGGCCTGCGCGACACCGCCGCCGTCCTGGCCGAGGCCGCGCCCTCGGGAACACTGCCCGCCGAAGACTCCGACGGCACCGCCGGGCCGGTGGAGCGCGCGGCCGAGCGCGTCCTCGCCGCCGCCCAGCGCGGCGACTCGGCAGCGGCCGAGCTGGTGGACCGGCTCGCGGCCCGCATGGCGCGCGGCATCGCGGCCATGGCGCTGGCCCTGGACCCCGAGATGATCGTGGTCGGCGGCCGTCTCGTGCGCCCCGGCGACCGCCTGGTGGAGGCGCTGCGCCGCGCGGTGCCGCCGCTGTGCCTGACGCCCGTGCGCATCGAGGCGTCCACGCTGGGCGAGGACGCCGTGGCGCTGGGCGCGCTGCGGCTCGCGCTGGACCTGGTCGACGAGGAACTGTTCCGGATCGACCGCCCCGCGTGAACCCGGCCGCCCCGGTGATCGTCTGCTACTGAGAGGACGAGCGGACGGGGGACGGGTGCGCGCCGAGACACCGCAGGCCGAGGAGACGAAGCAGAGCGATCCGCCCCGCCGGGCACGCCGCCGCTGGGTGGACGTCCTGGTCTGGACGGCCGTCGCGCCGTTCGCGGTGTGGGCGGCGTTGCGCACCACCGGCTGGGAGCCGGGCTTCCGCTGGGGCCAGCTCGTGGCGTTCACCCCGTACGTCGCCATGGCCTCGCTCGCCGCGCCGGTGCTCGCGCTGCTGCTGCGCCGTTGGCCCGCCGCGCTCGTCGCCGCGCTGGCCGCGACCCTGCTCGCCGCCGCCGTCCTGCCGCGCGCCATGACCGGCGGCAACCCCGACGCGCGCGGCCCGGAGTTGCGCGTGCTCGCGTCCAACCTGGCCTACGGGCAGGTCCCGGCCGCCGACCTGCTGAACCTGGTGCGCTCCACCAAGGCCGACGTCCTGACCCTCCAGGAACTCACGCCCGACGCCGTCGCCGCGCTGGAGAAGGCAGGGATCGCCAAGGAACTGCCGCACCGCGTCCTCCACGACGAGCGCGGCGCGAGCGGCACGGGCGTCTACGCCCGCCACCCACTGCGCGAGCAGCCGCCCATCCGGATCGGGTTCACCCAGACCCGCGCGACCATGACCGTTCCCGGCGCGCCGCCGGTGGAAGTGGTGTCGGTCCACCCGTGCGCACCCTCCATCCCGGCTGCGGCCCGCTGCTGGAAGGCCGGGCTGCGCGCCCTGCCCTCCGCCGACCCCGGTGGGACGGTGCGCGTGCTGGCCGGGGACTTCAACGCCACCCTCGACCACGCGGGGCTGCGCCGCGTCGTCGGCACCGGCTACCGCGACGCCGCCGACGTCGCAGGCGTCGGCCTCAGCACCACCTGGCCCGAGAGCGGCCCCTACCACGACCCGCTGCCGGGCGTGGCGCTCGACCACGTGCTGGCCGACCGGCGGGTGGCGGTGCGCCGCTTCACCACCCATGTCCTGCCGGCCACCGACCACCGCGCGATCGCCGCCGAGCTGGTCCTCCCCGCGGCTTGACGCCGGACGGCCCGCCGTTGTGGGCTAGGGCCTGTCTCCAAGACCTCAGCCGTCGCGCGAGTGCCTAACTGGCCCGGTGGGGCGAAGCCGAAGGCGAGTCCCACCGGGCCAGATCGCGAAGCGATGTGGCACTCGTCAAGGCACGGTCAGGAGGGCGAGCCGCCAGGCGAGCCCTCCTGAGCCGGGACTTCAATGAACACCGGCTAGATCACGAACGCACCTAGGGAGGATCATGCTGGTCGCCGGGGTCGACTCCTCGACCCAGTCCGTCAAGGCCGTGTTGTGCCGGGCCGAGGACGGCCGCGTGGTCGCCGAGGCCGCCGCCCCGCATCCCGACGGCACCGAGTGCGCCCCCGAACACTGGTGGAACGCCCTCGGCCAGGTCCGTGACCTGCTCGAACGCGCCGACGCGGTGGCCGTGGCCGCCCAGCAGCACGGCATGGTCGCCCTCGGCGAGGACGGCGCGCCCGTCCGCCCCGCCCTGCTGTGGAACGACGTGCGCTCGGCCCCGCAGGCCCGCGCCCTGGTCGCCGAGCACGGCGGCCCGAAGACGTGGGCCGACCGCACCGGCAGCGTGCCCCTGGCCTCCTTCACCGTCGCCAAGCTCCGCTGGATGGCCGAGCACGAGCCCGCCAACGCCGCCCGCACCGCCGCCGTCCTGCTCCCGCACGACTGGCTGACCTGGAAGCTCGGCTCCGACGGCCACGTCACCGACCGCGGCGACGCCTCCGGCACCGGCTACTGGTCGCCCGCCGAAGGCCGCTACCTGCCCGACCTGCTCACCGCCGCCCTCGGCCACCAGCCCGCCGTGCCCCGCGTGGCCGCCCCCGGCGAGACGGTGGGGGAGACGTCCTGGGGCGCGCGCCTCGCCCCCGGCACCGGCGACAACATGGGCGCGGCGCTCGGCCTCGGGCTGGGCGAGGGCGACGTCGCGGTGTCCATCGGCACCTCCGGCACCGCCTTCGCCGTCTCCTCCGCACCCGCCGCCGACGCCACCGGCGCGGTCGCCGGATTCGCCGACGCGACCGGCCGCTACCTGCCGCTCGTCTGCACCCTCAACGCCGCGCGCGTGCTGACCTCCGCCGCCCGCATGACCGGCTCCGACCTGGACGGGCTGTCACGCCTGGCCCTCGCCGCCCAACCCGGCGCGGGCGGCCTCACCCTGCTGCCCTACCTCGACGGCGAACGCACCCCCGACCGGCCCGGCGCGACCGGCGTGCTGACCGGCCTGACCAGCGCCAACACCACCCCCGAGAACCTGGCGCGCGCCGCCGTCGAAGCGCTGCTGTGCTCGCTGGCCGACGCCGTCGCGCACCTGGCCGCGCAGGGCGTGCGCCCCCGGCGCGTCCTGCTGATCGGCGGCGGGGCCCGCTCGGCGGCCGTGCGCGCCCTGGCCCCCGACCTGTTCGGCGCGCCCGTCACCGTCCCCGAACCCGCCGAGTACGTGGCGCTCGGCGCGGCCCGCCAGGCCGCCTGGGCCCTCGCCGGAACCCCCGAACCCCCGGCCTGGCCCGCCCCGCCCGCCACCGAGCACGAGCCCGGCGGCACCGATACCACCGAGATCAGAGCACGCTACGCCGCGCTGCGCGACGCCTGACCCCCGAGGAGAGCCCATGAGCGAGGACCGCTTCACGCCCCGGCCCGAGGACAAGTTCTCGTTCGGCATCTGGACCGTCGGCTGGCAGGGCGTGGACGTGTTCGGCCCCGCCACCCGCCCGCCGATGCCCGCCGAACGGGCCGTGCGCGAGCTGGCCGCGCTCGGCGCCCACGGCGTCAACTTCCACGACAACGACGTGTTCGACTTCGACGCCACCCCCGCCGAACGGGCCGAACGCGTCGGCGCGTTCCGCAAGGCCCTGGACGAGACCGGCCTGGTGGTCACGACCGCGACGACCAACCTGTTCGCCCATCCGATCTTCAAGGACGGCGCGTTCACCGCCAACGACCGCGACGTGCGGCGCTTCGCCCTGCGCAAGACCATGGACAACATCGACCTCGCCGCCGAGCTGGGCGCGCAGGTGTACGTGGCCTGGGGCGGCCGGGAGGGCGCGGAGTCGGGCGCGGCCAAGGACGTGCGCACCGCGTTGGACCGTTACAAAGAGGCGTTCGACGTGCTCGGCTCCTACGTCCTGGACCAGGGCCACGACCTGCGCTTCGCCATCGAGCCCAAGCCCAACGAGCCGCGCGGCGACATCCTGCTCCCCACCGTCGGCCACGCCCTGGCCTTCATCCAGGAGCTGGAGCACCCCGAGCTGGTCGGCGTGAACCCCGAGGTCGGCCACGAGGAGATGGCCGGGCTCAACTACGCGCACGGCCTGGCGCAGGCGTTGTGGCATGGCAAGCTGTTCCACATCGACCTCAACGGGCAGCACGGCCCCCGCTACGACCAGGACCTGCGCTTCGGCGCGGGCAACGCGCGCGGCGCGTTCTGGGTGGTGGACCTGATCGAGAACAGCGACTACGACGGCCCGGTCCACTTCGACTTCAAGCCGCCGCGCACCGAGGACGACGCGGGCGTGTGGGAGTCGGCGCGGGCCTGCATGCGCAACTGGCTGATCCTTCGGGAGAAGGTCCGCGCCTTCCGCGCCGATCCCGAGGTGCGCGACGCCCTGGCCGCCGCGCGGGTGGACGAGCTGGCCCGGCCCACCCTCGCCGAGGGCGAGGACTGGCGCGCGGTCCGCGACTTCACCCCCGGCATCGCCGAGCTGGCGGCGCGGGGCGCGGCGTTCGAGCGCCTCGACCAGCTCGCGCTGGAGCACCTATACGGGGTGCGCTGACAGTTCGGCATACTTCCGGCATGACCGCACCCGCCGAGCCCGCGCCAGGAACCGTGCTCGGCGGGCGCTACCGGCTGGAGGAGCAGGTGGGCGCGGGCGGCATGGCCACCGTGTGGCGCGCCACGGACCTGGTGCTGGAACGCGCCGTGGCGGTCAAACTGCCCCGGCGCGCCGCCGGAGGACTGCGCCGGGAGGCCGCAGCCGCCGCCGGGCTGGAGCATCCGCGCGTCACCGCCGTGTACGACTACGGCGAAGCCGTGCTGCCGGACGGCGGCGCGCTGCCGTACGTGGTGATGGAGCTGCTGCGGGGCGAGAGCCTGGCGTCCCGGCTGGCGCGCGGCCCGCTGCCGTGGCGGGAGGCGGCGGGCATCGGCGCACACCTGGCCGACGCCTTGGCCGCCGCACACGCGGCCGGGATCGTGCACCGGGACGTCAAGCCCGCGAACGTGTTCCTGACACCCGGCGGCGTGAAGGTGCTGGACTTCGGCATCGCCTTCACCACGCGCACGTCCCTGACAGGACCCGTATGGGGAACCCCCGCCTACGCAGCCCCCGAGTTGGCGACGGGGGAGGAGCCCGCCCCGTCAGCCGACGTGTACTCGCTCGGCATCGTGCTGCGAGAAATGCTGGGAGACGTCGGACCAGAAATTCCAACCGAAGTCATCGAGATATGCCGCAGGTGCCTGGACGAACGCCCCGAAGCCAGGCCAGACGCAGGCGAAGTCGCCGCGACCCTGGGACGCGCGTCAGGCGTCCCGGTAGGAAAGGCCGCGCAACCTCCCACCCCGGCCACGCCACAAGCAGCCGCCGTCCCGCCGCCGCACCTAACCAAGATCCTGATCGACGACCCGGCCCCCGCCAAGGACCGCCGCCCTCTGCTGATCGCCGCAGCCATAGGCGGCCTCGTCCTGCTCGCCGGACTGTTCGCCCTGCTCGCCCCGGACTCCTCCGACAAGAAACAACCCGCCCCACCGCTGGCCGCAGCACCCTCGCCGTCCCCAACGCCGACCCCATCCGCGTCCGCGTCGCCCTCCGGCCCGACCGGCTGCGCGGTCGCCTACCAGGTGACCAACCGCTGGCCGGGCGGCTTCCAGGTCCAGGTGCAGATCACCAATCAGGGTGACCAAGCGCTGACCGGCTGGCGGCTGGCCTGGGAGTTCACCGGCGGCCAGCGCGTCACCCAGCTCTGGGACGGCGGCCTGGCGCAGTCCGGAGCGCAGGTGACGGTGACCGCGCCCGGCTACAACCTGTCCCTGCCACCCGGCGGGACGGCCCGCTTCGGCTTCCTGGGCCAAGGCGGCGCGGGCGACCCACCGCAACGCTTCACCCTCAACGGCGGCGACTGCACGTCCGGCTGATCTTCCGAAGGCATCAAGGGCTGTCGGCAAGTGGGAGCGCTCCCATAGACTGCGCCCGACCCCGTGTCCGCCCCACCCGAAACGACATGCTGGAGCACCGATGACCCCCTTCCCCGAAGGCTTCCTGTGGGGCGCCGCCACCGCGGCCTACCAGATCGAGGGCGCGGCGGACGAGGACGGGCGCGCCCCCTCCATCTGGGACACCTTCAGCCGCACCCCCGGCCGCACCCGCGACGGCGACACCGGCGACGTGGCCACCGACCATTACCACCGCTGGGCCGAGGACGTCGCGTCGATGGCCGCGCTGGGCCTGGACGCCTACCGCTTCTCGATCTCCTGGTCCCGGGTGCTGCCCGACGGCCGCCCCAACCGGGCGGGCCTCGACTTCTACTCGCGCCTGGTGGACGCCCTGCTGGAGGCGGGCATCGCGCCCGTCGCGACCCTCTACCACTGGGACCTGCCCCAGGACCTGGAGGACGCTGGAGGCTGGCCCGCCCGCGACACCGCCTTCCGGTTCGCCGAGTACGCCGAGCACGTCGGCCAGGTGCTCGGCGACCGCGTGCACACCTGGACGACGCTGAACGAGCCCTGGTGCTCGGCCTTCCTCGGCTACGCCTCCGGCGTGCACGCGCCCGGCCGCGCCGACGCCGCCGCCGCGCTCGCCGCCGCCCACCACCTCAACCTCGCGCACGGCATGGCCAACGGCGCGCTGCGCGGCGTCGTCGCCGCCTCGGCCCGGCACTCGGTCACGCTCAACCTGCACCACCTGCGCGGCGACGCCGAGGCGGTGCGGCGGGTGGACGCGGTCGCCAACCGGATCTTCACCGGGCCGATGCTGGGCGGCGGCTACCCCGCCGACCTGCTGGCCGACACCGCCGCCGTCACCGACTGGTCCTTCGTGCGCGGCGGCGACGAGACGACCATCGCCGCGCCGCTGGACGTGCTCGGCGTCAACTACTACAGCCCCACGCTGGTCCGCGACGACGGCGCCCCGGCCGCCGCGCACGGCCACGCCGAGGGCGCGGCGACGCCGTTCGTGGGCTGCGCGGACGTTGTGTTCGCCGAGCAGCCGGGCCCGTACACCGAGATGGGCTGGCCCGTCGACGCCACCGGCCTGACCGAGCTGCTGCTGCTGCTGCACCGCGAGCACCCGGGCGTCCCCCTGATGATCACCGAGAACGGCGCGGCGTTCGCCGACGAGGTGGCCCCCGACGGCCGCGTCCACGACGAGGACCGGATCGCCTACCTGCGCGACCACCTGGCGGCGGCCGCCGGGGCGATCGCCGCGGGCGTCGATCTACGGGGCTACTTCGCCTGGTCGCTGCTCGACAACTTCGAATGGTCGCACGGCTACAGCAAGCGCTTCGGTCTCATCCACGTGGACTACCCCACCGGCCGCCGCACGTGGAAGGACAGCGCCTCCTGGTACCAGGAGGCGATCAAGGGCTAGTCCCGGTGCAGGCGGCGGCCGCTGACCTCGTTCGGCGTGAAGACGATCAGGGACTCGCGCTCCCCGGCGGGCCACGGGTCGGGGTCGGGGGCCGCGGCGGCCTCCTGCTCGGTCATCGGCCGCGCGCCGCCGCGCAGCAGCACGCTCCAGCCCGTGCGGTCATCGGTGTCGAGACGGTCCACCTCGAAGGCGATCCGCATCTCGGCTCCGGCCAGGTGGGTGGACAGGTTCTTGGTCAGCCGCCCGCCCACGGTGGTGCGGAACACCAGCGTGTCGCCGTCCAGGACGTAGTTGACGGGGATGATCGCCGGTCCCTCGCCGTCGTCGAAGGCGACCCGGCCCACCGCGCTGCCGGCCACCAGCCGCAGGCACTCGGCACGGTCGAGTTCTTCCAGGACGGGCTTGCCCATGGGCGCGCTCTCCCCCCAAGATCGTCGATCGGACTCCTTGCATCATGCTCGCTTTGCCGCGCGGCGAAACCGGACGCTCCAGGCAGTCCGGCCGTGGTCACAACCGCCGCATGGCCTCCTCCTGTCGCCAGGCCGCGTCGGTCATGAACTGCGCGACGGTGGCCAGCTCGTCGTCCTCGTAGCCCTCGCACAACTCGCGCAGCGACCGCACCAGGTCCTCGAACAGCGGGGCCACCTTGGCCACCCAGTCCTGCCGGAACTCGATCAGCACCTTGCGCCCGTCCTCGGGGTGCGGGACGCGCCGCGCGGCCTCCTTGCGCTCCAGGCGGCCGATCAGCGCGGTGACCGAGGCCGGGGTCAGCCCGGTGTGCCGGGCCAGGTCGCCCGCGGTCATGGGGCCGCGCCGCGCCAGCACGTCCAGGGCCTTCTCCTCGGTGGCGCTCAGGCCCTGGCGGGCGGAGAGGGCGGTGTGGAAGAGCACGGCGGCGGTGGACAACTTGCGGCCGGCGAGCAGGACCTCTTCCACCAGTTCGGGACGACTTGGCATGGGCGTAGTCTAGCGCTAGTGTTTAGTTCGATCTAACTAAATAAATCCCACGGAAGGAGCACCACCATGCGAGCTCTGATCATCGGCGGCGGCATCGCCGGGCCGGTCGCGGCGATGGCGCTGCGGCGGGCGGGCGTCGAGGCCACCGTCTACGAGGCGCACCCGTCCGGCGCGGACGGCGTCGGCGTCTTCCTCACCCTCGGCTCCAACGGCATCGACGCGCTACGCGCCATCGGCGCCGACGCGCCCGCCCTGGCATCCGGCTTCCCGACGCCGGGCATCGCCATGGTCAGCACCACCGGCAAGCCGCTGGGCCGGGTGAGCACCACCGGCCCGGACGAGGCGGGCACCGTCAGCCGCACCCTGCGCCGCGCCGACCTCTACCGGGCGGTGCGCGACGAGGCCGTGGCCCAGGGCGTCCGCATCGAGCCGGGCAAGCGCCTGGTGACCGCCGAGGACACCGGCGACGGCGTGACCGCGACGTTCGCCGACGGCACACGGGCACACGGTGACCTGCTGGTCGGCTGCGACGGCGTGCACTCGACCGTCCGAGGGCTGATCGACCCCGGCGCGCCCGCCCCCGCCTACACGGGCCTGATCGGGCTCGGCGGGTACACGCGGGGCGTGCCCGTGGACGTCGCGCCGGGCGACTACTCGATGGTCTTCGGCAAGCGCGGGTTCTTCGGCTACGCCCTCGCGCCCGGTGGCGAGGTGTGGTGGTTCGCGAACGTGCCGCGCCGCGACGAGCCCGCGCGGGGCGAGGTGGAGGCGATCGGCGCGGAGGAGTGGCGCGCGCGGCTGGCGCGGCTGTTCGAGGGCGACGGCGGGCCCGCCGTCCGGCTGGTCGAGCAAGCCCACGAGATCATGCCCGCGAGCCCCATGCACGCGATGGTGAAGCTGCCCGCCTGGCACGACGGCCGGATGATCGTCATCGGGGACGCCGCGCACGCCCCGTCCCCGTCCTCGGGCCAGGGCGCGTCGCTGGCCATCGAGGACGGGGTGGAGCTGGCCCGCGCGCTGCGCGACCACGGCGACGTCGCGCGGGCGTTCGCGGCCTACGACGCGCTGCGCCGCCCCCGCGTCGCGCGCATCGTGAAGCAGGCCGCGCGGGTGAACAACAACAAGGCGGCGGGGCCGGTCGGCCGCGTCCTCCGCGACCTGCTGCTGCCGGTGGTCCTCAGGATGACCGCCGACGGCAGGCAGACGCGCGAGACCTACGGCCACCACATCGACTGGGACGCCGCCGTCGCGTGAGGCCGGATCAGAGGTCGAGGGCGTGGCCAGTGGTCGCGTCCACGTGGTCGGGGACCTCGTCGTGCCGGTCGCCGACCGTGGGCGTCCCGGCGGGCTCGAACATCAGGATGGACGCGCCGGACGGGGCGTACGGCCGGTGCTCGGTGCCCTTGGGGACGGTGAAGACCGCGCCCTGGGGGAGCGTCACCGTGCGCTCCCCGGCGGGCTCGCGGAGGGAGATGTGCAGCTCACCGTCGAGCACGAGGAAGAACTCGTCGGTGTCGTCGTGGGCGTGCCAGATGTGCTCGCCTTCCACCTTGGCGATACGGACGTCGTAGTCGTTGACACGGTTGACGATGCGGGGGCTCCACAGCGCGTCGAAGGAGGCCAGGGCCTTGTCGAGGGAGACGGGGTCGTTGCTCATGGGGCCATCCTGGGCGGTTCCGCGCGGGCGGTGTGAGTGCTAGGAATCGCATATGGCGCAAGAATCCTCGCACCGGGTCGTCGTGATCGTGGACGCGAACTCCAACCCCTTCGAGCTGGGCTGCGCGACCGAGGTCTTCGGCCTGCGTCGCCCCGAGCTGGGCCGCGACCTCTACGACTTCCGGCTCTGCTCTCCCGAGCCCCGCACGCTGATGCGGGACGGGTTCTTCACGCTCACCGGCGTCACCGGCCTGGAGGCGGCCGACAGCGCGGACACCCTCATCGTCCCCAACCGTCCCGACGTCGAGGTCCCCCGCCGTCCGGCCGTGCTCGACGCCATCCGACGTGCGCACGCGCGCGGCGCGCGTCTGGTCGGCTTCTGTAGCGGCGCGTTCACCCTGGCCGAAGCCGGAGTTCTCGACGGGCGACGGGCCACCGCGCACTGGCAGTGGGCACCCTCCTTCCGGGCGCGCTTCCCGTCCGTCCAGTTCGAGGAGGACGTGCTGTTCGTGGACGACGGCGACATTCTCACCGCCGCCGGAAGCGCCGCCGCGCTCGACCTCGGCCTGCACGTGGTCCGCCGCGACCACGGAGCGGAGGTTGCCAACTCGGTGAGCCGGCGGCTGGTGTTCGCCGCGCATCGGGACGGCGGGCAGCGGCAGTTCGTGGAACGTCCCATGCCCGACGTGCCGGACGAATCCCTGGCACCCGTCCTGGCCTGGGCACAGGAGCGGCTGGACACGCCGCTCACCGTCGCCGACCTCGCGGCACGCGCGGCGGTCAGCCCGGCGACGCTGCACCGCCGCTTCCAGGCGCAACTGGGCACGACGCCGCTGGCGTGGCTCACCGGCGAACGCCTCGGCCTGGCCTGCCGCCTGATCGAGCGAGGCGAGGCCCGCTTCGAGATGGTCGCGCGACGCAGCGGGCTCGGCACGGCCGCCAACCTGCGGACGCTGATGCGCCGCGAGACCGGCATCACCCCGTCGGCGTACCGGCGCCGGTTCGGCCCCGAAATAGGTCAGGCGGGCTCGACGGCCGTGTAGGCGGCGGTGAGCTGGGCCTCGGCGTCGTACAAATAGGCGCGCAACTCCTGGTCGGCGGTCGTCAGGTCACCGGCGGCCAGCAGGTCGGCCAGCCTGCGGTTGCGGGGCAGGTAGGGGCCGTGGAAACGCTCCGCCGAGCCCATCACGTGGAAGACCAGGCGCAGCTCGGCCAGCAGGTGGCGCATCATGTCGTCCACCCGGGGGCTGCCGCACAACGCGGCGACGGCCTGGTGGAAGCGGATGTCGGCGGTGCCGACGTCGGCCCAGCGGCCCTCGGCGGCGGCGCGCTCGCCCTCGGCGACCACCGCGCCGACGCGGGCCACCGGCTCCGGGCCCGCCTCGGCGGCGTTGCGGACCCCGGCGCCCTCCAGGATGCGGCGCACCCGGTAGACGTCGGCGACGTCGGCGAGGGTGAGGCTGCGCACGAACACGCCCCTGTTGAACTCGTGCACGACCAGCCCCTCCTGGGCCAGCAGCCGGAACGCCTCGCGCATCGTGTTGCGCGACACGTTGGCGGCCTCGCTCAGGAGCTTCTCCGGGAGCGCCGCGCCGGGCACCAGGTGCCCGTCGGTGATCTGCTGGCGCAGCAGGTCGGCGACGCGGGTGACGGTGCTGGAGCGGGCCAGATCCCCGCTCGCGGCCTTGAGGTTGGCGATCCAGTCGTCCTGCGTCGTCACCCTGTTCTCCCCGTGGGAATGCGGCGCCGAGGCCCGGCCGGGTCAAGCGTAGTGCAAGCGGAGTTCAACTGAGCTATTGCCCGATTGTTGAACAATCCCTACTCTCAGGGAAAGCCACCACACCCCCGAGGGGCTGTCATGACCGACCAGACCCTGGCCGAGCCGGCCCGGCCCGCCCGACCCCCGGCGGGCCGCGGCGTGCTCGTCGGCGCCATGTTCCTGATGGCGACCAGCGCCATCGGACCCGGCTTCATCACCCAGACGACGACCTTCACCGCCAAGCTCGGCGCCGCGTTCGCGTTCGCGATCCTGGTGTCGGTGCTGGTGGACATCGCGATCCAGCTCAACGTGTGGCGCGTCATCGGCGTCGCCGGGCGGCGCGCCCAGGACCTGGCCAACGACGTGGTGCCCGGCGGCGGCTACGTGCTGGCCGGGCTCGACCTGCTCGGCGGCATGATCTTCAACATCGGCAACGTCGCCGGATGCGCCCTGGGTCTGAACGCGCTGTTCGGCCTGGACGTCAAGATCGGCGGCGCGGTGTCGGCGCTGGTCGCCATCGCGATCTTCCTGGTGAAGCGGGCCGGGGTCGCGATGGACCGGATCGTGGTGGTGCTCGGCGCCGTCATGATCCTGCTGACGCTGTACGTGGCGGTGATCTCCGGGCCGCCGGTCGGCGACGCCCTGAAGCAGAGCGTGCTGCCCGAGCGGGTGGACCTGCTCACCATCATCACGCTGATCGGCGGCACCGTCGGCGGCTACATCGTCTACGCGGGCGCGCACCGCATGATCGAGTCGGGGCTGACCGGGCCGGAGAACGTCCCGGGCATCACCCGCAGCTCGGTGTCGGGCATCCTGATCACCGCGCTGATGCGGGTGCTGCTGTTCCTGGCCGTGCTCGGCGTGGTCGCGGGCGGCGCGAAGCTGGCGGCGGACAACCCGGCGGCGTCGGCGTTCCAGCACGCGGCCGGGGACGTCGGGCAGCGGCTGTTCGGACTGATCCTGTGGTCGGCGGCGATCACCTCCGTCATCGGGGCGTCCTACACCTCGATCTCGTTCACCGTGTCGTTCTCGCCGTGGATCGAGCGCCACCGCAACCGGCTGGTGGTCGCGTTCATCGTGGTGGCGACGGCGATCTACCTGCTGATCGGCACGGCCCCGGCGAAGCTGCTGGTGGCGGCGGGCGCGCTGAACGGGCTGATCCTGCCGTTCGGCCTCGGCGTGCTGCTGTGGGTGGCGGCCCGCCGCCGCGACATGCTCGGCGGCTACCGCTACCCGGTGTGGCTGCTGAGCCTCGGCGTGCTGGCCTGGGCGTTCACCCTCTACCTGAGCTGGCACCTGCTGACCACCCTCGACCAGCTGTGGAAGTGACATGCGCATCGACCTGAACGCCGACCTCGGCGAGAGCTTCGGCCGCTGGGAACTGGGCGACGACGAGGCCCTGCTCCAGGTGGTGACCAGCGCGAACGTGGCCTGCGGCTTCCACGCGGGCGACCCGACGGTGCTGCGCCGCACCTGCGAGAACGCCGCCCGACGCGGTGTGGCGATCGGCGCGCACACCGGCTACCGCGACCTGACGGGCTTCGGGCGGCGCTTCATCGACGTGCCGCCGAACGTCCTCACCGACGACGTGCTGTACCAGCTCGGCGCGTTGCGGCAGTTCGCGGAGGTGGCCGGGACGCGCGTCCGCTACCTCAAGCCGCACGGGGCGCTCTACAACACGATCGTGCACCACGAGGCGCAGGCCCGCGCGGTGGTGACGGCGGCCCTGGAGTTCGACCCCGGCCTGCCAGTGCTCGGCCTGCCCGGCTCGACGTGGCTGCGACTGGCCGCCGAAGCCGGGCTGCCGGTGGTACACGAGGTATTCGCCGACCGCGCCTACACCCCGGAAGGCACGCTGGTGCCACGCCGCGAACCCGGCGCGGTGCTGCACGACCCCGCCGAGGTCGCCGCCCGCTGCCTGCGGATGGCCGCCGAGGGCGAGATCGTGGCGATCGACGGCAGCGTGGTGAAGGTGGAGGCGGAGTCCATCTGCGTGCACGGCGACAGCCCGGGCGCGGTGGCGATGGCGCAGGCCGTCCGCACCCGCTTGGAGGAGGCGGGCATCACCGTCGAACCGTTCACCGCCGTCCGAACCTAAGGAGACAGAGTGCGGGTACTGCCGGCCGGGGACACCGGCCTGCTGGTCGAACTGCCCGACCTCGACACGATGCTCGGGCTGTACTCGGCGCTGACCGACAGGCCGCCGCCGGGCGTGGTGGACCTGGTCCCAGCGGCCCGCACCCTGCTGCTGCGCCTGGCCGACGACGCGGACACCGCCGCGATCACCGCAACCATCCACGCGACCAAACCAGCACAACCAACAGCCCACACAACCGAGACACTGAAAATCCCCGTCCACTACGACGGCGACGACCTGGCAGAAACAGCCCGTCTCACCGGCCTGACCCCCGCCGAGGTCATCGCCGCGCACACCGGCACGCTGTGGCGAGTCGCGTTCATCGGCTTCGCACCGGGCTTCGCGTACCTGGCAGGCGGCGACCCCCGCCTGCACGTCCCGCGCCGCTCGACTCCACGCGTGCGAGTCCCGGCCGGGGCGGTCGGGCTGGCGGGAGAGTTCAGCGGCGTCTACCCCGTTGAGGCACCGGGCGGCTGGCAACTCATCGGCCGCACCGATACCCCAATGTGGGACCTGGATCGCGACCCGCCCGCGCTGCTGCGGCCGGGGATGCTGGTCCGCTTCACCGCCGTGGGCGGTGCGGCGTGAAGCGGTGCCTGGAAGTGATCGCCCCCGGCCCACTGGCCACCGTGCAAGACCTGGGAAGACCAGGCCAAGCGGCGCTCGGCGTCGGCACCTCGGGAGCCGCCGACACAGCCGCACTACGACTGGCCAACCGAGCACTAGGCAACCCCGAGAACGCCGCAGCCATCGAAGCAACCCTCGGCGGCCTAACGCTGCGCTGCTACGGCGGCCTGTTCGCGACGGTGACCGGCGCACCCACACCCCTAACGGTCAACGGCCGCGCAACAGCGCCCAACACCGTCTTCCACCTGCCCGACGGAGCCGAACTACGCATGGCCGCCCCGCCCACGGGCCTGCGCAGCTACCTGGCGGTACGCGGGGGAGTGGCAGTGGAAGCCGTTCTGGGCTCCCGCTCCACCGACACCCTGGCAGGTCTAGGCCCGCCACCCCTGACCCCCGGCACGGTGCTGCCGGTCGGCCTGCCGCCGGACCGGCCGCCGCTGCTGGACGTGCTTCCGGTCGCGCCGCCGACCGGCGGTGAGGTGGCGTTGCGCGTGCGCCCCGGACCGCGTGACGACTGGTTCACCGGCGCCGCGCTGCGCGTCCTGCTGACCGAGCCGTACGAGGTGACCAGCGAGATCGACCGGGCCGGGATGCGCCTGGCCGGGCCGCCGCTGGAACGCGCCCGCACCGGCGAGATCCCCAGCGAGGGCATGGTGGCGGGCGCTCTCCAGGTGCCCCCGGCGGGCAGCCCGGTGCTGTTCCTGGCCGACCATCCGCTGACCGGCGGCTACCCGGTGATCGCAGTGGTGGCCGCCGCCGACCTGCCGCGCGCCGCCCAGACCCGTCCCGGCCAGCGGCTCCGCTTCCACATCGACCGAAGGGGAAGACCATGACCGACTTCGACGCGGCCGCCCTGACCCCCGACCAGGCCCGCGCGCTGTTCCGGAACGGGCTGCGCGCGCCCACGGCGGGCTGGTGCGCGGGATGGACGCAGGCCAACCTGATCTCGGTGCCGCGCGAGGACGCCTACGACGTGCTGCTGTTCGCGCAGCGCAACCCCAAGGCGTGCCCGGTGCTCGACGTTACGGAGCCCGGCCAGGTGTCGGCGTCGCTGTTCAAAGGCGACCTGCGCACCGACCTGCCGGGTTATGTCGTCTACGAGGACGGCGCGCCGGTCGCCGAGACGGCCGACGTGCGCGAGTACTGGCGCGACGACCTGGTGTCGTTCCTAGTCGGATGCAGCTTCACGTTCGAGGCCGCGCTGCTGGAGGCGGGAATCCCCGTCCGCCACATCGAGCAGGGCCGCAACGTGCCGATGTACCGGACGGCCCGGAACTGCCGTCGCGCGGGGTCACTCGGCGGCCCGCTGGTGGTGTCGATGCGCCCGATCCCGGCCGAACAAGTGGCCGACGCAGTCCGGATCACCGCGCGCTACCCGGCCGTGCACGGCGCGCCGGTGCACGTGGGCGACCCGGCCGAACTGGGGATCGAGGACCTGGACGCACCGGACTTCGGTGACCCCGTCGAGGTGCGCTTGGGCGAGCTGCCGGTGTTCTGGGCATGCGGGGTTACGCCGCAGGCGGCGGTGATGGCGTCCCGCCCGAAGTTCGCGATCGGCCACGCCCCGGGCCACATGGCGATCACCGACGCCCGAGACGCACAATTCCTGGCCCCCTGACCCAAACTTCGGCGCATGACGTCCACGGTGCGAGTCGCTGACGGCCTGCCTGCCGGAACGGGAGCCGTTCAACTCCGTAGGGTGACACTGACCCGTACCGAACGAGCGGGAGATGATGGGGGCGATCCTGCAACCCACATCCGAGATGGGCGTCTACCACGTCGAGGTTCGCAGGAAGTCGCCTCGGGGCACCAGCCGCCCATTTCCTGGTCGCACTCAATGACATCAACCGGCCCACTCCGCTGGACGCCGCTGGCTACGGTCACCACGACCGGGCAGATCGGGGAGAAGCACAGCATGGATGACGGGCTGCCACGACGCTACATCCAGGACGACGACTCGGCTGCCGCCGGGGAGGGCGTCGTCCCTGACGAGGTCTACGGGACGCCCCGGCCCGGCCACGGCACTGTCTGGTACGGGGTCGCCGACCTCGCCGACGACCCCGACACCGCGACGTGGGAGGCGACCTGGATCGATGACTTCTCCGCACCCGACGCCAACGGCGCAACGACCGGGATCACCCGGTTCCAGGGTCCCAAAGACGAGGTCCTGGCATGGGTGGCGACGCAGCCCGCCGCCGACCGGGTGGACCAGAACGACCCAGGCGAAGACTAGGTGGACGCCGACAAGGCGAATTGCGTTCGTAGCGGCGGTGCAGTCGACGAAAGCCGTTGAGCTATCGTCGTCAAGCCACACCATGTGCGCGTCGGGGGTCACCGTCATGCCCAAGCGGGTGATGTCGGGCCGTCCCCAGCGCAGCCACTGGAGATAGGCGTTCTCGATCTCGTCCCACAGCGACCGGTCACCGGCCTGCTGGACCTCGAACTCGTCCTGTCCGGGCTCGTAGTCCACTGAGGCCCACGGACCCGTGCGGTCGTCGCGGTCCAGCGCCCACACCGTCGCGCCGTCGTCGTCCTCGTAGTAGCGCCAGACCACACCCGGCACCAAGGCGGCGACGATCACGTCCACGCTGACCGGCTCGTAGCGCAGGGCGCGCGGATCGACGCGCGTCCGGCGGGTCCGCACCTGCCGATCGGCTGCCTGACGCCAGTCGCGGGCCTGGCCCGCTGCTGGACGCTGGGAGCGCAGCATCATGTAGTCCGCCGATCCGGCGAATCGCCCCACGGCGGTCCCGTCGTCCAGCACGTCCAGCCGCAGCAGTCCGCCGCACCCGAACCCCGGCGCGTACGGGGCGACGATCACCCCGCCGGGCCGGGTCTGCTCGATCCAGGCGTACGGGATCTGAGACACCGCGCACGTGGCGTGAACGCGGTCGTAGGGTGCTCCTTCAGGCCAGCCCTCGGCCCCGTCGCCCACCACGACTCGGCAGCCGTACCCGGCCTTCTTGAGACGCTCGGACGCTGCCATCGCCAGCGCGGGATCGACCTCCACCGTCGTCACGTTCCCGACACCGAGCCGCGCCGACAGCAGCGCGGCCGTCCAGCCCGAACCGGTGCCGATCTCCAGCACCCGGTGATGGTCCAAGGGGGCGAGCTGGTCCAGAAACTCGGCCACCACCGTCGGCATCGACAGCGAGGAGGTCGCCTGTCCTTGGCCCTCGGCGTGGCCGTCGTCGAACTGGGTGATGAGCGGCTGGTCCAACGCCACCACCCGCGCCCACTCGTCCGGGTCGGTGTCGCGGTCGATCCGCGCCCAGGGACCCGGGCCGAGGTCGGCCCAGATCACCGGGGGTGCGAACAGACTGCGCGGAACTCGCGCCATCACCTCGCGCCAGTCGGTCACCGCTACTTCTTCCCGTCGTTGGGTTGCCTCGGGTGCCGTCGCCCTTGCCGCCGTGCCCCGAGCCCTTCTGGCTGTCGCCGCTGCCGCCGGGGGTCTTGCCCTCGTCGCCCGAACCGCCCTCGTGTCGTCCCATCACCGTGCTCCTTTCCAGCCAACCCGGCGCAGTCGTTCACTGCGCCACGGGACCAACACCCGTCTCGCGGGGGCGCAGGCCCGCCGCGATCAACTTGTCTCGCAGGTCGATGCCCGACACCGCCCGCACGAAGAAGTCCTTGCCGCGTACCGCGAACCAGCGCCCTGCCGTGGCGTCCGCCGTGAACGCCACATCGGGGAACTCCGCCCGTAGCACCGCCAGGAACTCCGCAGCGTCTGGTGGACGTGACGGCACGGCAGTCACGACGATGCCTGCCCCGGCTGATTCCGTGACGGGATCACTTGCCGCAATGCGCCCTTGATCTGCACCAGCGCGTCCGCTTGTCAACACCAAGTGCCTATATGGCGGGTGCCTACCCGAGTGCTTCGAGGGCGCGGGCGATCAGCTCCCTGACCGGCTGGCCGTAGACGGCCGACCGCTGGAGCCTGGCGAACGCCTTGGCGTACAGAGCGATCTCGTGGGGCTGCGTGATCGTGAGCTCAGCCGAGTAGGTCTCGACCATGACGGTGCGCTCATCGAACATGATGAACGAGTTGCCCGGCCAGAGCTGGTATACGGCCCTGGTGGGAATGATGCCCAGGCTCAGGCGGGGCAGGGACAGGACGGCCATGAGCCGGTCGAGTTGGCCGCGTAGGACATCGGGGCCACCGAGGTTGGTGTAGAGCGCTTGCTCGCCGAGGATCACGTTGTAGCGGCGATCGCCTTGGTAGAGGTATTGCTGACGTTCCATCCGGGCCGCTACGCCCCGCTCGATGTCGTCGGGGATCTCGTAGAAGTCCACGACCTGTTCGAGCATCGCGGTGGCGTACTCGGCGGTCTGGAGGGTGCCCCAGACGAGGGCCGGATGGTAGACGCGGAAGACCTTGGTCTGCTCGTAGAGGTTGATGGAGTGCTGCTGCCGGAGCTTGGTTCCGGTCTGGAGCGTGCGCCGCCACTCCAACCACATGGCGTTGATGTTCCGGACGGTCGCGATCAGTTCGGGGATCTGGTCTCCGGCGTTGCAGTGGCGGCACCAGATCCGGATGTCGTTCTCGTTGGCGGTGCGCTTGCCGTGCTCGATCCGGCTGACCTTGGACAGGTGCCACCCCGCCAGGGCGGCCAGAGCCCGCCCGGTGAGCCCCGCGTCCTTGCGGAGATCACGTAGGCGGGCTCCGAGCGCCTCTCGTGCTTGCTGTGCCTGGTGCGACACGGCTTAGGCGGGCTTGTATTCGTTGTGCGGGATGGCGAGCTTCCACAGCCGGTCCCGGACCTTGGCGCAGTCGGCCACCGTGTCGGGGTCGGTGACCAGTTCGGACCCCTTGATGCGCCCGTCATCGTGGAAGTGGCCGACTGTGACCACTTCATCGTCGAACAGCCACCAGTCGTTGCCGCCGACGGGGAACACCAGTCCCTCGGGCAGGAGGTGCCGAGGCAGCCAGCGGATGTCTTCTCCGGTCTCCCGGTTGAGCCGGGTGACGGAGTGTTCCCAGCGGATGTACTCGGTGAGTGGTTCGCTGATGACGCGTACTCGGCGGACGGTCTTTCCTGCTCGGGTAGCTTGTCGGACTCGCTCCAACCAGGGCTGAAGCCAAGCGAAGTCGTCAGGTTCGCCACGGCGCCAGCGGGCTATCGGAGCATCCTCGTACGCGGCCCCGTAGGAGTCTTTGAGTTCCAGGTGGAAGGCGTCGCGCTTGAAGGTGCCGAGCAGTTCGTCTCGTTGGTCAGGCGTCATCAACTCCACGGTCGTTCTCCTCCAGCAGTGCCCGCAGGGCTTCCCTCGGGACCTCGATGCAGTCCTCGTTGTCCGGCAGGGCCAGCTCGGCGCGGATCGCGGGGTCGGTGACTCGCGGCCCTTGAACGAGGTAGTTGCCGTTCTCCAACACATGCACGATCGGGGGTGCCCAGCTCGTCACCACGCCGTGAAGCCCGTCCTTGGACAGGTGCGCCAGGAGCCTGGCGTAGATCTCCACGCACGTCTCACCTTCCGGGATGTCGAGCTTGGCGAGGATCTCCGGATCGGTGACCTTGTAGCCCTGGATGAGGTAGGTCTGACGGTCGGTGGCGTAGAGGGTCGGGCTGTCGCCGCCGGAGGTCTCCTTGCCCAGGAACCGTATCTGCATGCTCGCTCTCCCGTCTGAGAGTTTGCCGGGGTTTGCAGCTACCGCATCGTCAAACGACCCTCCGATCTCGTCAAGAGTCGATGTGGCAAACAGTGGCAAACCCCTTGGGGGCCTTGGTGCACCGTACTTACGGTGCCGGGTAACGCACAACGCGCATCGGCACCTTAGGAGGGTTTCGTGGCTTCCCTGGATCGGCCCCGTGAGTCCGATGCCGAGCAGGTGACCGACCCGCGTGGGGCGGCGTTCACGGCGGCTCTGGCTGGGCTGGCGCGTGGTCACAAGCTGACGGTGACCGAGCTGTCCGGGACGCGATTCAGGGTGGCGCAGGGGCCGGGGTCGCGGGGGTTGGAGGTCGAGGCCCGGCCGCGCGCCGACGATGGGGGCCGGTGGTGGTTCTGCTGGGGCGGGACGGTGTGGTTGTGCGAGGCCGACAACCCCACTGACGCGCTGGTGCAGATCAAGGGCGCGCTCAAGCGGATCACCTCGCCGTGGAGCCGACCGGAGGATGCGGGCGTGTCCTGGGTGCGGTCGTGACCGCCGTCCCGTCACGGCCGGTGCGCGCGGGCGTGGTCTGGCCCGAGACGCGGCCCGAACCGCGTCCCTGGCCTGCCCCGGCTGGGCCGGATGCGGCGGAGTTCCTGGCGGTGCTGCGGGCCGAGTTTCCCGGTGTGGCGTTCACCGCCGACGCGGCGGCCGGGCGGTGGTTCGCGGTACGCGGCAAGAATTTCTTCGTCCGCGCGGCGAACGGGATCGAACTGCGGGACAGGCTGATCTCGGCGGGGATGCGACCGCGCGAGGTGAACCGGTGACCGGCAAGTGGGTTCCGGCCTCGGTGGTGGTGTGGCGCGAGCCGGACGGCATCTTCCTCATCTCCGACCACGACGGGCAGCCTCTCGCCACCTTCTACGACGAGGGCGACGGGTGGTGGCGGATCGCCCGCAGCAACGGGACCGAGGTGCGGGTGTGGAAGCCGGGTGCGGGGCCGGAGGAGATCACCGCGCGGGCACTGCGGCAGTGACACGCCGCGTGGCGGTCGGCCACGCGGACGGGCAGAAGGGATGTCCAAGTGGGCAAGCACGATGAGAAGAAGGACGGGGACGGCAAGTGGGACAAGCCGATCCCGCCGCCGGACCCCAAGAACCCGCCCGGAGGCGGCAAGCACGAGAAGGGCAAGTAGATGGCCGATGCTGCGGAGCTGTCGGCCCGGCTGGTGTCCGAGCTCACCGAGGCGGGTGATCTGACGCCGGAGTGGCGCGGGTCGTTTGAGAAGGTGACCCGGCACCGGTTCATCCCCGACACGGTGTGGGTCGAGGACGGGGACCGGCTGGTGCCGGTGCACCGAGCCGACGACGAGGCCGCGTGGCTGGAGCTGTGCTACGCCAACGACTTCGTCATCACGCAGGTGGACGACGGTGACCCGGCCGGGCCGGGACAGGTCGGCCACGAGATCACCAGTTCGGCCAGCCGCCCGGACGTGGTCGCGCGAATGCTGGTGGCGCTTGAGGCCGAACCCGGCATGACCGTGCTGGAGATCGGCACCGGAACCGGGTGGAACGCCGCGCTGCTGGCCGAACGGCTCGGGGCCGACAACGTGACCTCGGTGGAGGTCGATCCGGCGGTGGCCGACCACGCGCGCCGCGTGCTCTGGCAGGCGGACTACCAAGTCAGGGTCGCGGCCGGGGACGGCGCGGAGGGCTACCCGGCGTGCGCACCGTTCGACCGCGTGATCGCCACCGTCGCCGCCGACCGGGTGCCGCACACGTGGGCACAGCAGACGCGGCCGGGCGGTCGGGTGCTGGTGCCGTGGGCCACCGACTTCCACAACGGCGCACTGGTGTCGTTCCTGGTCGCGCGGGACGGCACCATGCGCGGCCGGATCGTGGACAACGTGGCGTTCATGCGACTGCGTGATCAGCGCGGCAAACGCGCCTCACTCGACCGCGACGTGCGCGATGTCGGCGGGGCGCGCCGGTCGTGCACCGGTCTGCATCCCTATGACGTGGTCGGCGATTACGACGTCTCGCTGGCGGTCGGGTTGAAGGTGCCGCGCTGCAAGCTGATCGTCACCCACGACGACGGCGGGGCGTACACGGTGTGGCTGGTCGATCCTTGGTCGGGCTCGTGGGCCAGCCTGGAGGTCGAGCCGGGCGCGGAGAAGTTCCCGGTCCGCCAGTCGGGCGACCGGGACCTGTGGCGGGAGGTGGAGGACGCCTACCGCTGGTGGGACGGGCTGGACCGTCCGTCCGCCGACCGGTGGGGCCTGACGGTCACGTCCGAGGGCCAATACCTCTGGCTCGACTCCGAGGACCAGCGGATCGACCGGTAAGGGCCGGGCCTCGCCGCCGGGGACGCTGAGCGTCCCGGTGCGGTCCGTGCGGCGGCGGGGCGGCACACCATGCGGCGGCGGCCCGGCGCGCGGATGTGCGTCGCCGTGGTCGCCGCGTCCAGTTGGGCGGGGAGTCCACGCCCCGCCCGAGGGGGGGCTGTGTTCCGGTCCCGGCCACCGCTTCCCCGTTGTCGGTGGTCGGCCGGGCGCGGCCGTCCTGGGGCCGGTGCGCGTCCCCCGCGCGGCATCGGCCCCGAACGCCACAGCACCCCTCCGGCCGGGTCGGGCCGGGGGGTGCGGGTGTGTCCGGGGCGGGGGTTACCGCTTGACGGGGATGTACTCGCCCATCGCGGCCTGGCACTCGTGCGCCGGGCGTGGAGTCGGATGCCAGCTCTCGCGATAGGCGGGTGAGCGCGGCGACCTTGACCGGCCGGAGCTTGACCGTGGTGACCTCGGGGTTGCCTTGGGGCAGGTCCGCGCCTTCGGCGACGAACTGAGTGGGCACGTCCTTGCCGACGCCATCCGTCCATGTGTCCGAAAGTGACACCTGGAGGCCATGGTTACGCAGAAGCCGCCATCCCTGCCACAGAGTGACCGCCTTCGGCCGAGGCTGCTAGTAAGGCCAGCCCGGCCTCAGGCCGCCGCTCTTGATCTCCGTCAGGAGTCCGGCGAACTGGATGGCGGTGAGGTCGAGATGACCGCCCCGGGGGTTCTTGGAGTCGCGGACACCGATGCCGTGCGTAAGGCGTCCCAGCTCAACGCAGTGCTCGTCGTTCGCCCCACCGCTGTAGGAACTCTTGCGCCACTGGATGGTCATCTGTATCGCTCCAGGTACTGCTTGAAGATGTCGACGGAAGCTTCCTCGGAGGCCGCCTTCGCTCCGATGCGATCAAAAATAACCGACAGCTCCCTGACCTCGGAAGGTGATTCGATCAAGCGGCCTCCGTTCTGGGCACCTGAATAGGCGACGTCTCGGGTTCCGAGGCTGAGGAGCTGCAGGGGGCCGTCCACTCCCAGGTGCGCTCCGGACGTGAAGGGGACGACGCGCAAGCTCACGTTCGGAAGGCTCGACATGTACAGCAGATGTTCGAGTTGTTCCTTCATCGTGCCCGCGTCACCGACCGGCCTGGCTAGAACGCTTTCGTCGATCACCGCCCAGAGATCGACCTCCATTCCTCGGGCCAGGAGCGCCTGACGCCGTGCGACGCGCCTGGCCATGGCGCCCTCGTGATCCTTGGTGATCGCTGCCTGCACGTATGCCCAGGTATAAGCGTCGGTCTGGAAGACGGGTGGGATGACTTGACCGTGGAACATCTTGATCAGAGAGGCTGCTTCCTCGTACTTGACGAGCTGGCGTCCCCAGTCGGGATCGTGGGCCATGCGGGCGTACCAGAGGAGGAGTTGAAGCAGCGCCCCGGTCCCGTACCTGTCATCGAGCAGTGCCATCTGATCGTCTTGGGGGCGCTGCCTGCCCGCCTCCATGTTTGAAACAGTGGAACGAGCCGCTGCGATGATCTTGCCGCACTGGGTCAGGGACAGTCCTTCCTTCTTGCGCTGATAGCGCAGGTAAAAGGCTAAGAAGTGCCACATGGAGATCTTGGGATCGAGTGGGTCGCGAACGATCGGCATATCTGCTCCGCTGTTTGGTGTTGTTTCGAGTACAGCGCAACGATACGCAGTGTGAGCAACCCTTGACGGGAAATCCAGAAATCTCCCTGAGGGCGGTCGAGGGTGACCACAACGACAGATGACCTGCTCATCCCCATGCTCGGATCGCCGGCCGCCGCCGGGTTGGCGCGGACGTTGGCGAAGCAGCGGTTGCATAAATGGGGCTGTTTTCACAAAGCGGACGATGTGCTTCTGATCGTCGCCGAATTGATCGCCAATGCGGCTCGGGCCACCCCGCGCCAGGAAATCCGCTTCCAGCTCAGCCGGGACGCCCACGGCATCGTCATCGCCGTCTGGGACGCCAGCCCCCAACTCCCACAACCCAAGCCCCTGGTCGAACTCACCCTCGACGACCTCGACCTCTCCGAAGAAGCCCTCGACGACAACGGCGGCCGTGGCCTCCCCATCGTCCAGGCCCTCGCCACCGCCTGCGGCTACACCATCGACCCGGGCGGCGGGAAGTGGGTCTGGGCTCGCCTCTCGCCCTGACTTCGCCCCTGTCTTCGCGCGTGTTGGGCCGCTCAGTTGATCGTGGTGCGCATCCTCGTGGTGTTGTTGTCAGGCACCGGGTCATGGGCGTCGGGGGCGACGGTGCCGGTGATGTCCAGGACGCCGGGAGCGGCGTCGGCTGCGACTCGCGCACGGATGGTGAACGTGTGGACTTCGGCCGCGTCGAGATAGGAGCGTCGGCAGTACACCTTCGGCGGCTTGCCATACGGATTGAAATCGCACTGCCTGTAGGTGTCGGTCACCGTGACGTCCTGCAAGCGCGGGTCAATGGGGATGTCGACGTCCGGCTCGTAGGCCCGGTCAGGGCCGTTGTTGCGCCAGGTCCCCTGGTAGACGACTTCGTCCCCAGGACTGGCGCTGGCGGGACCGGTGAGTTCCAGCGCCGTGTCCGCGTTGGTGAGCGTGATCTGCGTCCGGCTCTCGGCGGTGTTGTTGTTCTTCACGGGGTCGTACAGCCGGTTGGCCAGCCGCAACCGGAAATCGACGGGACCGGCGGTGGCGTCTTTGTGGACGCGCGCAATGAACGCGACGGTTCCGGAATGCCCCGCCGGTAGCGACTGGATGCCTCCGATCGCTTCCAGTTGCGGGGTGCCTTCGAGGTCGACGCTGCCGCTCGCCTGGACGTTGACGGTGACATCCGTGACGTCCTCCGGACCCGCGTTGCGCACGGTCGCCTTGACCGTGACGTATTCGCCGGTCTTGGCCGTGTTCGGCACCGTCACCTTGATGAAGCCTAAGTCGGCCGACGACGGGCTGACGAACAGAATGCCCGAGTCCACGTTGTTGTTCGGCATCGGATCGGCCGTGTGCGACCACGCCGATCCCCAGATCCGCTGCATTCCCTCCGTCGGGGTGGTCGCGTCCGCCACCACTTCGAGGGTGGCCCTTTGGTGGTACTTCGGCTCGATGCGTTCGATCTCGCACCGGGCCCCGGTGAGGACGATGCCCTCTTCCTCGACCTCCTGGCGGGTCGCCGTACAGGTGACCGGTCCCCACTGGGGGTTGGAGACCTGCACGAAGGTCACCCCACGCGGGAACTCCAGTTCGACCTTCACGTTCGTCGCCTCGACCGAGGCGAGGTTGTGCACCCGGATGTCGAACCGGCCTGGTTCGCCCTCGCGGTGCATGTAGGTCGAATCCTCCACCACCATCTGCAGGTCGCCGGGCTCGGCCGCGTCGGCCGCCGGAACGAGCAGTACCGCCATCGACAACCAGGCGCCCAAGATCAGGACGAGAGTCCGCATGTGCCCTCCCCGTGAGGCCCGATGATCATCGACCGGGCGCGTTGATCATATGAACGAACGCCGCGTACGGCGGCAGGCATGGCCAATAAAGGTCATTTCCGGCAGGCGCTGCCGAGGTCCTGGAGTGCCCGGGAATGCCCTGGCCGGGACCGACGTTGTCACAAGTGGCTGAAGTTGAAGTTTGCGAAGGTGAAATGCCCGCAGAGTTTGACGGCGGGCGTTCGCCGGGCCGGGGATCTTCCTCGGGAGGGTGGACGGTCGAAGGCCGGGAACGCGCGACCGCGCGGTCTCGAACTCCCTCTCAAGGAGACAGAGCATGGCTCAGGGCACCGTGAAGTTCTTCAGCGACGACAAGGGCTTCGGCTTCATCACGCCGGACGACGGCTCCGCCGACGTCTTCGTCCACCACTCGGCGATCGACATGCAGGGCTACCGCACCCTCCGCGAGGACCAGCGGGTGGAGTACACCACCCAGCAGGGCCCCAAGGGTCTGCAGGCCGCCGACGTCCGCGCGCTCTAAGAGCCCGCTGAAGATCTGACGTCCTGACCCGAAGGCGGGACCGCGCACGCGGTCCCGCCTTCGGGCTTTTCAGTGATCTCTTTGTTTTTGCGGGTAATGCGGCGGCATGTCCTCCTCCATGCCCCGACGCCGCCGGTCCTTCTGGGAGATCTTCCGCGAGCAGTGGCGGGAGTCCGGAAAGGACCCGGCCGTCCGTGCCTCGTGGTTCATCCCGCTCGTCTTCCTCCTCGCCGGTCTGTTCCTGCGGCCGCTCCTGCCCCCGCCCGCCTATTTCGGCGTCCTGCTCGTGCTCGCCGTCTTGACTGGCGGCATCGCCTACTGGAGGCGGCGGCGCAACCGGACGGAGTGACGGCCCTCAGGACGCCTTGGCCGCGTTCGTCAGGGTCAGCAGGTCCTCGCGTTGCACCGCCTCCAGCGACAACGTCCGGTAGCCGGTGTCCTCGAACAGCACCGTGATCCGGTCCGACTCCACCCGCATCACCGTCCCCGGCCCCCACGACGCGTGTGTCACCTCGGCGTGGATCGGGAACGGGCCGTCGCTCTCTTCCGGTGCAGGCTCGGCGGTCCCCGTCGCGCATGTGTCGCAGTTCCCGCAGGCACCTGCATACGGCTCGCCGAAGTACTCCAGCAGGTAGCGGCGGCGGCAGCCCGTCGTCTCCGCGTAGCCGCGCATCATGTCGATCCGCGAGTCGTCCACCCGGCGGCGGCTCTCGTCCATCCGCACCGCCTCGGCGACGGCCTCGTCCGGCTCCACCCCGGCCGGACGCAGGTCACCTCCGCCGTCCACCTCGACGGCCCCGACGCTCTCCAGCAGATTCACCAGCCCGGTCAGCTTGGACGGGCCCACGTCCAGCTCCTTCTTCAGCTCCCGCGTCTCGATCGGCCCCTCATGCACCCGCTCGGCCACCCGGCGCAACATCTCCTCGTCCGGCTTGCCTGCGGCGAAGAACCGGCGCAACCCCAGGTCCTCCGAGCGGTAGAACAGCACCGCCTCGGCAGGTGCCCCGTCCCGCCCGGCGCGTCCGATCTCCTGGTAGTAGGAGTCAGGCGACTCCGGCGGCGCACTGTGCAGGACGTAGCGCACGTTCGGCTTGTCGATCCCCATCCCGAACGCCGACGTGGCCACCACCACGTCCAGGCCGTCGTCCGAGAACAGCCCGTGCACCCGCTCGCGCTCGGACGCCTTCATCCCCGCGTGGTACGGCTCGGCGCGCACGCCCGCCTCCACCAGCTCGGCGGCGTACTCCTCGGCGTCGCGGCGGGTCGCCACGTACACCAGGCCGAGCCCGTCGCGCTTGGCCGCGTCCTGGACGAGGGCCCGCCGCTTGTCCTTCTCCTCGGTGAAGCGGCGCACCTCCAGCGCGATTTCGGGACGGTCGAACCCCCGGATCACCTGCTGCACGTCCCGCAACCCGAGGGAGGCGACGATGTCCTCGCGCACCGGCGGCGAGGCGGTCGCGGTCAGCGCCAGCACCGGCGGGTGCCCCAGCCGCTCGATCACCTGGCCGAGCCGCAGGTAGTCCGGCCGGAAGTCGTGCCCCCACGACGAGACGCAGTGCGCCTCGTCCACCGCGATCAGCGACGGCCGCGCCGCAGCGAGCCGCTCCACCATCTCCGGCTTGGCGAGCTGCTCCGGCGACAGGAAGACGAACTCGGCATGGCCCGCCCGGATCCGCTCCAGCGAGTCGGCCCCGTCCCGCGCCGACTGCGCCGAGTTCACCACGGCCGTGCCGCCCGCGTTCCGCTCGGCCAGCGACAACGCCTGGTCCCGCTGGAGCGCGATCAGCGGCGAGATCACGATGGTCGGGCCGTCCAGCAGTTGCGCGGGGATCTGGTAGACCGCCGACTTGCCGCCGCCGGTCGGCATCACCACCAGCACGTCCCGCCCGCGCAGCAGCTGCTCCACCGCCTCGCCCTGGCCGGGCCGCAGCTCCCGCCAGTCGAAGACCTCCCGGGCCACCCGCCGGATCCGCCGTCGGCGGCCCAGCCTGCCCCAACCCTCGCGTGCGCCCATCGTCCACCTCCACGGTGCGCGGTTGTTACCCGGCGCGTTCGCGATCACTCCTGGCCGGACGATGTGACCCACGTCACTAGGTACGGCGACGGATTCTCCACGGGCCGCCGGTCTTGATAGGGACCGCTATGGAGGAAGGAGACGCGATGCCGTCCGAGACGGAGTTCGCCGTCCTGACCGAGCCGTTCCGGCCGGAGCTGCTCGCGCACTGCTACCGCATCCTCGGCTCGGTCCACGACGCCGAGGACCTCGTGCAGGACACCTACCTGCGCGCCTGGCGCGCCTTCGACCGCTTCGAGGGCCGCTCGACGGTGCGGCGCTGGCTCTACAAGATCGCCACCATGGCGTGCCTGACGGCGCTGGAGACGCGCTCGCGCCGCCCGCTCCCGTCCGGGCTCGGCGCGCCCTCCGACGACCACCGCGTGGCCGTCGCGGCGGCCGACCTCACCGTGCCCTGGCTCCAGCCGGTGCCCGACGCGCTGCTCGCCACCGGCGACCCGGCGGCCATCGTGGCCGGACGCAACGGCGTGCGGCTCGCTTTCATCGCCGCGCTCCAGCTCCTGCCCACCCGCCAACGCGCCGTGCTGACGCTGCGCGACGTGCTCGCGTTCCGGACGGCCGAGGTCGCCGAGATCCTGGACACCAGCGTCGCCGCCGTCGACAGCGCCCTCCGCCGCGCCCGCACCCGCCTCGCCGAGGCCGGGCCCGTCGCGGACGACCTCGCCGAACCCGACGAACGGGTCCAGCGAACCGTCCTTGACGGCTACATGGACGCCTTCACCCGCGCCGACCCCGACGCGCTCGTGAAGTTGCTCCGCGCCGACGTCGAAGTGGAGATGCCGCCGACGCCGACCTGGTTCACCGGCCGCCAGGCCGTCGCGGGCTTCTTCACCGACCGGGTGCTGCGTCCGGACCGCTGGCGCATGGTGCCCACCCGCGCCAACGGCCAGCCCGCCGCCGTCGCCTACCAGCACGCGGGCGACGGCTGCTACCGCGCGCACGGCATTGAGGTCCTGACGCTGATCGGGGACCGCATCAGCCGCATCACCGCCTTCCACGACGCGAGCCTCGTCCTGACGTTCGGCCTCGCCCCCGCCCTCACCCCACAGCAAGGGAAGCGCATATGAGCACGCTGAGCCGCACCCGCGCGAACCTGGCCCTGGCCGCCCTCTTCCTGGGCATGTTCGTGCTGGGCAGCGCCGAACTCCTCGTCGTCGGCGTGCTGAACCTGATCGCCGCCGACCTGCACGTCTCCATCCCCACGGCGGGCACGCTCGTCACCGCCTACGCGCTCGGCCTCGCCCTCGGCGGCCCGCTGCTCGCCGCGCTGACGATCAGGCTGGACAAGCGGGCCGTCCTCGCGGGCGCGCTCGTCCTGTTCATGGTGAGCAACCTGGTCGCGGTCCTGACCAGCGACTACGGCCCGTTCCTCGCGGCGCGCGTCTGCGCCGGGGCGTCGCAGGGCCTGTTCGTCGCCGCCGCGTTCGTGGCGGGCGTCGCGGTCGTGCCGCCGGAGCGCATGGGCCGGGCGATGGCCGTGATCATCTCCGGCGTCGCGGTGTCGGCCGCGCTGGGCGTGCCGCTGGGCACGCTGGCCGGACAGACGCTCGGCTGGCGCGGCTCGTTCGCCGCGATCGTCGTGCTGGCCGCGTTCGCGCTGGTCGCCACGCTGGCGCTGGTCCCGCCGGTGCCCGGCGCGGGCGGCGGCGCGGGACGCCAGGCCCGGCACGCCTTCGCCCCGCGCGTGCTCGCCCTGCTGCTGCTGAACTTCCTGGTGTTCGCGTCGTCGTACGCGGCGCTGACCTACATCGTGCCGTTCCTGGAAAGCGTCACCGGCATCTCCGGGGCGCTGGTCAGCGTGTTCCTGCTGGCCTACGGCGCGGCGACGGCGGTGGGCTCGCTCGGCGGCGGCCGGTTCGCCGACGCCGACGCGGCGCGCACGCTGGTCGTGGCGACCATCGGCACGGCGGTCTGCCTGCTGGCGCTCCTGCTCGTCGGCGGGATCGCGTTCCTGGTGGCGCTGGTGCTGCTGCTCTGGGGCGTGTTCGCCTTCGGCATGGTGCCGTCGCTCCAGTACCGCGTGGTGAGCCTGGCCGGTCCGGGCGGCGCGCTGGCGTCCTCGCTGCCCGTCTCGGCGGCCAACGTGGGCATCGCGTTCGGCTCGGCGGCGGGCGGCGTGGCGATCGGCGAGTTCGGCGCGTCGGCCGCCGTGGTCACCGGCCTGGTCATCGCCGTGGTCGCCGTTCCGGTCGCCTGGGCCACCGGCTTCCTGAAGCCGCCGATGGCCGAGGTGATTGCGGAACCGGCTGTGGAACGGACGTCCGAACCGGCCTGACCCCGACGTCAGGCGGCCCCGTGCAGGCGGCGGTGCAGGGCGTGCACCCGATCGGCCAGGGCCGCGACCGGCCCGTCCACCGGAACGCCCGGCGCGACGGCGTTGACCGGCAGCGCCGCCACCGGCGACGCGGGCACGCCCAGCTCCGCCAGCCAGCTCCCGAGCTGCTCCGACGACGCCACGTACACGATCCGGCCCAGCCCCACCCACGCGTGCGCCGCCGAGCACATCGGGCAGTGCTCGCCGGAGGTGTAGACGGTCGCGGCGGCCCGCTCGTCCGGCGCCACGTTGGTGGCCGCCCAGCGCGCGATCTCGAACTCGGGGTGCCGGGTCTGGTCGCCGCCCGCCACCCGGTTGCGGTCCTCGAACAACACCCGGCCGTCGGCCGCCACCAGCACCGACCCGAACGGCTCGTCGCCGTCCTCCAGGGCCTCGGTGGCCAGTTCCACGCAGCGCGTCAGGTGCTTCAACTCGATGTCGGTCGGCTCGTAGCTCATGATCCGGACGCTACCCCCTCGACGGGCCAGGGCAGGCCCGCCGAGGCGGACCTGCCCTGAACGTTTCCTGCGGCACGCGGTGGGAGCCGGTACGTGCCGCCGGAACCGTGGATCAGTAGACGCTCACGCCGTAGACGCTCAGCGGCTCGGTGACCGGCTGGAAGAACGTCGTGCCGCCGGTGGTGCAGTTGCCGCTGCCGCCGGAGGTCAGGCCGAGGGCGACCGAGCCGGCGAACAGCGAGCCGCCGCTGTCGCCGCCCTGGGCGCAGACGGTGGTGCGGATCAGGCCGGACACCGTGCCCTGCGGGTAGTTGACGGTCTGGTTCAGCGCCGTGACGCGGCCGCTGCGGACCTGGGTGGTGCTGCCGCTGCGGCGCACCGACTGGTTCACCACGGCGTTGCCCGCCGAGGTGATGTCCTGGGAACCGGGGTAGAGGTAGACGTCGCCGGTCTTGGCGATCGTGGTGTTGGTGTAGCGGACGATGCCGTAGTCGTTGCCCGGGAAGCTGCTGCCCGCCCGGGTGCCGAGGGTGACGCTGCCGTTGGTCCAGGTCGAGCCGATGTTGGTGCAGTGGCCCGCGGTCAGGAAGAACGTCGTGCCCGCGCTGTTGCGCACGTTGAAGCCGAGCGAGCAGCGGGAGCCGCCGGAGTAGATGGCCTGCCCGCCGGCGATCAGCGTGCTGAAGGTGCCCGCGACGTGCTCCAGGCGGACGGACGCGCCCTGCTTGGCGGCCGCCGCGCGCACCTTGGCGAGCTTGGCGCCGGTGACGCTGTCGTCGTAGGAGAGCACGACCTGGTTGGTCGCGGGGTCGGTCGCCCAGGCGGTGCCCGCGACCTTGGCGGTCCTGGACAGCGCCGAGGTCACCTTGGCGAGGGCCGCGCCGCTGCGGGCGACGGTCCGGGGGGTCGCGCCCGCGGCGCGGACCTTCTGGGCGGCGTCGGCGTCGGCGACCGTGACGACGAGCTTGCCGCCGTCCAGGTAGGAACCGGCGCTGCGGGTGCCGAGGCTGTCGGCGAGGGCGGTGGCCAGGCGGCCGGGGTCGGGGGCGGGAGCCGGGGCGGACTGGCTGGGAGCGGACTGTGCGTTGGCGGGGGCTGCGGTCAGCGCGGCGGCCAGGGCGGCCGCGCCGATGACAGTGACGGGGCGGATGGGTCGCATCCTCACTGCTCCTCTGGCGGGGGGCGCGGCGTATCAGGATGAAACGCCGCGTATGCCGTGCATCGTGATGAAACGCCGGAAGAACGGCAAGACAGAGAAGTTGCTCAATTACCCGGCGTCCTCTGGCAACCCTGCGGAACCTGCCTGTCAGGACGGCCTGTCAGGACGCTCGGCGGCACGGACCGAGCGGTGCAGATCACGCCGACTCGCGCACCACCAGATGCGGTTGCAGGATCACCACCGGGTCGGCGGGCGTCTCGCCCCCGATGCGCGACACCAGCAGCCGCGCCATCTCCCGCCCCATCTCCTCCGCCGACTGGTGCACCGTGGTCAGCGGCGGGTCCGACAGCGGGGCCTGCGCCGAGTCGTCGAAGCCGACCACCGCCACGTCCCCCGGCACCGCCCGCCCGTGCCGCCGCAACACGCGCAGCGCGCCCAGCGCCATCGGGTCGTCGGCGGCGAACACCGCGTCCAGCTCCGGCGACCGCGCCAGCAGTTCTTCGGCCGCCGCGATGCCGCTGGCCTCGCTGAAGTCCCCGTAGGCGACCAGCTCCGGCAGCCCTGCCTCGGCCAGCGCGGCGCGGTAGCCGGTGAGCCGGTCGATGCCCACGCCCATGTCCTGCGGCCCGGCGATCGCGGCGATGCGGCGGCGGCCCCGCCCGATCAGGTGCTCGACGGCCAGCCGCGCGCCGCTGCGGTTGTCGACGTCCACGTAGCTGACCGGCGACAGGCCCGGCGGCCGCCCGCCGAGCACGGTCGGCACGCCGCCCGCCTCCAGCCGTCCGGGCAGCGGGTCCTCGGCGTGCAGCGAGGTCAGCAGCACCCCGTCCACGTGCTGCGGCGTCAGGTAGTGCTCCAGCCGGGCGTACTCGGCGGGGGAGCGGGCCAGCGCCAGCAGCAGTTGCAGGCCGGTGTCGCCGAGCGTGGCGCTGATGCCCCGGATGATCCCGGCGAAGTACGGCTCGTCGAACAGCCGCTGGTCGGACTCGGCGACCACCAGCGCCACGGTGTCGGTGCGGTTGGTGACCAGCGCGCGGGCCGCCCGGTTGGGGACGTAGCCCAGCTCGTCGATCGCCTTCAGCACCGCCTCGCGCGCCTGCTCGCTCACCTTGGGGGAGCCGTTGACGACGCGCGAGACGGTGCCCCTGCCCACCCCCGCCTGCGCGGCCACCTCTTCCAGGGTGGGCCTCCTGCCCGCCATCCCCGGCCCCCTTCGGTCGTGTGCGGTCACGGCGCGGCTACAGCGCCCCGCGCCTGATCACCTCTGCGTACCAGCGGGCGCTGTCCTTGGGAACCCGGCGCTGGGTCGCGTAGTCCACGTGGACCAGCCCGAAGCGCTTGGAGTAGCCCCAGGCCCACTCGAAATTATCCAGCAGCGACCACGTGAAGTAGCCGCGCAGCGGGACGCCGTCGGCGATCGCGCCGTGGCAGGCTCGCAGGTGCGCGTCGAGGTAGGCGACGCGGCCCGCGTCGTGGACCGTTCCGTCCCCGTTGAGGTGCTCGTCGTAGCCCGCGCCGTTCTCGGTGACGTACAGCGGGACGGCCGGGTACTCGCGGGCCACCCGCGCCAGCGTCTCGCGCAGGCCGGGCGCGTCGATCTCCCAGCCCATGCCGGTCACCGGCCGCCCGCCCGGGACGAACCGGACGTGCTCGGCGCCCACCCACGGCGAGTGCGCCGAGAACGGCGACGACACCGCCTGCGTCGCCTCGCCCGGCACGCCCGACACGGTGTGCCGCGTGTAGTAGTTGACGCCGAGCTGGTCGAGCGGCTGCGCGATCGTGCCGGCGTCGGCCGGCGCGAAGCCGAACGGCTCCAGGTCGGCCAGCACGTCCTCGGGGTAGCGGCCGAGCAGCAGCGGGTCGAGGAAGAAGCGGTTCTGCAACCCGTCGATGCGGCGCGCCGCGTCCAGGTCGGCCGGGTCGTCGGTCGCGGGCGAGACCGCGTACAGGTTGACGGCCGCGCCGAACCGGTTGCCGGGCTGCTGCGCCCGCATCGCCTGGACGGCCAGGCCGTGCCCGACCATCAGGTGGTGCGCGGCGTCCAGGGAGGCGGCGGCGTCGCGGCGGCCAGGGGCGTGCTCGCCGGACGCGTATCCCAGGAACGCCGCGCACCACGGCTCGTTGACCGTCGTCCAGTGCCGGACGCGGTCGCCGAGCGCCTGGTGCACCAGCGCGGCGTAGTCGGCGAACCGGTGCGCGGTGTCGCGCTCGGGCCAGCCGCCCGCCTTCTCCAGCGCCGACGGCAGGTCCCAGTGGTAGAGCGTCGGCCACGGCTGGACGCCCGCCTCCAGCAGCTCGTCCACCAGCCGCCGGTAGAAGTCGAGCCCGGCGGGGTTGGGCGCGCCCGCGCCGTCGGGCAGGACGCGCGACCAGGAGATCGAGAAGCGGTAGGCGCTCAGGCCCAGCTCCGCCATCAGCGCCACGTCGTCGCGGTAGCGGTGGTAGTGGTCCACCGCGACGTCGCCGGTGTCGCCGTTCAGCACCTTGCCGGGGGTGCGGCAGAAGTCGTCCCAGACCGACGGGCCGCGCCCGTCCTCGGCCGCCGCGCCCTCGATCTGGTAGGCGGCGGTCGCCGCGCCCCAGGTGAAGTCCTCGGGAAAAACGGTCACGCCTTGATCGCCCCTTCCATGATGCCGCCGATGATCTGGCGGCCGAAGACGATGAACACCACGAGCAGCGGCAGGATCGCCACCGTCGTCCCGGCGAACATCAGCGTGTAGTCCTTGAAGTACGCGTTGGCCAGGTTGTTGATCGAGAGCTGGACCGTCGGGTTGTCGGGGTTCAGTACCGCCAGCGGCCACATGAACTCGTTCCAGGTCTGCATGAACGTCAGCAGCCCGAGCACGCCCGCCGCCGGGCGCAGCGCCGGGAGCACGACCCGCCAGTAGATGCCGAAGGTGGTGCAGCCGTCGACGCGGGCGGCCTCGATCAGCTCGTCCGGCACGGCCTGGTCGGCGTACTGCCGCATCATGAACACGCCGAACCCGGTGACCAGGAACGGCACGATCACCGCCTGCAGATGGTTCTGCCAGCCCAGCCTCACCATGATCATGTAGAGCGGGATGATGCCCATCTGCACCGGCACCATCATCGTCGCGATGATCGTCAGCAGCAGCGCGTTGCGGCCGCGGAAGCGCAGCTTGGCGAAGGCGAACCCGGCCAGCGAGGCGAACAGCACCGTCGAGACCGTCACGCAGGACGCCACGATCGCCGAGTTCAGCAGGCCCTTGGCGAAGTAGGCGTCGGGGTTGTCGAACAGCCGGCCCACGTTCGCGCCGAGGTTGCCGCCCGGCAGCACCGGCGGCGGCACGTCGGCGACCACCTCGTTGCTGCGGGTCGCCACCACGACCATCCAGTAGATCGGGAACACCGACAACACCAGGCCGGCCATCAGCGTCAGATAGGTCAGCGGGCTGGCCGCCCACAGGCCGCGCAGCCGGCCGGCGCCGCCGCCGCGCCGCCGCCGGGTCAGGGGCAGGGTCGTCATCGCGCGCCTTCCGCACGCCGCACGAACGCGAAGTTCAGCAGCGAGAACAAGATGATCAGCACGAACAGCGCCCAGGACACTGCGGCGGCGTAGCCGTACCGGTCGTCGCCGAAGGCGTTGTCGAACATGTACATCGTGATCGTCTGGAACTGGTGCATCGAGCCGCCGTCCATGCGGTTGGCGCTGCCGATGCCGAACAGCGCGGGCTCGGTGAACAGCTGGAGCCCGCCGATGGTGGAGATGATGACCGCGAACAGGATCGTCGGCCGCAGCAGCGGCACCGTGATCTGCCAGAACTGGCGCAGCCGGGACGCGCCGTCGATCGCCGCCGCCTCGTACAGGTCGCGGGGGATCGCCTGCATCGCCGCCAGGAAGATCAGCGCGTTGTAGCCGGTCCAGCGCCAGTTCACCATCGTGGCGATGGCCGCCCACGACCAGCCGCGGCTCGCCTGCCAGTCGATCGCGTCGATCCCGAACAGGCCGATCAGCCAGTTGGCCAGGCCGAAGTCGCGGTCGAACAGCTGGGTGAACACGATCGCCACGGCCGCCGTCGAGGTGACCATCGGCGCGACCACGCCGATCCGGAAGAAGGTGCTGCCCTTCATCTTGCGGTCCAGCGCCGCCGCCAGCAGCAGCGCCAGCATGAGCTGCGGGACCGTCGACAGCACGAAGATGCCCACGGTGTTGACGGTGGCGTGCCAGAAGTCGGCGTCGCCGAGCAGGTAGGAGAAGTTCTCCAGCCCGATGAACTCGCGGGTCCCCGACGCCAGCTCCCACTTGTGCAGCGACACCCAGAGCGTGTAGCCGAGCGGGAACGCGCCGAAGGCCAGGAAGACCACGAAGAACGGCGAGACGAACAGGTAGGGGGCGGCCCGGACGTCCAGCCGGGCCAGCCGGGACCGCCAGCCGCGGCGCGCGGGCGGGGGGTCGGCCGCGGCCGTGGAGCGGCCGGGGCGGGCGGGGCGCAGGTCGAGGCTCAACGCGCCCTCCTTTCGGGACTTTCGGGACGGGCGGGCGGCGCCGGGAGCGCGGGGATCGGCTCCCCGGCGCCGCCTCCGGTCCGGCGGATCAGCGGGCGGCCTTCTTGGCTTCCTCGACCGCGCGGGCCCACGCGTCCTCGGGCTTGACCCGGCCCTGGCCGACCGAGATCAGCACGTTCTCCACGACCTGCCGCACGTCCTCGTTCTTCGGGCCGAGGTGCACCGGCTTCACCTGCGCGGCCATCTGGCCGAAGATCTTGCCGGTGGGCGCGTCGTCGAAGTAGGGGTCGGTGCTGCCCGACACCGCGGCGTCCTGCGCGGCCTGCGGCGAGGACGGGAAGGTGTTCTTGTCCTTGAACGCGGCGATCTGGCCCTGCGGGTTGGACAGGAACTTGGCCAGCTCCGCGGCCTCCTTGGCGTGCTTGGTCTGCTTGGGCACCGCCAGCCACGAGCCGCCCCAGTAACCCGCGCCGCCCGGGACGGCGGCCACGTCCCACTTGCCCTTGCCCGAGTCGCCGGCGAACTCCTTGATGCCGCCGAGCATCCACGACGGGCACGGCAGCGTGGCGAAGGTGTCGCGCTTCAGGCCGGTCTGCCACGGCGGCGTGAAGACCTGCGTGCCCGCCGTCATCTTGTTCTGCTCGAACTTCAGGACGGTGTCGAAGGCGGCCTTCACCGCGGGGTTGCTGTCGAAGACGAGCTTGTTGTCCTTGTCGAAGTAGCTGTAGCCGGGGCCGGAGCCCGCGTTCTGGAGCACGGTGGTGCGCAGCGCGGCCGCCGGGCCGTCCAGCCACTTGGTGCCGGGCACCTTGCCCTGGAACTTCTTGCCGGTCTCCAGGAAGCCGTCCCAGGTCGGCCAGAGCTTGGAGACCTCGTCGCGCTCGGTCGGCAGCCCGGCCTTCTTGAACAGGTCCTTGCGGTAGCACATGGCCAGCGGGCCGATGTCGGTGCCGAGCCCGACCAGCTGCTTGCCGTCGGGGGTGACGCCCATCTGCCACTTCCACGGCAGGAAGTTGCCCTGCAGCTCCTTGCCGCCGTGGTCGAACAGGTTCACGAACTTGCCCGGCTGCTGCATGTAGAGGGGCAGGATGCCCTCCTCCAGCGCCACCACGTCGCCCGCGCCGCTGCCGGTCGCGATCCACTGCTGGACGCGCGGCTTGTAGTCGTCCAGCGTGGAGACCTTGCGCTGCTTGATCTTCACGTTGGGGTGCGCGGCCTCGTACTGCTTGTAGAGCTGGTCGTAGCCGAACTCGCCGAACACGTCGACGGTGAGCTCGACGGGGCCGCCCGACCCGGCGCCGCCGTCGTCGTCCCCGCCGCAGGCCGCCAACGTGCCACCGGCCAGCAGCCCGGCCAGCACCGCGGCGACGGCACGGCTGCTCTTCCACTGGAAGGCCCTCATGTGGACCCACCTCTCTCAGGTCGTGTGCGGATCGTGGGAGCGCTCCCACGAAGGAAAGACCGTGCCGAGCGCCACTGTCAATCCTTCGCAACACAACCGTTACCGGGCGGTCCCGGCGTCAGCCGCCGCCGGTCTGCCCGCCGACCCGCCCGCCGACCGGTCCGGCGGGCAGGCCGCGGTAGGGGAGCGGCTCGCTGTAGACCAGGTTGGTGGTGGTGCTGCCCAGCTCCAGCAGCTCGTCCACCATCGTCTCCAGATGGCCGAGCGAGGTCGCGGCGATCTTGAGCAGGTAGCAGTCCTCACCGGTGGTCCGCAGGCATTCGAGGATCTCGGCGCGCTCGCGCAGCAGCGCGTGGAGCGGAGCGTGCCGGTTGCCCGGGTACTTCAGCCGGACGACCGCCGTCACCGGCAGCCCGGCCTTGGCCAGGTCGACCCGCGCGTGGTAGCCGGTGATGACGCCCGCCGACTCCAGTCGCCGCACCCGCTCGGTGGCGGCGGAGGCGCTGAGGCTGACCCGCTTGCCCAGCTCGGTGAGGGAGAGGCGGCCGTCGCGCTGCAACTCGGTGAGGATCGCCCAGTCGGTCGCGTCGAGATTCTCGG
This sequence comes from Actinomadura hibisca NBRC 15177, assembly GCF_001552635.1. GTDB lineage: Bacteria > Actinomycetota > Actinomycetes > Streptosporangiales > Streptosporangiaceae > Spirillospora > Spirillospora hibisca. The sequence goes on along the minus strand of NZ_BCRO01000043.1, from coordinate 27,994 downwards.
TCATCGGGTCAAAGTAGCGGCGAAACCCCGGTGGAAGGCCGCATACGCCGTGGATGGTCTCTTCAACGAGGCCGTGCCGCCTGGATAGCCTCGGCGGCATGAATCTAGGGGTCAACGTCCCGAACTTCGGAGCCGGCACCGATCCGGACCGGCTGCGCGCCTGGGCGCAGACCGTGGAAGGGCTGGGCTTCGACCTGCTGATGCTCTCCGACCACGTCGTGGTCACGCCCGACGTCGCCGCGCAGTACCCCGCGCCCTTCTACGAGCCGTTCACCGCCCTGGCGTGGCTGGCGGGCCTCACCCGCCGGGTGCGGCTGGGCACGACGGTGCTGATCGCCGGGCACCGGCATCCGCTGCTGGTCGCCCGCATGGCCGCCAACCTCGACCGGCTCAGCGGCGGGCGGCTGGTCCTCGGCGTCGGCGCGGGCTGGGCGCGGCAGGAGTTCGCGGCCCTCGGCGCCCCCTTCGAGCGCCGGGGCGCGCTCACCGGCGAACTCCTGCGGACCCTCCGTTCGGCCTGGGCCGACACCGGCGACTACCAGGCCGGGCAGATCCCCCTCTGGGTGGGCGGCCACAGCGACGCGGCGCTCCGCCGCGCCGTGCGCTACGGCGACGCCTGGCATCCGCTCCGCTTCACCATGCCCTGGTTCGAGGAGACGCTGGACCGGCTCAAGACGATCGCCGAGGCCGAGGACCGCCCCGTTCCCGCCCTCGCCCCCCGCGTCCTCCTGCGCCTCACCGACGAGCCGCCCGCCGAACGCCGCGCGGGCGAGGGAACGCTCGACCAGGTGCTGTCCGACCTGGAACACCTGCGCCGACTGGGGGCGGAGGACGTCCTGCTCGACCCGTTCGTGGGCGACCCGGACGAGACCCTCCGCCCCGAGACCGCCTGGCACGCCCTGGCCGCCGTGGCCGCCCACCGAAAGGAACTCGCATGACCCCCGACGACGAACGCCTGCTGCGCCGGGCCATCGCCCTGGCGAACCAGGCGCGGGCCGACGGCCACGCCCCCTACGGCTCGCTGCTGGCGGGCCCCGACGGCGCCGTCCTCGTCGAGGCGCACAACACCGTGCGCGCCGACCGGGACATCAGCGCCCATCCCGAACTGAAGCTGGCCCGCTGGGCGGCCCGCGAACTCGACCCGGACACCGCCGCCGCCACCACGATGTTCACCAGTTGCCAGCCCTGCCAGATGTGCGCGGGAGCGATCGCCCGCTCGGGCCTCGGCCGCGTCGTCTACGCCCTGTCGGCCGACCAGCACGACGAACTCCATCCCGGAGGCGGCTTCCCTGGCGTGCCGCAGGAGGGACCCGCCCTCTACGAGGAGGCGCGGGTCCCGGTCGACGGCTACTACTAGGAACCGGCGGGCGCGGTCTGCGCTGGGACCGACGCCGCCGCCTGGTCCGCCGTCGGGGCGGCGGCGGTGGAGCTGCGTACCACCAGTTCAGGGCGGTATAGCAGCTCTGCCCGGTGCGCGCGCGTCCCGCTGATCTCCTGGAGCAGGGTGTCCACGGCGGCGAGCGACATCGCGCGCACCGACTGCCGGATCGTGGTCAGCGGCGGGTCGAGGTAGGCCGTCAGCGGCGAGTCGTCGAAGCCGACCACCGACACCTCCTGCGGCACCCGCAACCCGCGCTGCCGCGCCGCCCGGATCGCGCCCAGCGCCATCATGTCGTTGCCGCAGCAGATCGCCGTGCAGCCCTGGTCGAGCAGGCGCTGCGCGGCGGCCTGGCCGCCCTCGACGGTGTACATCGTGTTGACGATCAGGTCGTCCACCTCGGCCGCGCCCGCGTGCCGGGCCATGCCGCGCCGGAAGCCCTCGGTCTTGCGGCGGGTCGGGACGTACTGCTCCTGCCCGATCGCGAGGCCGATGCGGCGGTGGCCCATCGCGGCCAGGTGCCCGACGGCCGCCTCCAGCGAGGCGGCGTCGTCGTTGGAGACATGCGGCGCGTCGATGTCGTCGCGGAAGCCGTTGACCAGCACGATCGGCAGGCCCTGGTCGAGCAGCCGCACGTAGCGGGCGCGGTCGGAGCGGGCGTTGGCGTGCAGGCCGTTGACGAAGATGATGCCCGCGACGCCGCGCTCCAGCAACATCTCGATGTAGTCGTCCTCGGCCACCCCGCCGGGCGCCTGCGAGCACAACACGGCCATGTAGCCGTGCCGGGCGAGCGCGCTCTCGACCGCCTCGGCGAACGCCGGGAAGATCGGGTTGGACAGCTCGGGGACGATCAGGCCGATCAGCCCGGCGCGCTGCTGCCGCAACCGGGCCGGGCGCTCGTAGCCCAGCACGTCCAGCGCGGTCAGCACCGCCTGCCGGGTGCCGGAGGACACGCCCTGCTTGCCGTTGAGCACGCGGCTCACGGTGGCCTCGCTGACCCCGGCGTGGGCCGCGATGTCGGACAGGCGCGTCGTCATGGCCATCAAAGTACCTCCCACCACACCGCGGTGTCAGAGGGCAGTTCCAGGCAGTCGCCGTCGCGCTGGACCGGTCCGCTCGCCAGCACCTCGGAGCCGTAGGCGGCGACGCGCACCGACTTCTCGCCCATGTTGACCGCGCACGCCAGCGTGCGGCCGCCCTGCTCGCGCGCGAACATGAGCGTGCCGGGCGGGCCGACGAGCCAGCGCAGCGGGCCGTCGCCGAGCGCCGGGTGCTCGCGCCGGACGCGCAGCGCCTCGCGGTACAGGTGCAGCGTGGAGCCGGGGTCGCGCTCCTGCGCGGCGACGCTGAGGGCGCGCCACGCCGGGGGCAGCGGCAACCAGCTCTGCCCGGTGCCGAAGCCGAACGGCGGCTCGTCGCCCGCCCAGGGCAGCGGCACGCGGCAGCCGTCGCGCCCGGCGTCGGCGCCCCGGCCGCGCTGCGGGTCCTGGAGGAACTCCTCGGGCAGGTCCAGCACCTCGGGCAGGCCCAGCTCCTCGCCCTGGTAGACGTAGGCCGACCCGGGCAGCGCCAGCGTCAGCAGCGCCGCCGCGCGGGCGCGCCGCAGGCCGGGCTCGCCGCCGCCGTAGCGGGTGACGTGCCGCTTGACGTCGTGGTTGGACAACACCCAGGTGGCGGGCGCGGCGACGGCCTGCGCGGTGCGCAGCGACTCGTCGATCACCTGGCGCATCTCCGAGGCGTCCCAGGGGGCCGACAGGTAGTGGAAGTTGAACGCCTGGTGCAGCTCGTCGGGCCGGGTGTAGCGGGCCAGCCGCTCGGGCGTGGGCGCCCACGCCTCGGCGACGCCGACGCGCTCGCCGTCGTAGGAGTCCAGCAGCGCGCGCCACTCGCGGTGGATCTCGTGCACGCCGTCCTGGTCGAAGTAGGGCAGCACGGCGGTGCCGAGCATCTCGACCTGGTTCGCGTGGCCGACGTCGGGCAGGCCGGGGGCCTTGACCATGCCGTGCGCGACGTCGATGCGGAAGCCGTCCACGCCGAGGTCGAGCCAGAAGCGCAGGATGTCGGCGAACTCGGCGTGCACCTCGGGGTTGTCCCAGTCGAGGTCGGGCTGCTCGGGCGCGAACAGGTGCAGGTACCACTGGCCGTCAGGAACGCGGGTCCAGGCGGGGCCGCCGAAGACCGACTCCCAATCGTTGGGCGGCTGCGCGCCGTCCGGGCCGCGCCCGTCGCGAAAGACGTAACGGGCGCGCTCGGGGGAGCCGGGCGCGGCGGCGAGCGCCGCCTGGAACCAGGGGTGCCGGTCGGAGGTGTGGTTGGGCACCACGTCCACGATGACGCGCAGGCCGTGCGCGTGCGCGTCGGCGACCAGGCCGCGCGCGTCGTCCAGGGTCCCGAACAGCGGGTCCACATCGCGGTAGTCGGCCACGTCGTAGCCGAAGTCGGCCATCGGCGACACGTAGAACGGGGTGATCCACAACGCGTCCACGCCCAGCTCGGCGAGGTAGGGCAGCCGCGACCGCACGCCCGGCAGGTCGCCCACCCCGTCGCCGCTCGCGTCGGCGAAGCTGCGGACGTAGACCTGGTAGATCACCGCGTCCCGCCACCAGCGGGTGGCGGCGGGCGCGAGGGTGTGCTGCGTCATGGGCATCCTTGTCATTTCACTCCGCCGGCGGTGAGGCCGGCGACGATGCGGCGCTGGAAGACCAGCACCACGATGATGAGCGGAACGGTGACGATCACCCCGGCGGCCATCTGGGTGCCGAAAGGTTGGTCGAAACCGGAGACGCCGGTGAACTTGGAGATCGCGACGGTGGCGGTCTGCATCTCCTTGCGGTTCACCATCGACAGCGCGATGAGGAACTCGTTCCAGGCGGCGATGAAGGTCAGGATCGCGGTGGTGAACACCCCCGGCGCGGCCAGCGGCACGATGACCTTGCGGAACGCCTGGCCGCGCGTGCAGCCGTCCACCATCGCGGCCTGCTCCAGCTCGAACGGCAGCTGCCGGAAGAACGCGGTCAGCAACCACACCGACAGCGGCAGCGCGAAGCCCAGGCTCGGCACGACCATCGCCTGGTAGGTGTTGATCCAGCCGATGCCGGTGAACAGCTTCAGCAGCGGCACCAGCTGGGAGATCCCCGGGAACATGGTGGTGCCGATGACCAGGCCCAGCACCAGGTTCTTGAAGCGGAAGGTGAGCCGGGCCAGCGCGTAGGCGGTGAACACGCCGATCACCAGCGTCAGCGCGGTGGTGATCCCGGCGACGACCACGCTGTTCAGCAGCGCGCGGCCGAAGCCGTTGTCGCCGCTGAACACGGCGGTGAAGTTCTCGACGGAGAACGGCGCGGGCACCGGGGCGTTGGAGAACTGGTCCTGCGGGCGGCGGAACGCCGACACCACCATCCAGTAGAACGGGGCCAGGCAGTAGACGGCGACGGCCGCGACTCCGGCGTAGGTGAGGACGCGTCGGTTCATGGCGTGGCCTTCTTCCGCCGCTCGGTCTTCCGCTGCCGGGTCGCCGCGCGGGCGTCGCCGATGATGTCGGCGCCCAGGATCTTCACGAACAGGTAGGCGATCAGCGCGATGTAGCCGAACAGGATCGTGGCGTAGGCCGCCGCCGACCCGTAGCGCAGGTTCGACGCCTCGAACCAGGCGATCATCGTCAGCGTCTCCACCGACCGCTGGTTGACGCCGATCAGCACCGCGGGCAGGTCGAACATGCGCAGCACGTCCATCATGCGGAACAGCACCGCCACCAACAAGGCGGGCTTGACCAGCGGCAACGTGATCCACCAGAAGCGCTGGAGCGCGCTCGCCCCGTCCACCCGGGCCGCCTCGTTCACCTCGCGCGGGATCATCTGGAGCCCGGCCAGCACCAGCAGCCCGATGAACGGCGAGGTCTTCCACACCTCGGCGATGACGACGGCGAACTTGGCGGGCCAGCCGTCGGCGGTCCACAGGACCTGCTGGCGGATCACCGCGTTGGCCGCGCCGTCCGCCTGGAAGATCCACCGCCACAACAACCCGGAGATCGCGGTGGGGATCGCCCACGGCACCAGGATGCTGGCGCGCACCAGCGCCCGGCCCCGGAACGCCTGGTGCATGATCAGCGCCATGCCGACGCCGATCAGGGTCTCCAGCACGACCGTGGTGAGGGTGAAGAACGTCGTGTTGCCGAAGGCGTTCCAGAACGCCGACGCCCGGTCGCCCGAGAAGATCGCGGTGTAGTTGCCGAGCCCGGCGAACCGGTCGCCCTCCACCACGAACCCGTCGGCGTCCAGGCCCTCGCCGCGCACGTACAGGGACTCGCGCAGCCCGGCGAGCACGGGGTAGCCGACGACCAGGGCGAGCACCAGCAGCGTCGGCGACAGCAGCAGCGCCGCCATGCGCCGCCCGCCCGCGTCGCCCCTGCGCCTGCTCTCGCGGGGGCCGCCCGCCGCGGCCGGGGCCGGGGCGGGCGACTTCTTGCTGAAAGTTGCGGTCATGACGTCACTGGGTGGTCAGCGGGCCGAGCTTGCCCTGGAGGTCGGCGAGGGCCTGGTCCACCGGCGTCCTGCCCTGGACGGCGTCGTACATCGACCCCTGGATCGCGGCGGTCACGTCGCCGTACTTCACGACGACGGGGCGGGGCTTGGCCGACCCGATCGCCTGCTTGAGGACCGGCAGGTAGGGGAACTTCTTCACCATCTCCGGGTCGTCGTACAGCGCGGCGTTCGTCGGGGCCTGCGAGGTGGCCAGCAGGTTGGCCTTCTGCGACTCGGCCCCGGTCAGGTACTTGATGAAGTCGAGCGCGCTGGCCTTGTTCTTGGCGAAGGCGGAGACGGCGAGGTTGTGGCCGCCGAGGTTGGACGCGCCCGGACCGTTCGGCCCCGGCAGCGGCGCGACGGCGAACTTGCCCGCCACCTTGGAGGAGCCGTCGTCCTTCTCGGCGAGCCCGTACTGGTAGGGCCACTGCCGCTGGAACAGCAGCTTGCCGGACTGGAAATGGCGGCGGCCGCCCTCGGTGTCGAGGGTGACGGCGGCCTTGGGCATCCGGCCGTCCTTCTGCGCCCCGGCCAGGAACTCCACGCCCTTCCTGGCCTCGGGCGTGTTCACCGTCGGCCTGCCGTCGGCGCCGATGATGGTGCCGCCGGCCGACTCGATGGCCTCGACCGCGCTGATGGTGAGGCTCTCGGTCTTGTTGACCTCGGTGAAGAAGCAGTCCACGCCCTTGCCCTCGGGCAGCTTGCCCACCTTGTCGCAGGCGGCCCACATCTCGGCGTAGGTCTTGGGCGGGGCGGCGACCCCGGCCTTGTCCAGCAGGTCCTTGCGGTAGTAGAGCATCCCGGCGTCGGAGGTGGAGGGCACCGCGTACAACTTGTCGCGGTACTGGCCGGTGGCGACGGTGGCCGGGAGCATCGCGTCCAGGCCGACCTGGTCCTTGGGCAGCGGGACGAGCCAGCGGTTGGCGGCGAACTCGGCCGTCCACACCACGTCGAGGTTCAGCACCGCGTAGGCGTCCGACTTGGTGGTGGCGTTCTGGATCATCTGCTGGCGCTGGTCGTTGGGCTCGTCGGGCAGCTCGATGACGCGGACCTGCTCGTTGGCGTGGCCCGCGTTCCAGCCGTCCACCTGCTTCTGCAGGTAACCCGAGCGGTCCTTGCCGGTGACGAACGTGATGGGCCCGCGGCCCTCCAGCGCGCCCGCCTGCGCGCCGCTCTTGGCCGTGCCGCCGTCGCCGCCACCGCAGGCGGTGAGCGAGAGGGCGACGACGGTGCCGGTCAGCGCGCCGATCAAGGGGATGCGCCGCATCGGTCCTCCTTCGCGGAACGGCCCGGGGGCGCCCCGCATGTCCGGTGGTGGGGTGGTTGGGCGGTGACGTTAGCAACGGGTTGCAAGCGCGTAAACAGTTTGCAGAAAGTTTCAGCAAGTTCGTGTCCGGCTTGTAATGCGCTGCAAACCGGTTGATCCGTTGTGCCAGGCTTGGTCGCGTGAACGCCCACACCCTCGTCCGCGACCACACGGTGTTGTCCGTGGTGGTCGGCTCGCGCGCGTTCGGCCTGGCGACCGAGTCCAGCGACGTGGACCGGCGCGGCGTCTACGCGGCCCCGGCCCCGCTGTTCTGGCGCTTCGACAAGCCGCCGACGCACGTGGAGGGACCGGGCGAGGAGCGGTTCTCGTGGGAGCTGGAACGTTTCTGCGAGCTGGCGATGGGGGCCAACCCCAACGTGCTGGAGTGCCTGTGGTCGCCGCTGGTCGAGCAGGTGACGCCCGTCGGCAAGGAGCTGCTGGCCCTGCGTGAAGCGTTCCTGTCGCGGCACGCGCACCGCACGTTCCTCCGCTACGCCCAGGGCCAGTTCCGCAAGCTGGAGGGCGACCTCCGCAACCACGGCGAGCCCCGCTGGAAGCACGTCATGCACATGGTGCGCCTGCTGATCAGCGGGCGGCACCTGCTGGAGCACGGCGAGCCGCTGGTGGACGTGGGCGACCTGCGCGACCGCCTGCTGGCCGTGCGCCGGGGCGAGATGCCGTGGGACGAGATCACCGCCTGGCGCGAATCCCTGACCACCGAGCTGGACGGCGCGCTGGCGCGGAGCCCCCTCCCGGCCGACCCCGACCGGGAGCGCATCGAAGACTTCCTCTACTCGGTCCGCCGAAGGAGCGTGGACGCGTGAACCTCCCCGAAGGGCTGCTGGACGAGGTGGCGGCCTGGCACCCGTACCCGCGCGCGTTCGTGACCGTCAGCGGCGCGCACCTGTACGGCTTCCCCTCCAAGGACTCCGACGTCGACCTGCGCGGCATGCACCTGCTGCCGCTGACCGACGTCATCGGCCTGGAGACGGGCCGGGACACGGTGTCGCGGATGTGGGACCACCACGGCGTCGAGGCCGACGTGGTGACGCACGACCTGGCCAAGTACTGCCGCCTGCTGCTCAAGCGGAGCGGCGAGGTCCTGGAGCAGGTGGTGTCCCCGCTGGTGGTGGAGACGTCGCCGCTGCACGAGGAGCTGCGGGCGATGGTCCCGCAGGTGGTGAGCAGCCGCCACGCGCACCACTACCTCGGCTTCAGCAGCGGCCAGTGGCGCAGCTACGAGAAGACGGGGCGGCTCAAGCCGCTGCTCTACACCTTCCGGACGCTGATCACGGGCGTCCACCTGATGCGGACGGGCGAGGTGCAGGCCGACCTGACGGTGCTGGCGGCCGAGTACGCCCCGCCCTACGTGCCCGAGCTGATCGAGGCGAAGGTGGTGGCCGAGCACGGCGAGCCGCCCGCCGGGGTGGTGGACCCGGAGCGGGTGACGGCCGACATCCGCGCGCTGACCGCGCGTCTGGAGGAGGAGCGCGACCGCTCGTCCCTGCCGGAACGTCCCACCTGCGGGCGGGAGATGCACGACCTGGTCGTGCGCACCCGCCTGGACGGCCGCTGATCTCGCGCGCCTGTTTGCCCGATGATGGCGCGACCGTGAGGCCGCGCCGACGCTGCCTTGCAGGGCGCCGGGTATGGCCCCGGTGACCGGCCCGCGTCGGGGTCGGCGTCAGGCGAAGGGGGACGCGCCATGGTCCAGCCGAAGAAGGACCCGGAGGACGAGGTCAAGCCGGGCCCCAACCAGGGGGAGGGCCAGCCGCCCGTCCGCGACACCGTCCAGCCCGACAGCGGGCCGGGTGGCGCCGGGGGCATGGGCGGCGGCTCCGACTCCGACGACACCGAGGCCACGGGGCCGGGCAGCCAGGGCGACTGAGCGTCCGGGGCGGGCGGCCACCGTCGGCCGCCCGCCCGTCGAGCCTCAGCCCTCGCGCCACTCCGCCGAGGTGAGGCGCTCGGCGGCCTGCGGCCCCATGAGGCCCAGGCCGCCGTCCACGAACAACGACGCGCCGGTGATGTAGGAGGCGGCCGGGTCGGCGAGGAAGGCGATGGCGGCGGCGACCTCGCGGGCGTCCCCGGGCCGGGCGAGCGGGTAGCCGGGACGGCTGTCCGGCTCCGGCGGCTGGTCGGCCTGCCCGGTCATCGGGGTGGCGATCTCGCCGGGCGCGATGGTGTTGACCGTGATGCCGTACTGCGACAGCTCCAGGGCGAGGACGCGCGAGAGCATCCGCAGCCCGCCCTTGGCCGCGCAGTAGGGGCCCGCGCCGATCCGGGGATGCTCCTCGTGCACGCTGGTCACGTTGACGATCCGGCCGCCCGCGCCACGGTCGCGCATGCGGCGGGCGGCGCGCTGGGAGCACTGGAACGGGCCGTCCAGGTCGACGGCCAGCACGCGCCGCCACTCCTCGTGGTCCATGTCGATGAGCGGTTCCGAGCTGCCGGTGCCCGCGTTGTTGACCAGGACGCCGACGCCGCCGAGCTCGTCGGCCAGCTCGTCCACCGCGTCGGCGGCGGTGACCGGGTCGGTGAGGTCGTGCTTGCGGACGGCGGCGCGCCGCCCCTGCCCGGCGACCTCCTCGGCCGTCCCGCGCGCGCCCGTCTCGTCCTCGCGGTAGGTGATCCCCACGTCGAAGCCGCGCCCGGCGAGGGCTACGGCGGCGGCCCGGCCGATGCCGGAGTCGGCTCCGGTGATGATGGCGACCCGGGCGTAGTCCGCGCCTGAGATGGGCGCTCGCATCTCGTTCATACGTGCGCCCTTTCCCATGAAGCGCAACTTCAATGCGGCAGCACGACCGAATCAATCACGCTAAGCACCATCCAGCAGCGCAATCGGCGCTCACCCGACGGCTGCCAGCTCCCGCTCGCCCTCGGGCTTGTCCTCGGCCGCCGCCACCGGCTGCGCCGCCCTCGGCATCTCCACCACGGGAGCCTCGGCCCGTCCCCGCTCGATCAGGGCGGCGACGCCCACCGCGAAGGCCAGCAGCCCGGCGGCCACCACCCCGTCCAGCCAGTAGTGGTTGGCGGTGATCACCACGACGAAGACGGTGAGCGGGGCGTGCAGCGCCAGCACCCAGCGCCACGGGCCGCGCGCCAGGCGCAGCACCGCGAGCGCCACCAGCAGCGCCCACCCGACGTGCAGGGAGGGCATCGCGGCGTACTGGTTGGCGATGCCGTCGGCGGCGGCGGGGTAGGCGGACGGCCCGACCGTCAGCATGGTGTCGGTCATCCCGAACCCGGCCAGCCGGGGCGGCGCGAGCGGGAACGCCATGTGCACCGCCATGCCCGCCGCCGTCAGCAGCACCAGCTCGTTGCGCACGCGCCGGTAGGCGGCGCGGTGCCGGAGGAACACCCACACCAGCAGCAGCGTCGTGCCGGGGAAGTGCACGCCGACGTAGTAGACGTTGGCGAGGAACGCGGCGGGCCCCCAGCCCAGCGCCCAGTCCTGGAGGGCGGCCTCGTCGGGCATCCGCAGGGCGCGCTCGACGTCCCACAACCACGAGGCGTTGGCCATCGCGGCGCCGACCCCGCTCTCCACGAGCGTGCGCCCCCACTTGTAGGCGGCGAACAGCGCCAGCAGCAGGGCGGCCTCGGTGAACAGCGCACGCAGCACGCCGGAGTTTCGCCCCTGTCCGATGCGCACCACTTCGTTCACCATGCCGTCCTCCGTGCTCGTCCTCGGCCGTTGGAAACCACCTTGATCGCCGAAGACCCGCTGAGCAGGAGGTCTGGCCCCTCCCCTCCGGAGAGCGAGATCCACATTCCGGGGTGGGGGTAGCCCCACCCCGCCAGGGGACGGCCGAGCCGCTCGTGCCGTGCGGGGGGTCGCCAACGGTCGTCGCAACACGGCAAGTTATCGCGTGCCACCGACAAACCGCGATACGAATACGGGGAACGACGATCTCGGACGTGGAGGCACCGATGCAGCAGATCGCCTGGGAGTCCGGCCGCTGGCTCAACCCGCCGCCCTCGCACGCCCGCGACGGCGACGCCCTGCTGGTGACCGCCGAGCGCGGCAGCGACTTCTGGCGCACCACCTCCTACGGCTACGACCGTGACTCCGGCCACGCGCTGCTGGCCGACCTGCCCGCCGAGGCCGCCGTCGAGGTGTCGTTCGTCGCGGCGTTCACCGACCAGTTCGACCAGGCGGGCCTGCTGCTGCGCGCCGACGAGCGCACGTGGATCAAGGCGGGCGTGGAGTTCGCCGACGGCGTGCCCCAGACCGGAGCCGTCGTGACGCGCGACGTGTCCGACTGGTCGACGGCCCCGGTCCCCGAGTGGGCGGGCCGCACCATCACGATCCGCGCCAGCCGCAGCGGCGACGCGGTGACGATACGAGCCCGCGCCGACGACGACCCGTGGCAGATGCTGCGCGTGGCCCCCTTCCCCGAAGGCGTCCCGGCCCAGGCAGGCCCCTACTGCTGCGCCCCGGAACGCGAGGGCCTGACCGTCCGCTTCACCCACTTCGCGACCGGAGCCCCCGACACCTCCCTCCACACCCCGGACCTCACCTGACCTGGCTTGAGACGGGCTTGGGTTAGCGCGGGGGTGATCGCGGAGACGCCGTGAAAGTGGAGTCGCCGAAGTTCCTGACCAATCTGCCGCCTCGGCCCCGGCTCAAGCGTGTGGGGCTGCTGGGCGTGCTGGCGTTGGTGGCGGCGTTCGCGGCGCGGCAGGGCGATCCGACGAACGGGCCGTGGCAGGTCCGGTTGCTCAGTTGGGGCGGGGCGGGGTTGTTCCTGGTGCTGGCCACGGCGGCGGGGGTCAAGTTCGGTGACGAGATGCGGCGCGTGCTGCTGCCCTCGCTCGGTGACGCGCGGGCGGCGATCGTCCGGCTCGCGATCGTGCTCAGCATGGGGCTGTTCGCGCTCATCCTGACGTTGGCGCTGGTGCGGCTGCCGATCGGGCAACTGCTGCTCGGCGGCGCGCTGACCGGCGCGGTGCTCGGCATCGCCGGGCAGCAGACGCTCGCCAACGTGTTCGCCGGGATCGTGCTGCTGTACGCGCGGCCCTTCACGATCGGCGACCTGGTGACGATCCGGTCCGGGCCGCTCGGCGGGTCCATGGACGGCACGGTCGAGGAGATCGGCCTGCTCTACGTGTCATTGCGCAGCGAGGAGGGCCGCTTCTCGGTCCCCAACGCGCTGATGCAGAACGCCGCCGTCGCCAAGGTCCCGGCGGTCGAGCCGGGCGGGCCGGGCCTCACGGTCCAGACCGATAGGTCAGGCGGATAGTTCAAGCTGAAAGCGCGGTGTCGATCGCCTCGGGGGACAGGACGCGGTCCAGCGCCATCGCCGCGCAGCCCAGCAGGCCCGCCGTGTCGCCGAGGCGGCTCGGCTCGATCCGCAGGCGGCTGGTCGCCAGCGCCGTCGCGCGCTGGTAGACCACCTCGCGGACGCCCGCGATCAGCGGCTCGTACGCGCCGGTCAGGTCGCCGCCCAGCACCACCACGGCCGGGTTGAGCAGGTTCACGGCGGTCGCGATGACCTCGCCGATGCGGCGGCCCGCCGAGCGCACCAGCGCCACCGTCGCCGGGTCGCCGTCGCGGGCCAGGGCCGCCAGGGCGGCGAGGTCGGCGGCGGGGGAGCGGGCCAGCAGCGCCGTGCCGCCCGCGACCGCCTCCACGCAGTCGAGGTTGCCGCAGCGGCACGGGACGCCGCCGCCGTCGCGGACCGGGATGTGGCCGATCTCCCCGGCCGCGCCCAGCGCGCCGCGCTGGATGCGGCCGCCCGCGATCAGGCCCGCGCCGATGCCGGTGGACACCTTCACGAACAGCAGGTCGGCCACGTCGGGATGGTTGCGGTGCTCGCCCAGCGCGGCCGCGTTGACCTCGTTGTCGAGGTAGGCGGGCACGCCGAAGCGGGCGGCGACCAGGGGGCGGATCGGCACCCCGTCCCAGGCGGCCGAGGCGTGCTCGATGGCGTCGGGGACGGCGAGGCCCGCGCCGCGCACGGTCGCCGGGGAGATCTCCGCCTTGGCCAGCAGGTTCGTCCACTGGTCGAGAAGGGCGGGCAGGGCCGCCGCCGGATCGCCCGTGGGAAGGTCGGCGTCGGCCTGGACGAGGACCGCGCCCGACAGGTCGCAGACCGCGAGCTGCCCCCGCGACTGGCCGAGGTTCGCCACCAGCACCGCGCCCCCGGCGGCGTTGAACTCCAGCCGCGCGGGCGGCCGGCCGCCGGTGGACGGGCCGTCGGCGCGCTCGGCGACCAGGCCGTGCCCGATCAGCTCGCCGACCCGCGCCGCGACGGCCGGACGCGACAGCCCCGTCAGGCGGCCCAGCTCGGCGCGGGTGGCGACGCCCTCCCGGATCAGCCGCAGCACATCGCCGCTGGTGGAGGGGCGTCTGCTCATCCGGCCAGTCAAGCACGCGGCCGTTGCGTACGTCCAGTTGGCTCAATATGTGGACTTTTGTCATGCAAAGTTCATAAGTAGGGTTGTCCAGCTTGCGAATGTGACGGTAGCTTGCGGCGCTATGACGACCTCCCCGCACCCCGTCCTGGCCCAGGTGACCGCGCGGATCTCGGCGCGCTCGTCGGCCCGCCGGGACGCCTACCTGAGCCGCGTCCGGGACGCGCGGACCGCCGGACCGGCACGCGGCGGCCTCGGCTGCGCCAACCTCGCGCACGGCTTCGCCGCCTGCGGCCCGGCCGACAAGCTGCGGTTGCGCGGGGACGTCACCCCCAACATCGCGATCGTGTCGGCCTACAACGACATGCTCTCGGCGCACCAGCCGCTCAAGGACTACCCCGACCGCCTCAAGGCCGCGATCGCGGCGGCGGGCGGCACCGCGCAGTTCGCCGGGGGCGTGCCCGCCATGTGCGACGGCATCACCCAGGGCCGCGCCGGGATGGAGCTGTCGCTGTTCAGCCGGGACGTGGTCGCGATGGCGACGGCGGTGGCGCTGTCGCACGACATGTTCGACGGCGCGCTGCTGCTCGGCGTCTGCGACAAGATCGTCCCCGGGCTGGTGATCGGCGCGCTGGCGTTCGGGCACCTGCCCGCGATCCTGGTCCCGGCCGGCCCGATGGCCTCCGGGCTGCCCAACGCGCAGAAGGCCGCGATCCGCAAGCGCTTCGCCGCCGGGGAGGTCGGCCGCGACGAGCTGCTGGAGGCCGAGTCCGCCTCCTACCACTCGGCCGGGACCTGCACCTTCTACGGCACCGCCAACTCCAACCAGCTCCTGATGGAGGTCATGGGCCTGCACCTGCCCGGCGCGAGCTTCGTGCCGCCGGGCACCGCGCTGCGCGACGCCCTGACCGACGCCGCCGGGCGGCGCGTGCTGGAGCTGACCGACCTTGGCGACCACTACACCCCGGTCGGCGAACTGCTGGACGAGCGCGCCTTCGTCAACGGCGTGGTCGCGCTGCTGGCCACCGGCGGCTCCACCAACCACACGCTGCACCTGGTCGCCATGGCCGCCGCCGCCGGGATCGAGCTGACCTGGGACGACTTCGACGAGCTGTCCAAGGTCACCCCGCTGCTGACCCGCCTCTACCCCAACGGCACCGCCGACGTGAACCACTTCCACGCGGCGGGCGGCACCGCCTTCCTGATCGGCGAGCTGCTGGACGCCGGGCTGCTGCACGCCGACGCCCGCACCGTCGGCGGCGACACCCTGGCCGACTACCGCCGCACCCCCGGCCTGCATGAGGACGAGCTGCGCTGGACGCCCGTCCCGGCCGAGTCCGGCGACCCGTCCGTGCTGCGGCCGGTCGCCGAGCCGTTCGACGAGCACGGCGGCCTGCACACCGTGCGCGGCAACCTGGGCCGCGCGGTGGTGAAGGTGTCGGCGGTCCGCCCCGAGCACCGCCTCATCGAGGCCCCGGCGCGCGTGTTCGAGTCGCAGGAGGCGCTCCAGCAGGCGTTCGCCGCCGGGGAGCTGGACCGGGACGTCGTCGCGGTCGTCCGCTACCAGGGCCCGCGCGCCAACGGGATGCCCGAGCTGCACCGGCTCACCCCGCCGCTGTCGGTCCTCCAGGACCGGGGCCACCGGGTCGCGCTGGTCACCGACGGCCGCATGTCGGGCGCGTCGGGCGCGGTGCCCGCCGCCATCCACGTGTCGCCCGAGGCCGCAGCGGGCGGCCCCCTCGCGCGCGTGCGCGACGGCGACGTCGTGCGGCTGGACGCCGACAAGGGACTGCTGGAAGTGCTGGTGCCCGACGACGAGTTCGCCGCGCGGGAGCCCAGCGGGGGCGCGCCCGACGCGGCGGCGTGGTCGGGCACCGGACGTGAGCTGTTCCACGCCTTCCGCAACGCGGTGGGCCCCGCCGAGCAGGGCGCGGGCGTGTTCGGCACGCCCGACGGCTGGGACGCGGCGGTTCCGGCGTGAACGGCCCCTGGCTGGTCGCCGACGTCGGCGGCACCAACGCCCGCTTCGCGCTGATCGAGAAGCCCGGCGGCGCGCCCGCGCGCGTCGCGTCGCTGCCGACCCGCGAGCACGCCGGACTCGCCGACGCCGCCGAACGCTACCTCGCCGAGCATGCGCCGGACGTACGCCCGGTCGCGGCGTGCCTGGCCGTCGCCGGTCCCGTCGCGCAGGGCCGGTTCCGGCTCACCAACGCGGACTGGCCCGCCGACACCGCCGACCGCGTCCGCGACCGCCTGGGCCTGGCCCACCTGGAGATCCTCAACGACTTCGAGGCCCTCGCGCTGGCCCTGCCCGCCCTCGGCCCCGACGACGCGGTCCGCGTCGGCGACGCCGCGCCCGGCGGCCCCGGCGGCGCGCTCGCCGTCGTCGGCCCCGGCACCGGCCTCGGCGTCGCGGGCCTGGTGCCGACCCCGGCCGGATGGTTGCCGCTGCCCGGCGAGGGCGGCCAGGTGGACATCCCCGCCGGGACCGAGCGCGAGGTCGAGGTCATGCGGCTGCTGCGCGCCGAGCGCGGCGCGGCCACCGCCGAGTACCTGCTGTCGGGCGACGGCCTGGTCCGCACGCACCGGCTGCTGTCGATGATCCACGGCGTGCCCGCCGTGCCGTGCACCGCCGCCGAGATCGCCGCCGACCGCACCGACCCCGTGCGCGCCGAGGCGCTGCGGATGTTCTGCGCGCTGCTGGGGTCGTTCGCCGGTAACGTCGCGCTGACCATGGGCGCGCGCGGCGGCGTCTACCTCGGCGGCGGCATCCTGCCCCGGATAGCCGACATACTGCGCGACAGCGACTTCCGCGCCCGCTTCGAGGACAAGCCGCCCGTCCGCGACTACCTGCGGTCCATCCCGACCTCGCTCATCGTCCACCCGTGCCCGGCCCTGGCCGGAGCCGCCGCCCGGCTCGCGCAGAGCCCGTCCGCCCTGGAAGCAGCATGAACGCCACCGACCTGCTCGATCTCGCGCCCGTCGTCCCCGTCGTCGTCCTGGACGACGCCGACGCCGCCGTGCCCCTCGCGAAGGCCCTGGTCAGGGGCGGCCTCCCCGCCATCGAGGTCACCCTGCGCACCCCGGCCGCGCTGCCCGCCATCGAGCGCATCGCCGCCGAGGTGCCCGACGCCGTCGTGGGCGCGGGCACCGTCGTCACGCCCGCCGACGCCGAGAAGTCGGCCGCCGCCGGGGCGCGCTTCCTGGTCAGCCCCGGCTGCACGCCCGCGCTGCGCGAGGCGATGACCGGCACCGGCCTGCCGTTCCTGCCCGGCGTGTCCAGCGCGACGGAGGCGCTGGCGCTGCTGGAGCACGGCATCACCGCGATGAAGTTCTTCCCCGCCGAGGCCGCCGGGGGCATTCCCTACCTGAAGTCGCTGGGCGGGCCGCTGCCGCAGATCCGGTTCTGCCCGACCGGCGGCATCTCCCTCGACAACGCGCCCCGCTACCTGGCCCTGCCGAACGTCGGCTGCGTCGGCGGCTCCTGGCTGACCCCGGCCGACGCCGTGCGCGCGGGCGACTGGGAGCGCATCGAAGATCTCGCCCGCCGGGCGGCGGCCCTACGCTGATCATCACGAAAACCCGCCCCGCAACGTCCCCTCACTGAAGGAGGACTCCATGACCCAGCACACCGACGAGGCCATCGACGACATCGCCCGCCTGCTCATCGAGGCGGCCGACCTGCACGGCACCGACGCCGGAGGACTGGCGCGCAGCATCCCCGACGAGGTGCTGACGTCGGTCTACCGCCGCGTCCTGGAAAACCTCGCCCACCGGGCCGAGGACACCTGACCGGGCCGTACGCTGCGATCCATGTTCGATGAGAAGACCCAGGAGACGTTGCGCCGGTTGCTGGACCTGGCCGAGCACCCGGCCACCGGCGAGGCGGAGCGGAGCCTGGCCTTCTCCCGGATCCGGGCGCTGGTCGGCTCGCCGGACACCACCCGCCGCGCCGCCGCGGGCGCGGCCCGCGACGCCGACCTGCTGCGCCGGGTGCGCCCGCTGGCCGCGCGCGTGGACGAGGACCTGATCGCCGACGTGCACGCCGACCTGTACGACTTCGGGCAGCGGCACCGGATCATCGGCGAGGTCGCCGAGGAGTTCGCGCAGGCGCTGACCCAGCGCGAGGGCGCGCCCCGCAACAAGCGCGACCGTTACGACGAGCTGGTGCGGTCGGCGGCCTGGCGCCTCACCTACCTGCTGGAACGCGGCGGCGCCGCTCGCAAGCCCACCTGGCGCCGCCCCCGCTGAATCCGGCCCGTCTTCAACGACCTGTTTCCCCGGTCTGCTTCAGCGGCCTGCTCAGCGGACGGCGAGGGCGCGGGCGACGGCTTCGGCGAGCTGAGCGGCGTCGGCCACGCAGCGGTAGTCCACGTGCTCGGGGACGTCGCTGGGCAGGTGGTGGTGCGGGATGAGGTGCTGGTCGTCCACCGACACCAGGCACGCGGCCCGGTAGCCGTGGCGCAGCGGCACCACGCCGTCGGTCCCGGCCCGCGAGCGCAGGCCGCGCTGCACGCCCAGGCCCTGTTCCGTCGCGCAGCGCTCGATCAGGTCGCCGAACTCGGTGTCGTAGCGCTCCAGCCGCAGCGCGCCCTCGGCGTCCAGCAGGACGAGGTTGCCCGAGCCCACGGTGTCGAGGTTGAGGAACCAGGTCGTGTCGCGCGGCAGGTAGGGGAAGTGCCGCCGCGCGAAGCCCCGCACGCCTTCCTGCGCCGCCTCCTCGGCCCCCGCCGAGAACAGGATCACCCGCAGCCCGGACGGTGGCCGTCGCGCCAGCGACGCGGCGAGTGCCGTCAGCGCCGCGACGCCCGACAGGTTGTCGTTGGCCCCCGGCACCGCGCGCGGCGTCCTGACGTCGGCCAGCGCGACGGCGGCCAGCGCGCTCAGCGCCATGCCCGTCCACCGCACCGGCGGCAGCCGCGCCGCCGCGTCCGCCGCCACCAGCACAGGACCGACGAGCACCGGCCACCACAGCGGCGGGCTCTCCGCGCGGGCGCGCACGAGGGCCGAACGTCGGCCGAACACCGTGCCCGACGGCGCGGCGTCGTGGTGGGCCATCACCACCAGCGTGCGGCGCGCGGCCGCGTCGCCAAGGCCCGCCACCACGTTGCAGGTGGTGCGGCGGCTCAGCAGGGCGCGGGCGAGCCGGTGGCGGCGCGAGACCTCACCGGCGATCCCGAGCGCCGCAAGCACGCCGCCCAGCGCGCCCGCCCGCCGCCCGGCCAGTCCGGCGACGGCCGCCAGCCCGCTCAGCGCGCCGACCGGCCAGGCACGGGAGCCGGAGGCGGGCTCCCGCTCGACGCGCACGATCGCGCCCAGCTCGCCCAGCCGTTCGGCGATCAGCTCGGCGGCCGCCCGCTCGCCGGGCGAGCAGGACGGCCGTTCGATCGCGGCGAGCCGCTCGACGGTGGCGCGCAGCGCGGTCTCGTCGGGCCGGGCCACCGGGGTGACCGGGTGCAGGAACCGTTCGGGCGGCCGCTGGGCAGGCATGGTGAGACGGTTTCACGTGACCGGCCGCCGGTCCACGCCTCACCGGTGGCCGGGTCCGGCGCTCAGCGGATCGGGCGGCGCGGCCGTTGCGTGGTGGCGAACACCACCGCCCGCACGACCCAGATGAGCATCGCGAGCGCCAGCACCGTCGGCACCGCCGCCCCGAACCCCGCCGAGAACCCCACGATCAGGAACACCGCCAGCAGCACCGGGAAACCGTGGGGGCGTCCGTGGTGCCCGTGGTGGGTGAGGTGGTGCCGCCTTCTCGCGGGGTGGCCGCCCCAGGCCTGGTGGTGGCCCCAGGTCGGGCGGGGCGGCTGGGCGGTCGGGGCCTGCGGTGGTTCGGGCAGGCCGTGCGGCTCGGGGAGGTCGCGGACGATCTCCCGGAGGTCCGTGCGGGTCTTGGCGGCGAGGGCGGTGTCGAGGCGTTCCTCCAGCTCCTCGCGGGTCAGGCGGCCCGCGGCGAAGTGGTCGTGCAGGGCGGTGGCGACGGCGTCGCGCTCGATGTCGCCCACGCGCAGGTCGTCGGGACGGGTCACGGTCGCTCCCCGGGGGCGTCGATGTCGGCGTCGTCGGTGGTGATGTCGTCGTCGGCCAGGATGCGGTACAGGTCGCGGCGGGCGCGGCCCAGCACGTCCTTGGCCTGGGCGACCTGGTCGGGGGAGCCCGAGTGCACGATCTGCATCACGGCCGCGCCGGTCTGCGCCGCCTGCTTGAACAGCTCGGGCACGCCCTCGCCGAAGTCGGGCGTCATCTCGTCCCACGGGTCGGCCAGCTCGTCGGCGTGCTCGGCGACATGGGCGCGGCCCTCGTCGGTGAGGTGGAAGGTCTTGCGGCCCGCCTCCTCCTCGCCGCGGACGAGCCCCTCGTCGGCGAGCTGCTGGAGCGCCGGGTAGACCGCGCCGGGGCTGGGCTTCCAGGCCCCGCCGCTGCGCCGCTCGACCTCCTGGATGATCTGGTAGCCGTTGCGCGGCTCCTCGGCGAGCAGCGCGAGGATCGCGGCGCGGACGTTGCCCTTGCGCGCCTTGGGGCCGCGTCCCCAGGGACCGCGCCGCCCGCGCGCCCACGGCGGACCCCACGGGCCGGGCGGCGGGAACGGGCCGGGGCCGGGGCCGCCGGGACCGGGACCGCCGGGGCCGCCGAACATCCAGCCGGGGAACGGCCCGGCGTCGGTCCGGGGGCCGCAGCCCTGGTGGCGGGCGGCGGCGTGGGCGGCCTTGAGGCCGAGCGCGGCCGCGGCGAAGGCCCAGCGGGGATCGGGTCGGGAGGAACCGTGCATGATCGGTGACCGCCTTCCGAGATCTCTCTATGATCTCTCGCGATACGACAACGATATATCGTAGACGCGTCGGAAGGCGAGAAGGTTCCCCGCTTTCCTGCCGGATCGTGAGCCGTGGGCGGACGCGTCGCCTGGCGCGCGTCCGCTGGATCGGGGGCGGCGCGGTGGGGAAGACTGGGCGCGTGACCACCGAGAACGACCGCCCCGGCCCGCCCGCGCTGAGCCCCACGATCGTCGTGCTGACGCTGGCCCGCCAGGTCGAGAACGAGCTGAGCGCCGCGCTCGCGCCGCTCGATCTCACGGTCAGCAGGCTCGGCCTGCTCGGTCACATCGCCGGGGTGCCGGGCGCGTCGTTCAGCGACCTGGCGCGGATGTCGGGGATCACCGTCCAGACCGTGCACTCGACGGTGAAGGCGCTGGTCAAGGCGGGTTTGGTGCACGACCACACGGCGCGGGCGGGCTCGGCCTCCGCGATCGAGCTGACGCCGGAGGGGGCCCGGCTGCTCCAGGAGGCGCAGCGGGCGGTGGCGGAGGTGGACGAGCGGATGTTCGGCCCAGATGCCGATCCCGTTCTCCAGCGGGTCGGCGGGGCCATCCGCGCTGCTTTCGAGGGTGTTTTCCCTTCCTGAGCTGGGGTGAGACGGAATTCGTGGGGGAGATGCACCCCTGCCTTCAGGTTGACTGAAGCTTCAGTTAGGCTTCAGGCATCCTGAAGGTTGGAAGGGGTGCCCATGGAAGTTGTCCTGCTGTCGATCCACGTGCTGGCGAGCATCGTGTTCATCGGAGGGTCGGCCGTCGCGACGAGCCTGTTCCCGCGCTACGCGCCGATCGCGGAGTCGGAGTCGGTAGAGCCGTCGTTGGTCGGCGCAAGTGGGGCGGGCGCTGGCGCGGGTGACACCGCCGCGAGCGGGACGGGCGAGATCGCTGCGAACGGGACGGGCGTGGCCACCGCGAGCGAAGCGGGTGAGCGCAGCCGTTCGGTCGCCGTCGCGCTGCACCGCATCACCCGCGGCTACGCCCTCGCCGGGCTCATCGTGCCGCTCGCCGGGATCGTCCTGGCTACCGTCCAGGGCCGGATGGGCGAGGTCTGGATCACCGTCTCCATGGTCCTGACGGGGATCGCGGGCATCCTGCTCGCCCTCCAGATCTACCCGCGCCAGAGCGCCGCCCTCAGCCAGCCCGGCGGCGAGCGGGAGTTGCGCACGTTGTCGATGCTCGCCGGTTTCTACAACCTGCTGTGGGCGATCGTCGTCGTCCTCATGATCTCCCGGCCGGGCGGCTGAGGGCAGGCCCGGGGGAGACGACGGGGGTAGAGGACGCGGCGGGCGCGGACGCCACCGCGAACCACAAGCCCGCCGCCGCGCACACCACCGCCGAGAACACCAGCGCCCAGCCCGTCCCCGTCACCCTCCCCAGTCCGACGAACGCCCCCATGACCGCGACCCCCAACGTCGCCCCCGTCTGGCGCACCGCGTTCAGCAACCCGCCCGCCGACCCCGCCGCTCCCTGCGGCGCGACGCTGATGACGGCCGACACCAGCGCGGGCAGCACGAACGACACCCCGAACCCCGTCAGCAACAACCCGACCGCCAGCCACCCGTAACCGGCCCGCGCCCACACCGCCCCGCCGAGCGCCACACCGCCCGCCGCCAGCAACGCCAACCCCGCCAGCACCGGCGGACGCGGCCCGAACCGCGCCACGATCCGTCCCGTCACCGGCGGGTTGAGCACGAACGGCAACGTCAGCGGCAAGAACGCCAGACCGGTGGCTGCCGCGCTGAGATGCCGCTCCTGCTGGAGCAGCAACGGCAGCACGAACAGGTAGCCGTTCAGCGTCAGATTCACCGCTGCCCCGGCTGCCAGGCTGGCCCGCACACCCCCGCTCCCCAGCAGCGTCCGGTCGAGGACGGGGGCGGCGCTGCGTCGCTCCAGCACCACGAACACCGCCGCGACCAGCACCGTCGCCACCCCCGCCGCGACGGCGTGCACCCACGAACGCGCTCCTGCCGCCACGAGCGTGTCGGTCAGCAGCGCCAGAACAGCGCACGCCAGCAACTGCGTCGTCCAGTCGATGCGTCGTTCGCCGCGCTCGCAGCGCACCGTCCGGCCCGCCGTCAACGCCAGCACCAGCAGCGCCACCGGCACGTTCACCAGGAACACCGCCTCCCAGCCCGCCAGATCGACCAGCGCCCCACCCACGACGGGACCCGCCGCGACCGCCGCCCCACTGATGGCCGCCCACGTCGCGACCGCGCGGGCACGTTCGGCCGGGACGGGGTACAGCCGCGCGATCATCGCCATCGACGACGGCACGCACGCCGCCCCCGCCGCGCCCAGCACCGCCCGCAACGCGACCAGGACGCCCAGCGTGGGCGCGAGCGCCGACAACAACGAGCCGAGCCCGAACACCGCGACGCCGACGCGGAACACCCGGTGCGCGCCGTAACGGTCGGCGACGGCTCCGGCCGACAGCAGCAGCGCGCCGAACACCACTGTGTAGCCGGTCGTGGCCCACTGGAGGCCGGAGAGGGAGGTGTGCAGGGAGGCGGCGAGATCCGGTTCGGCGACTGATAGCACCGTCATGTCCAGCAACACCATGAAGTAGCCGAGCGAGATGCCGAGCAACGCCGGCGCCCGGCGTGAGGGAGGGTTGGTCATGGGTCAACTCTCGGGACGCGGCATCACCGCAGCCACCGGCCGACCCGATCCCCGCATTCGGAAATTCCGAACGCTCCGCGCCGGTTGGTCCCGGCATGGAATTGCGGCAGTTGCGGACCTTCGAGGCGGTGGTGCGGCACCGGACGGTGACCGACGCCGCCAACGCGCTGGAGATGGCGCCCTCCAGCGTCTCCGAGCAGATCCGCGCGCTGGAACGGTCGCTGGGCGTGGCGCTGTTCGAGCGCACGGCCCGGGGGATGCGCCTGACCGAGGCGGGCGACCGGCTGCTCGGCTGGGCGCGGCGGCTGCTGGACCAGGCCGACCAGGCCCGCCGCGAGGTGACGGACGCGGCCCCGAGGTTGCGGCTGGGCGCGCTGGAGACGATCGCCGCGACCCACGTCCCGCGCGTGCTGGCGCGGCTGGCCGAACGCCGCCCCGACCTGCGCGCCGAGGTGCGCGCGACCGTGAGCCGTGACGAGATGCTCGCGGACGTCATCGCGGGACGGTTGGATGCGGGGCTGCTGCTGGACACGGGGGAGGCGCTGGGGGATCTCGGCTTTCCCGCCGCGCCGCTGGACTTCCTCGACGTGGAGGCGGTGCCGCTGGCCCTGGTCGCGGCTCCCGGGCACCGGCTGCTCGGGCGTTCGCAGGTGGACGCGGAGGATCTGGACGGGGAACGGCTGCTGGTGAACGTGCCGAACTGCTCGTTCCGGATGGCTGCCGACCGGGTTATCGGATCGGGGACGGAACGTGTCCAGGCGGGCGGGGTGCAGGTGATGCGCGCGTGGGCGGAGCAGGGGTTGGGCGTCGCGCTGCTTCCGGAGTTCGCCGTGGCGGGGGCGCTGGAGGTGGGGACGCTCGGGCGGGTCGGGTTCGCGGCGCCGGCGTTGAGCCTTCGGCTGGTGTGGCGTGGTGACCAGGAGGAACGGGCGGGGTTGCGGGACCTGCTGTACGCGGCCAGTGTATGAGGATGATCTTCAGTTTTTGTGGAATGGAGCATTCCGTTCTGCTATACTGGAGTCAGTTGGAAGGCACCCCCGCCTTGCGCAGATGTGGAGCAGTCATGACCGAGAACACCACCATCCGCCCGTTCCGCATCGACATCTCCGACACCGAGCTGGCCGACCTCCGCGACCGGCTGCGCCGGACCCGCTGGGGCGTCCAGATCCCCGGCCAGGGCTGGACCCGCGGCGTCCCCGTCGACTACCTCAAGGAGCTGGCCGCCTACTGGGCCGACGGCTACGACTGGCGCAAGGCCGAGGCCGAGCTGAACGCGCTGCCGCAGTTCGTCACCGAGATCGACGGGCAGCAGGTCCACTTCGCGCACGTGCCGTCGGACAACCCGCAGGCCACGCCGCTGCTGCTGATCCACGACTGGCCCGCGTCGTTCGCCGCGTTCGCCAAGGTGGTCGAGCCGCTGACCGCCGATTTCCACCTGGTCATCACCGACACCCCCGGCGTCGCGTTCTCCGGCCCGCTGACCGCGCCGGGCTGGAACACCGGGAAGATCGCGGGCGCGTTCGCCGAGCTGATGGCGCGGCTCGGCTACGACCGCTACGGCGTGCAGGGCAACGGCGGCGGCGCGTGGATCGCCGCCGAGATGGGCCGCCAGGACGCCGACCGCGTCATCGGCGTGCACCTCAACGGCCTGATCACCTTCCCGTCCGACGACCCCGCCGACTTCGCCGGGCTGACCGACGTCGAGCAGGCGCGGCTGGGGCGGTTGCAGGAGTTCCGCGACGACAAGATGGGCTTCAACCACATCCAGTCCACCCGCCCGGACACCCTCGCGCACGGCCTGCACGACTCGCCGACCGGGCAGCTCGCCTGGATCGTGGAGAAGTTCAAGGAGTGGACGGACGCGGCGGCCGACCTGCCGGAGGACGCCGTGGACCGCGACCAGCTGCTGACCAACGTGAGCCTCTACTGGTTCACCGGGACGGCGGGCTCGTCGGCGCAGCTCTACTACGAGATGGCGCACGACCCGACGGCCTACGCGCCCAAGCCGCGCGGCACGGTGCCGACGGGCGTCATCGCGACGGGGACGACGGACGTGGCGATCCGGCGCTTCGCCGAGCGCGACCACAACGTGGTGCACTGGACGGAGACCGAGCGCGGCGGCAATTTCCTGGCGATGGAGCAGCCGGGGGTGCTGGCGGAGGATGTGCGGGTGTTCTTCGGTGGGCTGAGCTGACGCTTTTGCTGGCTTGATAACCGGCCTCTGCCCTGGGTGGGCGGGGGCCGGTTCTTGCGTTAGGTGGACGGTTCTTGCGTCAGGTGGGCAGGGGGCGTTCGTTCACGACGTGCTTCATGACGAGTGTGGAGTTCAGCCGCTGCACGCCCGGGAGCGCGGACAACACGTCGTCCTCCAGCTCCTGGTAGGCGGTCAGGTCGGCGGTGACGACGCGGAGCAGGTAGTCGGGGTCGCCGAACAGCCGCTGGGCCTGCACGACCTCTGGCACCCGGGCCACCTCGCGCTCGAAGCCGAGCAGGGTCTCGCGGTCCTCCTGGCGCATGGTGACGAAGACGAGCGCCTGGAACGTCAGGCCGAGAGCGCTGGGGTCGACGACCGCGCGGTAGCCGCGGATGGTGCCGCCGCGTTCCAGCTCCCGCAGGCGGCGGTGGCAGGGCGAGACGCTGAGGCCGATCCGCGCGGCCAGCTCGGTGATCGTGAGGCGGCCTTCCTGCTGGAGCACGGCAAGGATCTTCCGGTCGATCGCGTCCATGGAGGAAATGATTCCATGGATGGGCGTTTGATGAGTGGTTTTTGAAAGCACTTTTCGGCAGATCGATCGTATTCTTCTTCCGCCGGTATTTGCTGGTGCTCATCGGCGGGAGGAAATGTCATGGCGGTTGATTCCGTGCTCGCCTTTTGGGTGGTTGCGGTGTTGCTGATCGTGGTGCCGGGTGCGGATTGGGCGTTCACTGTCTCCGCTGGGCTTCGGGGACGATCGGTGGTTCCTGCGGTGAGCGGGCTGGTGGTGGGGTATGCGCTGGTTACGGCCGTGGTGGCGGCGGGGGTGGGGGCGCTGGTGGCGGGGTCTCCGGTGCTGCTGACTGGGCTGACGGTGGTGGGCGGTCTGTATCTGATGTGGCATGGCGGGGTGACTTTTCTGCGGTCGGCTGTCCTTTGGGTTTCGGTCGAAGAAGCGGGTGAAGCGGATGGGAAAATGTTCCGGAGGGGCGTCGGGGTCAGCGGGCTCAATCCCAAAGGATTGCTGATCTTCATTGCCTTGCTGCCGCAGTTCACCGATCCGCGGGGGGCTTGGCCGGTCGCGGGGCAGATCGGCGTGCTGGGGGTGGCGTTCATGGTGACGTGTGGGGCGTTCTACCTGTGCTTGGGGACGCTGACGCGCACGACCTTGCACGGCCGTCCGGCTGCTGCTCGTCTGATCGGGCGTGTGGCGGGGGCGGCGATGGTGGGCATCGGGGCATGGCTGCTGATCGAACGTCTGGTGCGCCATGGGTGGTGAGGCTTGGGGGAGCCGCTTGGGTGGACTAGGGGTTTGGTGCGTGCGCGTGAAAGGGGGTCAGGCTGCGGTGGCGGTGTTCATGACCGGCGTCAGCTGGATGGCCAGTTCCGGAGGGTGGCGTCGAGGGCGTCCAGGGTCCGGGACCAGGAGTCGTCGACTTCGCGCATCCCGCGTGAGTGGATGAAGGCGTCGGCCGCTTCCAGGCTGACGAATCCGTGGAAGAGGCTGCCCAGCATGCGGACGGCGTCGATCTGGTCGGCCTCGGGCACCTGGTAGCCGTGCAGGATCGCGCGCGTCATCTCGGAGTGCCGTCCGGCCGCGCTGGCGGCGGCCGTCTCCGGATCGAGCCGGAGGCGTGAGGCGGCGTACCGGCCGGGGTGTTGCTTGGCGTAGTCGCGGTAGGCGTTGGCGAAGGCGACCAGGGCGTCCTTGCCCGCACGTCCGGCGATGGCGGCGGCGACCCGGTCGGCCAGCTCGGCGAGGGCGAGCACGGCGACGCGTGTCCTGAGGTCGTGGGCGTTCCTGACGTGCGAGTACAGGCTGGCGTCCTTGACGCCGAACCGGCGGGCGAGCGCCGAGACGGTGATGTTGTCGAAGCCGACCTCGTCGGCCAGCTCGGCCGCCGCCCTGGTCAGACGGTCGGGGGTCAGTCCGGCGCGGGCCATGGGCCTCCCTGCCTAGAGCGAATAATCATTTGCCTAATACCTCTAGGAAGACTAGCTTACACGGTATGAGACCGGTTACGGAAAGCGACATTCGTGCGTCCTTCGTCAACTGCACCAAGGGCGAGGCCAAGCGCATGGCCGTCCCGAAGGACCTGGCCGAACGGCCATGGGACGACCTGGACTTCCTGGGCTGGCGAGATCCGGCGGCACCGGAGCGGGCGTACATGGTGCTGGAGTCCGGGGAGGGGCTGACGGGCGTGGCACTGCGCCTGGCCGTGCCGAACGCGGGGCACTTCCGGAAGAGCATGTGCTCGTTGTGCCTGACCACGCATACCGGGGGCGGCGTCTCGTTGATGACGGCGCGCCGAGCGGGGCGGAACGGTCAGGACGGGAACACGGTGGGGGCTTACTTCTGCGCGGACCTGGCGTGCTCGCTGTATCTGCGGGGGAAGAAGCGCGCGGGGCTTGGGGGACGGATGCATGAGTCGTTGTCGCTGGAGGAGCTGATTGCGCGGACTGAGGTGAATCTGGCTGAGTTCGTGGGGCGGGTGGTTGGGTGATTGGTCTTGGCTCTTGCGCTGCCTGCCTTGGCTTCTAAGTCGCTCGCTCTGCCTTCTGCATCGCCTGCCTGGGTCGGCCTGGCTCGCGCAGCGAGCCAGGCCGACCCAGGCAGGCGTAGTTCTAGGGCGAGCCAGGGATAGGCGGCGCGTTCGGGGTGGGGTGGTGTGGATCTGACTTCGTGCGGGCTGAGCTTGGTGGGCAGGTGCACAAACCCGCGCGGGGCTGGGGTTGGTGGTCGGGTGCGGGGCTCGGGGTTGAGGTGGGTGGTTTCGTGTAGACCCCCACTGATTGAGTCGGTGCAGATCTG
>NZ_BCRO01000042.1 GCF_001552635.1 Actinomadura hibisca NBRC 15177 | reverse complement strand
CGCTCGTCTTGTGCCCGAAGCAAATCAACACGCTGCGGCTGACGGGTCTTGTCGGTCTCGGCCGGTATCGTTCCTCAGGCTCCCGTGTGCGCCGCCGGAGCGCGGTAAGGGGAACCGTAGTCCGGAGGAGGACGGCCACCGCGTGTATCTGAAGACTCTGACGTTGCGCGGCTTCAAGTCCTTCGCGTCCGCCACGACGCTCCGGCTGGAGCCCGGCATCACCTGCGTCGTCGGGCCCAACGGGTCGGGCAAGTCCAACGTCGTGGACGCCCTCGCCTGGGTCATGGGCGAGCAGGGCGCCAAGTCGCTGCGCGGCGGCAAGATGGAGGACGTCATCTTCGCCGGCACCGCCAACCGTGCCCCGCTGGGCCGGGCGGAGGTGGTGCTCACCATCGACAACTCCGACGGCGCGCTGCCCATCGACTACTCCGAGGTCACCATCAGCCGGCTGATGTTCCGGTCGGGGCAGAGCGAGTACGCCATCAACGGCGACTCCTGCCGCCTGCTGGACATCCAGGAGCTGCTGTCGGACTCGGGCATCGGGCGCGAGATGCACGTCATCATCGGGCAGGGGCAGCTCGACCGCGTGCTGCACTCGGGGCCCGAGGGGCGGCGCGCGGTCATCGAGGAGGCCGCCGGCGTCCTCAAGCACCGCAAGCGCAAGGAGAAGGCGCTCCGCAAGCTCGACGCGATGCAGGCCAACCTCACCCGCGTCCAGGACCTCACCGGCGAGCTGCGCCGCCAGCTCAAGCCGCTCGGGCGGCAGGCCGAGATCGCCCGCCGCGCCGCCGTCATCCAGGCCGACCTGCGCGACGCCAAGGCCCGCCTGCTCGCCGACGACCTGGTCACCCTCCGCACCAGGCTCGACCAGGAGGCCGCCGACGAGGCGTCCATCCGGCAGCGTCGCGCCGAGACCGAGCGGGCCCTCGCCGAGGCGCAGGAGCGTGAGGCGGTCCTCGAAGCCGAGGAGGCCGCCGAGGCCCCAAGGCTGGCGCAGGTCCAGGACACCTGGTTCAAGCTCTCGGCGCTCAAGGAGCGTCTCCGGGGCGTCGCCGACCTCGCCGCCGAGCGCCATCGCAACGCCGCCGAAGCGCGGGACGAGGAGCGGCGCGGCCGCGATCCGGAGGACATGGAGCGCGAGGCCGTCGCCATCCGCGAGCAGGAGGAGATGCTCCGCGCCGCGCTGGAGGAGGCCCAGGACGGACTTGCCCGTGCCGTCGAAGAGCGCTCCGGCGGTGAAGAGGCGCTGACCGTCGAAGAGCGCCGGTTGCAGGCCGCCGCCCGTGCCGCCGCCGACCGGCGTGAGGAGCTGGCCCGGTTGCGCGGACGCGTGGAGGCGCTGCGCAGCAAGGCCCAGGCCGGGCAGTCGGAGATCGGACGCCTGGCCGAGGCCCGTGCCGAGGCGGGCCAGCGCGCCGACACCGCCCGGCAGGAGTTCGAGTCCTTCGAGGCCGAGGTCGTCGAGGACCCCGCGCTGGTCGCCGAGCACGAGCTCGCGCAGGAGACCCTCGCCACCGCCAAGGACGCCGCCGAGCAGGCGCGGGCGGCGGTGGACGGTCCCCGCCAGGATCTGAAGGACGCGCGTGCCGCCGTGGCCGCCGCCCGTTCCGCCGACCAGGCCGCGCAGAAGCAGGTCACCGCCCTCCAGGCCCGCATCGAGGCCCTCAACCTGACCCTGGGCAGTGCCGCCGACGGGGGAGAGGCGCTTCTAGCGGCGGGCAACGACGGGGCGTTGGATGGTGTGTTGGGAACCGTCGCGTCCCTGCTGACCGTCCGCTCCGGATACGAGACCGCCATCGCGGCGGCGCTCGGCAACGCCGCTGAGGCCATCGCCGTCGGGTCGCTCGACACCGCCGAGGCCGCCCTGACCCTGCTGCGTTCGCGCGACGCGGGTCGGGCGGGGCTGCTGGTGGGCGGGGGCACTTCTGCTACTCCCGCGCGCGTTGCGGACGTCGACTACGCGGTGGACGCCGTCACGGTTCCCGAGGCGATGCGTCCCGCTCTCCAGCACCTTCTGGGCGATGTGGCCGTGACCGACGACGTCGAGGCCGCGACCGCCCTGGTCCGCCGCGAGCCGTCGTTGCGGGCCGTCACGCGCGACGGTGATCTGATCGGCGCGCACTGGGCGCAGGGCGGCGGTGCCAACGGCGCTCAAGGTCTGCTCCAGATGCGCGCCACCCTCGACCAGGCCGTCGAGGACCTGGCCGCCGCCGAGACCGCCGCTGAGCAGCGCGCCGCCGCGCTCACCGAGGCCATGGACGCCGAGCAGGCCGCCCAGACCGCCCTGGACGCCGCCCAGGCCGCCGTCCAGCAGGCCCAGGGCGGCGTCAACCAGGCTCAGGCCGAACTCGACCGCGTCCGCGCCCGCCTGCGCGAGTTCGACGCCCAGGCCGCGCAGGAAGCCAAGCGCGCCGCCCGTCTGGAGGCCGACGTGCGCGCCGCCCAGGGCGAGGCCGAACGTCTCACCAAGGCTCTGGACGCCGCCCAGGAGTCCCTGGAGACCGACGCCGCCGCGGCCGAGGAACTGGCGATGCGGCTGGCCGAGGCCGAGGAGGCCGCCGAGGTCGCCGAAGAGGCCGGCTACGACACCGACGCCCGCGACGAGCTGAACGCGCGCGTCCAGGAACTGCGCTCCGCCGAGATGGAGGCGCGCCTGACGGTCCGCACCTCCGAGGAGCGTGTGCAGGCCATCGCGGGCCGCGCTGACGCTCTGGAGCGTGGCGCCCGCCGCGAACGCGAGGAGCGCGCCCGCGCCGCCCGCCGCCGCGCCCGCCGCGAGCAGCAGGCCCGCATCGCCGAAGCGGTCGTGCACGGAGCCCGCATCGCCCTGGAGCGCATCGAGCTGTCGCTCGACGCGGCCGTCACCCAGCGCGAGGCCGCCGAACGTGCCCGCGCCGCCCGCGACGCCGAGCTGAAGGTGGTGCGCGGCCAGGTCCGCGAGCTGTCGTCCACCCTGGAACGCCTGGTCAACGTCGTGCACGGCAGCGAGGTCGCGCGCGCCGAGCAGCGGTTGCGGCTGGAGCAGCTCGAACAGCGCGCGCTGGAGGAGTTCGGCCTGGAGGTCGAGGGCCTGGTCAACGAGTACGGCCCCGACCAGCCCGTGCCGCCGCCCGCCGACGCGCCCGAGGACGCCGTGCCCGCCCCCTACGACCGCGCCGTCCAGGAGAAGCGCGCCAAGACCGCCGAACGCCAGCTCACCCAGCTCGGCAAGGTCAACCCGCTGGCGCTGGAGGAGTTCGCGGCGCTGGAGGAGCGGCACGCCTTCCTCACCACCCAGCTCGAAGACCTCAAGAAGACCCGGCGCGAGCTGCTCACCGTCGTCAAGGAGGTCGACGACCGCGTCCAGCAAGTGTTCGCCTCCGCCTACGCCGACACCGAGGCGCAGTTCGCGCGCATCTTCGCCCGGCTGTTCCCCGGCGGCGAGGGCAGCCTGTCGCTGACCGAGCCGGAGGACATGCTCACCACCGGCGTGGAGGTGTCGGCGCGCCCGCCCGGCAAGAAGGTCAAGCGGCTGTCGCTGCTGTCGGGCGGCGAGCGCTCGCTGGTGGCGATCGCGTTCCTGGTCGCGGTGTTCAAGGCCCGCCCGTCCCCGTTCTACGTGCTGGACGAGGTGGAGGCCGCGCTGGACGACACCAACACCCAGCGCCTGCTGACGGTGTTCGAGGAGCTGCGCGAGTCGTCGCAGCTGATCATCATCACGCACCAGAAGCGCACCATGGAGGGCGCCGACGCGCTGTACGGGGTGTCGATGCGCGGCGACGGCGTGACGCAGGTGGTCAGCCAGCGGCTGGAACGCGAGCACGAGCCCGTGTGACCATGGGGCGCCACCCCTCAGAGGCGCCCCATGCCCCGCCGCGCGGAAGGCGGCCCCCACCGGCCCTGATCTGGGCGGCCCCGGAAGAAACCCGAATCCGCACGCGCCGCCCCTGACCGGCCCCGGACAAAGATCCGTTGAAACGGCGGCGGACCTGCGCGAACGGCTCCGCGGCCCGAATCGGCGCCGCCGGAACGTGCGGCGCGTTCGGCGCACGACCGCCCGTCTGGAAAACTGTAGGCGTTATGGAATATCTGATCCTCATCGCCGGGCTGGCCGCCCTCGCCGTGATCGTGGGCGGCGTGATGTTCTTGCGGCCGGGCCGCCGCAAGTCCCGCCCGCCCGTGAAGCCCGCGGACCGGCCCGTCGACATCCTGCCCGGTGGCACCACCACCATCCCCAAGGAGGAGGATCAGGCGGCGCCGCCCGCCGAGCGGGCCCCGCCGGTCCCGACCACCCCGGTCCCGCCCGTCGTCGAGATCGAGAAGCCGCCGCCCGGCGCCGGCCGGCTGGTGCGGCTGCGCGCCCGGCTCGCCCGCTCGCAGGGCGCGCTCGGCAAGACCCTGCTCGGCCTGCTGTCGCGCGACACCCTCGACGACGAGGCCTGGGAGGAGATCGAGGACACCCTGATCGGCGCCGACATCGGCGTCGCGGTGGCCCGCGAGATCACCGAGGGGCTGCGCACCCGGGTCCAGGTCCTGGGCACCCGCACCCCCGCCGAGGTGCGCGCGATGCTCAAGGAGGAGCTGGTCAAGCAGATCGGCCCCGACATCGACCGCTCGCTGAAGACCGAGCCGCACGGCAACCGCCCCGCGGTGCTCATGGTCGTCGGCGTCAACGGCACCGGCAAGACCACCACCTGCGGCAAGCTGGCGCGTGTGCTGGTCGGCGACGGCCGCACCGTGCTGATGGGCGCCGCCGACACCTTCCGCGCCGCCGCCGCCGAGCAGCTGGCGACGTGGGGTTCGCGGGTCGGCGCCGAGGTGGTCCGCAAGGAGGAGGGGGCCGACCCCGCCAGCGTGGCCTTCGACGCCGTCAAGCGCGGCATCGACACCAAGGTCGACACCGTCATCGTCGACACCGCCGGCCGCCTGCACACCAAAACCGGGCTGATGGACGAGCTCGGCAAGGTCAAGCGGGTGATCGAGAAGCAGAGCCAGGTGGACGAGATCCTGCTGGTGCTGGACGCCACCACCGGCCAGAACGGCATGCGGCAGGCCCGCGTGTTCGCCGAGGTCGTCAACGTCACCGGCATCGTGCTGACCAAGCTGGACGGCACCGCCAAGGGCGGCATCGTCGTCCAGGTGCAGCGCGAGCTGGGCGTGCCGGTCAAGCTGGTGGGCCTCGGGGAGGGCCCCGACGACCTGGCCCCGTTCGAGCCGGAGGCGTTCGTGGACGCCATCATCGGCGAGGACTGAGCCGCCCGGACGACGTTCCGGCGCCCCGCCCGCATCTGCCGATGCGGGCGGGGCTTTTTTGTTCGGTGGGAAAGATGTTCCGGTTCCGGAATGTGGTCGCAATGGCGGAAAGCGGGGGCGCGGACGGCACCCGGTGAGGGTTCGGAAACACCCGCGAAACATCGCGGTGTCGGGTTTCACACCGGCGAAACACTCATGCCCCGCATGTGAAACGGCCTGGCTGAAAGCTCCTGGGCAGAGAGCCATTCAACCTCCCCCGAAAGGACGGCCAGCATGCCGCCGGACGTGCTCGAATCGTTGAACTCAGGCGACACCGCCTGGGTTCTGGCCGCTTCCGCTCTGGTCCTGCTGATGACCCCGGGGCTCGCCTTCTTCTACGGTGGCATGTCCCGCTCCAAGAGCGTGCTCAACATGATGATGATGAGCTTCGGGACGATCGCGCTGGTGAGCGTCCTGTGGGTGCTCTACGGGTACTCGCTGGCGTTCTCCGGCGACGTGGGCAACGGGCTCGTCGGCAACCTGGACAAGGTCGGCCTGAAGGACACCCTGCTGACCGCCTCGGGCACCTCGCCCGAGCTGGCGTTCGTCGCCTTCCAGCTGATGTTCGCGATCATCACGCCCGCGCTGATCAGCGGCGCCATCGCCGACCGGGTGAAGTTCGGCGCCTGGATGGTGTTCGTCGGGGTCTGGGTGACGCTCGTCTACTTCCCGGTCGCGCACTGGGTCTTCTACTTCGGCGACACCACCAAGACCGGCGACGGCGGCTGGCTCGCCGACAGCGTCCTGGCGCTGGACTTCGCCGGCGGCACCGCGGTGCACATCAACGCCGGCATGGCCGCCCTCGCGGTCGCCCTGGTCGTGGGCAAGCGCGTGGGGTGGCCGAAGGAGGCCATGCGGCCGCACAACCTGCCGTTCGTGCTGCTGGGCGCGGGCCTGCTGTGGTTCGGCTGGTTCGGGTTCAACGCCGGGTCGGCGCTGGGCGCCAACGGCCAGGCCGCGGTCGCCTTCGTCAACACCCAGGTCGCCACCGGCGCGGCCGCGCTCGGCTGGATCATCGTGGAGAAGATCCGGCACGGGAAGTCCACCACGCTCGGCATCGCCTCCGGCGCGGTCGCGGGCCTGGTCGCCATCACCCCGGCCTGCGCCTCGGTGAACCCGCTCGGCGCGATCGCCATCGGCCTCATCGCCGGCGCGGTGTGCTGCGTGGCGGTGGGCCTGAAGTACAAGCTCGGCTACGACGACTCGCTCGACGTGGTGGGCGTGCACGCGGTCGGCGGCATCGTCGGTGCCCTGCTGATCGGCCTGTTCGCCACCGGCACCGTCACCGGCATCCTCACCCCCGAGTCCGACGGCGTGAGCGGCCTGCTGCTCGGCGGCGGCGTGGAGCAGCTCGGCCGCCAGGCGGTCGGCGTGGTCGCGGTCGGCGGCTTCTCGTTCGTCGCCACCTGGATCATCGCGAAGATCATCGATGTCACGATGGGGCTGCGCATCCCGGCCGAGGACGAGGTCTCCGGCATCGACCAGGCCGCGCACGCCGAGACGGCCTACGACCTGGGCCCGTCCACCGGCGGCGGGTCCGGCGCCCTGGCGGCGGCGCTGGCGGGCGGCAGGCCCGGCGAGGACGCCGGCAACAAGGGCGGCAAGCCCGCGACGAAGGTGGAGGCCGAGGCATGAGGCTGATCACGGCGATCATCAAGCCGTTCAAGCTGGACGAGGTGAAGGCGGCCCTGGAGACCTTCGGGGTCAAGGGCCTGACCATCAGCGAGGCCAGCGGCTACGGCCGGCAGAAGGGGCACACCGAGGTCTACCGGGGCGCCGAGTACAAGGTGGACCTGGTGCCCAAGCTCCGGGTGGAGGTGCTGGTCGAGGACGAGGACGCCGACGACATCATCGACGTCATCGTCAAGGCCGCCCGCACCGACAAGATCGGCGACGGCAAGGTCTGGGCGGTCCCGGTGGACACCGTGGTCCGCGTCCGGACCGGCGAGACCGGCCCGGAAGCGCTGTAGGGCGCCCGTGGTCCTGGCGCACGGAACGGCCGGCGGCGAGACCCGCCCGGCCCGCACCGCCCCCGAGGCCCGCGCCGCCCTGGCGGCGGCGCGGGCCGCACGGGCCGCCGAGCTCGACCGCTGGCTGGCGGGGCTGCTGGCCGCCGAGCGCGTGCCCGGCCGCGAGGCGTCCGGCGGCGTCGCGCTGCTCGCGGTGGGCAGCCACGCCCGCCGCGAGCTGACCCCCGGCGGCGACCTGGACCTGGTGCTGGTGCACCGGGACCGCGACGGCGTCGCCGAGGTCGCCGACCGGGTCTGGTACCCCGTCTGGGACTCCGGGCTGCGGCTGGACCACTCGGTCCGCACCGTCCAGGAGGCCCGCGACGTGGCGCGCACCGACATGAAGGCCGCCCTCGGCCTGCTGTCGGCCCGCCGCATCGCGGGGGAGCAGACCCTGGTGGACGAGCTGCGCGCCGCCGTCCTGGCCGACTGGCGGGCCGACGCCCGCCGCCGCCTGGGCGAGCTGGCCGCGATGTGCCGTGAACGCTGGGAGACGCAGGGCGAGCTGGCGTTCCTGCTGGAACCCGACCTCAAGGAGGCCCACGGCGGCCTGCGCGACGTGCACGTCATGCAGGCGGTCGCCGCCTCGTGGGTGGCGTCGGCTCCCGACGCGCGTGTGCGCGCCGCCCACGACCTGCTGCTGGACATCCGGCACGCTTTGCACGAGTCCACGGGCCGCTCGGCCGACCGCCTGGTCCTCCAGGAGCAGCAGGCGGTCGCGCAGGCGCTCGGTCTGCTGGACGCCGACGCGCTGATGCGTTCGATCGCGGAGTCCGCCCGTACCGTCACCCACGCTGGTGACCACCTGTGGCGGCGCGTCGAACGTTTCTGCCGTCCCCGCCGGGCCGCCCGCCCCGCCGAGCGTCGCCCCGTCGGCGACGGCGTGGTCGAGCAGGACGGCGAAGTGGTGCTGGCCCGCAACGCCGACCTGAAGGACCCCGCGCTGATCCTGCGCGTCGCGGCCGCCGCCGCCCAGGAGGGCCTGCCCCTGGCCCCTGCGACCGTGGACCGCCTCGCCGAGCACGCCGCGCTGCCGCGCGCGCCCTGGCCCGCCACGGCGCGCGACGCCCTGGTGTCGCTGCTGGGCGCGGGCCCCGCCGCGATCGGCGTCTGGGAGACGCTGGACCAGGCCGGGCTGATCGTGCGGTTGCTTCCCGATTGGGAACGTGTCCGCAACCGGCCGCAGCGCAACCCGTTCCACCGCTACACCGTGGACCGCCACCTGGTGGAGGCCGCCGCGGGCGCGGCGGCCCTGACGCGCGAGGTGGCCCGTCCCGACCTGCTGCTGGTCGGCGCGCTCCTGCACGACATCGGCAAGGGCTACCCCGGTGACCACTCGGTCGGCGGCGCGGTGGTCGCCCGCGACCTGGGCGCCCGCCTGGGCTTCGCGCAGGCCGACGTCCAGGTGCTGGAGACGATGGTCCGGCACCACCTGCTGCTGCCCGAGACGGCGACCCGCCGCGACATCGACGACCCGGTCACGGTCAGCACCGTGACGGCCGCCGTCGCGGCCGTGCCGGGCCGAGAGCGCGAGGTCTTGGAACTCCTGGCCGCCTTGGCGGTGGCCGACGGGCAGGCGACGGGCCCGTCCGCGTGGGGCGCGTGGAAGGCGCGCCAGATCACCGAGCTGACGCGACGAGCGGCGGCCGCGCTGGCCGGAGGGACGCCGCCGCCCCCGCCCTCGCTGGGCCCGGAACACCTGGCGCTGGCCCGTCACGACGGGGCGGCGGTACGGGTGGCGGGCTCGCGCATCACGATCGCGGCCCCCGACCGTCCCGGCCTGCTGTGGCGTGCGGCGGGCGTGCTGGCGCTGCATCGCCTGGCGGTGAAAACGGCCCGGACGGTGGCCAACGGCACCCCGACGGCCGTCCTGGACTTCACGGCCGTCCCCGAATACGGCTCCCCGCCCGACCCGGCGGCGCTGGAGTCGGACCTGCGGCTCATGCTGGCCGACCGCCTGGACGTGGCGGCCCGCCTGGACCGGCGGGCCCGCTCGGTCCGCGTGCGCCCGGGAACGCCGGTCCCGCCGCCCCGCGTCACGATCGTGGACGACGCGTCCCACACCGCGACGGTCGTGGAAGTGCGCGCCCACGACCGTCCGGGCCTGCTGTGGCGGGTGGGCCAGGCGCTGGGGGAGTGCGGCCTCCAGGTGCGCGGCGCGCAGGTGGACACCCTGGGCGCCGAGGCCGTGGACGTCTTCTACGTGGTGGACGCGGACGGCGCGCCCCTCACGGACGGGGAGGTCCTGAACGAGGTGCGGCGAAAGGTCCTGGCCGCCTTGGCATAGCGTTCGCGGCGGCGGAACGCGGGGCCTTCAGCGTCTGCGGAAGCCCGAAGTCGCCAAGCGGCGGACGCCGCCGAATGACCCGATACTCTGATAGCCGATCCCAGAAGCTTTCCAAGGACGGGTCCAGACACGTGTTCGAGACGCTCTCCGACCGGTTGACGACGGTCTTCTCGTCGTTGCGCAGCAAGGGTCGCCTCTCCGAGGCCGACATCGACGCGACGGCTCGCGAGATCCGCATCGCGCTGCTCGAGGCCGACGTGGCGCTGCCCGTCGTCCGGGCCTTCATCGCCCAGATCAAGGAACGGGCGGCCGGCGCGGAGGTCTCCCAGGCGCTGAACCCGGCCCAGCAGGTCGTCAAGATCGTCAACGAGGAGCTCATCAACATCCTCGGCGGCGAGACGCGCCGGATCCGCTTCGCCAAGAACCCGCCGACCGTGATCATGCTGGCGGGCCTGCAGGGCGCCGGCAAGACCACCCTGGCCGGCAAGCTGGCCCGCTGGCTGAAGGCCGAGGGGCACGCGCCGCTGCTGGTGGCGGCCGACCTCCAGCGGCCTAACGCCGTGCAGCAGCTCCAGGTGGTCGGCGAGCGCGCCGGCGTGCCGGTGTTCGCGCCCGAGCCCGGCAGCGGCGTCGGCGACCCGGTGGCGGTGGCCCGCCGCTCCATCGACCAGGCCCGGCACGCCCAGCACGACGTGGTGATCGTCGACACCGCGGGCCGGCTCGGCATCGACGCCGAGATGATGCAGCAGGCCGTCGACATCCGCGCGGCGGTGAACCCCGACGAGGTCCTGTTCGTCGTCGACGCCATGGTCGGCCAGGACGCGGTCAACACCGCCCAGGCGTTCATGGACGGCGTCGGCTTCGACGGCGTGGTGCTCACCAAGCTCGACGGCGACGCGCGCGGCGGCGCGGCCCTGTCGGTGCGGCACATCACCGGCCGCCCGATCATGTTCGCCTCCACCGGCGAGAAGCTGGAGGACTTCAGCGTCTTCCACCCCGACCGCATGGCCGGGCGCATCCTCGACATGGGCGACATCCTCACCCTGATCGAGCAGGCCGAGCAGGCGTTCGACGCCAAGCAGGCCGAGAAGATGACCACCAAGTTCGCCTCGGGTGAGGACTTCACCCTGGAGGACTTCCTCGAACAGATGATGATGATCCGCAAGCTCGGGCCGATCGGCAACCTGCTGGGCATGATGCCCGGCATGGGGCAGGTCCGCGACCAGGTCAGCCAGATCGACGACAAGGACCTGGACCGGGTCGCGGCCATCATCCGCTCGATGACCCCCGACGAGCGCGCCAACCCCAAGATGATCAACGGGTCGCGGCGGGCCCGCATCGCCAAGGGCTCGGGCGTCAGCGTCGGCGAGGTCAGCAGCCTGGTCACCCGCTTCTTCGACGCCCAGAAGATGGTGCGCCAGATGGCCGGCGGCATGGGCATCCCCGGCATGCCGGGCCGCCGCAACGCCAAGAAGGCCGCCAAGGCCGCCAAGAACAAGAAGGGCAAGCAGCGCAGCGGCGACCCGCGCAAGCGCGCCGGCGGCGCCCAGCGCCCCGAGGAGCAGCCCGCGGCCGACGGCGCGCCCCAAGGCCTGCCCCCGGGCCTCGGCGGCGGCCCCGGCGGTCTCCCGCCCGGCCTGGGCGGCCAGCTTCCGCCCGGCTTCCAGATGCCCGACCTGGGCAAGCTGCAGGGCCGCAAGAAGAAGTAACGCCGCGTCTCCGGCCCGGTCCGTCGAAAAGGCGGGCCGGGCCGCCGCGTTCGCGGGACGGCGACCGCGCCGTCACGCGGCGCAGTGGCCGCGTGTCACCGCACGATTGCGCTTTTACCCCGATCGTCTGGCAGAATGGCAGG
The DNA here is from genome assembly GCF_001552635.1 of Actinomadura hibisca NBRC 15177. GTDB lineage: Bacteria > Actinomycetota > Actinomycetes > Streptosporangiales > Streptosporangiaceae > Spirillospora > Spirillospora hibisca. The sequence goes on along the minus strand of NZ_BCRO01000042.1, from coordinate 118,767 downwards.
CTGGAAACCCCGGATTCGCCAAGGCGCCCTCTCTCGTCCTGTGCGGCCGGAGTCCATCGAACGGCCGGGAGCCGGTGTTTCCCCACCTGGCGAGGCCCGTTCACCCTGTGAAGAAGTCTGGAGTACACCACACCCGTGGCAGTCAAGATCAAGCTCAAGCGTCTGGGGAAGATCCGGAACCCGCAGTACCGGATCGTCGTCGCCGATGCCCGCACCAAGCGTGACGGCCGGGCCATCGAGGAGATCGGGCTCTACCAGCCCAAGCAGGAGCCCTCGCTCATCCAGATCGACTCCGAGCGGGCGCAGTACTGGCTGGGCGTCGGCGCGCAGCCGACCGAGCCGGTCCTCAACCTGCTGAAGATCACCGGCGACTGGCAGAAGTTCAAGGGCGAGCCCGGCGCCGAGGGCACCCTGCGCGTCGCCGAGCCCAAGGCCGACAAGAAGGCCGTCTTCGAGGCCGCCGTCAAGGAGTCCATGGGCGACGCGCCCGAGGCCCCGGCGCCCAAGGCCAAGAAGAAGGCCGAGCCCAAGAAGGACGAGCCGAAGAAGGCCGACGCCGACGCCGAGGCCGCCGCCGAGACCACCGAAGTCAAGAGCGAGGGCTGACCGTGCTCGAAGAAGCGCTCGAGCACCTGGTGCGCGGGATCGTCGAGCACCCGGACGACGTCCGGGTGCGCGCCCGCCGCATCCGGGGCGGCCGGGTCCTCGAGGTGCGCGTGCACCCCGACGACCTGGGCAAGGTCATCGGCCGCAGCGGTCGTACCGCCAAGGCCCTGCGCACCGTGATCAGCGCCCTGTCGGGCGGCCGGTACGTGCGCGTGGACCTGCTCGACGTCAACGAGGTCCGCTGACCGTGGCTCCCCGGCACTCCCGGCGCGCCGCGGCGTGCCGGGGCTCCCACGGCGGTCCCCCGGCCCACCGGGGCCGGCCGTTCCCCACCGCGCTCGGCTCCCGCGCCGGCCACGCCCCCCGGGCGGGCCGGCGATGACCGAGCAGCCGATGGTGATCGGCCGGATCGGCCGGCCGCACGGGATCCGCGGCGAGCTGACCATCGACGTCCGCACCGACGACCCGGATCTCCGGTTCGCCGCGGGCGTCCGGCTCGCCACCGACCCCGCGTCCGCCGGTCCGCTGACCGTCGACCGGCCCCGCTGGCACTCGGGCCGCCTGCTCGTGCGCTTCGCAGGGGTCGACGACCGCACCGCCGCCGAGCAGTTGCGCGGCGTCTGGCTGGTCGTCGATCCCGCCGACATCCTCGTCTCCGACGACCCCGACGACTTCCACGACCAGGAACTGGTCGGGCTCGCCGTCGTCACCGTCGGGGGCGAGCGGGTCGGCACCGTCACCGAGATCCGGCACCATGCCCAGGACCTGCTGGTCATCGGCCGGGACTCGGGGGGCGAGGCGCTGGTGCCCTTCGTGGCCGCGCTCGTCCCCGAGGTGGACGTTCCCGCCGGGCGGCTGGTCATCGACCCGCCGCCCGGCCTGCTCGACGACGGATCATGAAACTCGACATCGTCTCGATCTTCCCGGAGTACTTCGCTCCGCTGGAGGTCTCCCTGCTGGGCAAGGCCCGCCGCACCGGGCTGCTGGACGTCCGCGTCCACGACCTGCGGCGCTGGACCCACGACCGGCACAACACCGTGGACGACACCCCCTACGGCGGGGGGCCGGGCATGGTGATGAAGCCCGAGCCGTGGGGCGAGGCGCTGGACGCCATCGCCCCGCCGTCGGGCGGCGCCGTCCCGCGGCTGGTCGTCCCCACCCCCAGCGGCCGCCCGTTCACCCAGGTCATGGCCGCCGAGTTCGCGGCCGAGCCCTGGCTGCTGTTCGCCTGCGGCCGCTACGAGGGCATCGACCGGCGCGTCTACGACGAGGCCGCCGCCCGCATGCCGGTGACCGAGGTCAGCCTCGGCGACTTCGTGCTGGCCGGCGGCGAGGTGGCCGTCCTGGTCATGATCGAGGCCGTCAGCCGGCTGGTGCCGGGCGTGCTCGGCAACACCGACTCGGTCACCGACGACTCGTTCGCGCCCGGCGCGATGGAGTCGCTGCTGGAGGGGCCGGTCTTCACCAAGCCGCCGCTGTGGCGGGACCGTCCGGTACCGGAGATCCTCCTGTCCGGAAACCACGGCGCGATCGCCCGCTGGCGGCGCGACCAGGCGCTGCGCCGCACCGCCCGGTACCGCCCCGACCTGCTCGCCCGGCTGGACCGGGCGGCCCTCGACAAGCACGACCTGGCCACCCTCGCCGACGCCGGTTTTCCGGTTGACGGCGAAGATATGGCAGACTAGAGCGTCTGCCGTGTGCCCCGGCACCCGGCCCAACTGATCCACTCCGCGCGGCGCGACGCCCCCGTCCAGAGCACCACCGGGGCCTCTCGACGCTCGCGTTCGACTCATGAGGAAGCCATGCACACCCTGATCCAGGAGATCGAGAACGCCGCGCTGCGCGCCGACCACCCGGACTTCCGTCCCGGTGACTCGGTCAAGGTGCACGCCCGCATCACCGAGGGCAAGGTCACCCGAGTCCAGGTCTTCGAAGGCGTCGTGATCCGCCGGCAGGGCGGCGGCGCCCGTGAGACCTTCACCGTCCGCAAGGTGAGCAAGGGCGGCTACGGCGTCGAGCGCACCTGGCCGCTCAACAGCCCGCACATCGAGAAGCTCGAGGTCACCACCCGCGGCGACGTGCGCCGCGCCAAGCTCTACTACCTGCGCAACCTGCGCGGCAAGGCCGCGCGCATCAAGGAGAAGCGCGACTTCTGAGCCTGCTCCGACAACGCCCCGGGAACCCTTTTCGGTTGCCGGGGCGTTGCCCGTTGCGAGCGGGAACTGGCGACGACACGCCTGTGCACGGGGTCTTGCGGGCCCGACGCCGATAGGCTTTCGCTCTGATGACAGACGAGGACGATCGGAGAGACGTGCGTTCCGAAGCCGAGGGCGCGGTGCCCGAAGAGAAGCAGCCCGTGGCCCCCGACCCGGAGAGCACCGACGACGACACCGGCGACACCGGCGGCAAGCGCAAGAAGAAGCAGGGCTCCTTCTGGAAGGAGCTCCCGGTCCTGATCGGCGTCGCCCTGGTCCTGGCGCTGGTCATCAAGGCGTTCGCGGTCCAGGCGTTCTACATCCCGTCCGGCTCGATGGAGAACACCCTCCAGATCGGCGACCGGGTCCTCGTCAACAAGATCGTCTACCACACCCGCGACATCGCCCGCGGTGACATCGTGGTCTTCAACGGCGTGGACTCCTGGGACCCCGAGACCACCATCCAGGAGCCGACCAACCCGGTCGCGAAGGTCCTGCGCGCGATCGGCGGCGCCTTCGGCGTGGCGCCGAACGAGAAGGACTACATCAAGCGCGTCATCGGCGTCCCCGGCGACACCGTCAAGTGTTGCGACGCCCAGGACCGGGTGACCGTCAACGGCGTCGCCCTGGACGAGAAGTCCTACCTGTTCACCGACCCGGCGACCGGCGAGCAGAACAAGCCCTCCAACGAGCGCTTCGAGGTGAAGGTCCAGCAGGGCCAGCTGTGGGTCATGGGCGACCACCGGGAGCTGTCCTACGACTCCCGCTCCCACCGCGGCGACCCGGGCGGCGGCACCATCCCGATCAACCGCGTCATCGGCCGCGCCTTCGTGATCGTCTGGCCGCCGAGCCGCGTCGGCACCCTGCCGATCCCGGGGACCTTCAAGCAGCCGACGCTGAAGGCCGCGATGGCCACGACCCCGGCGACCCCCCTGGCGCTGGGCCTGGTGGGCGCGGTCCCCCTGACCTACCTACGCCGCCGCTTCCGCAACCGCTGACCTCGTCCCGGCTCTGTCCCGGCTCCATCCCGGTCCCGCTCCCGCCGCTCCGCGGCAGGGGCGCTGACCTGGGGCGGCCGGGCAGGGTGACCCAGGGCATGCCGGAGAAGGCGGGATTCGGGACGCCTTGGGGTGCCGAGGCGACGTACCCTGCGGTGCATGAAGGGTCGTCCACTCCGTTTCACGCCGCGCCGTGACGCCGGGCTGTACGCCTACGAGCAGGCGCTGGGGCATGCCGGGTTCCGGCCGGTCGCCGGGGTCGACGAGGCCGGGCGGGGAGCGTGCGCCGGGCCGCTGGTCGTCGGAGCGGTGATCCTGCCGGAGGGTCGGCGCGGGCGGATCGAGGGCCTCACCGACTCCAAGCTGCTCACCCCGGCGCGTCGCGAGGCGGTCTACGAGCGGATCGTCGCGCAGGCGGAGGCGTGGAGCGCCGTGGTGATCCCCTGCCATGACATCGACCGCATCGGGGTGCATCGCTGCAACATCACCGGCATGCGGCGGGCCCTGATGGCGCTGGAGCGGCGACCCGCGTACGTGCTGAGCGACGGCTTCCCGGTGCCGGGCCTGACGGTGCCCGCTCTGGCGGTGATCAAGGGCGACCGGGTGGCCGCCTGCGTGGCCGCCGCCTCGGTGATCGCCAAAGTGACCCGGGACCGGATCATGGTCGGGCTGCACGAGCGTTATCCCGAGTACGGCTTCGACGTGCACAAGGGGTATGTCACCCGGGAGCACACGGCGGCGCTGCACGAGCACGGGCCTTGTCCTGAGCATCGTTTCTCCTACGCCAACGTCGGGCGGGCGTTGCGCAACAATGGGGAGGTGGCCTTGGGGGAGGAGACCGGGGACCCGCCGGTGCGGCGGGCTCCCGGCGCGGGCCGGACGGAAGGGGCACCAGCGTGAGCGCCGAAGATCTCGAAAAGTACGAAACAGAGATGGAACTGCAGCTCTATCGCGAGTACCGCGATGTCGTCGGGCTGTTCACCTACGTGGTGGAGACCGAGCGCAGGTTCTATCTGACCAACACGGTCGACCTCCAGGTGCGGAGCACCGACAACGGCGAGGTCTTCTTCGAGGTCACCATGCAGGACGCCTGGGTCTGGGACATGTACCGACCTGCACGTTTTGTGAAGAACGTCCGTGTTGTCACCTTCAAAGACGTCAACATCGAGGAACTCCCCAAGAGCGACTTCGAACTGCCCGCCGACCAGTAATCCCTGCCTCTCCCGCACGTGCGGCGGGGTGGTGTTGTCGACGAGAGCCGGCGGCGTCTTCGACTCCCAGCGACAACATCTTGCCGATTGCCGATATGCGAGCGGTTGCGCATACAACGGCGCGGAGGGGCGCGTATGCCGTGGTTTGAGTAGTCGTGCATGTGGCGGCGCGTGTGCGCATGCAGGTCACCGTCCACACGGTCGTGCCGGTGATGGTGCGTGCGGTCGTGCATGCAGCCGTGCCTGTGGTGTGGACGGTTTGGTGCGCTGCGGGGCAGGGGGCGTGGGCGTGGCTGTACGGGGCGATGTGCGAGTGCGCTGCGGTTGCTCATTGGAGGGCCCTTAGGATTTGGCGGCGGCGGTCAGGCGCCAGCCGCCGTTGGCGCGTTCGATGAAGCCCGCCGCCGACAGCAGGCCGAGCTTGGCGTTCAGGGCCGCGAGGTCCATTCCCGCCTTGGCGGCCAACTGGGCGGGGCCTGCCGCGCCTCGGGACGGGAAGACCTCCAGGACCGAGCGGGTCACCGGGTCGAGGCGGTCGCGGGGCAGGACGGGGGCTTCGGGGTCCGGGGCGAGGTCCGCGCCGATGCGGCCGACGGCCTCGATGACCTCCTCGGCGCGGGTGATCAGTACGGCGGGCGGGTGGTCGCGGAGCAGGCGGTGGCAGCCGACCGAGGTGGCCGCGGTGACGGGGCCGGGGACCGCCATCACCTCGCGGCCCAGCCGCTGCGCCCAGGCGGCCGTGCTGAGCGCGCCGCTGCGGCGTTGGGCCTCCACCACCACGGTGCCCCGGGACAGGGCGGCGATCACCCGGTTGCGGACCAGGAAGCGCAGCCGTTGCGGGACGGTGCCCGGCGGGGACTCGCTGACCAGCAGGGCGCGGCGGGCCATCTCGGTGAACAGGCCGTCGTTGGAGGCCGGATAGGGGACGTCCACGCCGTTGGCGAAGACCGCCACCGTCGGGCCGTCGGCCGCGAGGGCGCCCTTGTGGGCGGCCGAGTCGATGCCCAGGGCGCCGCCGGAGACCACCGCCCACCGGCGTTCGGCCAGCTCGGCGCCCAGCTCGGCCGCCACCCGCAGGCCGTAGGGGGAGGCGGCGCGGGCGCCGACCACGGCGACCGAGCGCAGGCAGGTGTGGCGCAGGTCGTCCGGGCCGCGCAGCCACAGGGCGTAGGGGCGCTCGTCGCCCAGGTCGTCCAGGGTGGTCGGCCATTCGGTGTCGCCGGGGCAGACCAGGCGGCAGTTGAGGTGTTCGGTGACGGCCAGGTCCTGCTCGGGGGTCGCCGTCGCCAGGCGGATGCGCCAGTGCTCCAGGCGGGCGGCGATCCGGGCCCTGTCGTGGGGAGAGGGCGCTAACTCGTCGGGGACGGTGCCGGTGCAGATGTTCTCCAGGGCTCCGGCCGGGCCGGAGTGGTCGATCAGCCGGTTGATCAGGGACTCGCCCGGTTCGGCGATGGCGCAGAGGACGGCTCGGGCCGTTCGGTCGTTCACGGCCGCCATCCCGACCACAGGGCCAGGGCGCCGCCGATGTCGTCGGCGCTGGGTCTGTCGCGACCGGCCAGGTCGGCGAGGGTCCAGGCGACGCGGAGGACGCGGTCCAGGCCGCGGGCACTGAGCGAGCCGTTCTGCAGGGCGTCGTCGGCGGTGAGCATGGCGTCTCCCGAGGGGACGAAGCGGCGGCGCAGTTCGGGGCCGGGGATCTCGCTGTTGGCGCGCCAGGGCGTGTCGGCCAGGCGTTTGAGGGTGCGTTCGCGGGCGGCCAGCACCCGGTCGGCGACCACGGTGCTGGACTCGGCGAGTTCGAGGTCGTAGCGGAGTTCGGCGCGGCTGGCGGGGGTCAGTTCGAGCTTGAGGTCGACGCGGTCCAGGAGCGGCCCGGAGATGCGGGTGAGGTACTTGCGGCGGACGGCCGGCGGGCAGGAGCAGTCGATCTGCTTGGCCGCCGCGCACGGGCACGGGTTCGCCGCCAGGACGAGCGTGAAGCGGGCGGGGAAGGTGGCGGTGCCCTCGGCGCGGGCGATGTGGACCTCGCCCTCCTCCAGGGGTTGGCGGAGCGCGTCCAGGGTGCCGTTCATGAACTCCGGCGCTTCGTCGAGGAAGAGGATGCCGCGATGGGCCAGGGAGACCGCCCCGGGTTGCAGGGACCGGCCCGATCCGCCGCCCACCATCGCCGCGCGGGTGGCGGTGTGGTGCGGTGCGTGGAACGGCGGCCGGACGATGAGGGGCTGGCCGGGCGGCAGGGTGCCCGCGATCGAGTGGACGGCGGTGACCTCCAGGGCGGCCTCCCGGTCGAGGGGCGGCAGGAGGGTGGGCAGGCGTTCGGCGAGCATCGTCTTCCCGCAGCCCGGCGGCCCGGAGAAGAACAGGTGGTGGCCGCCCGCGGCGCTGATCTCCAGCGCGCGGCGCGCCTCGGCCTGGCCCCGGACGTCGGCGAGGTCCAGGCCGGTACGGCGGTCGGGAGCGCGCAGCGGCAGGGTCTCGGAGGGGCGTGGCAGCGGTTCCTCTTCCTCCTCGGGCGGGGGCGGCTCGTCGCGGAGCAGGCACAGCAGGGCGCGCAGCGTTCCGGCGGACACGATCTCCACCCCCGGGACCAGTTCGGCTTCGGCGGCGTTGGCGCGCGGCACGACGATGGTGCGGCACCCGGCGTTCGCCGCCGTCAGGACGGCGGGCAGCACTCCGGGGATGGGACGGATGCGGCCGTCCAGCCCCAGCTCGCCGATGAACACCAGACCGGTGCAGGATTGGGCGGGCACGGCTCCGGCGGCGGCCATGAGGGCTGTGGCGATAGCAAGATCGAATGTTGAGCCCGCTTTGGGGCGGCTGGCGGGGAACAGGGACACCGTGACGTGCCGGTTGGGATAGTCCTCGTCCGAATTGAAGATCGCCGCGCGGACGCGGTCGCGGGACTCGCTGAGCGCGGTGTCGGGCAGCCCGACCAGGTGCAGGCCCGGGACGCCGCTGGTGATGGCGGCCTCCACGTCCACGACGAAGCCGTCGACGCCGACCAGGCAGACCGCGCGGGTCTTGGCGAGCGTCATCTCAGCACACCGCCCGGTGGTGCTCCACGACGAAGCCGTCGCCGTCGGTCAGCAGGCCGAGCACGTCGATGCGGATCTCGGCGTCGCGGGCCCGGTGCGTGGCGGCCCAGGCGCAGGTGAGGCGGCGCAGCCGGGCCGCCTTGTCGGTGGAGATCGCCTCGAACGGGGTGCCGTAGCGGTCGGAGCGGCGGGTCTTCACCTCGCAGACGACCGTGCCGGCGCCGTCGTGGGCCACGATGTCGAGCTCGCCCTCGGGACAGCGCCAGTTGCGGGCGAGGATCGTCCAGCCGAGCCGGACCAGGTAGGCGGCCGCCGCGGTCTCTCCGCGCCGGCCGAGGCCGATGTGGGTTTGCATGATGCTCACCTCCGCCTTCGACGGTGCCGTGTCCGGACGCGGAGCGTCACTACAGAATCGCGTTCTGTGGATAAGTCGAGATCTTGCTGGGCCCGCAGGCGGGTGAGGCTTGCTTTGCCCGGCCCGGTGGCGCAGCGTGGGCCGCTGTGAGCGCTGACGAGGAGTCCGAACAGGAGATCCCCGCGGACGTCACCGCGCCGTTCCAGGAGGCGTTGGGGGAGTTCGAGCGGCACCTGCGCGCCGAACGGGACGTGTCGGAGCACACGCTGCGCGCCTACCTCGGCGATCTCGGCGACCTGTGCCGGTACGCGGGGACGGTGGGCGCCGCCGAGCCGGCGGAACTCGACGTGGCGGTGCTGCGCGCCTGGCTGGCCCGGCAGCACGCCCTCGGCAGATCGCGCGCCACCCTGGCCCGGCGCACGGCGGCCGTCCGGACCTTCACCGGATACCTGCACCGGCGCGGCCTCATCCCGACGGACCCGGGCCCGCTGCTGGGCACACCGAAACGCCCGCGCGACCTCCCCGCCGTCCTCGCGCAGGACGACGCGTCGCGCCTCCTGGACCGCATGGACGCCACCGGGCCGCTGGGCCTACGGGATCTCGCCGTTCTGGAGGTCCTGTACGGGACCGGCGTGCGGGTCGGCGAGTTGTGCGGGCTGGACATCGACGACCTGGACGCCGGGCGGCGGACCGCCCGCGTCCTGGGCAAGGGCGGCAAGGAGCGGACCGTTCCGATGGGCGAGCCCGCCGTGCGGGCCGTCGAGGACTGGTTGCGGGCCGGGCGTCCGGCACTGACCACCGAGGACAGCGGCCCCGCCCTGTTCCTCGGTGCGAGAGGCGGGCGTCTGCACCCCAACACCGCGCGCCGCATAGTGCACGACCGCATCGCCGAGGTCGGAGAGGTGCCCGATCTGAGCCCGCACGGACTCCGCCACAGCGCGGCCACCCACCTGCTGGAGGGAGGAGCCGACCTGCGCAGTGTCCAGGAGATCCTGGGGCACGCCTCCTTGCAGACCACCCAGCTCTACACGCACGTCTCCGCCGAACGGCTCAAGCAGGTGCACCGGCAGGCCCACCCGCGCGGGACCGCCGACGACGCCCGCGACTGAGCGCCCCACCGCGGCCGTTCATCGGGACAGTTATTCGTCGGAACGGTCGTTCAGCGGGACGGTCGTTCAGCAGGACGGACATTCGTCGGGACGGCCGATCATCGGGAGCGGCGCAGGCGGCGTTCCCGCGTCAGGTCGACCACGCCCGGCGGCGGACGGCGCCTGGAGCGGCCTCGGATGCGCATCTGGCGCAGGGCGACCAGGCCGAACGCCAGCAGCATGCCCGTCACGGCCCCGCCGGTCGCCGTCGTCGCGTCGCGCAGGACCAGACGGATCGGTTGGTCGACAGGACGCTCGTCGGCCTTGCCGACGTTCTGGGCGCGTGGATGTGGCGAGATCCCTGTGGCCGACGGTGGCGAGGGCAGGGAAGCAGGCGTGCTCGGCGGCGGTGGCGAGGCGAGAGAGGCGGGCGTGCTCGGCGGCGGGGATGAGAGGAGGGCGGGCGTGCTGGGCGGTGGTGTTGCCACTGCGGGCGGCGCAGGTGCCTGCAAGATCGGGCCGGCGGGCCAGCGGGGGAGTAGCCGGATCTGCGGGCGCACCAGGAGCAGCGGATCCAGGTAGGCGGTCGCGTTCCGCAGGCCCCAGTGCAGGCAGGCGACTGTGCAGTGGACGGGCACGCGTTCCACCGTGCCGATGCGCGTCCCGGGAGCCACCCGGTGGCCACGCCGGAGGGCCGGGCGCACCGGCAGGTAGGTCGTCCGCAGGGCGCCGTGGCTGATCGCGACCACTCCGCGCCCGGCCACGTACCCGGCATAGCTGATCTGGCCCCGGCCCGCGGCGTACACCGGCTGGCCCGGACGGGCGGCCAGATCGACCCCCCGGTGCCCCGACAGCCAGGGCGAGGGCGGCGGCGTGAAGCCGCGGAGGACCTCCGGAGCGGGCGGCCCTAACGGCCAGCGCCACTGATCTTGAGGCGGTGGAGCGCCCGTGATCAGGGTGGTGCAGGCGAACAGCAGAGTGAGTAGGGTCATGTCCAGCAGCGTGCACGGACCGCCGGCGGCACCGCCAGGCCCGAGCCCCACCTGTGGATAACCGAGCCTCCGAGGCCGGTTGATTCCACGTGCGCGCCGAACATCCAATAGACTTGGGGAACGGTCGCACGGACTTCACCCGCGCGGCCGAATTCACGCGCTCGTCGGCCACCCACAGCTCACCTCGCGGAGAGCACGGTGGGGCGCAGCCTCTCGGTCCGTCGCCTGCGACGGCGGGGCCGCGTCCGAGCGCGGGCAGACAACCGGAACTTGGCCCGCACCATCGGGCCGGACAGGAGAACACGGGCACATGGCTCCCGTCGTCACCATGCGGCAGCTCCTCGAGAGCGGCGTCCACTTCGGCCACCAGACCCGCCGGTGGAACCCCAAGATGAAGCGCTTCATCTTCACCGAGCGCAACGGCATCTACATCATCGACCTGCAGCAGTCGCTGTCCTACATCGACCGTGCCTTCGAGTTCGTGCGGGCCACGGTCGCGCACGGCGGCACGATCCTGTTCGTCGGCACCAAGAAGCAGGCCCAGGAGGCCATCGCCGAGCAGGCGGCCCGGGTCGGGATGCCCTACGTCAACCAGCGCTGGCTGGGCGGCATGCTCACCAACTTCTCCACCGTCCACAAGCGGCTCACCCGGCTCAAGGAGCTGGAGGAGATCAACTACGACGACGTGGCCGGCTCCGGCATGACCAAGAAGGAGCTGCTGGGCCTGCGCCGCGAGAAGGACAAGCTGGAGCGCACCCTCGGCGGTATCCGCGACATGGCCAAGGTGCCCAGCGCCGTCTGGATCGTGGACACCAAGAAGGAGCACATCGCGGTCAACGAGGCCAAGAAGCTCGGCATCCCGGTCGTGGCGATCCTGGACACCAACTGCGACCCCGACGAGGTCGACTACCCGATCCCGGGCAACGACGACGCCATCCGCAGCGTCAGCCTGCTGACCCGCGTGGTCGCCGACGCCGTCGCCGACGGTCTGATCGCCCGCTCCGGCGCCTCCGCCGGCGACGAGAAGCCGGCCGAGGCCGCCGCCTCCGCCGCCGAGCCGCTGCCCGAGTGGGAGCGGGACCTGCTGGAGGGCAAGCCGGCCGAGCAGGTCGCCACCGAGGCGCGCGCCGAGGACGGCGGCAGCACCGAGGAGCAGGCCTCCGCCGAGACCGACCGCGCCGCCGCCTCCGAGGCCACGGCCAAGGACGAGCCGGCCGCCGAGGGCACCGAGGCCGCCGCCGAGACCGCCGAGGCCCCCACCGAGGCCGCCGAGCAGTCCTGACGACGCGGGGTCCCCGAGGGCGCGGCCCTCGGGGGCCCGTTGTCTGTCACCCCAGTTTCTTCCACCACGACAGGACAAGAGAGCGATGGCTGACTTCACCGCCGCTGACGTCAAGCGGCTTCGCGAGCTGACCGGCTCCGGCATGATGGCCTGCAAGAACGCCCTCACCGAGGCGGCGGGCGACTTCGAGAAGGCGGTCGAGATCCTGCGCCTGGCCGGTGCCAAGGACGTCGGCAAGCGCGCCGAGCGCACCGCCGCCAACGGCCTGGTCGCCGAGCACTTCGAGGGCACCACCGACGGCGCGCTGCTCGAAGTGAAGTGCGAGACCGACTTCGTCGCCAAGAACGCCGAGTTCATCGAGCTCGCCAACCGGATCGTCGGGTTCGCCGCCAAGAGCGGCGTGGCCGACTCCGCCGCGCTGCTGGCCGCCGAGATCGAGTCCGGCAAGACCGTCGAGGCCCTGATCCAGGAGGCCTCCGCCAAGATCGGCGAGAAGCTGGAGATCGGCCGCTTCGCCCACTACCAGGGCGCCTACGTGGCCAGCTACCTGCACAAGTCCGACCCGTCGCTGCCGCCGACCACCGGCGTGCTGGTCGAGCTGGACACCGAGAACGCCGAGGTCGCCAAGGACGTCGCGCAGCAGATCGCCGCGATGTCGCCCAAGTACCTCACCCGCGAGGAGATCCCCGCGGAGGCGATCGAGAAGGAGCGCGCGCTCGCCGAGCAGCTCACCCGCGACGAGGGCAAGCCCGAGCAGGCCATCCCGAAGATCGTCGAGGGCCGGGTCAACGCCTACTTCCGCGACTTCGTGCTGCTGGAGCAGGCGTTCGTCAAGGACAACAAGAAGACCATCGCCAAGGTCCTCGACGAGGCCGGTGTGAAGGTCGTCCGCTTCGCCCGCTTCAAGGTCGGCCAGGCGTAAGGGACCCTGGAGACAGGGGACCGCACAGATTTCACGAAGCAACGAGGAGGCCGCCGACGTGCCGGAAGAGACCACAACCGATACGACGGCGGCCTCGTCGTCTGCCCAGCACGCCCCGCGCGGCGGCTGGAAGCGGGTGCTGCTGAAGCTGTCCGGCGAGGCGTTCGCCGGCGGTGACCCGCTGGGCATCGACCCCGAGGTCGTGCAGCACGTCGCCGAGGCCATCGCCGAGGCCGTCAAGGACGGCGTCGAGGTCGCGGTGGTGTGCGGCGGCGGCAACATGTTCCGCGGCGCCCAGCTCGCCGAGCGCGGCATGGACCGCGGCCGCGGCGACTACATGGGCATGATCGGCACCGTGATCAACTGCCTGGCGCTGCAGGACTTCCTGGAGAAGCTGGGCCTGGACACGCGGGTGCAGACCGCCATCACCATGAGCCAGGTGGCCGAGCCCTACATCCCGCGCCGCGCCATCCGGCACCTGGAGAAGGGCCGCGTGGTGATCTTCGGCGCGGGCCTCGGCCAGCCGTTCTTCTCCACCGACACCACCGCCGCCCAGCGCGCGCTGGAGATCGGCGCCGAGGCGGTGCTGAAGGCCACTCAGGTGGACGGCGTGTACGACGCCGACCCCCGCAAGAATCCGGACGCGGTGAAGTTCGACCGTTTGGATTACGGTGAGGTTCTACAGCGGGGTCTGAAGGTCATGGACGCCACGGCCATCAGCCTCTGCATGGATAACACGCTGCCCATCGTGGTCTTCGACCTCATGGGCCAGGGCAACATCGTCCGGGCCGTCCGCGGTGAGAAGATCGGCACGCTGGTCAGCCCGGCCGACGGCTGACCGATCCGACCGAGCGCGGCCGGGCCGGCGGCGCAGCACGACCGGCAGGCAACCCAAGGGCCGACAGATGAACCGGGAGTCGAAGTGATCGACGAGACCCTCCTCGAAGCCGAGGAGAAGATGGAGAAGGCGGTCGCGGTCGCCAAGGAGGACTTCCAGGCCATCCGCACCGGCCGCGTCACCCCCGCCATGTTCAACAAGATCACCGCGGAGTACTACGGCACGCCGACGCCGGTCAACCAGCTGGCCTCCTTCACGCTGCCCGAGCCCCGCATGGTGATCGTCCAGGTCTTCGACAAGTCCTCCATGCAGGCGGTGGAGCGGGCGATCCGCGACAGCGACCTCGGCGTGAACCCCACCAACGACGGCAACGTCATCCGCGTGGTGTTCCCCGAGCTGTCGGAGGAGCGCCGCCGGGAGTTCATCAAGGTCGCCGGAGGCAAGGCCGAGGACGCCCGGATCTCGATCCGCAACGTCCGCCGCCGCGCCAAGGACACCCTCGACAAACTCGCCAAGGACGGCGAGGCCGGCGAGGACGACGTCCGCCGCGCGGAGAAGGAGCTCGACGACGCCACCCACCGGTACGTGGCGCAGATCGACGAGCTGCTCGAACACAAGAAGGCCGAACTCCTCGAGGTTTGATGGAACTCGACGAGTCCGGGGAGCCCGCGGGCTCCCCGACCGGCGGTGCGCAGCCGCCGGCCAAGAAGAACCGGGCGGGCCGCAACCTGCCCCTCGCCATCGGCGTCGGGGCGGCACTCGGCGCGCTGGTGCTGGTGTCGCTCTACACCGTCAGGGAGATCTTCCTGGCGGTCATGGTCGTGTTCCTGTTCCTCGGGATGCGGGAGCTGACCGAGGCGTTCAAGAGCCGCGACATCCAGGTCCCGTTCGCCCCGCTGGCGGTCGGGATGGTGTTCGCGCCGGTCGCGGCCTACATCTGGGGGCCGATCGCGCTGGTCGCGGTCGTCGCCCTGGTGGTGCTCGCGGTGCTGGTGGTGCGGATGCCCGAGGGCGCGGAGGGGTACGTCCGCGACACCACCGCCGGGGTGTTCGTGGCGGGCTACCTGGTGCTCATCGGCGGCATCGTGGCCCTGCTGATGCGGCCCGACGACGGCGACCACCGAACGGTGATCTTCATCGCGGTGACGGTGGCCAGCGACATCGGCGGCTACTTCGCCGGGGCGTTCCTCGGCCGGCACAAGATGGCGCCGACGATCAGCCCGAAGAAGACCTGGGAGGGCGTCACCGGCTCGGCGATCGCCTGCATGGCGGTGGGCGCCTGGCTGATGTGGTGGCTGCTGGCCGACGGCCAGGTCTGGCACGGCGTGCTGGTCGGCCTGGCCGCGGTGGTCACCGCCACCGTGGGCGACCTCATCGAGTCGATGATCAAGCGGGATCTCGGCATCAAGGACATGGGCACGCTGCTGCCCGGCCACGGCGGCGTGATGGACCGGCTGGACTCCCTGGTCGCCACCGCCCCCGTCGTGTGGCTGCTGCTGGAGCTGTTCACCCCCGCCCCCTGATCCCCCGACGCGCCGGACGGCCGTGCGATCGCCCCCGATCGCACGGCCGTCCGTGTTCTCTCGTCCGTGTTCTCTCGCCCGTGTTCTCCGGACCGTTCCGGTCAGGACACCACCCAGGACCGCCCCTGCTGCGCCAGCCGCCGCACCAGCGCGTCCGACCCCTCGCTCCTGGCGTACCGGTACTCCTCGCCGGAGATCGGCACCAGCCACAACCAGCGCACCGGGTCGCCGACCGTCAGCCCTGTCAGGCCCGGCGCGACCGGCCCCGCCAGGCGGCTGGGGTCGTCCAGCAGCAGCACGCCCTCCCAGGCCGTGTCGTCGCCGCCCAGTGGGAACGTCTGAGCCTCGTGGTACCACTTGACCACGTCGCCCGGCGCGAACCACGTCACCGACCGCCACGGGTACTGCGCCAGCCAGGGGAAGACGCTGCCCGCCCGCTGGCTCGGCATCGTGGTGGCGACGGCCAGCTCGATGCGCGAGTGCGGGGCGACGTCGTCCTCGTACAGCTCGACGGTCGGCATCCGCTGCCGGCTCATCCCCACGGTGCTCAGCACCGTGAACTCCCGGTCGCGGCGGGCAGGGCGCTCCGACACCCCGACCAGCGGCGCGGCCCCGGCGTTGCCGGGGGTGAGGCGGCGGCCGACGTCGTGCCAGTAGTGGCCGCCGGGCCCCAGGCGCTGGAGGAGGTGACCCAGCACGGACTGCTGGTAGCCGGCCCACGAGCCGTCCGCCGTGACGGCCTTCCAGTGCTCGCGGGCCTGGTCGACGCGCGCCGCGAACTCCGCGATCTCGTCGTCGAGCGGGAACGCGAACGGTCCGGGCCCGGTGGCGTCGCGGCTGTAGCCGGGCACGCCGCGGGCCACGTCCCCCCAGCCCGGCAGCACCAGCAGGAGTTCGCCGCGCTCCAGGACGGCCGCGCCGTCGCCCTCCTCGAACCAGACGATCTCAAGGTCGCCGGGGGCCAGCGGGTCCCGCCCCTCGGGCTCGCGGACGTGGGAGGCGGGCATGAGCGGCGCCAGTCCGGCGTCCATCCGGCCGAGGTCCGGCCCGTCCGGCGCGGCCCGGTGGTTGGCGGCCCAGACCGCGCCCACCACCGCGTCGCGGGCGTCCTTGAGATAGGCGGCGGTGACGACGCCGTCGGTCTCGATCACCAGCCGCCTGCTGCCGTACGGGCTGACCGCGTCCCGCACGACCGTCACACCGCTCCGGGCCGAAGCGGACCCCCTGCGCAATACCGACATGATCGAGACCCTAGTGTCCGGGGAAGGTCATGCGCAGGCGTGTTGGAGGTCAACGCGCGAGCCCGCGGGACGAGGGCCGTGCCGGGAAGTCGGGAACGGTCAGGGCATGGCGCGGTGTTTGCGACACTGGAGGAACCATGTCTGCCACCACCGAACCCGCCGCGTCCACCGAGTCCGCCGCTTCCGCGCCCGAGGGCGCCCCGGCGGCCGGGTCGCCTGCCAAGACGCCGGCCAAGCTCGTGTTCGCCGCGCCCCGCCGGGCCAAGCCGCCGCGCCACCTCGCCGACCTCACGACGGACGAGCGCCGCGCCGTGGTCGCCGAGCTGGGGGAGAAGCCGTTCCGCGCCGACCAGCTCTCGCGGCACTACTTCGCCCGCCTGGTCGACGACCCGGCGCAGATGACCGACCTGCCCGCCCCGCTGCGCGAGCGGCTGGTCGGCGAGCTGCTGCCGGACCTGCTGACCCCGGTGCGGGAGCTGGCCTGCGACGGCGGCAAGACCTTGAAGACGGTCTGGAAGGCCTTCGACGGCGTGCTGTTCGAGTCGGTGCTGATGCGCTACCCCGACCGCGCCACGATGTGCGTGTCGTCCCAGGCCGGGTGCGGCATGAACTGCCCGTTCTGCGCGACCGGGCAGGCCGGGCTGACCCGCAACCTGTCCACCGCCGAGATCGTCGAGCAGGTCGCCGCGGGCGCCCGCGCGATGGCGCGCGGCCGCGTCGCCGGCGGTCCGGGGCGGGTCTCCAACATCGTGTTCATGGGCATGGGCGAGCCGCTGGCCAACTACAAGGCGGTGCTCGGCGCGGTGCGGCGCATCACCGACCCCGCGCCGGCGGGCCTCGGCATCTCCCAGCGCTCGGTGACGGTGTCCACGGTGGGCCTGGTCCCGGCGATCGAGAAGCTGGCGGCCGAGGACATGTCGGTGCGGCTGGCGCTGTCGCTGCACGCGCCCGACGACGAGCTGCGCGACGAGCTGGTGCCGATCAACAACCGGTGGAAGGTCGAGGAGGTCCTGGACGCGGCCTGGGCCTACGCCGACAGGAGCGGCCGCCGGGTCTCGATCGAGTACGCGCTGATCAAGGACATCAACGACCAGGGCTGGCGGGCCGACCTGCTGGGCCGCCTCTTGCGCGGCCGTCTCGTACACGTCAACCTGATCCCGTTGAACCCGACGCCGGGCTCCAAGTGGACCGCCTCGCGGCCGGAGGACGAGCGGGAGTTCGTCCGGCGGCTGGAGGCGCACGGGGTGCCGGTGACGGTGCGCGACACCCGGGGGAGGGAGATCGACGGCGCCTGCGGCCAGCTGGCCGCGGCCACCAAGGACTAGCACGGACGAGGAGCCGCATGTCGGCCGGGACCGGGAGCCGCCCGCCGGTGGCGCTGCGCGGCTACGACCGCGCGCAGGTGGACGCGCTGCTGGCGCGGATCGACCGGGCCCTGGACGGCGGCCCGGAGCTGCCGCCCGAGGAGGTCCGCCGGACCCGGTTCGACGTGGTGCTGCGCGGCTACGAGCAGCGGGCGGTCGACGAGCTGCTGCGCGAGCGCGTCCGGCGGCTCCAGGCGGCCGGGCCGATCGCCGAGCGCGCCGGGCGTCCCCGGGTACATCCGGGCTGGCTGATCACCTGGATTCAGAACGCCCGATTCACCGGTTCCCGGCTGCGCGCCGGATACGACGTGCGCGACGTGGACGCGTTCCTGGACCGGGTGATCGCCGGGCTGCGCGGCACCGCGCCGCCCGTGCCGCCCCGGGACGTGCGCGAATGCGTGTTCCGCAACGTGCGGTGGGGGCCGGGGTACGACGAGCAGGAGGTCGACCGGTTCCTGACCCAGCTCGCCGGGGCGCTGGAACGCCGCTGAATCCGTCCCGACACTGGTACGCGCGACCCGCGCCGGGGAACGCTACGTGACATGGATCACTTCCTCCCGCAACGGCAACGCCTGCACTCCCTGTTCGGCGTGTTCTTCGCCCCCGAGGTCACCGCGGCGCTGCTGGAGCTGGCGCGGCCCGCCATCGCGCTGGGCCCGCCCGGTGACGCGACGGTCCGGCTGGGCGGCGAGCCGCTGCTGCCGGAGGGCGCGTCCTGGCCGGTCCAAGACGGGCGGCCGCTGGCGTTCCTCGGCTCGGTGGACTTCGCCGGGCTCGCGGCCCTGACGCCGCTGCCGGGCCTGCCCGGCAAGGGCGTGGCGGCGTTCTACCACGCGGCGGGCGCGGAGGAGGGCTGCCGGGTGTTCACCGGCGACCTCCGCCCGGCCGAGCGGCCGTCCGGCGCCGTCTCCTACCCGCTGTGCCCGCTCGGCGCGTCGCCGTTCCTGTCGGTGCCCTCGCCGCAGGAGCCGGTCATGCGGCGGCTGGAGGAGTCCTACAGCGGGTTCCTGGAGGTCTACGAGCAGCTGCACGCGGCGTGGCTGGCGCACATGTGGCCCGACGACGCCCCGAACCACCAGCTCGGCGGCTGGCCGGTGCTGGTGCGGACCCCGGCGGGGCCGCAGGAGACCGAGCAGGAGCGGTGGCGGCTGCTGCTCCAGCTCGACTCCGACGTCCGGCTCGGCTGGGACTGGGGCGGGCCCGGCCGGGTGTACTTCTGCGTGCGGTCCGACGAACCGGTCGAAAGCGCGTGCCTCACCGCGCAGGCGTCCTGAACCGATCGGCAGAGCTCAGCGGCGGCGGCCGACCAGGGCGTAGCCGACGCCGACCAGGGCCGTCCACAACGCCAGGCGCAGCGCGATGCCCCCGTAGGCGTCGGTGAACGCGACCGGCCCCGCGTGCGCGGCGCGGATCCAGTCGAGCATCGGCACCGTCAGCGGGGACAGCGGCCCGATTCCGAGCAGCAGCACGGCCAGGAGCACGCTCAGCAGCACCAGCAGGCCCGTCCCCGGCGAAGGGATGACCGGCCTGCTCGTCCAGGCGCCCAGGGCGGTGGCGGACGCGGCGGCCAGCAGCATCAGCCCCACACCGGCCAGCAGCGCGGGCGCCCCGACGCCCGCGAGGGCGCCGTAGACGAACGGCACGGCCAGCGCCACCACGCCCAGCACCAGGTTGACCGTGTACGCCGCGAGCAGCCCGGCGGCGACCGGCGCGCCGCGATGCCGCACGGCCGTCGCCGACAGGTCGCGCTGCCCGTCCGGCTGGGTGTCGAGCAGCGCGCGGGCCGCCCACGCCCAGATGGGGAACATGAACGCGGCCACGTCGCCCAGCGTGCCGGTGGCGAGCTCGCGAAGCCCTTCCGGGTCGGGATGGCTCGGCCGCTGGAGCAGGACCAGCGCCACGATCAGCAGGACCACCAGCAGCGGTTGCAGGATACGCAGCGACCGCAGGTAACCGGCGATCTGGAACCGGGCGAGCGCGATCACCGGCGCGGCCTCCGCACGTCGTAGCCGTCGGCCCGCAGCTTGGTCTCCACGGTGTCGGCCTCGTCGGCGCGCACCACCACCTCCAGGGTCGTCCATCCCGCGGTCGCGCCCGCGGCGGTCACGGTGCCGTCGGCGACGCGGACGCGCTCGACGCCGGGCAGGTCCTCCAGGCAGCGCTGATGGTCGCTGACCACGACGGTCGTGCCGCCCTCGGCCAGCTCGGCGACCAGGCCGGGCAGCGCGTCGCGGGTCTGGGCGTCCAGCCCGGCGAACGGCTCGTCCAGGATCAGCAGGCCGGGGCCGGGCAGCAGCGCCTGCGCCAGCCCGACCTTCTGCGCGCTGCCCTTGGACAGCTCGGGCAGCCGCGTCTCCAGCAGGTGCCCGAACGCCAGGCGCTCGATCCAGGGCTCGGCGGCGGAGGTGGGCACGTCCTGCATGGCCGCCATGTGCCGCAGGTAGGCGCGGACGGTGAACGGCTGCTCGACCGGGAAGCGCTCGGGCGCGTACCCGACGCGCGCGGGCCTGCCGGTGACCGTGCCGCGGCGCGGGTCGCGCAGCCCGGCGACCAGCCGCAGCAGCGTCGACTTGCCGGCGCCGTTGCGGCCGGTGACCTCGATGATCCGGCCGGGCGGCAGGTCGAGGGTCACGTCCCGCAGCACCCACGGAGCGCGGCGACGGTACCGGAAGGCGACACTGTCCAGGCGCATGGGACCGCACGCTAGCGGTGCGCGCGTAAGCCCGCCATCAGGCCGGAACCCGCCGCGCCGGGCGACCTGTCGATCTGGTGAGACCAGTGTGCGGAAACGTTCCCATAGTGCTCACCTGGCCGATCCGCACCACGAAGCGCTCCGTCGCATGAGAATGACTGTCCGTCACCTTGCCCAGGTGAAGGGGAAGGGTGGAGAAAGGAATGTGATGGAATTCCGGTTGCTCGGCACGGTCGAGACGGCCGACGGAGGGTGGTCCCCGACCGCCGCCAAACAGCGGGTCCTGCTCGCTGCCTGCCTGCTCACGCCACGCCGGGCGGTGTCCACTGAACGACTCATCGAGGCGATCTGGGGGACGGCCCCGCCGGCCACCGCGAGCGCGCTGGTGCAGAGCTACGTGTGCGCGCTGCGCCGCGCCCTTCCGAAGCCGGACCTGTTGCAGACCCGGCCTCCGGGATATCTGATGGACGTCGATCCGGGGCAGGTGGACGTGCACCGGTTCACCGACCTGACGGCCCGGGGCCGGCGCGCGCTGGTCCGGCAGCGGCACGCCGAAGCGTCGGCGATCCTGCGGCACGCCTTGGGGTTGTGGCGCGGGGCCGCGTTCGGCGGCGAGGGCGAGTCGTTCCTGCGGGCGGAGGCCGCCCGCCTGGAGGAGATGCGGCTGGCGGCGCTGGAGGACCGCGTCGCCGCCGAACTATGGCTGGGAGAGGGGCTGTCGCTGGTGCCCGAACTGGTCGGCCTGGTGGTCGGCCACCCGTTACGCGAACGGCTGCGCGGGCAGCTGATGGTGGCCCTGCACCAGTCGGGCCGCCGGGCGGAGGCCCTGGAGGTGTACCGGGAGACCCGGCGCGTGCTGGCGGAGGAGCTGGGACTGGACCCGTGCCAGGGCCTGCAACGCCTGCACGAGGCCATCCTCAACGAGGATCCGGAGCTCCCGACGGCCTTCCAGCCCGGCGATCCCCGCCGCCAGCGGCGGGGCGCCTGAACGTTGCAGCGGGACTGCAGAGCTGCTGCAGAGCCGCCCGCTTGACTGGGCGGCAGCCGGGAGGAACCCGGCGGACGAGGGCGCCGAAGGCGTCCCGAGCAGGGGAGTTGTGCATGAACGCGAACACGCTCGAACCGCGCGACGCCGGCATCCGGGAGACGGCCGAGTTCGACCAGGTCTTCTTCGCGACGGCTGAGGGCGCCGACCACTACAGCCCGCAGACGGCCTGCATCAGCACGTGCATCTCGGGCTGGACCATCCGCTGCGACGGCCGGACGTTCGACTAGGCCGCGATCCGCTCCCAGGAAAGGCCACCGGGCGGTGACCCGGTGGCCTTTCCCAGCGAATCCAGGCGCAGCCGCCGCCCGGCAGGACCGAGCGGCGGCGCGCACACCCGGCGGAACGAGGGCGGCTGGCTAGTCGGCTTCGGCGAGGGCCAGGGACATGGCACAGGCGCTCGGCGCATGCATCGGTGATTACGGGTTCGTGGGCTGGGCTGGGCGTTCGGCCTGGCGGCGGTGGGTGGGACGGCCTGGTGACGGGCCGGGCAGGGAACGGCGGGACTCGGCGAGAGGGGCGGGACGATGGACCTCGGCGAACGGATCGAAGCCGCGGCCGGGCGGCGCGGGCTGTCGGTGCGCACCGGACGAACGTGGATCTCGGTCCGGGACCCCACGGCCGAGCTGGCCGAC
The DNA here is from genome assembly GCF_001552635.1 of Actinomadura hibisca NBRC 15177. Taxonomy (GTDB): domain Bacteria; phylum Actinomycetota; class Actinomycetes; order Streptosporangiales; family Streptosporangiaceae; genus Spirillospora; species Spirillospora hibisca. The sequence goes on along the minus strand of NZ_BCRO01000042.1, from coordinate 96,745 downwards.
CAGGGCTGGAAGCTGCACGTCTCGGCGCGGCCGGTGACGCTGGCGGAGACCGTGGAGCGGGCGCTGCCGGTCCTGCTGGAGGCCGCGCCCGGCTTCAAGGTGGTCAGCGGCGCTGACATCCTGGGCTCGTTCAACTCCAGCGGCAACGGCACCGGCTCGACCGGCAAGGCCATCACCGTCTATCCGGCCCAGGACGCCGTCGCCGAGGTGGGCGCCCTGCTGGTGGCGGCGCTGCGCGGACTCGACGCGCCGGTCATCAAGAGCGATCGGCGCGTTCATCCCGACGCCCCCGTCTACTACCGGTACGGACCGTTCCGGCCGAGGTACCGGGCGACGCGCAACGGCGACTACGAGCTGGTGGTGGTGGGGCCGGACGGTCAGACCTACCCGGGGGAGGCCGGACCCGCCTACCGATGCCCGGATTGGGCGCGAGATCCGTTCCATGACGAACCCGGTGACCTCGGGGGAGCCCGGATACTCGGTGGCCGTTACCGCCTCGTCTCCGGAATCTCCTGCTCGCCCAGGGGGAACGTCTACCGGGCGGTCGACCTGGAGGACGAGCGCGAAGTGGTCGTCAAGCAGGCGCGCGCCTATATCGGGGAACGCGAAGACGGCACGGACGTGCGCACCTACCTCCGCAACGAGCGCCGCGTGCTGCACGTGCTGGCGGGCGTCAGCGGAGTGCCCGCCGTCCTGGACCACTTCCGGCACGGTGCCGACGAGTTCCTGGTGGTGAGCAGCGCCGGAGAACGGGACCTGCGCCAGGACGTCGCCGAGCACGGTCCGTACAGGTCAGGTCCCTCCGGGCAGGATTCGTGCGGGCAGGATTCGGAACGGGACCTGACGGCCCTCGCGCGGAAGCTGGTGGCCCTGCTGGACGCGGTGCACGGCAAGGGAGTGGTGTACCGCGACCTGGCGCCCAAGAACGTGGTGCTGGACGGCGATGGCCGCTGCCATCTGGTGGACTTCGACATCAGCCGCTTCGACGGCGAGCAACGGTCCGGCTGGACGCCCGGATACGCGCCTCCCGGCCAGAACCAGGGTGTTGCGGCTGTACCCGCGGACGACTACTACGCCCTCGGCGCCACCCTGTTCTACGCCGCGACCGGCCTCGACCCCGTCCGGATGCACGACCAGGAGGAGCGGAACGTCACCGGCACCCTGGCGGCCCTGGGCGCCCTGGGACTGGCGGATTCACCGGCGGTGGCGGCGATACCGCGCCTGCTCGACGCGGACCCGGCCGAACGTGTCAGGGCGGTCGCCGACCTCCGCGAACGCGCAGTCCCGGGTGGACGCGCCGCTTCAGCTGATCACCGTCGCGGGGGCCGCCTCCGCCCGGTTCCGCTTCCCGCACTTCCGGCGTCCGGCCCGGCCGAGCTGGAAGAGATCATCGCGCACACCGTCACGGAGACCGTCCGCTACGCCCGCGAGATGGTCGAAGCCGGCGGGGACCCGCCCCGTCCGACCAACGCCCATCTCGGCGGTGCCGGGATCGGGGCCGAGCTCCTGCAGCACGGCGACCGGCCGGACGTCCGCCATGCCGTTCACGACCTCGTCCGCTGGTCCCTGGCGCGCGTGCGGGACGAGGAACCGGCGCACGGTCTGCTCTTCGGCAGCGCCGGTCCGGCGATCTTCCTGGCCATGGCCGCAGCAGACTCGCAGATCGGGCTCGACCGCTTCGCCGGCCGCGCAAAGGACGATCAGAGTGGCTTCGCTCGTGGCCTCACCGCCCCCGAAGACGCGGCTACCGGCCCTTCCCGCACGAACCGTGACGTGCACGGGGCAGACGATGGCAGCGGGCGTGTTCGGGGCCGACCGGGTGATCCTGCTGATCTGCGCACTCCGGAGACCGGCGACCAGCGCACTCGGGCCGCCGCGTGCATACCGGAAAGCGGCGGCCATCGCGCCTGGCCTGTCGACGCGGGATCGCATGCACAAGCCTGGGATGCACAGGGCGGGGAAGCCCGGCGTGCAGCTGACGGTTCGTCTGACCAGCACGGCGCAGGACGGGGTGATTCCTGCGCCCGGTTCGCCGCACCTCGACCCGGTGATCGGGACGACTTCGCACACGGCTTGGCCGGGACGGGTGCCGGTCACCTGATCCTGGCTGAACTGGAAAGCGACTCCTGGCATCTGGAACGCGCCGCCGAATGTGCGCACCTGCTCGCCAACGGGCAGGTCAGCGCGACCGCCGACGAGATCCCGCCGTCCCCGCCCGGGTCCGGTGTCCATCCCGAATGGGGACTCGCGCACGGAACGGCGGGCATCGTCTCCTTCTTGCTCGCCGAAGGCCGGACGGCGATGCCGGAGGCCGAGCGCCGCTGCGCGGAGCTGGCCGCCGTGGTCCCCGAACTGGTCGAAGCCGCCGGGCGGCCCACGGCGCGCCCCATGGTCGGCTCCTGGTGCCAGGGGCTCGCCGGGATCGGCGTGTGCCTGCTGGCGGCGTCCGCCGTGCTGAACGACGACCGGATGCTGGACCTCGCTGCGGACGCCGGGCGGGCCTGCCTGCGCACCGCGCCGACCATGGCCGTGCTGAGCCAGTGCTGCGGCATGGCCGGGGCGGGCGAGCTGCTCATCGACCTGGCCGTGGCCACCGGATCGGAGGAGTTCATGGACGGCGCGCACCGCGTGCTCGGGCTGATGCTGGCCCGGTCCGGCGGGTCACCGGGGCGTCCGGTCTTCCCCGACCATTCGCTGACCGCCGCCAGCGGTCCGTGGGGGGTGGGCACGGCCGGTGTCCTGACGTTCCTGCGCCGGCTGCGCGACGGCGGCGGACCACGGCCATGGACGATCGGTGGGGTTGCCAGCGGGACGGCCGACGGGCCTACGGGTAGGGCGGGCGACAGGGTTGCTGGCAGGACGGTCGACGGGGCTGCTGGCAGAGTGGCGGGCAGCGCTGTCAGCAGGGCGGGCGACGGGGGAGCCAGCAGGGCGACAGGCGGGACGGTCGGCGGGGCTGCCAGCGGAGTGACCGGCAGGATGACCGGCGGGGCGGTCGGCATGACGGCGGGGCGGTGACATGGGCCGCGACACCGCCGAACTGGACCCGTCCCTCCTGCCCGGCTACGACGCGCGCCTCATGGGCGCGGGCGTGTGGGGGACGGCGCGGGAACTGCCCGTCGTCACCGGGCGCGTGCTCCGGCTGGCCTGGTCGGCCGGGCGCCGCGCCACGCTGGGACTGCTGGCGTTGCAGACGTTGTCGGCCGCCGTGACCGGGTTCGCGCTGCTGGCGGGGACGGCCGTGCTGAGCGCGCTGCTGGCGTCCGGGCCGACCCCCGACCGGATCCGTGCCGCGCTGCCCGCGTTGCTGGTGATGGCGGGGGCGTACGCGCTGCGCGGGCTCGCCGACGCCGGGGTCGCCGACCTCCAGGCCCGGCTCACCCCCCGCGTGCAGCGGGTCGCCGAGGACCGTTTCCACACCGCCATCGTCGGCGTCGAGCTGCCCGCGTTCGACGATCCCGACTGGCACGACGCGATGAGCCGGTCCCGCGACCGTGGCCTGACCTACACCGAGATGGCCGTCGAGCAGCTCGTGGAGACGGTCAGCGCCCTGGTCGGGCTGCTGGCGGTGGCCGGGGTGCTGGGCGTGCTGCATCCGCTGCTGGTGCCGCTGCTGGCCCTGTCGGTGCTGCCGCAGGCGTGGGCGGCGCTGAGCACCGCGCGGCACTCCTACACCGGTGCGCTGCGCCTGGCGACGTTGCGCCGCCGCCAGCTCATGGTGGGAGACCTGCTGTCGCAGCGCGCCCCGGCCGCCGAGATCCGCGCGTGCACGGCCGAGGACTTCCTGCTGGGGGAGTACCGGGCGCTGGCGGCCACGGTCGAGGCCGAGCGGCGCCGGGTCGAACTCGCCGGGGCCCGCCGCACGACCCTGGGCCGGACGCTGGGTGGGACGGCCACCCTGGGGCTGTTCGTGGTGCTGGGCTGGCTGCTGGCCGAGGGCATGATGCCGCTGGCCGTGGCCGGTACCGCCGTCGTCGCGGTCCGGCTGGGGCAGGCCGGGCTGCTGAGGTTGTCCACGGTCGCCAACCGGCTGTACGAGCAGGGCCTCTACATCGCCGACCTGGAGACCTTCATCGGCGACAGCCGGGCGCGCCGCCCCGAGCCCACCGGACGGCCCGCCCCCGCCGACTTCGAGGAACTGGTGCTGGACGGCGTCGGCTTCCGCTACCCCGGCGCTGACCGGGACGCGCTCCGCGACGTCCACATGCGCGTCCGCAGGGGCGAGGTCATCGCGCTGGTCGGGGAGAACGGCTCGGGCAAGTCCACGCTGGCCAGGTTGCTGGCCGGACTCTACCGGCCCGACACCGGCACGATCCGCTGGGACGGTGTGGACACGGCCGGTCTCGACCCCGCCGGCGTCCGTGAACGGGTCGCGCTGGTCCCCCAGGAGGCGGCGCGCTGGCCGCTGACCGCCCGCGAGAACATCACCATCGGACGGCACCGGCGCCCGGACCCCGCGGACCGGGCGCTGGGGGAGGCGGCCCGCTTCTCCGGCGCGGACCGGATCATCGCCAGGCTGCCCGGCGGCTACGACACCATGTTGTCGCGCTGCTTCGCGGGCGGCGCGGAACTGTCGGGCGGGCAGTGGCAGAGCGTGTCGATCGCCCGCGCGGTGTACCGGGACGCGCCGCTGCTCATCTGCGACGAGCCGACCTCGGCGCTGGACCCGCGCGCCGAGCACCGCGTCTACGAGTCGTTCCGGCGGCTGGCGGGGAGGGGGGCCGACGGCGGCCCGGAACGCACGGTCGTGCTGATCACGCACCGCATGGCCAGCGTCCGGCACGCGGACCGGATCTACGTGCTGGACCGGGGCGCCCTGGCGGAGGTCGGCGGCCACGAGGAGCTGATGGCCCTGGACGGGATCTACGCCGGGCTCTACCGGACCCAGGCCGCCGCCTTCCGGGAGGAACCACCGGTCCCGGCGTGCTGATCGCCGTTGTCGGTCAGCCGGCTTCATGGTCGAAGGCATAGGGGCGCGTTGTCCGGTAGCCGGGGCTGTGAGCAGGGGGCGGGACGCTTCGGGCGGGGGTGGCGGCGGGCAGAATGAGGGGCATGAGTGCCAGCGGGTGTGTGTTCTGTCGGATCATCAAAGGGGAGCTCGGCGCACATTTTGTGCTGGAGGAGCCCGACGCGGTGGCCTTCCTCGACACGCGGCCGCTGTTCAAGGGGCACACCCTGCTGGTGCCGCGCGACCACCACGAGACGCTGACCGACCTGCCGGCCGAGGAGGTCGGGCCGCTGTTCCGGCACGCGCAGCGGCTGGCGGGGGCCATGGAGAGCGGGCTGGCGGCGGCCGGGTCGTTCGTGGCCAACAACAACCGGATCAGCCAGAGCGTCCCGCACCTCCACGTCCACGTCGTGCCGCGCAGGCCCAAGGACGGCCTGCGCGGCTTCTTCTGGCCCCGCACCAAGTACGAGTCCGACGCCGAGGCGGCCGAGTACGCGGCACGTCTGCGGGCGGCGTTGGCGGGGGCGTAGTCAGCTGGGGGTCATGGCCGACGGCGCTGTCGGGCGGGGGCGGGGGTCCTCAGGGCGGCTTCACAGAGCGGCTATCAGGGCCACGAACGGCGCGGCCGTCTCCTCGAAGTGCAGGCGGTCGCCGTCGGCGCGCTCGTCGACCGCGGCGTGCTCGTAGAGTTCGCGTTCAGCTCGGTCCAGGACCGCGCACAGCACGTACTGGTTGACCGTCCAGCCCAGGAGGTCCGCGGCCTTGCGGATCACAAGGTGCTGTTCCTCGGTGACGGGCAGCTCGATCTGGCGGGTGGCGGGAAGGTCCTGGCGAACCGACTCCGACATGGCCGGTCTCCTTCCTGGCAACATCTCAAAGTACGCCCGCGGGCGCGGCCGCTGCATCCCCTAGGAGAAGGAGAATCCGAAGGTGGCGGGGTCCCGGCCGGGCGGCGCGCGCCCCAGGAGTCAGCGGGTGCCCCAGGAGTAGGACTGTTTCCGCAGCTTCAGGTAGACGAAGCTCTCGGTCGAGACCACCCCCCGCACCGCGCGGATGCGGCCCAGCAGCTCCAGCAGCTGCTCGTCGTCCTCGCAGACCAGCTCGACCAGGATGTCGAACGAGCCCGCGGTGATCACCACGTAGTCGATCTCCTCGACGGCGGCCAGCTGGTCGGCGATGGACTCCAGGTCGCCCTCGCACTTGACGCCGATCATCATCTGCCGGGAGAAGCCGAGCATCATCGGGTCGGTGACGCCCACGATCTGCATCACGCCCGCGTCCAGCAGCTTCTGCACGCGCTGGCGCACCGCCGCCTCCGACAGTCCCACCGCCTTGCCGATCGCCGCGTAGGAGCGGCGGCCGTCCTGCTGGAGCTGCTCGATGATCTGCTTGGCGGTCTCGTCGAGGTGGACGGACGCTAGGGCACGTCGGGACGACGGCGGTCGGCGGTCCGTCATGGGTGCTCTCCTTGCTGCGGCATCGTGCCTGTTCGGCGTACGGTCCAAAGGAATTAGTCGTGAAATGGGATCGTAACAACGGAATCACTTGTCAGAGCCCGAGTCCTCTGTCAAGGTCGGGACCAAGCGGACACATCGGGCAGGTGCCCCCGGGAAGGGATCGACGTGACCAGCGACGGCAGGACCAGGCTGCGCAACTTTATCGGCGGCGCGTACACCGACACCAAGGAAGGCCGGACGCTGGAGGTGATCGACCCCAGCACCGGTGACGCCTACGCCGAGGCCCCGGTCTCCGGGCCCGCCGACGTGGACGCGGCCTTCCGCGCCGCCGCCGACGCCTTCCCCGGCTGGCGCGACGCCACCCCCAAGGACCGCAGCCTCGCGCTGCTGCGCTTCGCCGACGCCGTGGAGGCCCGCGCCGCCGACCTCGTCGAGGCCGAGAGCCGCGACACCGGCAAGCCGCTCCAGCTCACCATGGACGAGGAGATCCCGCCCATGGTGGACAACATCCGCTTCTTCGCGGGCGCGAGCCGGGTCCTGGAGGGCAAGGCCACCGCCGAGTACATGGCCGACCACACCTCCTCCATCCGGCGCGAGCCGATCGGCGTCTGCGCGCAGGTCACGCCGTGGAACTACCCGATGATGATGGCGGTGTGGAAGTTCGGCCCGGCGCTGGCGGCGGGCAACACCGTCGTCCTCAAGCCGTCGGAGACCACCCCGGCCAGCACGCTGCTGCTCGCCGAGATCGCCGCCGAGCACCTGCCGCCGGGCGTGTTCAACGTCATCTGCGGCGACCGCGACACCGGCCGCGCCCTGGTGACCCACCCGACCCCGCAGATGGTGTCGATCACCGGCAGCGTGCGGGCCGGCATGGAGGTCGCGCGGGCCGCCGCCGACGACCTCAAGCGCGTCCACCTGGAGCTGGGCGGCAAGGCCCCGGTCGTGGTGTTCGACGACGCCGACGTCGAGAGCGCCGCCGCGGGTATCGCCGAGGCCGGGTACTTCAACGCCGGGCAGGACTGCACCGCCGCGACCCGTGTACTGGTCGCCGACCGGCTGGCCGCCGACTTCACCGCCGCGCTCGCCGAGGCCGCGCGGGGCACCGCCGTCGGGCCGCCGAGCGACGGGGACGCCTACTACGGCCCGGTCAACAGCGCCGACCAGCTCGCGCGGGTGCAGGGCTTCCTGGACCGCGCGCCCGACCACGCCGAGGTGCTGGCGGGCGGCGAACGTGTCGGGGAGCGCGGGTACTTCTTCTCCCCGACCGTCGTCGGCGGGCTCCGCCAGGACGACGAGATGGTGCAGAACGAGGTGTTCGGCCCCGTCATCACCGTGCAGAGCTTCACCGACGAGGAGCAGGCCGTCGCCTGGGCCAACGACGTCAGGTACGGCCTGGCCGCCAGCGTGTGGACCCGCGACCACGGCCGCGCCATGCGCATGACCAGGGCCCTGGACTTCGGCGCGGTCTGGGTCAACACCCACATCCCCTTCGTGTCGGAGATGCCGCACGGCGGCTTCAAGCACTCCGGCTACGGCAAGGACATGTCGCTCTACGGGATCGAGGACTACACCCGCGTCAAGCACGTCATGCACTACATCGGCTCCTGAGCCGTCCCGGCCGAGGTCCGTGCCACCGGCGGGCCTCGGCCGCGCCTCCCTGTCGCGCCCCCCGTCGCACCGACCCCGCGAAGGAACCCCGCCATGACCGACACCACTCCCGTCCCGGTGCGCGACGACCCGGGCCGGGCCGATCCCGCGGCGCCGGCGATCGAGCTCGACGGCGTCCGCAAGACCTACCACTCGCACGGCGACACGGTCGCGGCGGTCCGCGGCGTCGATCTCAGCATCGCGCCGGGCGAGTTCTTCTCCCTGCTGGGCCCCTCCGGCTGCGGCAAGACGACCACCATGCGGATGATCGCCGGGTTCGAGGAGCCGACCGCCGGCCGGGTCCGCCTGGACGGCCGCGACGTGACCGGCGTGCCCGCCAACAAGCGCGACGTGAACATGGTGTTCCAGTCGTACGCGCTGTTCCCGCACATGAGCGTGTTCGACAACGTCGCGTTCGGGCTGCGGCGCAAGGGCGTCGCCAAGGGCGAGATCAAAGCGCGGGTCGGCGACATCCTCGGCATCGTGGACCTGGCGGGCCGGGAGAAGCGCCGCCCCGGCGAGCTGTCGGGCGGCCAGCAGCAGCGGGTCGCGCTGGCCCGCGCCCTGGTCAACCGGCCGCGCGCGCTGCTGCTGGACGAGCCGCTGGGCGCGCTCGACCTCAAGCTGCGCCAGGCCATGCAGGTCGAGCTGAAGCGCATCCAGCGCGAGGTCGGCATCACCTTCGTCTACGTCACCCACGACCAGGGCGAGGCGCTGACGATGTCGGACCGCATCGCGGTGATGAACGACGGCGGCGTCGAGCAACTCGGCACCCCGCGCGAGATCTACGAGCGGCCCGCCACCAAGTTCGTGGCCGGGTTCATCGGCACCTCCAACCTGCTGTCGGGCGAGGTCGGCGGGGTGGACGGCGCGCAGGCCGTGATCTCCTACGGCGACGACGGCCGCATCGTGGTGCCGCTGCGCGAGGACCGTCCGGCGGCGGCCGGGGACCGGCTGGAGGTCACCGTGCGGCCCGAGAAGATCGAGCTGCTGACCGAGCGCCCGGACCGGCCCGGCTCGCTGGTGCGGGCCACCGTCGCCGAGGTCGTCTACCTCGGCACCTCCACCAGCTACCTCGTCACCACGCCCGGCGGCGCCGAGGTCACGGTGTTCCAGCAGAACGCCACCAACGCCGACGACCTCGCCGCCCGCGGCGACCAGGTGTGGCTGGCGTGGGAGGCACGCCACTCCTACGCGATAGGCACGGCATGAGCGGCGGACGGAACGCCGCCCCGACCCCCGCGTTCGCGCGCGGCATGACGACCCGGCGCGGCGCGCTGCGGCTGCTGGGCGCCTCCGCGGCGGCCGTGGCGCTGGCCGGATGCTCCATCCCCGGGCAGGGCGGCCGCGGCAAGGTCACCCAGGCCACCATCGACGCGTTCTGGAAGGGCAAGGCCGGCAAGGGCGCCGTGAACTGGGCGAACTGGCCCGGCTACATGGAGGACGACCAGGCCACCATCAAGGCCTTCACCAAGGACACCGGCGTCAGGGTCGCCTACAAGGAGGTCATCCAGGAGGCCGCCGACTGGTTCGGCAAGGTGCAGGCGCCGCTGGCCGCCGGGCAGTCCATCGGCTTCGACCTGATGGTGGTCACCAACGGCATCCAGCTCACCAAGATGATCGAGCTGGGCTTCCTGGCCCCGCTCGACCACGACCGGCTCCAGAACTTCCGCAAGTACGCCGGGCCCAGCTTCCAGAACCCCGCCTACGACCCCGGCAACGCCTTCACGATCCCGTACACCTCGGGCGTGACCGGCATCGCCTACAACACCAAGTACGTCAAGGAAGAGATCACCAGCATCGCCCAGCTCTTCGACCCCCGCTACAAGGGCAAGGTCGGCATGATGGGCGACTCCCAGGAACTCGGCAACTTCGGGATGTTCGCCATCGGCGTCGACCCGCAGAAGTCCGCCCCCAAGGACTGGGAGAACGCCGCGCGCAAGCTGCGCGAGCAGCGCGACAAGGGCATCGTGCGCAAGTACTACGAGCAGAACTACATCGACGCCGTCAGCAAGGGCGACGTGTGGATGACCATGGCCTGGTCGGGCGACGTGTACTCGCTGGCCAGCGACGACGTGAAGTTCGTCGTGCCGCGCGAGGGCGGCACCCTGTGGACCGACAACATGATGATCCCCAAGCCCGCGCCCAACCCCGTCGACGCCCTCACGCTGATGGACTGGCTGTACGACCCGCGCCGCAACGCCACCCTCACCGAGTTCATCAACTACGTGACGCCCGTCCCCACCGCCAAGCAGTACATCGAGGCCGACGCGCGCTCGGCCGAGGGCGACGACAAGGCCGACCTGGAACGGCTGGCCGGCAGCCCGCTGGTGTTCCCCAGCGCCGACGACCTCGCCAAGCTGCGCACCTACCGCGTCCTCACCCAGCAGGAGGAGACGCAGTACCAGAAGATCTTCACGCCGATCGTCCAGGGGAGCTGACCATGCGCCGCCTGAGAGGGGCCCTGGCCCCCTACCTGCTCGTGCTCCCCGGCGGGCTGTGGCTCGCGGTGTTCTTCGTGGTGCCGATGGTCTACATGGCGTCGGTGTCGCTGATGACCGGCAACATCATCGACGGCTTCACGATGACCTGGCACTGGCGCAACTACACCGACGGCCTGGACGTCTACGGCGACAAGCTCGTGCGGTCCCTGTGGTACGGCGGGCTCGCCACGCTGGCGTGCATCGCGCTGGCCTACCCGGCCGCGTACTGGATCGCCTTCAAGGGCGGCCGCCACAAGTCCACCTGGCTGTTCCTGCTGCTGCTGCCGTTCTTCGTGTCGTTCGTGCTGCGCACCGTCGCCTGGAAACTGGTGCTGACCGACGAGGGCCCGGTCCTCGGCCCCCTCAAGGGCTGGGGCCTGCTGCCCGACGGCTTCCACGTCCTGGACAGCGGCTTCGCGGTGGTGTCGGGTCTGACCTACAACTTCCTGCCCTTCATGATCCTGCCGATCTACGTCGCGCTGGAGCGCATCGACTACCGCGTCATCGAGGCCGCCTACGACCTGTACGCCGGGCGCCTGGCGGTGTTCCGGCGGGTGGTGCTGCCGCTGTCGCTGCCGGGGGTGTTCGCCGGCGTCATCATGACGTTCGTGCCGGTCTCCTCCGACTACGTCAACGCCGAAGTGCTCGGCGGCCCCGGCAACACCATGATCGGCAACGTCGTCCAGACCGAGTACTTCGACAACAGCTCCTACGCGCTGGCCTCGGCGCTGTCGTTCACCCTGATGGCGATCCTGCTGGTCGGGATCTTCGCCTACGCGCGGGCGCTGGGCACCAAGGACGTCCTGGAGGCGGCGGGCCGATGACCACCACCCTCACCGCACCCGAACGGCGCGCCCCGCGCCGCCGCCCCGTCCGGGGCCGCGGCCTGCAGATCTACACCACCCTCCTGGTGGCGTGGCTGCTGCTGCCGATCGCCGTCATGATCCTGTTCGGCTTCAACGACACCAAGAGCAAGCAGAACTTCGAGTGGGAGGGCTTCACCCTCCACTGGTACGCCCACCTGTTCGACAAGAAGGACCTCACCACCGCCCTGGTCAACTCGCTGACCATCGCGGCCCTGACCACCGTCATCGCGACCGTGCTCGGCACGCTGGCGGGCCTCGCCCTCGGCCGCCACCGCTTCCGCGGCCAGGGCGTGTCCAACCTCGTGATGTTCGCCGCGATCTCCTGCCCCGAACTGGTCATGGGCTCCTCGCTGCTGGCGATGTTCGTGGCCACCGAGACCCCGCGCGGCTACCTGACGATCCTGGCCGCGCACGTGATGTTCTCGGTGTCGTTCGTGGCCATCACCGTGCGGGCCCGCGCCGTCGGCCTCGACCCCAAGATCGAGGAGGCGGCCCAGGACCTGGGCGCCGGCCCCTGGACCACCTTCCGGCTGGTCACCCTGCCCATGATCATGCCGGGCGTGCTCTCGGGCGCGCTGCTGGCCTTCGCGCTGTCGGTGGACGACTTCATCATCACCAACTTCACCAGCGGCGCCACCCAGACCTTCCCGCTGTGGGTGTGGGCCTCCACCCGCACCGGCACCCCGCCGCAGGTCAACGTGATGGGCACCCTCATCTTCGCGGTCGGCGTACTACTGGCGATCATCAACATCGCCGCCACCCGCCGCCGCGCCCGCACCCACTGAAAACCCGACCGAACACACCCGCGCCGCGCCCTTCGGGCCACGGCGCGGGTCCCAAGGGAGCTGAAAATTTGACTTCTCCCCTCTCCCTAGCGGGAGGGGGTTCCACTCCTCGCGGAGCGGGTTTTCTGCTTCGTGGCCGATTGCGGAAGGGAGGGCCCTTGCCGTCTGACATCAGCTCCACAGACCTCGCCAGGCTTTTGTCTGGCTACGGCTGGACCAGCCGCAAGGATGTTCTGGGCCGCGTTGTGGTCCCGGTCGTGCCGGGTGCGGCAGTCCGGGCACGTCCAGGCCCGGGTGGCAAGGCTCAGCTCTGCGAGCAGGTGGCCGCAGGCCGAGCAGGTCTTGGACGAGGGGTACCAGCGGTCGACCACTACCAGGACGCGCCCGGCGCGCTGGCACTTGTATTGCAGTTGGCGGCGGAACTCGCCCCAGCCGCAGTCGGAGATCGCACGGGCGAGCCTGCGGTTCTTGACCATGTTGGTGACCGCGAGGTCTTCGATGGCGAGGGTGTCGGCGTGGCGGACCAGGCGTGTGCTGGTGCGGTGCAGGAAGTCGGCGCGGGCGTTGCGGACCTTGCGGTGCGCGGCGGCGACCTTGGCTTTGGCCTTGCGTCGGTTGTTGCTGCCGGGCTGTTTGCGCGCCATGCGGCGCTGGTAGCGGGCCAGGTTGCGGGCTTTGCGCTCCAGATGCCGGGGATTGGGAATCTTCTCGCCGTCGGAGGTGACGGCGAAGTCCTTGATACCGAGATCCACTCCGATCGCGTGGCCCGCCGTGGGCATGGGCGTGGGGTCGTCGGTGTCGACGGCGAAGGTGACGTACCAGCGTCCGTCGGGGTCGCGGGAGACCACCACCATGGTCGGGTCGAGCGTGGCCAGGTCGATGTCGTCGAAGGACCAGGCGAACGCCAGTGGCGCGCCGGTCTTGGCCAGGCGCAACCGGCCGCCGGTCATGCGGAACGCCGAGCGGGTGTAGTGCGCTGCCTGGCGGCCGTTGCGGCTCTTGAACCGCGGGTACCTGGCGCGTCCGGCGAAGAAGCCCGCGAACGCCGCGTGCTGGTGGCGCAGCGTCTGCTGCAACGGCACCGACGACACCTCGCCCAGAAATGCCAGCTCGCCGGTCTTCTTCCAGGCCGTCAGCGCCGCGTCGGTCTGCTTGTACGAGGTGTTCTCGCCCCGCTGCCGGTAGGCCGCCTGACGCTCGGCCAGCGTCTTGTTCCACACCAGCCGCACACACCCGAACGTGCGATTGAAGATCGCCGCCTGCTCGGCATCGGGATAGGCCCGGCACTTGAACGCCGTCCGCATGACCCTCAGTTTACGGAAGGGAACAGCGTGTGTAAGAAGAACAGTGAATGTCCTGCCACATGTCCTCAGTGCTCTAAGAGACAAAGCTTCCACGCTGTGGGTGTCTGATGAACGTCCTGACTGCGCTCGTTGATGCTGAGCCCACCTCCTACTGGCTTGCCGATCCTGGGCGGCCGGAGGCCGGTGGGGCGTTGGCCGGGCGGGTTGGTTGTGACCTCGCGGTCGTCGGTGGTGGATATACCGGGCTCTGGACCGCGCTGCGGGCCAAGGAGCGGAATCCGTCGCTCGACGTCGTCGTGCTGGAGGCCGATCGGGTCGGTGGGGCAGCCTCGGGGCGCAATGGCGGGTTCTGTGCCGCGAGCCTCACGCATGGGCTGGGCAACGGGCTGGAGCGCTGGCCCGACGAGATGCCCCAACTGGAGCGGCTCGGTCGCCAGAACCTTCGGGATATCGGTGACACGCTCGCCCGCTACGGCGTCGACGCCGAGTGGGAGCGGACCGGGGAAATGCACATCGCCACTGAGGAGTGGCAGTTCGAGGAGTTGCGGGAGGAGGCGGAGCACGCCGCTGAATTGGGCTGGCGTCCTACGCTGCTCGGGCCTGACGAAGTGCGGGCCGAGGTGGACTCGCCGACGTATGTCGGAGCGCTGTGGGATCGCGAAGGTGTCGCGATGGTGCATCCGGCCAAGCTCGCCTGGGGTTTGGCGGAAGCCTGTCGGGCTTTGGGTGTGCGCATTTTTGAGAACACCCGTGTGACTTCTCTACAGGGTGAGTCGGATGGGCGGTTGCGGCTGGGCGGCGCTTACGGGGTGGTGTCGGCGCGGCATGTTGCATTGGGGACGGGGGTTTTTCCGCCGCTGCTCAAGCGGTTGAAGCATTTCCTGGTGCCGGTGTACGACTACGCGCTGGTGACCGAGCCGTTGACGCCCGAACAGCGCAAGGCCATCGGGTGGGCGCATCGGCAGGGACTCGGGGACAGCGCCAACCAGTTCCACTACTACCGGCTGACCGCCGACGACCGGATTCTGTGGGGCGGCTACGACGCCGTCTACCACTACGGCAACGGGCTGCGGTCGGAGCTGGAACGTCGTCCGGCCACCTTCGCGACGCTGGCCGAGCACTTCTTCACGACCTTCCCGCAACTGGAAGGCGTTCGCTTCACCAACGCCTGGGGCGGCGTCGTGGACACGTGCAGCCGTTTCTGCGCCTTCTACGGCACCGCCTACGACGGCAGGCTCGCCTACGCGGTCGGCTACACCGGGCTCGGCGTCGGGGCCACGCGGTTCGGCGCCGACGTCATGCTCGACCAGTTGGGGATCGGGGAGGATGAGGGGCGGGAGACCGAGCGGACGCGGTTGCGGATGGTGCGGTCCAAGCCCGTGCCGTTCCCGCCCGAGCCGCTGCGGTACGGCGTCATCGAGCTGACCAGGCACGAGATCGCCCGCGCCGACCGTAACGCCGGGCGGCGCGGCCTGTGGTTGCGGACGCTGGACAGGTTCGGGCTCGGTTTCGACTCCTGACACTGTCGGCGGGCGCCGCTAGGGTGCCCGCCATGACCGAGGTGCCCCCATGGTGTGAGTTCTTCGACGGCGAAAAGTACGAGGAGTTCTGCGACGAGGTCGATGAGGCCGCGGCGGCTTTCGGCGCCGATGGGCAGGACCTGTCGTCGGGCTCCATCGTCCTGGCCGCCGGTGACCGCAACGAGAACCCCTCGTTTCCCCTCGACCACCTTGCGCGGGCGTGCCACGCGCGCCCGCGCGAGGAGTGGGCGGACCTGTGCTTCGCGCAGGTCGACGGGTGGAGCGTGGCGGCCGCGCAGGCGCGGTGGCTGGTAGGGGCCTCGTTCGACCAGGTGCGCGAGCGGCTGGGCGTCCATCTCGATGACGGCAGGCGGCACTGGCAGGGGACCGAGCGGGACGATCCGCGCGAGCCGTGTCGGCTGCCGTTGGCCGACGGGCTCTGGGCCGGGTTGTGGGTGGCGGATGTGCCTGGTGCCCATGAGGACGAGCCTGAGTTGGACGTCCAGGTGCACAACGCGGCGGCGCGGGCTTGGGGCGTCGAGGCTGATGAGCTTGTGCGGATCGCGCTGGGAAACGTGCGGCGCAACGGGCCACCGGCGTGGACCGAAGTGCAGGCGGGGCCGGTCACGCTGCTGGAGGGCTGGGGGAGTGACGCCGCGTCCTGGGCGCTGCTGCTTGATGAGGTGTTGCCAGAGCGGACGGGGAGTGTGTTGGTGGGAGTGCCCGGCCGGTCGCAGTTGATCCTGTGCCTGGACGGAGGTGAGCACGCCGAGCAGGTCATGCGTGAGCGTGTGCGGCACGTTCATGCTGCGACCGACGTCCTCAAGAGGATCAGCGACCGGGTGTACCGCCATCGCGAGGGAGGGGTTTTCGAGGTGGTCTAGGGCTTGGGGCGCGGGTCTCGGGAAGTGTGTTCCGCTTCGCTACGCTCGGTGTTACCTTCGACCCGAAGAGTGGCGAAGGGGGCGCGGAATGCTGAACGTCATGATCGTCGGTGACTCGATCAGCCACGGCAGCAGCGGCGACTGGACCTGGCGGTACCGGCTCTGGAAGCACCTGCGCGCGCACGGCGTGGAGCTCGACCTCGTCGGGCCCGCCAACGACCTCGACAACGCCACCACGGCCGAGGTCGGGGACGGCGACCTGACCTACTGCGACCCCGCCTTCGACCAGGACCACTGCGCCCGGTGGGGCCGCCCCTACCTGGAGGAGATGCACCAGATCGAGGACAAGGTGCGCGCGCACCGTCCCGACGTCCTGCTGGTGCTGCTCGGCATCAACGACCTGTTCTGGTACGGCCTCGGACCCGAGGAGAACGAGGCCAACGTGCGGGCCTTCGTGGCGGCGGCCCGCCGGGGCAACCCGGCGCTGCGGCTGGTGCTCGGCACGCTGCTGGACACCCAGCGGGCGCGCGAGGACGTGGAGTTCAACGCGCGCGTCTCGGAGTTCAACCGGCGGCTGGTGCTGCTCGCCGAGGAGCTGCACACCGACGCGTCGCCCATCGTCATCGCCCCGACCGGCGCCGAGTTCGTCGCGGCGGCGCACACCTGGGACGGCACGCATCCCAACGCCCAGGGCGAGTTGCGGATCGCGGCCGCCTTCGCCGACACGCTCGCCGGGCGGTTCGCGGTCGGGGTGCCCTACCCGCGCCCCTTCCCCGTGGTCGAGGAGATCCCCGCCGAGGCCAAGCGCGTGGTGCCCCGGCCGGAGCGGACCTAGTCCGGCGAGGCGTCCTCGGCGCCGAAGATGACCGAGGAGACCTCCAGGTAGAGCTGCTCGGGGTAGGGCATGAAGGCCACGTTCCGCAGCGCCTGCTTCTGTCCCGCCGACTCCATGACGAACTCGCCGTAGCCCAGCACCCGGCCCAGCACCGAGCGCTCCAGCGCGATGTCGGTGACCTTGGCCAGCGGCATCATCGCGACCGTGCGGTTCAGCACGCCGTGCACCACCATCACCCGGTGCTCGGTGACCAGGAAGAACTGCATCGACCAGGCGATGACCTTCCAGATCAGGTAGCCCAGCGTGAGCAGCCACAACCACCACACCCAGGCGGCGCCGACCGCCGCCGCGGCCAGGCCGCACAGGATCAGGCCCGCCACCGCCAGCGTCACCGGGAGCAGCAGCACCGCCGGGTGCCGGCGCACCGCGATGACCCGGCCCTCGTAGGACATCAGGTAGCGGTCCACCGTGCGCGACCCCGCGTCGCGGAAGACCATCACGTTCTGCATGTTCATGGCGGCGCCCTCGTCATGATCCGATGGCACGAGGGTAGCCGACGGAGGGACGGCCGCGCAGTGGCGGCGGGGCGGGGGTCCCGGCACCCGGGGGGCCCGGCGCGCGGTCGATGGTCTTGTGCGACGAAGATCGACCGCAGAGGATGGTCAGCATGGACGGCACGCGGGAGCCCCTTCCCGGGGGCGGCGACGGCGGCCCCCGGGGCGCGCGGGGCGAGTTCGTGCCCGACGTCACCGGGCGGCCGGTGTGGCGGCTGCTGGTGCGGGGGCTCGGGGTCTACCTGCCGGGCTGGCAGGCCCCGGCCGGGGCGCTGCGGGTGCCCGACGGCGGCGGGGTCGGGGCGCCGGGGTTCGTGGCCGGCGACGCCGGGTTCGGGGTGCACCTGCCCGCGCGGCGGCGGGGCCTGGAGCCCGACCGCGAGATCTACGTGCGCGGGCGCGAGGACCCCAGCTTCGGCATCGTCATCGCCGGGCCGCTGGAGGCCGTCGGCAGCCGCGTGGTGGACGCGGCGGCGCTGGTGCGGTTCGCGCGCCGCCTCACCTTCGAGGAGCTGTTCGAGACCGGGGACGCCGAGTCGGTGCCGTACGCGGTGCGGGCCGCGCGCGCCGTGGAGAACGTGGTGTTCCTCGACCGCGCGGCGGGCGTCGGGTTGTGCGCGGAGGCCGACCCGGGCAACGGCGCGGCGTCGTGCCCGGTGCTGGTGCGCATCGGGGCCCCGCACGAGCGCACGGTGCACGCCTACGGGGTGGCGCCCCAGGTGGTCAGGTCCCAGAGCTGATGGGCGGGCAGCCGCCGCAGCCGGACCGTTGACGCCGCAGGGTCCCAGAACACCTCGTCGCTCTCCAGTTCCAGGGACTGGCCCGGCGTCAGCACCGCGCAGAGCAGTTCGTCGCGGGTCCGCACCGCCAGCAGCGGGCCGATCTGCGCGACCGCGCCGCTGCTCTCGTACAGGGTGCGCAGCAGCGCCTTGAGCGCCGCCTCGTCCTCGGGCGGGCGCACGCCCTGCACCGCCTGCGGCAGGCGGCCCTGCTCGCGCGACAGGCCGTTGTGCGGCAGGTCCGCGCCGGTCGAGATGAGCAGCGCGGTGAACGCGCCCGCCAGGTCCTCGGCGCGGCGGCCGCCCAGGAAGTAGCGGTGCCGGTCGGGCGCGTCCGGGCCGTGGCCGTCGGGGTCCTCGACGGTGCGGAAGCGCACCTCCAGGCGGCTGGCGCGCACCGACCGCTCGTACATCTCGGTGAGGATGTCCTGCAACTGCCCGTCGCGGGTCCAGAGCCGCCCGGTCGCGGTGACGGACGCGCCTTCGGTCCGGCGGCCGGTGAGGGTGGCGGTGACCGCCTCGTCGAGGCCGCCCTCGGTGTAGCGCAGCAGCTCGGCGACCACGTCCTCGACGTCCTCCAGCGTGCGGGTCAGCGTGCGCTGGAGGTCCAGGATCTCGGTGCCGCCGCGCTCCAGGTCGGCCAGGCGGTCCAGCGCCGAGTCGACCTTGCCCTCGACGGCGGCGGCGCCCGCGCCGGTCGCCGCGCGCACCGTCGTCTCGACCTCGCCGAGCTTGCGGCGCAGCGCGGCCAGCGTGACGCGCTGCTGCTCCAGGTCCTGCAACCGCCCGACCTGGGCGCGCAGGTACTCGTCGGCCTGGTGCACGACGGTGGCCAGCTCCTCGACCTGGCCGGTGTTGTGCCGCAGCCGCGAGTCGAGCGCGGGCAGCACCTCCCGCTTGACCTTCGACAACTCGGCGGTGAGCTGCTCGCCGACCGTCACCAGCACGTTGTTCTGCTTGGTGACCTGGTCGTTCAGCTCGTCGATGCGCCGCACGAAGGCGCGCTGCTGGTCCTTGCTCTGCTTGCCCGCGTACAGCTCCAGCGCCCCGACCACGACGCACATCACCACCAGGATGACGGTCGTCATGGGTCTCCTTCGCAGCCGGTCGGCATTACCGGAACGGGTTTTGATCGTGACCATAACTTACGATCATGTGGCGCGACCCGCCCTTACGGTATCGGCTGATCTCACTAACCAACCGACTGATCTCAGTGACCACCCGGTCTCAGTCGCAGCCCTCGAACTGCGGCACGGTCGTCACCACGTCCAGCCGCGACAGCCGGAACCACTTGTTCAGCAGCTTCGGCGCGGTGCCGTCCTGGTACATCGTGGTGATGGCCTTGTTGACCGCCTCGCAGCCGTCGGTGTCGTCCTTGCGGACGCCGATGCCGTACGGCTCGTCGGTGAACGGCGAGTTGACGATCTTCAGCGGGCGGCCGCCCGACTTCAGCGCCTGCGCCGCCAGCCCCGCCAGGATCAGGTCGTCGGTGGAGACCGCGTCGAGCTGCCCGGCCTGGAGCTTGGCGAGGCAGTCGGAGTAGCCCGACGCCTGCGCCGACACCGCCGCGATGCCCTTCTCCTTGGTGACGCGCGGGAACGACACCGAGCCCGGCACCTCGCACAGCCGCTTCCCGGCGAGGTTCCGCACGTTCCTGATGTCGGTGGTCTCGCCGCGCACCAGGATGTCCTGGTGCGCGACGTAGTAGGGCCCGGCGAACGCGACGCGGGTCTTGCGCTCGGGCGTGATGGAGTAGGTCGCCACCACCAGGTCCACCTCGCCGCGCTCCAGCATCTCCTCGCGGGAGGCGGAGGTGACGTTCTTGAACCGCAGGCTGGACGCGTCCACGCCCAGCCGTTTGGCGACCTCGCGGGCGACGTCGATGTCGAAGCCCTCGCGGGTGGAACCGGTGAGCTGCCCGAGGCCCGGCTGGTCGGGGGAGACGCCGATGGTCAGGGTGTCCTTGCCGAGGATCGAGTCGTCCTCGGCGCCGGTGACGCCGCACCCGGCCGCGCCCAGCGCGGCGGCGGCCAGGGCCGCGAGGGCGGCGGTGGTTCGGCGTGCTCGCATCGTGTGCCCTTTCCCTCGGCTCACCGGTACTCCGCCAGGCGGGGCCGGACCCCGACCCAGAGCAGCGCCAGCACGGCCACCCCCACGACCGGCAGCCCCAGCTCCCAGCCGCGCGAGCCGCCGTCGCCGTCGTCCACGGCCCGGTCGAAGGCGGTGCGGTGGATCTGGATCAGCTTGACCAGCGAGGCGTCGTAGGCGGCGAAGTCGCGGGCGGCCGTGCCGGTGCGGACGCCGATGGCCTGGCCGCGCCGCCCGGCGGCGGTCAGCTCGCGGATCTGCCGGTCGTCCTGCTGGAACCGCTTCCAGTCCTCCAGCACCCTGCCCAGCGCCTGGCGCTGGCCCGGCCCGGCCTGGGCCCGCGCGGCCTCGGTGCCGAGGAAGCCCAGGTACTTGGGTCCGCCCTGCCCGGACGGGACGCCCTGGAGGGCCTGGTTGTAGGCGGCCAGGTTCCCGGCGCGCAGGTACATCACCGACTGCGACTTGGTCAGGAACACCTGCTCGTAGGTGTCGGAGCGGCCGGGGTCGAGCAGGTAGCGGGTCTGGTCGGCGTTGGCGCTGTTGCCGATGGCGCGGGCCCGTGACAGCGCCAGGATGGAGTCGAAGCCGTCCTCCTTGGCGCGGCGCAGGTCGCCGGCCTGGGCGGTCAGCATCAGGGTGCTCGCCACCGTCAGCGCGAGGACGCCGACGGTGGCCAGCGCCAGCGCGGGGTTCAGCAGCCGCCGGAACCGCACGGCCAGCGACAGCTGGAGGCCGACCAGCAGCGCCACCAGGACCAGGCCGGTGACGATGACCCAGATCACGCCGGTCAGCACCGCTGAGCGCTCGTCCTCGTAGGTGTGGCGGACCAGCGTGCCGTTGTCCAGCGTCAGGTTGTACGCCTTGGGCAGCAGGTCCAGCTTCATCAGGTCGGTGGCCTGCCGGTACAGCTCGACGACCTTGGCGTTCGGCGGCCCGGCGGCGTGCGCCGACTGGTCGTCGAGCTGGAGGGCCTGCCCGGCGAGCCGCTCGTAGCGTCCGAGGGCCTCCAGCAGGTCGCGTGCGGTCTTCTCCTCGCTGGTCTCGTCGGCGAGGCGGGCCGCCTGGAGCAGCGCGGTCCCGGCCTGGCGGCGGTCGGCGTCGTAGCGGCCGACGGCCTGGGCGCGGGTGATCCCCAGGTCGGCGGTGCGGCCGACCAGCAGCGCGTTGGCGAGCTGGGCGTCCATGTCGGTGAGCGCGAAGTACAGGTCGCCGGTCGCCACGACCTGCGGGCCCGCGTCGTGGCCGATGACGCGCACGCCGTCGCGGGCGTCGTCGATCGCCAGCCAGGTGGCGGCCAGGGCCGCCGCCAGCGCGACGACGATCGCGGCGGTGAACGCGCGGATGCGGGCGACGTTGGTGCGCGGGACCAGGCGGCGCCGGAGCGGGGGACGCCCGGCCCGGCGCGCGGGGGCGCCCGGGGCCCGCGTCCCGGGCGGGCCCGCTTCCGAGGCGGCGGGGGACGCGGGGGACGCGGCAGGGGAACGCTGGACGGCGGTCATGTCGCCTGGCCTCTCCTGAGGGTGATCGTCGTCCACGCGCCCACGTGGATGCGGTCGCCGTCGCCGACGGGCACCTCCACGTTCAGGGCGATGGGCTCGGTGGCGCCGTTGAGGCAGGTGCGGTTGGCCGAGCCGGGGTCGACCAGCGTCCAGCCGCCGTCGGGCCGCGCCAGCAGCACCGCGTGCACCCGCGAGACGCCCGGGTCGGCCGGGGGCTCGCGCAGGTCGATCTCGGGCGTGATGCCCTGGGAGGTGCTGCGCCGCCCGATGCGGATCTGCTGGGCCGTCAGCGGGATGCGGCGCTCGGGGGAGTAGGGCGGGAACGCGAGGTCGCCGGCGTCGTCACCGAGCTCGGCGACGACGCGGTCGAAGTAGCCGCGGTCGGCGTTGACGACCGCGAACCAGGTCTCAGTGGTCTCGGGGACGGCGGTCGGGGGAGCCGGGACCGACGTCGCACCTGCCGTCGCGCCCAGCGTGGGGGCGGGGCCGGTGGGCTTGCCGCCGCCCGTCGCGAAGTCGTAGCCGCACTCCTCGCAGAAGCGGTCGCCCGCGGGGGTGCCGCAGTCGGGGCAGGGCGTGCCGCCGCCGACCGCAGGGCCGGAACCGGGCGCGGACGGCGCCGGGGCGCCGCCGATCAGCGCGCCGCACACGTCGCAGTAGTCGGCGGAGCCGGAGCTGTGCCCGGCGGGGCATGTCGCCATCAGCCCTCCTTCTTGCGGGTGCGCACCGTCTTGGTGGAGGTGGTGTCGAGCGACATCTCGTCGGCCTTGTCCACGTTGCGCTTCAGCCGCACGGTGCCGGTGGCGGCGTCCTCGACGTCCACGACCTTGCGCAGCGCCGCGGTGATCGCGTCGTTGCCCGCCTCGTCGGCGAGCTGCACCGCGCGGCCGAGCCGGGCGGTGGCGGTGGCGAGGTCGCCCTCCTTGCGGGCCTGGAGACCCTGCTGGATGACGTCGGCGAGCTCGGCCTGCCCGGTGTAGTGCGCTACCCGCGGGTTGATCTTGGTGGCGGCGGCCTCGTCGTCGGTCCACCGCGCCAGCACGTTGCCGGTGGCCAGCACCTGCGCCTCCTGTCCGGGGCCGCCGGGCACCACCAGCTTCACCCAGGCGGCGCGCAGCTCCTGGCCGACCGGCTGCGCGGGCACCTCGACGCAGATGTGGTAGTCGCGGCTCTCGGCGCCCCACGCGCCCAGCGGGTAGTCGCCCGCCTGCGGCCCGGCCTCGGCGCGGCGGGCGGTGAGGTCGGCCACCGACGGCATGACCTGCTTGACGAACCGGAGCCGGGCGTTCTGCGGCGTCCACACCCGCAGCGCCACGTCGGCGACGGCCTTGCCCATGGCGGCCTCGGTCATCGCCTGGAAGTCGGCGACCAGGTCCCGGGGGTCGGCGACGATGTCGACGCTGCCGAGCAACGCCGAGGACACCTTGCGCAGCTCGGCGACCTCCCAGTCGGTGCCGACGCCGCGGCAGTCGCACACGAACCGGCCGCTGCACCGGGCCAGCGCCGCGTCGAGCTGCTCGGGGGTCTCGTGCTGGTTCTTGCCGTCGGTGAGCAGGATCGCGTGCCGGATGCCGTCCTGGTAGGGGTCGAACAGCTCGTCGGCCAGCCGCAGCCAGGACCCGATGGCGGTGCCGCCGGCCGCCTTGAGCGCCTTCAGCGCAGCCTTGGCGGCGTGCCGCGACCCGGCGTCGGCGGGCACCAGCCGGGGCGTCTGCGGGAAGACCATCGACGCGGTGTTGGAGCCCGACACCACCGCGAACAGCACGCCGTCGCGCAGGGTGTCGACGGCGGTCTGGGCGGCGGCGATGGCGGCGCGCAGCTTGCTGTCGGGGTAGGACATCGAGCCGGAGGTGTCGATGATGATGACCTCGGCCGCGCCGGCGGGCGCCGCCGCGGCGGGCGCGCCGGCGGCCTCCACCGACACGATCGCGTGCACCTCGCTCGCGCCCTCGGGCAGGGACTTGTTCTGGTCGACGGTGATGCCGAACTGCGGCTGCTCGCTCATCGGGGCTGCTCCGTGTGGGGGTGGGCGACCGGGATGACGGCCACCGTGATGTTGTCGCGGCCGCCGGCGTCGAGCGCGCGGCGGACCAGGGTGCGGACGGCGCCCAGCGGGTCGCCGGCGGGGTCGAGGGAGGCGTCGGCCAGGGCCTGGACCAGGGCCTCGGCCTGCGGCAGGTAGTTCCACAGGCCGTCGCTGCACACCAGCACCGCGCCGGGGCCGTCGACGGTGAAGGTGCGCACGTGCGGCGCGACCTCGCCCGCGTCGGCGCCGAGCCAGCCGGTGATGACGTGCGCGTTGGGGTGCGCCTCGGCCTCGGCCTCGGTCAGCGCGGCCCGCTCCACCATGATCGCCGCCCACGAGTCGTCGTCGGTGAGGCGGCGGGCCGGGCCCAGCGCGGCGCTGTCGGCGGTGTCCTCGGACGCGCCGGTGTCGCCGATCGCCAGCTCGGCGGTGTCGACCTCGGCCCCGGCCCGGGGGCCGTCGCCGGCGGGGCGGGTGGGCAGCCAGTAGACGCGGCTGTCGCCGACCCAGCCGACCGTCACCGACCGGGGGCCGGTCACGGCCGACACGTAGGTGCAGGAGGGGGCCGAGTCGGGGTCCGGGGCCAGCGCCGCGACCGCGTCGGCCGCCTTGATGAGCGCCGCGCGGGTGGCGGCCTCGAAGTCCTCGCCCTTCCCCAGGCGGCCGGTCAGCTCGTCCGCGCCGGTCGCGGCGGCCTTGGCGGACGCCTCGTGCGGGGTCGGGGAGGAGCCGACGCCGTCGCAGACGACCGCCGCGACGCCGGTGGGGTGGGCGGCGAGGGCGAGCGCGTCCTCGTTGCGGCTGTAGCGCTTGCCCCGGTCGCTGCCCCCGGCGGCCAGCAGCCGCCCGTTCGGGCCGGGCAGCTCGATCTCGTAGTGGTCGCGCTCGGCGGGCTGGCGCAGGCCGCAACGTTCGCAGTAGCCGTCGGCGTCGATGGCGGGCGCGGCGCAGCCCGCGCAGGCGCGCACCGGCTCGGGCGCGGGCGCGGCGACGCCGTCGCCCAGCCGCCGCCCGCACGCCTCGCAGAAGCCCTCGCCGGGGTACACCGGCTCGCCGCACGCGGGGCAGGCCAGCTCGGCGGGCTTCACGCTCTGGTCCTCGGTCACAACAACGTCCTCGGCCGGACGGCGTTGGCGGCGTCGATCAGCAGACGCCGGTCCTCGCGGTCCTGGGTATGGCGGGCCAGGGCCCGGTAGGTGGTCTCCAGTTCACGGCGCAGCCGGGCTTCGGCGAAGGGGACGCCCAGCACCGTGCCGTTCGGCTCGGGCCCGCCCGCGCGCTGGACCCAGTCCAGCGCGGCCCACAGGACGCTGACGGCGAGCTCGTCGCGCCGCCGCCCCTCCAGGCCCAGCCCCGCCAGCCGGTCGCCCGTGGCGGTCAGCTCGGCGGGCGACAGCTCGGCCGCCGGGCGGCGGCGCACCGCCGTGACGACGGCGGCGACCTGCGCGGGCACGTACCGGATCGACACCGGCGGCACCGAGTCCAGCACGGCGACGGCGGCGGTGTGGTCGCCCGCCTCCAGGTACACGCGGGCCAGGCCGAACGCGGCGTTGATGTAGCCCTGGTCGGTGCGCCACACCGTCTCGTACAGGCGCGCGGCGTCGCGCGGGGCGCGCTGCTCGCGGCAGTAGGCCAGCGCCAGCTTGGGCGCGGCCTCGCCGGGCAGCAGCCCGTACAGCCGGTCGAACAGTGCCTCGGCGTCGCCGAAGCGCTCGGCGGCCAGCGCGGCGACGGCGCGGTACCAGTCGATCCGCCAGTCGCCGGGCAGGTCGGCGGCGGCCTGGTCCAGCAGCGCGTTCGCCGCGTCGAAGTCGCCCAGCTCGACGCGCACCCGCGCGAGCGCCAGGGTGATTTCGGGGGTGCGCTGCGGGGCGCTCTCGACGGCGGCGGCGAGCTGGGCGGGCTCCAGCGCGGTGAGGCCCGCCAGGAACCCGGCGGCCGGGTCGGCACCGTCGGCCAGCGGCACCGGCAGCGCGGCTGCGGCGGCGCGCGGCAGGACGGGCGGGAGCGCGCGCTCGTCGTCGTCGGAGACGCTGCCCGGCGCGAACCGCTCCGGCCCGAACAGCCCCGACATCGCCGGGCGCGGCACGCCGTCCTCGGCGGCCAGCACCTCGCGCAGCACGCCGGTGAGCTGCTCGGCCATCTCGGCGGCGTCCTGGAAACGCTGCGCCGGGTCCTTGTGCGTGGCGCGGCGCAGGAACCGGTCGTAGGACTCGAACCGCGCCAGCACCGGGATCTCGGCGCGCGGCGGCAGGCCGTCCACGTAGGTGGACATGTAGCCCTTGAACGAGAAGCTCATCACCGCGAGCGCGCGGCCCACGGTGTACAGGTCCGACGCCACGGTCGGGCCGGTGTCGGCGACCTCGGGGGCCTGGTAGCCGACGGTGCCGTAGATGTCGCCGTCGGGGTCGTCGACGCGCCGCACCGCGCCCATGTCGATCAGCCGGAGCTGCTCCTCGGACTGGATGACGTTGTCGGGCTTGAAGTCGCAGTAGACCAGGCCGCGCGCGTGCAGGTAGCCGAACGCCTGGAGGACCTCCAGCGCGTAGGCGATGGCCTGGCCGAGCGGCAGCGCGTCCTGGCCGAGCTGGTTGCGGTGGTGCAGCAGGATGTCCTTGAGGGACTGGCCGCCGACGTACTCCATGACGATGTAGTCGTCGCCGCCGTACTGCACGAAGTTGTAGATCTTGACGATGTTGGGGTGCTCGACCTCGGCCAGGAAGGTGCGCTCGGCCGCGGCGAGGGCCTGCGACCCGGCGTCGCCGGTGTTGAGCAGGCCCTTCAGCACCACCCAGCGGTCGCTGACGTTCTTGTCGCGGGCCAGGTAGATCCAGCCGAGGCCGCCGTGCGCCAGGCAGCCCAGCACCTCGTACTGGTTGCTGACCAGGTCGCCGGGGCGCAGCTTGGGCGTGTAGGAGAACGCGGCCCCGCACTTGGGGCAGAAGCCCTCGGTGCGGCCGGGCCGCCCCTCGCGGCTGCGGCCGACCGGCTCGCCGCAGTTGCTGCAACTGCGGCGGCCCTCGGGGACCTCGGGGTTCTGGAGCACCGCCGAGGCGGGGTCGCGGTAGGGGATGCGCGGCACCTCGACGAGGTTCGCGCCCAGCATGCCGCGCCGTCCCGACGAGCGGGCCGAGCCGGTGCGGGTGCTGCCCGTCCGGGTGCTGCCGCTCGTCGCGAAGCTGCCGGAGTGCACGCTGCCCGAGTGCGCGCTGCCAGAAGGCACGCTGCCCGAGTGGGCGTGGGGGAAGTCCGGGGCCTTGGGCTGTTCCTGGGCCTGCGCGGGCGGTAGGCCGCACACGTCGCAGTAGCCGTCCTCGATGGTGCCGGTGCAGCCGGGCCGGACGCAGGCGTTCGACGCGGGGGCCGCCTGCGGGGGCGGCGCGGGCGCGGGCTGCGCGGCGACCGCCGGGGGCATGCCGCACACGTCGCAGTAACCGTCCTGGACGGTGCCGGTACAGCCCGGCCGCGCGCAGGCGTCCGGCGCGGGGACGGCTCCGGCGGAGGGGGGCGGGCTCGGCGTGGGGGGCATACCGCATACGACGCAGTAGCCGTCTTCCACGGTTCCGGCGCAGCCCGGCGCGGTGCAGTGGATCATCCGTTCGGCCCTTTCGCACGCGAGGAGATGGCCTGCTGGTAGCCGGACAGGGTCACGGTCGCCTTGCGCAGGTCACAGGGCGAGGTCCAGAGCAGGTCGCGCGCCGCCTGGTAGATGCGGCCGAGTTCGGCGTCCTCGGCGTGGCCGAGGCGCGCGGCCTTCATCCGGTAGGCCTCCAGCCGCCCGCGCAGTTCCTCGCGGCGGTCCAGCAGGCCGGTGATGAGGCCGGTCGCGGCGCGCGCCTGCTCCAGCGCGGTCGCGGCGGCGGCCTCCAGGTCGGTGGCGCGGGCGGCGAGGTCGGCCCAGCGGCGCTGCCCGGCGAGCGGCGCGACGGCCGCCAGCCGGTCCTCCAGGGCGCGCGCCCGGTCGGGGAGGTCCGGCAGGGTGGACGAGGCGATCTTGACGAGCACCTCGTCGCGGGCGCGCAGCGCCTCCTGCTCGGCCGCTCGGACCTCGCCGATCGCGGCGCGCAGCCGGTCGAGGCGCTCGGCGTACCCGCCCTGGACGCGCGCGGCCTCCTCCAGGGCGCGCCGTAGCCCAGCCAGCTCGTGGGCGGCGGCGTCCAGGCGCGTGGTGTCGGCGCGGTCGTTGCGGCTGAGGGCCAGGGGATCGGTGCGGACGGTCGTGCCGAGCGCGTCCAGCTCCGCCGAGAGCCGGTCGAGGGCGGGATCGGACGCGCCGAGCCGCTCGGCGAGCGCGACGGCCGCGCGGCGCTCGCGGTCCACGTCCTCGAACCGTTCCAGCAGCGCCGACCAGACCGTGTCGACGGCGGCGACCAGCCGGGCGGCCTCCTCGTACAGCGGCGTCATCCGCTGCACGGCGGCGGCGAGGGTGAGGCGCTCGCCGGTCGGCGGCGACAGCAGCGTGCGCCGCTCCAGCGGCACCTCCTCGGCGGGCAGTTCGACCGAGGGGCCCGCCAGCAACATCGTCAGCTCGGCGAGCTGGGCCTGGCCCGGACGCGAGTGGCGGGCGCGCAGCTCGCGGGCGCGGCCGAGCACGGCCTCGTACAGATTGAACAGCTCCCACAGTGCGGTGGTGCGCGCCTGGACCTCCCGCTGCCGCTCGGCGGTCCGGCCCGTGAGGGCGGCGCCGTCCAGCAACTGGTGGCCCTGGTGGGCCTCCAGTTCGAGCAGGGCGGCGCTGATGCGCTCGCGCTCGTTCAGGAGATGGGCGAGTGTCCGGTCCGCCTCGTCGCGGCCCATCGGCGGACGTCCGGATCCGGCGTCGCTCAACGACCACCCCGCGCTCGTGCCATCTCGGCCCCCGTATTCCCCTATACGACACGCTTTCGGAGGATCAGTGTTCCCCATGCGCGCCGCTGCGCTCAAGTGGGGCGTGACCTCTGCAAAATGTCAGTGCTCGAACGTATTATCGAACCATGGCGAACGTTGCAGAGCACGACCGAGCGCACCACGACACCGCGCTCTCCGCCGCCGAGATCGCCGCCCTGGCGCTCTCCCTGGCGCACCTCGGCGCGGGGCCGCAGGCGGCCACCGCGCGCCGGGCGCTGCGCACCCTCCTCGAATCCGACGCCGACGCCACCGGGTCCGCCGACGCGGTGGTCACCGCCACCCTGGCGACCCTCACCCTCCCGCTGGACGCCGCCACCGCCGACCGGGCGCGGGTGGTGGCCGCCGCCATCACCGAGCACCGGGTCGTGCGGCTGTGCTACGGCGACGCCGGCGCCAACGTCACCATCCGCGAGGTGGAGCCGGTCACCTGCCTGGTCCACCGCGAGCACTGGTACCTGGTGGGCTGGTGCCGGATGCGGCGGGGCGTGCGCGCCTTCCGCTTCGACCGGATGCTGGCGGTCGAGTCCACCGGCATGCCCGCCCGCCCCCGCCGGGCCGACCGCTACCTGCCCTTCCAACGCCGCACCCCCGCCCACGCGGCCTGAGTGACGGGTCGCGGGTCGTCAAAGGCCCGTGCCCGCCTTCCCGAGCCCGCTTCGAAGACCCCAGCCGTCACGCGAGTGACTAACCGTCCCGGCGGGGCGATGCCGGAGGCGAGCCCCGGCGGGACGGATCGCGAAGCGATGTGACACTCGCCAAGGCGCGGTCAGAGGGGCGAGCGCCAGCGAGCCCCTCTGGGCCGGGACTTCAAGGAACGCAGACGGCCGAGTGGGGTGCGGGCGGGGTCTGCCGCCTGCTCGGCGCGCAGGCCGTCGACGATCTCCTGGACGGCCTTGCGCGCCAGGTCGCGCACCTCGGTGACCGCCAGGTCGTCGTCGGCCCTGCCCTGCCAGGGCGTGGTGTCGATGGGCCTGCCGAAGCCGTAGTAGAGGCGTTGGGGGCGCGGGATCGGCGACAGGCCGATGCCGCGCGAGATCGGCACCATCACGTCGTCGCGCCGGCCGCGCTCGCCCAGCACGGCGCGGCCCAGGGCGCGCGCGGGCGCGAGCAGCGGGCTGTCGGGGTCCAGGACGGGTGTGAACATCTCCTCCGCGCCCACCGAGCCGAACGGCACGATCGGGCAGCCCGCCTCGACCGCCAGCCGCGCGAAGCCGAGCCGCCCGTCCCACTGGAGCCGGTAGCGGTCGTCGCGGTGGCGGGTGGCCTCGCGCGCCCCGCCGGGGAACACCACGACCATCTGCCCGGCCCGCAGCAGCGCGCGGCAGTTGTCGCGGGTGCCGTCCACCGACCCGCCCAGGTCCATGACCGTGCGCCAGCCGGGGATCTGCCAGTGCACGTGGTCGGCCAGCGAGCGCACCCACACCCCGCGCCGCCGGTGGATCTCGAAGAAGACCAGCGGCGCGTCCACCACGCCGTAGACGGTGTGGTTGCCCACCAGCAGGGCCGGGCCCCGGGCGGGCAGGTTCTCCAGCCCGTGGAACACCGGGGAGGTCCAGGCGCGCCAGGGTTCGAGCGCCAGGTCGGCGGCGCGGATCAGGTGCTCCGAGGGCGGCGTCCACTCGGCGGGGGAGGTGGCCATGCGCGCATCGTAGGCGAGCCCGCGCCCGCGGTGACCAAGCGCCTGACGGACAAGTCAGTGTCCGCTTACGAGTGCGCTGGTGAACGCCGTTTGTGACAGTGGTCACAAACGGCGGGCGGGTGCCCTCACAACAGCCCGGAGTACTCCCCGCCGTCCACCGGGATGGCGCTGCCGGTGACGTAGCCCGCCTGCTCCGACGCCAGGAAGGCCACGAACGCGCCGAAGTCGCCGGGGTCGCCGACGCGGCCCGCCGGGATCTCGGCGGCCACCTTGTCCCAGTCGCCGCCGCGCAGCGAGCGCAGCCGCTCGGTGGCGTGGAATCCGGGCAGCAGCGAGTTGACGGTGACGCCGTCCTTGGCGACCTCCAGGGCCAGCGTCTTCAGGAAGCCGGTGGCCCCGGCCCGCGCCGTGTTGGACAGGATCAGCGTGGGGATCGGCTGCCGCACCGTGATCGAGGTGATGGCCACGACCCGGCCCCAGCCGCGCTCCTGCATGGCGGGCACGGCGGCCTTGCACATGGCGACGGTGGACATCAGGTTGAGGTCGAGCGCGGCGCCGTAGGCGTCCAGCGGGGTGGAGGCGAAGCCGCCGGGCGGCGGGCCGCCGGCGTTGGTCACCAGGATGTCGACCCCGCCGAGCGCGTCCTGCGCCTCCCGCACGAAGGCGGTGGCCCCCTCGGGGGTGCCGACGTCGGCGATGACGGGGCGCACGTCCGGCCCCAGCTGGCGGGCGGCCACCGTGAGCCGGTCCCGGTCGCGTCCGCAGATCGCGACCTCGACGCCTTCGGCGACCAGCGCCCGCGCGGCCGCGAAGCCCAGGCCGCTGCTGGCGGCCGCCACCGCGGCGCGACGGCCGCTCAGTCCGAGATTCACGCTCGGAAGGCTATCTCCCCGGACGGGCTGTTCCGGGCCAGGTCGGGCGGCCTTTCGCGGGACGGCGTCCCTACCCGGCGCCGTGCGGGGCCTCGGGCAGGCCGAGGAGGCGCAGGTACATCGCGGTGAGGTGCTCCACGGCCTCGGCGTGCCGCCCCGGCTCGTCGGCGACGATCCGCGCGAACTGGGCGAACATCCCGTAGGTGGCCTGGGCGATGGCGAGCGCGGGCACGGCGGGCCGGGCCTCGCCGCGCGCCGCCAGGCGGTCGATGTAGCGGGCGGTGCGGCGCATCGGCCGCTCCTGGATCTCCTGCCAGATCAGCGCGATCTGCGGGTCGGCGATGGACTGGTGCTCGATCACCGTCATCAGGTCCAGGTGGGCGGTGTAGGCGGTCAGGAACGCAGCGGTGGAGGCGCGCGCCAGCTCGTGGGCGTCGTCGGCGTCCACGCCGGGCAGCTCGTGCGCGGCCAGGAACTCGTCGCGCACCCGCCGCGCCACCGCCTGGAACACGTCGGCCTTGGAGGCGTAGTACACGTAGCAGGTCGCCCGCGAGACCCGCGCCTCCTCGGCGATGTCGGCGACGGTCGTGCGCGCGTAGCCCAGGCGGGCGAAGACCCGCGCCGCGCTCTCCAGCAGCAGCGACCGGGTCCGGCTGTCCTTGCCCGCCCGGGAGGTGCGCGCCGCCCAGGGGGCCTTCGCCTGTGCCATCGGATCAGCCTAGGGGGTCGCCGGTGTCAGGGGCGGGCACCGAACGCGGGGCGGCCGGTCTGCTCGGGTAGCAGCCGGTAGGCGTCGTGCACCCAGTCGCACAGCAGCGGGCGGCTGTCGCGCGGGTCGATGAGGTCCTGCACGCCGAACCGCTCGGCGGTGCGGAACGGCGAGGCGACGGCCGCGAGCCGCTGCCGCAGCAGCTCGATCTCGCCTTCCGGGTCGGCGGAGTTCTGTAGCTGCGCGCGGAAGGCCGCCTCCACGCCGCCCTGCATCGGCAGCGAGCCCCAGTCGCCCGACGGCCACGCCCAGCTGCGGCCGTGCCGGTGCCGGTTGACGATGCCCGCGCCGCCGACGCCGTAGACGCGCCGCAGGATCAGCTCGGCCTGCGGGACGCGCGCCTGGTAGACGGCGGTGATCGCGCGGGCCCCGTGCCGGATCGTCGCGCGGCGCTCGGCGGCCGACCCGATGGTCATGCCCGCCTGGTCGGTGAGGCTGACGACCGGCAGGTGGAAGGTCTCGCACAGGTCCACCAGCCGGGTGATCGCCTGCGCGCCCTCGGCCGACATCGTGGCGCCCCGGAACGGATCGGCGGCGATCACCCCGACCGGGTGGCCGTCCAGCCGCGCCAGGGCGGTGACGGTCGCGCCACCGTACTCGGCGTACCGGAACACCGAGCCCGCGTCGAAGACCGCCTCCAGCACCGGTTCGATCCGGTAGGGGGCACGGGGATTGCGGGGGATCGCGGCGAGCAGGGCCTCCTCGCGGCGGCCGGGGTCGTCGTTTGCGGCGATGACGGGCGGCGTCTCGAAGACGCTGCCAGGCAGGTAGGACAGGAAACGGCGGATCAGGTCGAACGCCTCCTGCTCGGTGCGCACGAACCGCTCGACGGTCCCGTTGCCCCGGTGCACCGCCGCGCCGCCCAGCTCCTCCTTGGTGAGGTCCTCGCCGGTGCCGCCGCGCACGACCGGCGGCCCGGCGGTGAACAGCTGGCCGATCCCCTCCACCATGACCGCCAGGTGCGACATCACCAGCCGCGCCGCGCCCAGCCCGACCGTGGGCCCGAGGCAGGCCGCCACGACCGGCACCAGCGACAGGTTGTCCACGACCGCGTCCCAGCCGGGGTTGACCGGGACGTAGGAGTAGCCCGCCTCCATCGCCATCTTGACGCTGCCGCCGCCGCTCGCGCCGTCCAGCAGCCGCACCACCGGCAGGCGCATCTCGCGCGCGTACTGCTCGGCGTAGACCTGCTTGGCGTGGATCGCGGCGTCGCCCGAGCCGCCCCGGACGGTGAAGTCGTCGGCCCCGAGCACGACCTTGCGGCCGCCGATCCGGGCGGTCCCGGCGACGAAGTTGGCGGGCAGCAGCGAGGTGAGGCGGCCCTGGTCGTCGTAGTCGGCAAAACCGGTCAGTGCGCCGATCTCCTGGAAGGAGCCGGGGTCGGCCAGGGCGGCGACGCGTTCGCGGACGGTCAGCCGTCCCGTGCCGTGCTGCCGTGCGATCTTCTCCGGGCCGCCCATCCGTTGGGCCAGCTCGTGCCGCCGCGCGATCTCGGCGACCTCGGGGCCCCAGCCGTCGCCGGTCCCGGCGTCGGCCTCGCGGGCCGCGTCGCCGGAGGGCTCGCCGGGCTCGACGAACACCAGCGGCGCGCCCTCGTCCACCAGGTCGCCCTTGGCCGCCGCGATCCGCCGCACGACGCCGTCCCCGGCGGCGCGCACGACGTGCTCCATCTTCATGGCCTCCAGCGCCAGCAGCGGCGTGCCCGCCCGCACCTGATCGCCCTCGGCCACCTCGACGCCGACCACCACGCCCTGCATGGGCGCGACGACCGGGACGGTGCCCTCGGGGGCGATCTCGGTCGTGGCGGCGTCCTCGGCAGCGCCGGTCGGCTCGAAGTGCACGCGGCGGGACTCGGCCGACAGCAGTTCTTCCAGGTGGGCAGCCACGAAACCGGTGTCCCAGACCCCGGCGGACGACGCGGGATGGCGCAGCACGCTCTGGAGCAGCGCGAGGTTGGCGGGCACGCCGTCGATCTGGAACTCGCCGAGCGCGTCGCAGGCGCGGTCGCGGGCGGCGGCGAAGTCCGGGCCCCAGGCGATCACCTTGGCGAGCAGTGAGTCATAGCGCAGGCTCGTGCGGTAGCCGGTGTAGCCGTAGGTGTCGACGCGGACGCCCGGCCCGGACGGCGGGGTGAACGCCGTCAGCGTCCCGGCCCTGGCGCGCGGTGTTCCGTCCGGCTCCAGCGTCTCGGCGTTGACGCGCGCCTGCACGGCGCAGCCCCGCACCTCGGGGACGCGGCCGAGCCCGACGTCGGCCAGGGACGCGCCGCGCGCCAGACGGATCTGGGCGCGCACCAGATCGACGCCGGTGATCTCCTCGGTGACGGTGTGCTCGACCTGGAGCCGGGGGTTGGCCTCGATGAACCAGAACTCCGGGCCCGAGACGAGGAACTCGAACGTGCCGAGCCCCTCGTAACGAACGGCCTCGGCGAGCCGCACCGCCGCGTCCAGGACGTGCCCGCGCAACTCCTCGTCCAGCCCCTGCACCGGCGCGACCTCGATCAGCTTCTGGTGGCGGCGCTGGACGCTGCAATCGCGGTCCCACAGGTGCCGGACGCCGGAGCCGTCCCCGGCGATCTGCACCTCGACGTGCCGGGCGCGCTCGGCCAGCGCCTCCACGTACAGGTCGCCGTCGCCGAACGCCTGCCGCGCCTCCGACCGGCACCGCTCGTACGCCTCCGCGATCCCGGCGGGGTCGTGCACCGCGCGCATCCCGCGCCCGCCGCCCCCGGACAGCGCTTTGACCATGACGGGACCGTGCTCGGCGGCAAATGCCTGCACCTCCGCCAGGCTCGTCGCGCCGGTCGTGCCCGGCAGGACCGGGACGCCGTTCTCCCGCGCGTGCGCGCGAGCCCGCGCCTTGTCGCCGAACAGCTCCAGCACCTCGGGCCGGGGTCCGATGAACGTCAGGCCCGCCTCGGCGCACCGCCGCGCGAACCCGGAGTTCTCGCTGAGGAACCCGTATCCGGGATGCACTGCGTCGCAGCCCTCCGCCAGCGCGGCGGCCACGATCGCCGCGCCGTCCAGGTAGGCGGCGGCTCCCTCACCCGGCAGCCCGCGCGCGGCGTCGGCGCGCGCGACGTGCAGCGACCCGGCGTCGTCGCGCGCGTGGACGGCCACGGCCCGCTCGCCCAGCGCGGCCGCCGCCCGCACGATCCGCACCGCGATCTCGCCGCGATTGGCCACCAGAATGCCGCTCATCCGCCCTCGCCTGGTCGTTGACGCCAACGTCAACGACCTGTCTACGCGCCGGGTGGCCCGGCCGCAAGCGGGCACTGACCGGCCCCGCGCCCGGACACCGTCACGAGGCGTTCGCGGCCAGCTCGTCGATGGCCTCCAGGACGCGGTGCTCGGCGCGGGTGAGGCGCGCGGCGCGTTCGCGCAGCGTCGCGTACGCCCTCGCCATGTCGGGCTCGGGGCAGGTGACGGCGTGGTCGGTGCGGGCGAGCTGCTCGGTGTAGCGGTCGTTCCACATCGACCATGTCCAGTCGGGCCGGCGGGCGGCCATCTGCTCGTGCCGCCCGCACAACGGCTGGACGGTCCAGAAGCCCGCCGCCCGCTCGGCCACGTCGAAGTGCACGCCCGACTCCGGCAGCGACGCGCAGTGCTCGACCGTCGGCCAGTCCGCCAGCTCGTCGATCAGGCCGACGCCTCGGCCCAGCACGTCCGCGAAGTCGGTGTCGATGGCGTAGGCGCGCGTCTTGCCGCCGTCGGTCACCGTCACCAGGCAGTTGATCCAGTGTTCCTGGTCGTAGGAGGGCCACAACTCCAGCGGCGGCGCGTCGGAGCGGATCGCCGCGCGGTCCTGCCCGGCGGCGTCGGCGAGGTCGCCCTGCCCGTCCCACGCCCAGTCGATCCGCCAGCCCGGCCAGGTGCGGCGCAGGACCTCGCGGACGGCGGCCCGCCCGGCGTAACCGCCGGCGTCCACCGCGTGGTAGAGCAGCCGCCGCCGGTCGTGGTCGACGAGCGCCCCGCCCTGCCCGGCGACGTCGTCCAGCCAGCGGTCGGCCGGGGCGCGGCCGGTGAACAGCGCGGTGGCCGCGTCCGGACCCGGCAGCAGTTCGACGGTGAGGCGGCTCGCGCCCCAGTGCGCCTCGTACAAGCCCAAGGCGCCGTCCCGCAGGACGGCGTAGTTCGCCCGATCGCCCATGGCAGGCCACGCTAACCGGTCCAGCGCGGCGTAGCATGGCGGCGATGAGCACGCAGGACGTCCTCGACCACCTCCAGCGCCTGGGCATGTCGGGCTACGAGGCCAAGGCGTACGTGGCGCTGGTCGCGGCGGGCAGGCCGGTCAACGGGTACGAGGTCGCCAAACGGTCGGGCGTCCCGCGCAGCACCGTGTACGAGACGCTCGGCAAGCTGGTGGCGCGCGGCGCGGCCTACGAGCTGCGCGGCTCGGACGCGGCCACCGACTACCTGCCGCTGCCGCCCCAGTCGTTGCTGGACCGCATGCGCCGCGAGTTCGACGGCTCGGTGGCGGCGCTCCAGACCGCGCTCCCGGCGGTGGTCGCCGCGCCCGAGGGCCACCTGATCCACAACCTCAAGGACGGCGCGGCGATGCTGGCCCGCGCCGAGGACGTGGTGGCCGGGGCGCGCCGCGACCTGTTCCTGTCGATCTGGCCGCAGGAGCTGGCGCGGCTGGAGGAGCAGGTGCGGGCGGCGGCCGGGCGGGGCGTCGAGGTGTCGGTGATGTCGTTCGGCAAGTCCGCCGATCCGCTGGGCGGCGAGCGGATCGGCGACGTCTACGAGCACCGCTACTCCGCGCCCGAGGCGGTGCTCCAGGACCTGGGGTACCGGCTGGTCGTGGTGGTCGGCGACCGGCGCGAGGCGGTGGTCGGCGGGTTCGGCGCGGACGGCTCGGCGTGGGGCATCTACACCGCCGACCCGGCGGTGGCGCTGATGGCCGCCGAGTACGTCCGGCAGGACATCGCGTTGCAGATCCTGGCCGAGCGGGTCGGGGCCGAGGAGCTGAACCGGCTGTTCGCCACCGACCCCGGCCTATTGCGCCTGCTGGGACGCGGCCGCTCTTAACCCGGTTTCGGCTACCGGCCTCGGCCTGCTGCGCTGCGGTCGCCCCTACCTCGGCCCCGGCCCCCTGCCCCGGCTTCGCCACCGGCCCCGCCCCCTGCCCGGCTTCGCCCCTGCTCCGGTCGGCTGCGTTTTCTCAGCGGAGGCCGCTCCTGACCCGGCCTCACGCCCCGCTTTCGGGGCTGGTCGCGCGCACCGCGTCGGCGACCACCTCCCGCACGTCGCCGGTGCGCTCGTACACCGCGCGCTGCCGCATCGCGCCGTTGCCGCGCTCCAGCAGGCCCTCCAGCAGCCGGTTCGCGGTCTCCAGGTCCCCGCTGCGCTCCAGCTCCGGGGCCAGGTGCTCCATCAGCACCTGCACCACCGCGCGGGCCGGGGCGGGCTGGCGGGTCACCGGGTCCACCAGGTCCTCGCGAACGCCCGACCGGCTGGCCCGCCACATCGCCAGCCGCAGCAGGTCGGTGCGGACCGCGTCGGGCGGGTCGCCGGCGCGCCACTCGCGGGCGGCGGTGCCCACCAGCGCCCGGATCAGCACGGCCATCAGCACGGTGTCGTCGGCGTTCAGGCACACGTCGGCGACGCGGACCTCCACGGTGGGGTAGTGCCGCGACAGCCGCGCGTCGAAGTAGACCATGCCCTCGTCCAGCAGCGCGCCGGTCTCCAGCAGCGCGTCGATGGTGGCCCGGTAGGCCTTGGCCGAGCCGAACAGCTCGGTCGGGCCGGTCGACGGCCAGCGCCCCCACACCTGCTGCCGCCAGCTGTCGTAGCCGGTGTCGTGGCCCTGCCAGAACGGCGAGTTGGCGCTGAGCGCCAGCAGCGGCGGCAGCCAGGGCCGGATGCGGTCCAGCACCGCCACGCCCTCGTCCGGCGAGTCCACGTTGACGTGCACGTGGCAGCCGCACGACAACTGCTCGTCGGCGGTCGGCCCGTAGGCGGCGGCCATCAGCCGGTAGCGGCGCGAAGGCGTCAGCGACGGGTGCACCGCCACCGGCGAGGTCGCCAGCGCCGCCACCGCCGCGCCCACCCCGGCCGCCGCCTGCGCGGCCGCCATGCGGGACTCGCGGATCTGCCCGGCCAGCTCGTCCGCCGAGACGCACGGCCGGGTGCCGGTCTCCAGCTGCTCGCGCTGCAGCTCGGTCTCGAACTGCTTGTCGCCGTCGGCGAACGGCATCGCCGCGTCGTGCTCGCGGGCGTAGCGGATGACCGCCCCCGACACCGCCTGCGGCATCCCCGAGTCCGGGTCCACCAGCAGCAGTTCCTCCTCGACGCCGAAGGTGCGCCGCTGTTCCTGTCCCTGATTGTCCACGTGGGAGGTCTGCCCGATCAGGCCGGATGTACTGCACGTTTTCGACGGTGTGATGAAGACGGCTCCGGCCTGCCGGTTCACGTGCGGAGAAGCACGGCCTCGGCGATGGTGCGCTGCACCTCGTTCATGCCGGGTTCGCCGTCCTCCAGGTCCCACAGGGTGTTCTGCAACGCGCGGCCCAGCGTCCAGCCCGCCGCGCGCCGCCGGTCCAGGCCCAGGACCTCGGTCATGTGGTCGAAGCGCCGCAACACGGCCCGTCCCGCGTCGCCGGTCGCGACGATGTCCTCCCACCGGTTGTCCAGCGCGGGCATCAGGTCGAAGCCGGGGTCGCCCGCCAGCGGCTCGGGGTCGATGGCCAGCCACGGCTCGCGGGCGGCGGCCAGCACGTTCTCGTAGTGCAGGTCCCAGTGCAGCA
Source organism: Actinomadura hibisca NBRC 15177 (assembly GCF_001552635.1). Classification (GTDB taxonomy): domain Bacteria; phylum Actinomycetota; class Actinomycetes; order Streptosporangiales; family Streptosporangiaceae; genus Spirillospora; species Spirillospora hibisca. The sequence goes on along the minus strand of NZ_BCRO01000042.1, from coordinate 58,155 downwards.
GCCGGTCCCCGCCCTCGTCGGCCAGTTCCTTGACGGCGCCCACGCACGCGTCGGCCACGCGCCGCTGGTCGCCGGGCAGGGCGGGCAGCAGGTCGGGGGCCTGGTCGAGCATGCCGTGGGCGATGTCGGTGAGCCGCCGTATCCCCGGCGGCGCGGGCAGCGTCACCAGCCGCGCCAGGATGCCGGTCAGCAGGCGCAGCGCCTCGGCGTCGTCGGGCACGTCGGCCAGCGAGCGGTGGTCGTCGAGGCGTTCGAGCAGCAGCGCGCCGCGCTCGGGGTCCTCGCGCAGCAGCCGGACCGCCCCGTCGCCGTCCCAGGCGCGCAGCGCGACGGGCTCGCCCTCGGTCTCCTCGTTGGCCAGGCGCAGCTTGAGCACGGCGGGGACGCCGTCGGCGTCCCGCACCGGCAGCACCAGCGCCGCCATGCCGTGCCGGATCGCCCCGTCGCGGCGCAGCCCCCACGCGTCCAGCGTCTCGGCCGCCAGCTCCGGCAGCCGCGCGAGCCACGCCCGGCCCGCCTCTCCGTTGGCGCGCTCCTGCACTTCGGCCAGGGCGGCCGGCACCTCGATCCTCATGATCGGTCCAACGCGGCAGAGGCCCGGAACGCTCCAGTACTCCGCATTGTCACGACGAACGAACCGCGTGTGAAAGGCGGTCCTTGTTTCCGATCCGTCGCCTCGTGGAAGATCTTCCGAGGGGCTTGTGATCGGGGGATCAATGTCGGAAGACAATTCGTACAAGCCTGTCTATTCCGACAAGGAACTCGGAATGGATAGGAAGATCAGCCGTCGGGACTTCCTCGACGGCGTGGCGGTGACCGCCGGGGTGGCCGCGGCGGGCGGCCTGCTGTCGGGCTGCGCCGCGGGCGAGTGGGGCGGCATCCACGACAAGGTCGTCGAGCCGCCGGACGGCTGGAACTACGCGGGCAAGGGCGACCCCGCCTACCCGCCCGCGATGACGGCGCTGCGCGGTTCCACCAACCCGGCGCTGCGCATCCCGCACGAGCTGCGCGACGGCATCTTCTGGTCGGGCGACCGCGACGTGCGCTCCAGCGGCGAGCACTACGACCTGGTCGTGGTGGGCGCGGGGATCAGCGGCCTCAGCGCCGCCTACTTCTACCGGCAGCAGCACCCGGGCGCCAGGATCCTCATCCTGGACAACCACGACGACTTCGGCGGCCACGCCCGCCGCAACGAGTTCCACCCCGACGGCAAGCTGATCATCGGGTACGGCGGCTCGCAGTCGATGGAGGGCCCGTCGGTGTGGAGCCCGGTCGCCAAGAAGCTGGTGGCCGACCTCGGCATCGAGATGAAGAAGTTCGAGAAGTTCTACGACCAGGACTTCAACAAGCGGTGGAAGCTCAACGACTCGGAGTTCTTCACCCGCGACCTGTTCTCCCGCGACCAGCTCGTGGTCATGGAGGGCGACGCCCAGACCGCCGCGTCGATGCGGAACGCGCCGATGTCGGAGGCAGCCAAGGCCGCCTACCTGGAGCTCCAGGACAAGCCCAAGGACTACATGCCCGGCCTGTCCGACGCCCAGAAGAAGGAGCGGCTGGTCGGGCTCACCTACCGCGAGTACCTGCGCGACTACGCGAAGATGCCCGAGGAGGTGCTGAACTACCTCCAGACCTACACCAGTGACGAGTGGGGCTTCGGGATCGACGCGTTCGGCGCCATCGACTCCTGGGCGCTGGAGTACCCCGGTTTCGACGGGTTGAAGTTGGATCGTTCCAAGCCTTACCGGTACTGCGGCCCGACGGTCCAGATCCAGTGGAACGAGGACGACCCGTACATCTACCACTTCCCCGACGGCAACAACGGCATCTGCAAGCTGCTGGTCGGGCAGCTCATCCCGGGCACCGGCGCGCCGCGCACCATGGAGGAGGAGCCGCTCGCGAAGATCGACTACTCCAAGCTGGACGTGGCGGGCAACGACGTGCGGCTGCGGCTGAACGCCCCGTGCGTGCGCGTGCAGCACACCGGCGGCGACATCAACTCCAAGACCGTGGACGTCAACTTCTTCAAGGACGGCAAGGTCTACCAGTGCACCGCCGGCGGGGTGGTGATGGCCTGCTACAACACGATGGTCCCGTACCTGATGCAGGACCTGCCCTCGCCGCAGAAGCAGGCGCTGTTCTACGGCACCAAGCTGCCGATCGTGTACGCCATGGTGCAACTGCGCAACTGGCGGGCCTGGGAGAAGCTGAAGATCTACTACACCCGCTTCACCAGCGGCGACTGGGTGGTGGCCGAGCTGGACTACCCGGTCAGCATGGGCGGCTACGAGTTCTCCAGGGACCCCGACCAGCCCGTCCTGGTGCACATGATCCGGATGGCGACGCAGCCGGGCTACCGCAACCCGCGCGGCGGCATCGGGCCCGGCCGCCGGGACCTGTTCAACCGCCCCTACGCGCAGTTCGAGCGCTCCATCCGCGACCAGCTCGCGCGGCTGCTCAAGGACGGCGGCTTCGACCCGGCCACCGACATCCAGGGCATCACCGTCAACCGGTGGGGGCACGGCTACGCGCTGGAGTACGGGCGTCCGTGGGCGGACTTCTGGCCGGACGGCCCGCTGCCCTCGGTGGAGGGCCGCACGCCGTACGGGCGGGTCACCATCGCCAACTCCGACTCGCAGAACCGCGCCTACGCAGACGCCGCGATCGACGCGGCCTGGCGCGCGGTCCGCGAGCTGAGCTGAGGCACAGACCGCGAACCGGCCTGAGGCACGGACCGCGAACCGGGTGGGACGCGGTCCGGGCCGAAAGACGCCACGGCTAGGAGCGTTCCCAGCGCACCGAGCTGAGCGCCAGCAGCGCCACGTGCAGCGACACGCACGACTCGACGTCGTCCAGGTCGGCGTCCAGCACCCGCTCGATACGGCGCAGCCGCTCGTAGAACGCCGGGCGCGACAGGTGGGCCTGCTGGGCCGCCACCGCCTTGTTGCGCCCGGCGTCCAGGTACAGCTCCAGGATGCGGGTCAGGTCGCTGCCGCGCTGGGCGTCGTACTCCAGCAGCGGCCCGAGCTCGCGCTCCACGAACGTCTGGAGCCGCGCGTCGTCGCGCAGCAGGTGCAGCAGCCCGCGCACCCGCAGGTCGGGCAGCCGGTAGAACAGCCGGCCGCCCGAGCCCCGGCAGGCCACGTCGGCGACCTGCTCGGCCTCCTGGAACGAGCGCCGCACGTCGCGGATCGACTCCACCACCGACCCGGTCGCCATCACGCAGTCGCCGCCGGACTGCTTGCGGACGCGGGTCGCGACCTCGTTCAGCGCGGTCTCGGCGTCGGCGCGGGCGGGCAGCGAGGCCAGCACGCCGACGCGGGCGTGCGGGGAGCCCTCGTCCAGGACGCCGACCAGCGCCGCCAGCCGGGCGTCCTTGCAGGCGGCGGCCGCGACCTCGGCCAGCTCCGACAGCTCGGCGGCGGGGGAGGCGGGCGCGGTGGCGCTGCGCGGCCGCAGCACCACGCCCAGCAGGCGGCGTCCGGCCAGCGGCACGCCCAGCGCGCGGGCGCGCGCGGCGGCCTCCTGGGGGTCGGAGTAGGAGTGCTCCAGGATGCGGGCGATGATCGTGCCGTGCGCCTGGCGCTCCATGCTCTCGGCGTGCCGGTCCAGCAGCCGGCCGAGCGCGAGGGTGGTGGCGGCGCGCTCGATCAGCACGGTCTCGCGCGGGCTGGGCGGCGCGCCCAGCACGATGATCAGCCGGCCCCAGTCCTCGCCGCGCGCGCCGACGGTGGTGACCAGCCAGCCCGACGACTCGTCGTAGGCGGTGCGCTGGTCGGGCCGCACCGCGCGCGAGCGCGTCTCCCACGCCGACAGCAGCTCGGCCGGGTCGCCGCCGTCGGCGTCGGCGGCCAGCACCTGGTGGGTCAGGTTCTCCAGCACCACCGGGTTGCCGCCGAGCGCGGCGACCTGCCGCACCACCTCGTCGGTGGAGGCGCCCTCCACCGACAGCTGGGTGAAGATCTCGTGCAGCTGCTCGGAGGCGCGCAGCTCGGCGAACTGGTCCTGCACGATGCGCGCGTGCACCGACTCGGTGATGTCGACGAACGCGGGCTCGTGCGCCAGCACCACCACCGGCAGGCCGTGGTCCTCGGCGGCGGCGATCAGCGCGGGCGGCAGCACGCTGGCGTAGCGGCGGCCGAGCTCCACCATCAGCCCGCTCACCCCGACCTCGGCCAGCTCGCCGATGTAGGCGCGCAGCCGGGCGGGCTCGTCGGGCAGCGCGATGCCGGTGGTCAGCACCAGCTCGCCGCCGTGCAGCAGGTGCGCGATGTCGGTGACCTCGGCGACGTGCACCCAGCGCACCCGGTTGCCGAGCCGGTCGCCGCCGGCGACCACGCGCGGCTGGCCGCGGCGCAGCGCGTCGAGCTGGAGCACGTCGGCCAAGGTGGGAAGCACCCTCCGGATGATATCCGGACACTTCGTCAGGACGGGTGACCGCGCCGTTACAGAGTGCCGGATGCACACCGTCAATCCGCGGGCCCCGGTCCTGACACTCTGCCGCTGGCCGCGCGGCGGGCCCGCGCGGAGACTGGGGCCATGGCCGAACACGCGACTCTCCTCCAGCGCCACCGGGCCGTGATGCCCGGCTGGCTCGCCCTGAACTACGCGGCGCCCATCGAGCTCGTCGGCGGCAAGGGCGCCCGCGTCACCGACGCCGAGGGCCGCTCCTACCTGGACTTCTTCGCCGGCATCCTGACCAGCATGATCGGGTACGACGTGCCCGAGGTGCGCGAGGCGGTGGAGCGGCAGATCGCCACCGGCGTGGTGCACACCTCCACCGCCTACCTGCTGCGCGGGCAGATCGAGCTGGCCGAGAAGATCGCCCGGCTGTCGGGCATCCCGGACGCCAAGGTGTTCTTCTGCAACTCCGGCACCGAGGCCAACGAGACCGCGCTGCTGCTGGCCACCTACGCCCGGAAGACCGACCAGGTGCTCGCCATGCGGCAGAGCTACCACGGCCGGTCGTTCGGCGCGATCGGCGTCACCTCCAACCGGACGTGGAAGAACAACTCCTACTCCCCGCTGAACACGCACTTCCTGCACGGCGCCGACCGGCACCTGCCGCAGTTCAGGGGCCTGTCGGACGCCGAGTACATCAAGGTGTGCGTCGCCGACCTGGAGCACGTGCTGGCCACCGCCACCGGCGGCGACGTGGCCGCGCTGATCGCCGAGCCGATCCAGGGCGTGGGCGGCTTCACCGCCGCGCCCGACGGGCTGTTCGCCGCCTACAAGGAGGTCCTGGAGCCCTACGGCGCCCTGCTGATCTCCGACGAGGTCCAGACCGGATGGGGCCGCACCGGTGACAGCTTCTTCGGCATCCAGGCGCACGGCGTCACCCCCGACGCGATGACCTTCGCCAAGGGCCTCGGCAACGGCTTCGCGGTGGGCGGCGTCGTCGCGCGCGGCGACCTGATGGACGCCCTGCACGCGGTGGGCCTGTCCACCTTCGGCGGCAACCCCGTCTCCATGGCCGCCGCCAACGCCACCCTCGACTACGTGCTGGACCACGACCTCCAGGCCAACGCCGCCCGCCAGGGCAAGACGATCATCGGCGGGCTGCGCGAGGCCGCGCCCCGGCTGCCGATCGTCGCCGACGTGCGGGGCCGGGGCCTGATGTTCGCGGTCGAGCTGGCCGACCCCGGCACCGGCGCGCCCTCGCCGGAGCTGGCGGTGGCGCTGATGGAGGCGACCCGCGAGCGTGGTCTGCTGGCGGGCAAGGGCGGGCTGTACGGCAACGTCGTGCGCATGGCCCCGCCGCTGACCCTGACCGACGCCGAGGCCGCCGAGGGCCTGGGCATCCTGATCGACTCCCTGGAAAACGTGAACGAGGCCGCCACCACATGACGACCAAGCACATCACCCACTGGATCAACGGCAAGCCCTTCGACGGCGCGGCCGGACGGCGCGGCGACGTCTACGACCCCGCCGCCGGGACGGTGTCCGGCGCCGTGGACTTCGCCGGGACGGCCGAGGTGGACGCGGCCGTCGCCGCCGCCAAGGCCGCCTTCCCCGCCTGGCGCGACGCCTCGCTGTCGCAGCGCGCCAAGGTGCTGTTCCGCTTCCGCGAGCTGGTCGCCGGGCACCGCGACGAGCTGGCGCGGCTGATCTCCGCCGAGCACGGCAAGGTCGTGTCCGACGCCGCCGGAGAGGTCGCGCGCGGCCTGGAGGTCGTGGAGTTCGCCTGCGGCATCCCGCACCTGCTCAAGGGCGGGTTCTCGGAGAACGTGTCGTCGCGGGTGGACGCCTACTCCATCCTCCAGCCGCTCGGCGTGGTCGCCGGGATCACCCCGTTCAACTTCCCGGCCATGGTGCCGATGTGGATGTTCCCGGTGGCGATCGCGTGCGGCAACACGTTCGTGCTGAAGCCGTCGGAGAAGGACCCGTCGGCGTCGGTGCGGCTGGCCGAGCTGTGGTCCGAGGCGGGCCTGCCCGACGGGGTGTTCAACGTCCTGCACGGCGACAAGGCGGCGGTGGACGGGCTGCTGGAGCACCCCGACGTGAAGGCCGTCAGCTTCGTCGGCTCGACGCCGATCGCCCGCTACATCTACGAGACCGCGGCCCGCAACGGCAAGCGCGTCCAGGCCCTCGGCGGCGCCAAGAACCACATGGTCGTGCTGCCCGACGCCGACCTCGACCTCGCCGCCGACGCGGCGGTGTCGGCGGGCTTCGGCTCGGCCGGGGAGCGCTGCATGGCGATCTCGGTCGTCGTGGCGGTGGACCCGGTCGGCGACGAGTTGCTGGCCAAGGTCAAGGAGCGCGTCGCCAAGCTCACGATCGGGCCCGGGGACAACCCGGAGTCGGAGATGGGGCCGCTGGTCACCCGGCAGCACCGCGACAAGGTCGCCTCCTACCTCGACAGCGGCGTGGCGCAGGGCGCGACGCTGGCCATCGACGGCCGCGAGACGCCGGTGCTGGGCGGCGGCGGGGACGGCTTCTGGCTCGGCCCGACCGTCCTGGACCACGTCACCCCCGAGATGGACGCCTACCGGGACGAGATCTTCGGCCCGGTGTTGTCGGTGGTGCGCGCCGGCTCCTACGAGGAGGCGATGGCGCTGCTGGACGCCAACCCCTACGGCAACGGCACCGCCATCTTCACCAACGACGGCGGCGCGGCCCGCCGCTTCCAGAACGAGGTGGAGGTCGGCATGGTCGGCATCAACGTGCCGATCCCGGTGCCGATGGCCTACTACTCCTTCGGCGGCTGGAAGTCCTCACTGTTCGGTGACAGCCACGCCCACGGCATGGAGGGCGTGCACTTCTACACCCGCACCAAGGCCGTCACGGCGCGGTGGCTCGATCCGAGTCAAGGCGGAGTGAACCTCGGGTTCCCCACCAACGGCTGAGGGTTCCATCGGCGGCCCCACCGGCCGCCGCACCGACCGGCCCTGTCGCCCCGCCATCCCCGTAACGGCGGGGCGACAGGGCCAACCCCACCGCCAGGCACGCGAAGGGCGCGGCCGGGACCACGTACCGGTAGTCGAAGTCGGCGCTGGCGATGGGGAACACCAGCAGCGTCACCGCCGTGCCCCAGGCCAGCAGCGACGCGCGCCGCCGCCGTCCCAGCACGATCCCGGCGGCCCCGGCGGCGAAGACCACGCCCAGCGCCGGGCCGGGCAGGTACACCGCGCGCTGGTAGGCGGCGATGCGGCCCGCGTGCGGCTGGACGACGCGGCTGGGCTCGCCGGTGCGCCCGTAACGGATCGCGTCGCTGAGCGCGGTGCCGTTCCCGCCGCCCCAGCCCTTACCGCCGGGAAAGAGTTGCGGGCGTTCGGGGAAGTGGTACAGCCCCTCGGTGGCGGCCGTCGGCACCGGGTGACGGTGCGGGCCGAACGCCATGCCGAGTCCGTCGCCGATCTCGCGGACGTAGTCGCCGGGCTGCGCGAGGATCGCGCGGATCGCGAAGTCGCGCAGGACCTTGTTGGCCTCGGGCGCGGTGACGTTCTCGTACACCCGCCGGGGCGGGACCTCGCTGCGCCAGATGAGATGGCCCGGGGCCATGTGCTGGGCCTTCAGCTCCGGGCTCAGGCACAACGCCTGCATGTGGGAGGGCGGCCGCATCTTCGCGCAGTCGGCGAACACCGCCGTGCGCCCCCACAGGTAGATGCCGTCGCTGCTGGTCAGCGCGTAGGTGCCGTGCGCGGAGTGGAACCAGGCCGCGTACGCCACCAGCGGCACGGCCGCCGCCGCGCCGAACGCCAGCGCGGGCCGCCAACCCCCGCGCCACAGCAGCAGGCACAGCAGCACGCCGGGGATCAGCGGCGCGCCCGCCGACCGCACCAGCACCGCGAACCCCAGCAGCAGGCCCGCCGCCAGCGCCGCCGCCCAGCCGGGCGCGGCGCGCGGGTCGCCGACGCGCCACAACAGCAGAGCCAGGGCGGTGGCGATGAGGAAGGTGAACAGCGCCTCCGACATCAGCAGGTGTTCCAGTTCGACCTGGTAGGCGTCGTAGAGCACCGGCAACGTGACCAGGGTGGCGACCCAGCCCCGCAGGCCCGCGCGGCGCAGCACCGTGTAGCCGAGGACGCCGACCGCCAGTCCCATCAGGTGCTGGAGGACCGCCACGGCGGTCAGGCTGTGCAGGGGTTCCAGCAGCCGCAGCAGGAACGAGTAGCCGAGCGTCTTGCTGGGGGAGGGCTCGGGACGCAGCGCGCGGCCCAGGTAGAAGTAGGAGTCGCCGGTGAACCACAACACACCGGGGTGGCCGCGCACCGCCGTCCAGCGGACCAGCGCCGCGCCCGCCAGGGCGACCAGGAAGAGCGCGTGACCGCGCGCCCCTCGCCCGCCCGGGGGACGAAGCTCCCTTAAAGGGGCAAATAGTGCAAATGCGCGTCCGGGGGCGGACGCTCGCCGCGAGGTGTCCTGGTTCACAATGAAGATCACGTTAGGCGGGCCCGGTGAAGTGGCGATGAACGCCGCATGGCACCCGGTGCGCGGCCGTCGCGCAGCGTGGGGCGCGGCCGGTGGCACGGCCCCGGGACTTTCTGCCGCCCGGATATTTCCGTCGTCAATTTTCGTCAATGGGCCTGTGACAAATAATAGCTACAAGTATTGACTGACTCTGTGGCGGACGACACAATCTGACTGTCCCAATTAATTGGGATGGAATTATAAAAGGTCAGTTCTCCGGAGCAGGTCCGGGGACGGGGTCCGGCGCAGGGAGCCGCGCTATGACTGCTGACGACCACGCCGCCGAGGTCGAGGCGCTGGCACGGCGCTACCCGGGCTGGACCGTCTGGTTCGGCCTGTTCACCGGGCACTGGTGGGCGCTGCCGCCGCGCGAGCGCGACACCGGCGCCTTCGTCGAGGCGGAGACCCCGCAGAAGCTCATCGCACGGATCGAGGTGATCCAGCACGCCGGCCCCCGGCGCGCACCGCACGACGACGGCCGATGGCCGTCCCCCATGCCCCGGCCGGACGCGCGGCGTCCCTCGAATCTCCTCCGTCTCGAGGGCGTCACACCGCCGCCGTTCCGCCGGGTGCCGGTCATCGCGTGGCCAGGCAGCACTGCAAGGTGATCCGCTGTTCCCCAACCTCGCCACGCCGGCCGGTGCCGCCGCGGCGCCGGGACGGGCGGCAGTCCGCGCCATATCCCTCTCCAGCAACCTCCGTGTATGGCGCGGACGCCAGCACCCACCGCCCTCCCGGCCCGCGGCGGTCCTTTTTTCTCGGAAATGGCCGCCGAAAAGCGCGCCGCCTAAAGAATCGCGTCTGCTTTCCATTGGCATTGTGACGTGTTCGCGCGACGGTCCGGCGGTGAGGTCGTGAAAAACCTGCGATCGGCGCGCCCGGCGGCCCTCCGCCCTTCCGACGCGGCACGCCCGCCGTCCCACCGTGGCGAAGGCGCTACGCTGCGCCGGTGGGCCGGAGCGTGCGCGCCCGTCGGCGGACACCGGCGCGCGGCCGGATCGGGGCGGACGGAATCGGGAGCGACATGGGGCTGTGGGCCGGGCGGCTCGGCGGGAAGCCGGTCTTGGCGGCGGCGGCCGCGATCCTGACGCTGGCGCTGGGCGCCTGCAGCGGCGGCGGTGGCGGCGACAAGCCCGCCGGAACGGTCAAGCCCGCCGGAACCCTGGGGCCCGGCGAGGGCGCGCTCAACCTGGTGACGCTGCCGGGCTACCTGGAGAACGGCGGCAGCGACCCGCGCGTGGACTGGGTCACCCCGTTCGAGGAGCGCACCGGCTGCAAGGTGAACTGGCGCGCGGTCCGGGACGTCCGCGAGATGACCGACCTCATGCAGAACAGGGCGCGGCGCTACGACGGCGTCTCGGCGCCGCCCGAGGTCGCGGGGCGGCTGGTGGCCGGCGGCCACGTCGCCCCGGTCAACCCCGACCTGGTGGACGGCTACAAGAAGCTGGAGCCCCGGCTGCGCGGCCTGCTCAGGAAGGGCCGCGAGTACTACGGCGTGCCCTTCGTGTGGAGCTCCAACCTGGTCATGTACGACACCCGGGCGGTGCAGCCCGCGCCCGGCGGCTGGGGCGCGCTGCTGGACCCGGCCCAGGCCCGGCGCTACTCCGGCCGGATCATCATGCGCGACAGCCCGCTCACGCTGGCCGAGGCGGCGCTCTACCTGCGGAACAAGAACCGCAAGCTCAAGATCTCCGACCCCTACTCGCTGACCCCGGCGCAACTCTCCGCGGCCGCCGAGGTGCTGGCCGCGCAGCGCCCGTACGTCAAGACCTACTGGAAGCAGCCCGCCGACGCGGTCGCCGCGTTCGCCGGGGGCGGCGCGGTGCTGGGCGAGGCGTGGCCCTACCCGGTGGACGTGCTGAACCGCGCGGGCCGCCAGACGCAGGCCGTCGCGGCCTCCGACGGCGTGACCGGCTGGATGAACGCCTGGATGGTCGGGGCCCGCGCCGAGCACCCCAACTGCATGTACCAGTGGTTGCAGTGGACCGCCTCGCCGGACGTGCAGCAGCAGGTCGCCGAGTGGAACGGGGTGGCCCCGACCAACCCGCAGGCGTGCTCGGGCGACCGGCTGAAGGCGGGCTTCTGCGGCGCGCACCATGTGGGCGACCGCGGCTACCTGGACAAGGTGATCTTCGCGCACACCCCGGTCCGCGAGTGCGCGGCGGCGGGCGCGGCGGGCGCCAAGCGCGACTGCACCGACTACGACGACTGGACGCGGGCCTGGATCGAGGCCACGCAGAAGTAGGCGGCGCTAGAACGGGGGTGGCGCGCCCAACCGCCCTCCAGACAACGGGGCCGCGCCTGTCTTCAAGCGGAGGAACGGGGGTGGCGCGCCCAACCGCCCCCAGTCGGGCGCGCCTCTCGCGGGTGGTCCCGGGCCTCCCCCCGAATGCCCGGGTCACCCTCTTCCTGGAGAGACCTCCAGTACGGCGGTCCAAGCGTGGTCCGCCGCCTTCGCCGATGCCGGTTCCAAGACCGGTCCTCCGGCGGGCGTGGCCGTCTTTCCCGAGCCGGTGGCCCGTCGGGGCAGCGGCAGGGCGCGCGCGCACTCGTGGCACGCGAAGACCCCGGCGCCTTCCGGGACACGGCCGACTCGAACGGGCGGGCGCGGCCACCTCTTCCCGCACACGACGCACGCGTCGCCATGGCGTTGCGCGCGGCTCAGCGGGCGAGGGTCGAACCTCGGCTCGCTCATCGGTTCCATGTCACCTCCCCGGTGGAAGTCGGCTGCACTGCTTCCTTTATAGGACGCGCTGTGTGATGTGATCGTTACCCCAGGTGAAAGGGGCGGCAAAGGCTTGGGCACCGGCGGCCGTGTCGGCGCCGCGACGATGATCGGCGGGCGCTAGGCGGGTGCCGGACCCGGGCCTGGGGGTCCCTTGGGCCGGGCTTGGCGCACGGCTGCGTACAAAGGAGAGATGCGCCCGGGGGACGCCGTGCCCAGCGTGCGGCCGCGCCGGCCGCGCTCGTTGCGTGCCCGGACCACCCTGGCGGCGACGGTGGTGATCGGCTCGCTGCTGCTGGCGGCCGTGCTGGTCACCGGCGTCGCCGTCCACGCCCTGGGCACGCGCCACTTCGTCGAGCAGGCCGCCACCGCGGCGCGGCAGACCGCCGTCGCCGCCGGCGCCGGGCGGCTGCCCGACCCCATCCCCGCCACCGAGGGGGTGATGCTGATCCAGGTGGTGTCCGACGACACCGGCCAGGTGGTGGCGGCCAGCGCGCCGCTGCGCGGCAAGCCTCCGATCACCACGCTGCGGCCGGGGCCGAAGGACACCCGCGTGGACGGCCGGGTCTGCCCGGACGGCGACCTGGTCCCCGACTGCATGGCCGTGACCGGCTACGACATCCAGACCCCCTCGTATGGCGGCGTGATGGTCTACGCGGCGGTGGCGTGGCCGTGGACGTTGTCCAACGGGCTGCTGGAGGCGGTGCTGGGCGGCCTGTGCGCGGTGGTCCTCGGCCTGCTCGCCTGGGGGATGTGGCGCGCGGTCGGCCGGGCGCTGCGGCCGGTGGCGCGGATCGAGGGCGAGCTGGCCGAGATCAACGCCACCGCGCTGGACCGCCGGGTGCCGGTGCCCGACACCGGCGACGAGATCGAGCGGCTGGCCCTGACCCTCAACCGGACGCTGGACAGGCTGGAACGGTCGGCCGACCAGCAGCGCCAGTTCGTGGCCGACGCCTCGCACGAGCTGCGCACCCCGCTGACGGGCCTGCGCACCCGCGTCGAGTTCGCCTTGGCCGACCCCGACGACACCGACCTGCCGGAGACCCTCCGGGAGGTGCTCGGCGACGCCGAGCGGTTGCAGCGCATCGTGGAGAACCTGCTGGAGCTGGCCCGGCTGGACACCGGGACGGAGTCGGCCCGCGAGCCGCTGGACCTGGGCGAGCTCGCGGCGGCCGAGCTGGCCGCCCGGGAGCCGCGCGTACCGGTCAAGGCCGACCTGTCCGAGGGCGTCACGGTCGTCGCCAACCGGCTCCAGCTCGCCCGCGTCCTGGCGAACCTGCTGGCCAACGCCGACCGGTACGCCGAGTCGTCCGTCGAGGTGACCGTGCGGGCCGAGGGCGGGGACGCGGTGCTGGAGGTGCGCGACGACGGGCCGGGCATCCCGCCCGCCGACCGGGAGCGCGTCTTCGAGCGCTTCACCCGGCTGGACACCGCGCGCAGCCGGGGCGCCGGGGGCAGCGGGCTCGGCCTGTCCATCGCCCGCGAGACCGCGGACCGGCACGGCGGGCGGCTGGAGGCCGCGGACGTGCCCGAGGACGAGCAGGGCGCGCGGCTGGTCCTGCGCCTGCCGCTGGCCCCGAAGAAGTGACGCCGGGTCAGGCGCGCTGCGCCCGCTCGTAGACGCGGCGGACCGAGGCCCCGAACGGCGGCCCGTACAGGACGGTCTGGTCGTCGGCGAACTTGAAGCTGCTGACCGAGGTGATGACGCCCTCGCCCGTCGCCGGATCGAACCCCGTCAGCCACGGTCCGCCGCTGGCCCCGCGCGACAGGTCGCAGCGCAGCCCCCGCCCGGTGGTGTCGCCGCGACGCGGGCGCGCGGGGTCGCCGCTGCAATACGCCAGCCGCTCGCCGTTGTAGGGGGTCAGCGTGGGGTAGCCGAAGGCGTGGGTGCGGCGTCCGCCCGGCCCGTCGAACGCCAGCCGCTGCCCGCCCACCACGTCCATCACGTGCCGCCCGGCGGCCGGGGCCAGCACGACCAGCGCGACGTCGTGGTCGCCGCCGACCGGGCCGCCCGGGTCGCGCAGCCATTCGGCGGTGACGAACATGCGGCGCGCGGTGAAGCCGCCGTACGGGGCGTTGCCGTCCCGGTAGCCCGGCACGAAGATCCAGTTGGTGGCCCAGCCGCGCGCGGGCCGCACGCAGTGCGCGGCGGTGATCACCACGTCGCGGTTGGCGCTGCGGACGGTGGAGGCCGAGCAGACGTGGTCGCGGCCCGTGACGGTGTAGAAGACCTTGCCGGTGGTGCGGGCCACCGCGCCGCCCCGCGCCCACAACCCGCCGACGACCGCCCGGGCGGGCGGGGCGGGTGCGGGCACGGGTGCGGGCGCGGAGGCCGTGGCCATGCGCGCGGGCGTCCAGTAGCGGCGGATCAGGCCGTCCAGCAGCGGGGTGAGGCCCACGTCGTGGCCGGTCACGCCGGTGGGGCCGGGGGCCGACGCGTGCGCGCCGGCCCCCGGCCCCGTGCAGATCGCCACCGTCAGCGCGGCGGGGAGGAGCAGCCGCCCGGTCGTGCGCAGGTCCATGCCCCGCAGTCTCCAGCACGGAATGTGCCCGGGAGGTCGCCTCCGGTTAAAGGCTAGGAGTTCTGTGCCTGGTTGTAGAGGTTCTGGGCGTCGGCGCCGAAGTAGGGCCCGAACATGTAGGCGTTCAGGATCGGCAGGTTGTACTTGAACGAGTTGACCGAGTTCTGCACGCCCGCGCCGGTGCCCTCGTTGAAGTTCAGGAACCAGGGGCCGCCGCTGGACCCGCCGGTCATGTTGCAGCGCAGGCCCAGGTCCTGGCTGCCGAGGAAGTCGTTGACGACCCGCCCGCTGCAGTAGATGAGCTTGGAGCCGTCGTAGGGCGCGGCGGCCGGGTAGCCGAAGGCGTACATGTTCTGGCCGCGCGCCTGGTTGAAGGCGATGCCCTGGCCGCCGACCACGTCGGTGAGGCGCTGGCCGTTGAGCTGGTTGACCACGGCCGCGCCCACGTCGTAGTTGAGGTCCTCGGTCGCGCCCCACTGCGGGGTGGCGAGCGTCTTGGCGGCGGTCCAGGTGCCGTAGGGGGTGCTGCCGTTGTTGTAGCCCGGCACGAACACCCAGTTGGTGTGCCAGGCCCCCTCCAGCTTCACACAGTGCCCGGCGGTGACGACGGTGCTCTTGTTGGCGCTGGTCACCGCGTCGCCGGAGCAGGAGGCGGTGCGGTTCTGGTAGGTGAAGAACACGCGCCCGGCGGTGCGGACGACCTGGCCGCCGCCGGTCCAGGCGCTGCCGCCGTTGGGGATGGACTGGACCTGCACGGGCGGCGCGACCTGCGCCAGGCCGCGCCGGACCTCGGCGGGGGCGACCGGCCGGGGCTTGAACAGCTTCTCCATCGGCGTCGCCGACCTCATGCGCGCGGGCGTCCAGAACGCCAGGACGCGGCGCTGCTGCGCGGCGTCGTCGGCCTGCCGCGTGGAACTGGGCGCGGGGGAGGGATCGGCCTGGGCGGGGGCCGCCAGCAGCGGGAGGGCCAGGGCGAGGCCGCCAGCCAGGGGGAGCAGGGAGCGTTTCATGCGGTCTCCGAACGTCGGGTGGGAGACGGGCCGCGGGGCGCACCGTGGTCGTGACGGGGACGGTGAACACCCGCGGACGGAACGTACGTTCGTGGCCTGTGACGCGCCTAGTGGCAGATCTCGACAAACGCGGTCAAGCCGGTGCACAGCTTTGGCCGTTCGCCCAAGTGGTCCGCCGGTACCGCGCGGTCCGGCCCCATGGCCGACAATGGTGCGGTGACGACTTCCTCCAGCACCGCCGCCGCCCCGGCCCGACGGGACGTGGTCCTGCTCGGCTCCACCGGCTCGATCGGCACCCAGGCCCTCGACGTGATCCGCCGCAACCCCGACCGGTTCCGGGTGGCCGGGCTGGCCGCCGGGGGCGAGCGGGTGGAGCTGCTGGCGGCGCAGGCGCTGGAGTTCCGGCCCGAGGTCGTCGCCGTGGCGCGCGCCTCGGCCGCCCAGGACCTCCAGCTCGCCTTCTACGCCGAGGCGGGCAAGCGGGGCTACGCCACGGGCGACTACCCCATCCCCAAGATCGTCGCGGGGCCGGAGGCGGTCGCCGAGGTCGCCGCCTGGCCCTGCCACACCGTGCTGAACGGGGTGACCGGCGCGCTCGGCCTGGCCTCCACGCTGGCCGCCCTGGACGCCGGGCGCACGCTGGCGCTGGCCAACAAGGAGTCGCTGATCATCGGCGGCCCGCTGGTGCGCGAGCGCGCCCGGCCCGGCCAGATCGTCCCGGTGGACTCCGAGCACTCGGCGCTGGCCCAGTGCCTGCGCGGCGGCCGCGAGCAGGAGGTGCGGCGGCTGGTGCTGACCGCCAGCGGCGGCCCGTTCCGCGAGCGCACCCGCGCCGAGCTGGCCGGCGTCACCGTCGAGCAGGCGCTGAACCACCCGACCTGGGACATGGGCCCGGTCGTCACCATCAACTCCGCGACCCTGGTCAACAAGGGCCTGGAGGTCATCGAGGCGCACCTGCTGTTCGACGTGCCGATGGACCGCATCGAGGTCATGGTGCACCCGCAGTCGGTGATCCACTCGATGGTCGAGTTCGCGGACGGCTCCACCCTCGCCCAGGCGAGCCCGCCCGACATGCGGCTGCCGATCGCGCTCAGCATGGAGTGGCCCGACCGCGTCCCCGACGCCGCGCCCGGCATCGACTGGACCAAGGCGCACACCTGGGAGCTGTTCCCGCTGGACGACGAGGCGTTCCCGGCCGTCGCGCTGGCCCGCCACGCGGGCGAGCGGGGCGGCACCCTCCCGGCCGTCTACAACGCCGCCAACGAGGAGTGCGTTGACGCCTTCCGTGCCGGGAGGCTGCCCTTCCTGGGGATAGTCGACACGATCGCGCGGGTAGTGGAGGAGCACGGCGCCGGAACGCCCGGCGCGCTCACCCTCGACGACGTCCTGGCGGCCGACGGGTGGGCGCGGGCCCGGACCCGGGAACTGACCTCTTCCTGACAGGGAGGCCGCATGGCCTTTCTCCTCGGCGCGGTGGCCTTCGTCATCGCGCTGCTGGCGTCGGTGATGCTGCACGAGGCCGGGCACCTGCTGACCGCCAAGCGCTTCGGCATGAAGGCTGCCCAGTACTTCGTGGGGTTCGGGCCGACGCTCTGGTCGCGGCGGTGGGGCGAGACCGAGTACGGCGTCAAGGCGATCCCGCTGGGCGGCTTCGTGCGGATCGTCGGCTACACGCGGCTGGAGAAGGTGCCCGAGGCCGACCGGGAGCGCGCCTTCTACCGGCAGCCCGCCGGGCGGCGCGCCGTCGTCATCGCGGGCGGCGTGGTCGCCAACTTCGTGGTGGCGTTCGTGCTGCTGGCGGTGATGGCGATGACGATCGGCGTGCGCGACGGCGGCGCGCCGACCGCCACCGTCCGGCAGGTCAGCGCCTGCGTCCCGGCGTCGGCCGGGGCCCCGTGCGAGGCGGGCCGCCCACGCTCGCCCGCCGCCCTCGCCGGACTGCGCGAGGGCGACCGCGTGGTGGCGTTCGACGACGTGCAGGTGGAGGACTGGAACGACCTCCAGCGGGCGATCGGCGCGACCCGCCCCGGCCAGACCGTGCCCGTCGTCGTCGAACGCGAGGACGACGGGCACGAGACCCGCCGCACGCTCCAGGTGCGCTTGGCCGACTCCGAGGGCCGCGCCTTCTTCGGCATGTCCCCGGCACAGCGCTACGTGCGCGAGAACCCCGTCGACGCGGCGGTCTTCGCGGCCCAGGGCATCGGCCGGACCGTCGGCGGCATCGGCACGGCCTTGGCCGACCTGCCGTCGGCGCTGCCCCGGCTGTTCTCACCCGACCGGGGCGACACCCCCGGCGGCCAGGTCGGCAGCGTCGTCGGCGCGACCGGGGTGTCCGGGCAGATCTTCGCGTCCGGCGCGACGTTGCGCGACAAGACGGCGCTGTTCCTGTCACTGGTCGTCTCGGTGAACATCTTCTTGGGGGCGATGAACGTCCTGCCCCTGCTGCCCTTGGACGGCGGCCACCTCGCGGTGCTGGCCTACGAGCGCGCCCGCGCCCGCGTCGCCCGGCTACGCCACCGCCCCGACCCCGGCCCGGTGGACCTGACCAAGCTGATGCCCTTCACCTACCTGGCCATTTTCCTGCTGGTCGGCCTGGGCGTACTGCTCATCCTCGCCGACGTGCTCAACCCGCTGAAGCTGCCCGGGTAGAGCGTTGGGTAACGGAAAGTAGTCGAACGGTCACGGTCTTCGGTCGTTCTCGACGTCATCCCATCGTCCTGGGGCACTTAGGGTTGGAGGGGGTTGAGTCAGAGGGAGAAGGATGAGCGTCTCACTGGGTATTCCATCGGTTCGCGGCGAGGGTCAGGGGCAGGGGGCTCCACGTCCGGTAGCGCCCCGGCGGAAGTCCCGGCAGATCATGGTCGGCAACGTCCCGGTCGGCGGCGACGCCCCGGTCTCGGTGCAGTCCATGACCACCACGCTGACCGCCGACGTCAACAGCACGCTCCAGCAGATCGCCGAGCTGACCGCGTCCGGCTGCCAGATCGTGCGGGTGGCCTGCCCGTCGCAGGACGACGCCGACGCGCTGCCGGCCATCGCGCGGAAGTCGCCGATCCCCGTGATCGCCGACATCCACTTCCAGCCCAAGTACGTCTTCGCGGCGATCGAGGCGGGCTGCGCGGCGGTGCGGGTCAACCCCGGCAACATCAAGAAGTTCGACGACAAGGTCGGTGAGATCGCGCGCGCCGCCAAGGACGCGGGCGTGCCGATCCGCATCGGCGTCAACGCCGGGTCGCTGGACAAGCGGCTGCTGGAGAAGTACGGCAAGGCCACCCCCGAGGCGCTGGTGGAGTCGGCGTTGTGGGAGTGCTCGTTGTTCGAGGAGCACGACTTCCGGGACATCAAGATCTCGGTCAAGCACAACGACCCGGTGGTGATGATCGAGGCGTACCGGCAGTTGGCCGCCGCCTGCGACTACCCGCTGCACCTCGGCGTCACCGAGGCCGGGCCCGCTTTCCAGGGCACGATCAAGTCGGCGGTGGCCTTCGGCGCGCTGCTCAGCCAGGGCATCGGCGACACCATCCGGGTGTCGTTGTCGGCGCCTCCGGTCGAGGAGATCAAGGTCGGCAACCAGATCCTGGAGTCGCTGGGCCTGCGCCAGCGCGGTCTGGAGATCGTGTCGTGCCCGTCCTGCGGTCGCGCCCAGGTGGACGTCTACACGCTGGCCGAGGAGGTCACCGCGGGGCTGAAGGGCTTCCCGGTGCCGCTGCGCGTGGCCGTCATGGGCTGCGTCGTCAACGGGCCGGGCGAGGCGCGCGAGGCCGACCTCGGCGTGGCCTCCGGCAACGGCAAGGGGCAGATCTTCGTCAAGGGCGAGGTCATCAAGACCGTGCCGGAGGCGCAGATCGTGGAGACCTTGATCGAGGAGGCCATGCGCATCGCTGAGGAGATGGGTGTGGAGATCGGTGAGGACGGGTCGGTGAGCGGGCCCGGCGCCGAAGTCGTCGTGAGCTGACGCCAGAACGCGGTCGAAGGCCCCCGGGGTGATCCCCGGGGGCCTTCGCCGTGTCCGGGGAACGGTGTCGGAAACGCCTTACCGCTTTGCGGAGTTCCAACACCTTGATCACGTTTTGGTAACAGCACTGGCGTCCCTTATGTCGCATTAACCAGGCTCCTCCCGACATGCGCTGGGGTTCGGCTCCCGGACCCGCGCAGGAGGAGTGATTCAGTGAGAAGAGTCGTCATCGTCGCGGCGACCGCCGGCCTGGGCCTGACCGGCCTCGGCGCCGTCGGCACCGCGTCCGCCGCCCCCGCCCCCACCACGGGCGGCCTGAAGTGGCACACCTGCCAGGCCGACCTCGTCAACGAGGTCAAGGCGTACGACGGCCTCAGCCCGGTCAAGGTGTCGGAGATCATCCGCTGTGCCGAGCTCCAGGTGCCGCTGGACTACAACCGCCCGTACGGCAAGAAGATCACCCTGCAGCTCACCCGCACGCCGCACACCGGCACGGGCAAGGCCAAGGGCGACATCGTGGTCAACCCCGGTGGCCCGGGCGGCAGCGGCGCGGGCTTCGGCGCGCGCGTGTTCGCCCAGAACTCCCCGGCGATGCAGGCCGCCTACAACGTCATCGGGTTCGACCCGCGCGGCGTCGGCCGCAGCGTCCCGGCGCTGAGCTGCGACGTCAACTACAGCAACGCGCCGCGCCCCGACTACGGCACCGGCGACCGCAAGTCCGTCGCCATCTGGCTGAAGAAGTCGGCGGCCTACAGCAAGGCGTGCGCGAAGGCCGACAAGATCGGTCTACTCAAGCACATCAAGACCGTCGACTCGGCCAAGGACCTGGAGTCCATCCGCCGCGCCACCGGCAACAGCAAGCTCGACTACTACGGCGCGTCCTACGGCACCTACCTGGGCGCGACCTACGCCACGCTGTTCCCCAAGCGCGTGGGCCGCATGGCCCTGGACGGCGTGGTCGGGCCGAAGGGCGTCTGGTACGAGGCCAACCTCAACCAGGACGTCGAGTTCGACAAGAACATGAACTACTACTTCGGCTGGATCGCGAAGTACGACTCGGTGTACCACCTGGGCAAGAAGCAGGCCGACGTGCGCCGCTTCTTCTACGGCCTGCGCGCCAAGCTGGCCAAGAAGCCGGTCTACCAGACCCTGGACGGCACCCGCGTGGCGGTCGGCCCGGACGAGCTGACCGACGTCATCCAGAACGCCGGTTACCGCCGCAGCCAGGCCGTGTGGCACACCTTCGCCGTGGGCCTGTCGGCCTACAAGAAGGGCGACCTCGCGACCTTCGCGGGCACCTTCGGCGCCCAGACGACCGGTGGCTCCGACGACAACAACTTCGCCGTCTACAACGCGGTGCAGTGCACCGACGTCCAGTGGCCGACGAGCTGGAAGAAGTGGCACCGCGACAACACCCGGATCAACAGGAAGCACCCCTTCCTGACCTGGGGCAACGTCTGGTTCAACGCGCCGTGCCTCACCTGGCCGGCCAAGGCGGGCAAGCCGGTGGACATCGGCCGCACCCGTGACCTGCCGAAGAACATCCTGCTGTTCCAGTCGACCAACGACGCGGCCACGCCGTACGGCGGCGCGCTGGACATGCAGAAGCGGCTCAAGGGCGCGCACCTGGTCGTCCAGGACGGCGACCGCACGCACTGCATCGTGCACCGCGGCTCGGCCAAGGTGGACGCCTACTTCGACGCCTACTTCCTGAGCGGCAAGCTGCCGTCGAAGAAGACCGTGCACGTCCCGCAGCTCGGCGACCCCGTGCCGCCGGCGGGTGTGCAGGCCAAGAGCGCTCCGGCGCCGGTGTTCGACGACGTGATCAAGTAGTCGCGCGGCCCGCGGCGCGGGCGGTGTGACGGCGGGGCCCCGGGTGCGACCCCGGGGCCCCGTACGTTTTCGATCATTACGAAGTTCCACGGATCTCGTCACGATCGGGTATCCGCTCGCCCCGCCCCCTGCCGCCACGAAGCCGACAAGGGACACAATCTGCCTCATCCCACTCATCGGCTACTCATCGGCATGGCTCCCCCCGCCCGCCGAACGCGGGCGCGCCGGGCCGCCGATCAAGGGGGCGCAGTGCGCACAATCGTTGTCCTGACCGCCGCGACGGCCATCGCGGCGACCGGCGGCACCGTCGTCGCCGGTGCCGCGGGCGCCGCACCGGCCGCACCCGCCGCGGCACCGGCCGCCGTCTCCGCCATCGCCTGGAGCCCGTGCACCGGCGACCTGGAGGGCCTGGCCGAGTGCGGGCAGTTGCGGGTCCCGCTGGACCACCGCAAGCCGCACGGCAAGCAGATCTCGATCGCGGTCTCGCGGGTCAAGGCCACCGACCGCAAGAACTACCAGGGCGTCCTGCTGGTCAACCCCGGCGGTCCCGGGGGCAGCGGCCTGGCCTACAGTGCCGGGCTGGCGCGCTGGTTCAAGGGCGTCGGCCACCCCGAGGTGCCCGCCAAGTACGACATCATCGGGTTCGACCCGCGCGGCGTCGGCGCGAGCAAGCCCGCGCTGAGCTGCGACCCGAACTACCAGAACCCGATCCGTCCCGACTACGTGCCCTCCTCGGCGAAGGAGGAGCTGGTCTGGATCGCGAAGTCGGCCAAGTACGCCAGGGACTGCACCAAGAAGTTCGGCTACCTGCTGCCGCACCTGCGCACCACCGACGTCGCCCGCGACGTGGACGCGCTGCGCGGCGCGCTCGGCCAGCAGAAGATCAGCTACTACGGCTTCTCGTACGGCACCTACCTCGGCGCGACCTACGCCACGCTGTTCCCCGGCCGCGTGAAGCGCATGGTCTGGGACGGCAACGTCAACCCGAAGACGGTCTGGTACGACGCCCAGCTGGAGCAGGACAAGGCGTTCGAGCGCAACATGAAGCTCTGGTTCGCCTGGATCGCCAAGTACGACGGGCTCTACCACCTCGGCACGACCGGCAAGGCCGTGGAGGCCCGCTACTACGCGATCCGCGCCGCCGCCAAGAAGGCCCCGATCGGCGGCAAGATCGGGCCGTCGGAGCTGGACGACATCGTGCTGAGCGCCGGGTACAACACCGGCTACTACATCCCGTTCTCGCAGGCGCTGTCGGCGTGGGCGAACCAGAAGGACGCCGGGCCGCTGCTGGACTACCTGAACCCCGGCGGTGACGACAACTCCTTCGCCGTCTACAACGCGGTGCAGGCCGCCGACGCCCCCTGGCCCCGGAACTGGGCCAAGTGGCACAACGACGCGGCCCGCCTCTACAAGCAGGGCTACCGCTTCAACACCTGGTCCAACGTCTGGTTCAACGCCCCGGTCGCGTTCTGGCCGTTCAAGGGCGGCCCGCGCCTGCCGCTGCACGGCGGCAAGGGCCTGCCGGGCGTCCTGCTGGTGCAGTCCACGCTGGACGCGGCCACGCCGGTCGCGGGCGGCACCGAGATGCACAAGCTGTTCCCGTCCTCGCGGCTGGTCGAGGAGATCGGCGGCAAGACCCACGCCAACACCCTCAACGGCAACGCCTGCCTGGACGACAAGGTGGCCGCCTACCTGAACGACGGCGCGCTGCCCAAGGGCCGCCCCGGCGCGGACGCCTACTGCAAGGCGGTCCCGGCGCTGAACGACCCGAACCCGGTCGCGGTGAAGTCCGCCGTGGCCCCGGCCGGCAAGGACCTGCCGGTCGGCCGCCCGTAACGATCCGCGCGAACGGCCGTGAGACCCCGGTGGTCTCGCGGCCGTTCGCCGTTTTTCCGCTGGAAACGCGCAAGTCCAGATCACAGCGCCGCGCGGTCGTGCCGCCGATAGAACACCGGAGTGTTGAACGCCGCTGGAAAGACCGCACTGGCGGGCGCCGTCGCCGCCGCGGCCCTCGGGTCGCTGCTCACCCCCGCGTCCGCCGCCCCCGCCGACCCGCAGCCCGGGACGCGCCCCGATCTCCCGTCCGGCCTCCCGTCCGTCCCGCTGCCCTTCCCGCCCCTCGCCCCGCCCCCCGCCGTCGCCTGGAAGCCCTGCCCCGACAAGGACCCCGTCGAGCAGGGCGCCCTGAAGGGCCTGGAGTGCGGCACCGTCCGGGTGCCGCTGGACCACGCCCGCCCCGGCGGCGAGCAGATCACCCTCGCGCTCTCCAGGGCCCGCGCCACCGACCGCGAGCACTACCGGGGCGCGGTCCTGCTCAACCGGGGCGGCCCCGGCGCGCACGGCCGCGACATGCCGAAGATCTTCACCCAGGGCCTGCCGGAGCAGGTCGCGGCCGGCTACGACTGGATCGGCTTCGACCCGCGCGGCGTCGGGGCCAGCAAACCCGCCATGATCTGCGACCGGTCCTACCAGTATCCCGGCAAGCCGCGCGCCGACACCGTGCCCCGCGCCCCGGCCGCCGAACGCGCCTGGCGTGCGCGCGCCCGCGCGTTCGCCGCCGACTGCGCCAAGCGCTACCCCCGGCTGCTGCCGCACATGGGCACCGAGACCTGGGCGCGGGACCTGGACGTCGTGCGCGCCGCGCTCCGCCAGGACAAGCTCAACTACTTCGGCTACTCCTACGGCACCTACCTGGGCGCGGTCTACGCCACCCTGTACCCCGACCGGGTCGGCCGGATGGTCCTGGACAGCGTCGTCAAGCCCAGCAGCGTCTGGTACAAGAGCAACCTCGAACAGAACGTGGCGTTCGAGAAGCGCATCCGGGCGTACTTCGCCTGGATCGCCAAGCACCACAAGACCTACCGGCTCGGCAAGAACCGGAAGGCCGTCGCCGCCGCCTACGCCAGGGCCCGCAAGGCCCTGCGCGCCAAGCCCGCCAAGGGCAGGGTGGGCGCGACCGAACTGGACGACCTGTTCCTGGCCGACGGGTACGCCAACTACTCCTGGCCCGCGCACGCCCGCCTGCTGTCGGCCTATGTCGTCAAGCACGACGCCGCCGCCCTGTCCAAGGCGTGGAACCCGCCCGGGTGGCTGGACCAGAACAACTACGCCGTCTACACCGCCGTGGAGTGCCGCGACGCCGCCTGGCCCCGCGACTGGAAACGCTGGCACGCCGACAACTGGCGGCTCTACCGCGCGGGCTACCGTTTCGAGACCTGGGGCAACGCCTGGTACAACGCCCCGTGCGCGACCTGGGCCGCCCCCGGCCGCGCCAAGCCGCGCGTGCAGGGCCGTCCCGGGCTGCCGCCGATCCTGCTGGTGCAGGCCACCGAGGACGCCGCCACCCCCTACGACGGGGCCGTGGAGACCCACCGGCTGCTGCCCGGGTCGCGGCTGGTGGTGCAGAAGGGGGGCGGCAACCACGGTGTGGCGATGAGCGGCGACGACTGCGTCGACAAGGCCGTGGCCGCCTACCTGGGCGACGGATCGTTGCCCCCGGACCGGCCCGGTCCCGACCTCACCTGCAAGGCCCCCGGCCCGCCCGGCCCCGCATCGGCCGAACGCCGTGCCGGAGGCGCAGGTGACCGGCCGGTAAGGGAGCCGGTGGCCGCACCCCCCGTCGCGCCGTCATAGGCTGGGAACATGCGCATGCTGGGATCGCTGCCGGTGCGGGTCCTGGACGACCGGCACCGCGATGAGGTCCTGGCCATCCTGGACGCCGACCCGGTGTCCAACGTCTTCGTGGGCTCCCGGGTGCACGCCGCCGGGCTGGACCCGCGCCGGCTAGGCGCCCAGATGTGGGGCTATCCCCGCGACGGGCGGCTGACGGCGCTGTGCTACTCGGGCGCCAACCTGATCCCGATCGCGGCCGGGCCCGAGGCCGTGCGCGCGTTCGCCGAGCGCGCGCAGGCCCAGGGCCGCCGCTGCTCCTCGATCGTCGGCCCGGTGGACGCGGTGGGCGAGCTGTGGGACTTCCTCGCCCCCTACTGGGGGCCGCCCCGCGCCGTGCGCTCGGTCCAGCCGGTGATGGCGACCTCCGCCGGGCCGCCGGTCCCCGCCGACCCCTGGGTGCGGCGGGTCGGCATGGACGACTTCGACGTCGTCTACCCCGCCTGCGTCGCGATGTTCACCGAGGAGGTCGGGGTCTCCCCGAACGTCGGCGACGGCGGCGTGCTGTACCGGGCCCGCGTCGCCGAGCTGATCCGGGCGGGCCGCGCGTTCGCCCGCATCGAGGACGGCCGGGTCATGTTCAAGGCCGAGGTCGGCGCGGTCACCCCGCGCGCCTGCCAGGTGCAGGGCGTGTGGGTGCCGCCCGACCTGCGCGGCCGGGGCCTGTCGGTGGCCGGGATGGCGGCGCTGGTGCAGGAGTCGCTGCGCTCGATCGCGCCGACGGTGTCGTTGTACGTCAACGACTACAACACCCGGGCCCGCGCCGCCTACCGCCGGGTCGGGTTCGCCGAGACCGGCGCGTTCATGTCCGTCCTTTTCTGATCGTTTCCCCCGTTCTGGGGATACCATCCGGCCGTGGACTTCGCCGGAGCGCTGCGCGAGGCCGTCCAGGCCAGCGGCCTGACCCTGGAACGGGTCCGGCACCGGCTCGCGGCGCGCGGCCTCACCGTCAGCGTGGCCACCCTCAGCTACTGGCAGCGCGGCCGCAGCCGCCCCCGCTCCCGCGCGGTCGTCGCGGCGCTGGAGGAGATCCTGGGGGTGCCGCCCGGCGTGCTGACCGGGCTGCTGGACGACCGCGCGCCCGAGGCCGCCGAGTTGTGGCCCGACCCCGCCCGGCACGCCCGCGTCGTCGGCGAGCTGGACCGCTCGGGCGAGCACCGGCTGGAGCGCGTCAGCGTCCACGACGTGATCGGGATCGGCGCCGACCGGGCGCTGCGGTCCCTGCGCGTGCGCGAGGTGCTGCGCGCCACCGGCGACGACGTGGACCGGGTCGTGTGCGTGCACCGGCTCGGCCCCGACGGCCCCGACGGCGGCCGGGAGGGCTTCGAGCTGACGGGCCTGCGCTACTGCCGGGCGGGCCGGGTCCGCGCCGAGGGCGGGCTGGTGGCGTTCGAGCTGGTCTTCGACCGGGTGCTGGCCACCGGCCGCACCGCCGTGGTGGAGTACGAGCTGAGGCCGCCGCCCGGCGGCCCGGCCGCCGACCGCTACGAGCGGCGGTTCGCGCGCCCGGTGCGCGACTACCTGGCGATCGTCGGCTTCCACGACGAGGTGTACCCGGCGCGCTGCTACGGCTACTCGGCCGAGACCGGCATCGCCGCCCGGGAACGGCTCGGCGAGTTGTGGATCGGCGCGTCCGGCAGCGCGCACCTGGTGCTGCCCGACGTCCGGCGCGGCGTCATCGGGCTGGAGTGGGAGTGGGAATGAGATCGCTTGGCAGGGGTCGCGCCGGGCCTTACAGTGAACGCTGAGATCGCAAACCCGACTGTCAAGGGCCGTGACGGGGGCCCGGCCGGATCCGATCCGGAGGCCACAGGGTGCAGACCGTCACCGAGGACGATCTCCTCCAGATGCTCCAGTACGGCCCGTTCAACGTCGCGTTGCAGGCGGCGATCCAGGCGCGCGGCCTGAGCCTGGAGGCGTTGCGCCGCAGGCTGGAGGAGCAGGGCATCGCCGTCAGCCTGTCCACCCTCAGCTACTGGCAGCGCGGCCGGACCCGGCCCGAGCGCGCCGACTCGTTGCGCGCGGTGCGCGGCCTGGAGGTGATCCTGGAGCTGCCCCGCCACTCGTTGCTGACCCTGCTGCGGCCCACCGCCGAACGGTCGGCCGGGCCGTGGCTGCCGGTGGAGGAGTTGTGCCCCGAGCCGGGCGTGCGCGACCTGCTGGACGAGATCGGCGACCGGGGCGCGCGCCAGCTCACCGGCCTCAGCCTGCACGACCAGTACGTGGTGGGGCCGCGCCGGGAGCTGGCCGAGATGCGCACCCGCGCGGTGTTCCAGGCCCAGCAGCGCGGCGTGGACCGCTGGGTCGCGGTCTACCACCACCCGCAGCGCGCCCTGCCGTCCTCGCGCACCGCGCACGGCTGCCGGTTCGGGCGGGTGCGGGTGGACGAGGCCAGCGGCCTGATCGCGGCCGAGCTGCTGTTCGACCGGGCGCTCGGCCGGGGCGAGACCTACCTGCTGGAGTACGGCTTCGGGTTCGAGGAGACCGGGCCGCCGATCGCCGAGGAGGGCCGCGGCTTCCACACGCCCCAGCACGAGTATCTGATCGAGGTGCGGTTCCACCCGGCGGCGCTGCCCGCGCGCTGCTACCGGACCTGGCGGCCGGACGCGCGCACGAGCCTGAAGGACGCGGCGGATCTGCGGCTGTCGAGCTACCGCAGCGTGCACTTCATCGAGTTCGGGTTGGCCGCCGGCTACCACGGCATCCGCTGGGAGTGGGATTGACCGGACCTACCTGACCAGCAGGTCCAGCAGTCGTTCCAGTTCCGCTTCGGGGTCGGTGGTCAGTCCCGAGTGCACCGGGCCGGGCTGCACGATCGTGCTGCGCGGGGCCATCAGCCACCGGAACCGGGCCCCGGCGGGCTCGGCGGCGGCCTGCCCGGCGGCCTCGCCACCCGCGCAGACGCCGGAGACGCCCGCGAGCGCCGCGCGTATGCCGTCCAGGTCCAGGCCCTTGTCCAGCGCCCGCAGCCGCGGCTCGTCCAGATGCACCCGGCAGCCCAGGTACTCCAGCGGGCGGCAGTACACGACCACGCCGATGTTCATGCTCTCGCCGCGCTCCAGGCGCGGCACCAGCCGCAGCGCCGCGTACTCGAAGACCTTGCGCTCCGCGCCGGGCGTGATGTTGGACCACTCGCTCACACCGGGCCTCCGAGCCAGCCGGGACGGTTCTCGCCACGCCGCGACCCGGTGTCGGGGCGGTGCCCGCTGACGTCCAGTTCCGGCAGCCAGTCGCGCGGCCGTCCGGCGCGGTCGAGCAGGATCTCCACGTAGGCGTCGCGGACCGCGTCCGGCCCGGCGAAGCCAGGCTCACCCTCCAGCCAGCGGTCGGGCACCTCGGCCACCAGCTCGCGCAGCAGCCCCTCGGTGATCCGCGGGGCGAGCTCGGCCTCGGCGGCGGCGAGGCCGGTCGCGAACGGGGTCAGCACGTGGTCGTCCACGTCGTAGGGCCCGGCGAACAGGCGCGCCGCGTTCGCCCACGCGTGGTGGAAGATCAGCGAGGCGCCGTGGTCGATCAGCCACACCTCGCCGTGCCACACCAGCATGTTGGGGTTGCGCCAGCTGCGGTCGACGTTGCCGATGAAGGCGTCGAACCAGAGCACGCGCGAGGCGAAGCCGCGGTCGGGCCGCCAGCCCAGCGGGTCGAAGCCCAGCGAGCCGGGCAGGAAGTCCACGCCGAGGTTCCAGCCGGAGCTGGCCTTCAGCAGGTCCTGCACGTCCGGGTCGGGCTCGTGCCGGCCGATCACCGGGTCCAGGTCCATGATCACCAGGTCCGGCACGCGCAGCCCGAGCCGGCGCGCCAGCCCGCCGGCGACCACCTCGGCGATCAGGGCCTTGCGGCCCTGCCCGGCGCCGTGGAACTTCATCACGTAGGTGCCGAGGTCGTCGGCCTCGACCACGCCCGGCAACGACCCGCCCTCGCGCAGCGGCGTCACGTACCGGATGGCCGTCACATGGGGTAGCACCTGATCACGTTATCGGACGCGATGATGGGCCGATGGACCTGATCGACCTCACCCACGCGATCACCACGGGCATGCCCGTCTACCCGGGCGACCCGGAGGTGCGGTTGTCAGCCGCGCTCACGGTCCCGGCCGACGGCGTCCACGTGCGGTCGGTGCACATGGGATCGCAGACGGGCACGCACGTGGACGCGCCGTGCCACATCGACGACGCCCTGCCGCGCCTGGACGACCTGCCGCTGACCCGCTTCCTCGGTCCGGCCGTCGTGCTGGACGCGCGCGACGTCGCGGACCGCGCCCCGATCGGGCCCGAGCGGCTGCCGGACGGGCTGGAGCCGGGGACGATCCTGCTCATCGCCACGGGCCGGGCGGGGCAGTGGGGGACAGACGGCTACCTCGCCCATCCGTACCCGTCGCCGGAGCTGGCCGAGCGGATCGTTGCCACCGGGGTCCGCACGGTGGGCGTTGACGCGCTGAGCGTGGACCGCACGCCGCCGCCGGGTGACGCGGACTTCTCCCTGGCCACTCACCGGGTGCTGCTGGGCGCGCACGCGGTGATCGCTGAGAACCTGACCGATCTCGCTCTGCTTCTGGACGCCCAGGAGGAGGGGCGGCGGATCGAGGTGTCGCTGTTCCCGATCCGTCTCCAGCACGACGGCGCGCCCGTCCGCGCCGTCGCGCGCATCACGGACGGCGGCTAGAACCGGGCGAGCCCTGTCCGGCCGTCCTGCGGGCGGCCGGACAGGGCTGTCGGGCAGGGCTGCCGAACGGGCTACATCTTCGCCATGACCTCGTCGGCGAACCGCTCCATCGTGGCGACCTTGAGGTCCAGGCCCGTGCCGTGCCGGGCCTTCTCCTCCGGCGTGGCCAGCCACCACGGGGCCGCCATCGTCCCCGACACGCCCCGGTCGGCCCACTTGCGGTACAGGTCGGCCGACGGCATCGCCCCGATCGGCGCGATCACCTTGAGGTCGGCCAGCGTGCGGCCGTGCTCGGCGAGGAAGCCCGACAACCGCTCCAGCAGGTCGCCGAGCTGCTCCTCGGAGTAGATGCGGTTGCCGATCCAGCCGTCGCCGACACGGGCCGCGCGGCGCAGCGCGGCGTCGCTGTCACCGCCGATGTAGAGCGGGACGGGCTCGGCCGGGACCGGGGCGATGCTGAGCGGGCCGAAGTCGTAGTGCTCGCCGTGGTGCTCGACCATCCCGCCCTTCCACAACTCGCGCAGCGCCGGGATCATCTCGTCCAGGCGCTTGCCCCGGGTGTGGAAGTCCTGGCCCGTCTGGAGGAACTCGTCCTTGCACCAGCCGACGCCGAGGCCGAGGATCGTCCGGTCTCCGGACAGGACCGCGGCCGTGGACACCGCCTTGGCGACGGTGAACAGGTCGCGGGCCGGGGCGATGTAGACGTTGGTGGCGAAGCGCACGCGCTCGGTCACCGCGGCCATCGCGCCGATCGTCACCCACACGTCCGGCCAGTGCGTGTCGGGCTGGTAGGGCGGCGCGCCGGTGTCGGTGTAGGGGTAGGACGCGTCGTAGTCGGTGTAGAAGATGTGGTCCGACACCGCGATCGTGTCGTAGCCGAGGCGGTCCGCGGCCTGCGCCAGGCCGCGGAACTCGGACGTCTCGACGAAGGCCGCTCCGAGCCAGAACTCCACCGCGTCAGTCCTGGAACTCGGGGATGACCTTGGTGGCGAACATCTCCAGGTTGCGCTTGACCGTGTCGAGCGGCAACACGCCCTGCTGGCCCTGCATGAACAGGCCGAACCACTCCAGGTCGGGCATGCGGTCCAGCATGCGCTGGATGCCGCGCTTGACGTCGTCGGGGGTGCCGAGCAGCGCCATCTCGACCTCGTTCATGCGCTTGAAGTCGCCCTTCTCCGGGGAGATGGGCTGGTGCCTGTCGTCCTCCTTCTTGCGCAGCACCTCCAGGTACCCGAAGGGGCCGAAGAACGAGGCGAAGTCCTTCTGCATGCCCTTGCCGTAGGTGGCGATGGCCTCCTCGCGGGTGTCCGCCATGCCGACGATCTTCAGGATGCCGGTGTGCTCGCCGAGCTTGTAGTCCTTGCCCTGCTTGGCGCACTCCTCCTGGTAGAGCTTGGCCTTGGCGGCGTGGTCGTCGGGGTTGGGGGTGAACATCCACGGCATGATGCCCTCCTGGGCGGCGCGGATGACCGAGCGGTCGGAGACGGTGAACGGCTGCCACAACTCCGGGTGCGGGTTCTGGTAGGGCTTGGGGCACACCGACACCGACTGGATGAGGCCGTTCTCGTCGATCTCGCCGGGCGCGCCGAAGGTCTGCGTCCACTCCTGCGCGGGCCAGCCCTCGATGCCGCTGAACGGGGCGGGGATCTCGTAGTCCAGCACCTCGCTCTTGTAGCGCAGCGAGTCCTGCTCCCACGCCATCTTCATGATCTTGAGGACTTCGCCGAACACGTCGAAGTTGCGGGTGTCGGACTTGGAGCCGTCCGAGCGCGCGGCGGCGGCGTGCCAGCGCTGGCCGAGCACGTTCATCCACCGGTTCTGGTAGCCGCGGGCGACGCCGAGGCGCAGCCGGCCCTTGGAGAAGTGGTCCAGCAGCGCCACGTCCTCGGCGGCCCGGATCGGGTCCCAGGCGGGCAGCACGATGCCGAGCGGCGCGAGCAGGATGCGCTCGGTGCGGGCCGCGAGGTCGGTCAGGAACATCAGGGGGTTCACCGAGAACTCGAAGCCCTCGGAGTGGAAGTGGTGCTCGGTCATCATGAGCGCGTCGAAGCCGATCTGGTCGGCGTGCACCGCGATCTCGCGCACCTCGTGCAGCAACTTCTGGTACGACTCGACGTCCCGCCCGATCGGCCGCTTGGCCTTGGCGTTCTCCTCGGCCGCCCAGCCGGAGCCCGGAATCTGCGGGTTGAGGAAGAGGGAAAACTTCACGCGGACTTCTCCTTGTCGAGTTCGTCGAGCCACTGGTCGACGACGAGCAGGAATTCGGCCGGCCGCTCTACGTGCAGCCGGTGCCCGCCGCCGGGCCAGGCGAGGGCCCGGGAGGCGGGATGCTTGAACAGGCCGTTCTCCCAGTCCGCCGAGGCGGCCTGCGCGGCCGACCAGCACGACAGCACCGGGCAGTCGCGGCGGGCCAGGTAGGCGTCGGCGGCGGGGCGCACGCCGAACTGGGCCTCGCCCTCGTACATGGCGGCGAAGGCGTGGGCCAGCGCCTGGGGTGAGGTGCCGAGGATCTTGCGGCGGTGCCACTCGCGCAACCAGCCGGGTGAGGCGGGGGTGTAGCACCACCGGTCGTTGGCGAGCGCGACGGAGTAGGGGTCGTCGCCGCGCAGCGCCTCGATCATCGGGGGGAACATCGCGGCGATCTCGGGCGGCTGCCCGTACCCGGGGTCCACGCACACCAGCGCCCGGACGCGCGCGGGGTGCTCGACGGCCAGGGCGCTGACGACCAGCGCGCCCATGGAGTGGCCGAACGCGGTGACGCGCTCGACGCCGAGCAGGTCCAGCAGCCGCACCAGGTCGCCCGCCAGGTCCTGCGGCCGGTAGCCGGAGCCGGGGGCCGAGGAGTAGCCGTGCCCGCGCAGGTCGGGGGCGATCACCCGGTGCCCGGCGGCGGTCAGCCCGGGGATGTGGAAGGCCCAGTCGTGGGAGTCGGCGCCGAAGCCGTGCACCAGCAGCAGCGGGGTCCGCCCCGCGGCCTCGTGGGAAGGGCTGTCGGAGGGCGCGTCGTCGGTGTAGAACAGGCGCACATCCCCCAGGTCAGCGAATGGCATGGGCACCCTCTCCGGCCGTTGTTCCCGAACAAGCGCACGCTACATCAATACCCACGAGCCGAGCAATCGCTTGGTTAAGTGGATAGGGTGTGACGCATGTCGCGCAAGGAGAGGAGCGGCCGGATGCGCCTCGGCGTCACGATGTTCGCCACCGACCGGGCGATGCGGGTCCACGAGCTGGCCCGCGAGGCCGAGGACCGGGGCTTCGCCTCCCTGTACGTCCCCGAGCACACCCACATCCCGGTCTCCCGGAAGACCCCGGCCCCGACCGGCGTGGATCATCTGCCGGAGGAGTACGCCCGCACCGTGGACCCGCTCGTCTCGCTCGCCGCGGCGGCGGCGGTGACCGGGCGCATCACGCTGGGGACGGGCGTCTGCCTGCCCGCCCAGCGCGACCCGATCGTCACCGCGAAGGCCATCGCGACGCTCGACCGGATCGCGGGCGGGCGCTTCGTGCTGGGCGCGGGCTACGGCTGGAACGCCGAGGAGGCCGCCGACCACGGCGTGCCCTGGAAGCGGCGGCGCGCGATGGTCCGCGAGCACGTGCTGGCCATGCGGGAGTTGTGGACGAAGGAGGAGGCGGCCTTCGACGGGGAGTTCGTGTCGTTCGAGGCGGCCTGGTCCTGGCCCAAACCGGCCGGACGCGTGCCGGTCCTGCTGGGCGGCGCGCCCGGCCCGACGCTGTTCGCGCACATCGCCGAATACGGGGACGGCTGGATGCCGATCGGCGGCGCGGGCATCCGCGAGGCGCTGCCGGACCTGCGCGCCGCGTGCGCGAAGGAGGGCCGGGACATGGTGCCGGTCGTGCCGTTCGGCACCCTGCCGTCCCCGGAGAAGCTGGACTACTACGCCTCGCTGGGCGTCGAGGAGGTCGTGCTGCGCGTGCCGTCGGCGGACCGCGACGCCGTGCTGCCGGTGCTGGACGACTTCACGCGCTACCTGTGAGCTGGACGTGTGGGCTAGCGGACCATCCGGAAGCAGAAGAAGGTCGGGAAGCGCACGTACTGCCCCTTCCCGGCCTTCACCGCGCCGATGACGCCGAACACCCACGGCCCGAAGACCGCCTCCAGGTAGACCACCCCGAGCGGGATGAACAGCGCCGGCTGGTCGGCGAGCAGCGCCGCCGGGACGCAGACCGCCGCCAGGGCCAGGGCGCGCAGCAGCAGCGAGATCTGGTAGTTCAGCGCCTGCGCGGCGTGGTAGCGGACGAACGGCGACTCGTTGCGCTTGATGAGGTAGATCACCAGCGGGCCGATGAAGCCGGTGACGCACATGAGCAGGTAGGAGATCAGCGCCATCGTCGTGTCGTCGGAGGAGCCGCCGCGCTGCGGGCCGTAGGGGCCGCCGGGCGGGCCGTAGCCCCAGCTCGGGTCGTAGGGCTGGCCGGGCGGCGGCCCGTACCCGGGCGGGGGCTCGTACCCCGGCGGCGGGGCGGCGCCGGGCGCCTGCCCGTAGGGGGAGTGGTGGGGCGGCGGCTGATCGTCGGCACCGGATGACGAGGGCGGCGTATCGGTCACTGGTGTTCCTGTTCGCTTATGCGGTGAAAGAGCAGGGCACCATGGAACCGGACGCGGCGGGTCGGCGTCCATCCGGCGGGTCGGCCGGACGGGTCAGTCGAAGACGATGACCGAGCGGGCGACGGCGCCCTCGCGCACGTGCGCCACCGCCTCGTTGATCTCCTCCAGCGGCACCCGCTCGCTGACCAGCGCCTCCAGGTCCAGGCGGCCGCGCCGGTACAGGTCCACCAGCAGCGGCAGGTCGCGGGCGGGGTTGGCGTCGCCGCCCTGGGTGCCCATCAGGCGGCGCGAGCCGAACAGCGTGCCCGGCGGGATCTCCAGGTTCCTCCCGGCGGCGGGGCTGCCCACCATCACGGTGGTGCCGCCCGGCTGGGTCGCGGCGAACGCCTTGGTCAGCACCTCCGGGACGCCGGTGACGTCGAAGGCGTAGTCGGCGCCGCCGCGCACGATCGCGCCGACCTGCGCGGGCAGGTCGTCGGCCAGGACGGTGTGCGTCGCGCCGAACCGCTCGGCCAGCTTCAGCTTCGACTCCACGACGTCGGCGGCGATGATCGTCGTCGCGCCCGCCAGCACCGCGCCCTGCACGACGTTCAGCCCGACGCCGCCGCACCCCACCACCAGCACGCTGGAGCCGGGCTCCACGGCGGCGGTGTTGAGCACCGCGCCGACGCCGGTGACCACGCCGCAGGCCGTCAGCGCGAGCAGGTCCAGTGGCGCGTCGGGAGCGACCTTGACGCACATGGCCTCGCCGACGACGGCCTTCTCGGCGAACGAGCCGATGCCGATGTAGGGGCGCACGACCTCGCCGCCGGCCGACAGGCGGGTGGTGCCGTCGGCCATCAGGCCCATGATGGCGGTCATGCGGGCCCTGCCGCTGCACAGGTGCACCCGGCCGCGCGCGCAGTTGCGGCAGCGGCCGCACGGCCCGTTCATCGCGATGACGACGTGGTCGCCGGGCTTGACGGCGGTGACGCCGGGCCCGGTCCGCTCGACGACGCCCGCGCTCTCGTGGCCGAGCACGCAGGGCAGGTGGGTCACCACCGGGCTCTTGCCGTCGATGGCCTTCAGGTCCGAGCCGCACACCCCGGAGGCGGCGATGCGCACCAGCACCTCGCCGGGCCCCGGGTCGGCCACCGCCACCTCGGCGATCTCCAGGGGAGCGCCGAACTCCCGCAGCAGCGCCGCCCGCATGCTCGTCCCCGCCGTCCCCGCCGTCGTGCCCGTCACCTGGTCCCGCCTTTCCCCGGCCGCGCGCTGAACGGCATCACGGTAGCACCAAGCACTTGCTTGGTATAGCGGCCCGGAATCGTTGACAGCCGCCGGAAGGCGAACTTACGCTCACGCCCAAACGAGCGCTAGGTCATGTCCGATGCCGCGCCCTCGTTCGCCCGTGCCCTTTCGCATGTCCGATCACGTACCGGAGGCGCGCCATGCAGACGTCCCCCATCCCCCGCGCCGCCGCCCTCACCGCGGCCGCGCTGCTGCTGGCGGGCTGCGCGACCAGCAACGAGTCCTCCTCCGGTGGCGGCGGGGGCACGGCGGGCGTGACCGGCACGGCCGTCAAGGTCGGCGGCGTGCTCACCGTGACCAGCGCGACCGGCTACTCCACCGGCGGCGCGCAGCTCGGCGCCAAGGCCCGCTTCGAGCGCGCCAACGCCGAGGGCGGCGTGCACGGCCGCAAGATCGAGTTCATCGGCGTGGAGGACGACGGCATGGCCCCCGACAAGGGGGCCGCCGCCGCCAAGAAGCTGGTGCAGCGGGAGAAGGTGTTCGCGCTGCTGCCGGTCAGCGCCCCGCAGTTCGGCGGCGCGGAGTTCCTGGAGCAGCAGAAGGTGCCGTGGTTCGGCTGGGCGACCGGCCCGTTCTGGTGCGGCAAGCAGAGCGCGTTCGGGTTCAACGGCTGCCTGGCGCCCAAGCCCGGCCAGGGCACCCAGACCTGGTGGGGCAACCAGGTCGCCGCGCAGCTCGGCGGGGGCAAGGGCAGGACGGCGTGGATCCAGGCCACCGACTCCACCGCCAGCAAGTACGGCATCCAGACCATCGGCAAGTCCTTCACCGCCGCAGGGTTCGCGCTCGCGGGCACCTCGGCGGCGCTGCCCGCCCAGGCCCCGCCGCAGGACTGGTCGCCCTACGTCAACAAGATCATGAAGAGCGCCGGCGGCAAGGCCCCTGACGTGGTGGTCTCGGTCATGGCGGGCGGCAAGTTCAACTCCGGGCTGTACGCGGCGCTGAAGAAGGCCGGGTACAAGGGCCTGATCACCGACGCGACCTCCTACGACCCCAAAGTGCTCGCCGACCCCCAGACCCGGCAGGCCCTCGACGGCGTCTACGCCGCGCCGCAGTTCGAGCCCTACGAGTCCGACGCGCCCGAGGTCGCCCAGATGAAGGCCGACCTGCGGAAGACCGGCGGCGCGTCCGCCGTCCTCGACCAGCACGCCGCCACCGGCTACTGGTCGGCCGAGGTGTTCCTGAAGATGCTGGAGAAGGCGGGCAAGGACCTGACCCGCGACTCCTTCTACAAGGCCGCCGAGAACTTCTCCTACGAGAACAAGGGCTTCGGCCGCATCCAGTACCCCGCAGCCAAGACCGAGTCCAACGGGTGCGGCGCGCTGGTGCGGCTCCAGGGCGACAAATTCACCATCGCCCAGAACCTCAAGTGCTTCGACAACACCAAGCTGTGACGGCCCCGAACCGCTGGGGAGGTGACCGGTGACGGAACTGGCCGGTTATGTGCTGAGCGGCCTGGTGACCGGCGCGATCTTCGCGCTGCTGGCGTCCGGCCTGACCCTGTCGTACGCGGCCACCGGGGTGTTCAACTTCGCGCACGGCGCGGTGGGCTTCCTGACCGCGCTGCTGTTCTTCGAGCTGACCGCCGGGCTCGGCTGGCCGGTGTGGCTGGCCGGGCCGGTGGCCGTCGCGGTCTTCGCGCCGCTGCTGGGCCTGCTGCTGCACCGGCTGATGTTCCGGGGCCTGGCGGGCGCGGGGGAGACCGCGCAGATCGTCGCCACCATCGGCCTGACGATCGCGCTGCCCGCGCTCGGGTTGTGGACCGTGGACGTGCTGGTGGACACCTTCGGCGCGGACCTGCCCAAGGTCACCGAGGGCGCGTCCGCGCGCGGGCTCGGGCCGCGTCCGGTGCAGAGCTGGCACCCGTTCGGCGGGGTGGCGCTCGACTCCGACCAGCTCACCACCTTCGTGCTGGCGGTGCTGGCGGCGGGTGTGTTGTGGGCGGTCATGCGGCACACCCCGCTCGGCCTGCGGATGCGCGCCACCGTGGACCGGCGCGAGCTGGCCGCCATGCGCGGCGTGGACGCCGACGCCGCCTCGGCGCAGGCGTGGATGCTCGGCTCGACGCTGGCGGGCCTCGCCGGGGTGCTGGCGGTGCCCGCGCTCGGCCTGGACTCCAACGCCTTCACCGTGCTGCTGTTCGCCTCGGCGACCGCCGCGGTGTTCGGCCGCCTCCAGTCCATCCCGGTCACCTTCGCGGCCGGGCTCGCGCTCGGCGTCGTGCAGAACCTGGTCGCCGGGTACGCCGACTTCGCCGAGAAGGTCACCGGGTTCCGCACGGCCGTCCCGGCGATCCTGCTGTTCGCCGGGCTGCTGGTGCTCGGCCGGTCCCGGCAGCGCGTCGCCGGGTCGATCGCCGAGGACGCGCCGCCGCCCGACTACCTGGCCGACCTGCCGCGCTGGCGGCGCGCGCTGCCGTGGAGCGTGTCGCTGGCGGCGCTGCTGGTGTGGACGTTCACCCTCGGCGACGACTACTGGGTCGGGCTGGTCGCGCAGGGCCTGGTGCTCGCGCTGGTCTTCTGCTCGTTCGTGGTGGTCACCGGGATCGGCGGCATGGTCAACCTGGCGCAGGCGTCGTTCGCGGCGCTGGCCGCGCTGTCGGCCGGGCTCGCCTTCAGCAAGGGCCTGCCGTTCCCGGCCGCCGTGCTGATCGGCGTGCTGGCCGCCGTCGCCGCCGGGGTGCTGGTTGCCCTGCCCGCGCTGCGCCTCGGCGGGCGGGTGCTGGCCCTGGCGACGCTCGCGCTGGCGCTGCTGGCCGACCAGGTGTTGTTCCAGATCGACGCGTTCTCCAACGGCACCGTCGGCTGGAAGTTGCCCGCCTTCTCGCTCGGTTTCGCCGACACCAACGACCCGCGCGTGCGCGTCGTGCTGCTGCTGGCCGTCATCGGGCTGGTCGCGCTGCTGATCCGCAACCTGGAGCGCTCGGCGTCGGGCCGCGCGGTCCTCGCGGTGCGCTCGGCCCCGACCGCCGCCGCCGCGATCGGCGTCTCCGCCACCCGCGCCAAGATCACCCTGTTCGCGCTGGCGTCGGGCATCGCCGGGCTCGGCGGGGTGCTGTACGCGACGTTCAACGGCCAGATCACCGCCACCGACCTGCCCGCGCTCACCGGTTTCGTCTGGCTCGCGGTCGTCGTCCTGCAAGGGGTGCGGCGGATCGGCGGCGCGGTGCTGGGCGGCCTGGTCATGGCGCTGTCGCCCGAGGTGCTGCACCTGGTCACCGACTCGCAGTACGTCGGTCTGGTCCTGTTCGGCCTGGGCGGGGTGATCCTGGCCAAGCACCCGGACGGCGTGCTGGCCCAGTTCGCCGAGCAGCGCTACCGCCGTCGCAAACGGCACGCGAGGAAGGCCGAGGCGGTGGAGATCTCCCACACGCCGCAGGCCCCGCAACCGGCGGACGCGGTGCTGCGCCTAGAGGGCGTCGTCGCGGGATACGGCGACGCGACCGTCCTGTGCGGCGTGGACCTCGCCGTCCCGGCGGGCAGCGTCGTGGCGCTGCTCGGCGCGAACGGCGTCGGCAAGTCCACCGCCTGCGCGGTCGCCGCCGGGACGCTCACCCCGACCGCCGGGCGCGTCCTGCTCGACGGCCAGGACGTCACCGGCCGCCCCGCCCACCTGCGCGCCCGCGACGGCCTCTACCTGGCCCCCGAGGGACGCGGCGTCTTCCCGGCGCTCACCGTCGAGGAGAACCTGACGCTCTGGTTGCCCTCGGCCGCCGACCGCGCCGACGTCTACCGCCGCCTGCCCCGCCTCGCCGAGCGCCGCGCGGTCGCCGCCGGGGCGCTGTCGGGCGGCGAGCAGCAGATCCTCGCGCTCGCGCCCGCCCTGGTGCGCCCGCCCCGCGTGCTCATCGCCGACGAGCCCTCGCTCGGCCTGGCCCCGCTGGTGGTGGAGCAGGTGTTCGAGCTGTTCGGCGAACTGCGCGACCGGGGCGTGGCGCTGCTGGTGGTGGAGGAGAAGGCGGGCGAGGTGCTGGCGCTGGCCGACACCGTCGCGTTCATGGAACCGGGCCGCGTCTCCTGGACGGGCACCCGGTCGGAGGTGGACCAGGACCGGCTGACCTCGGCCTACCTGGGCCTGGCGGGAGTGGGGGACAGCGGTGATTGAGATCGCGGACGTCGGCGTGCGGTTCGGCGGCGTGCACGCCCTCAGCGGCGTCGGCCTCACCGTCGCCGAGGGCGAGACCTGCGGGGTGATCGGCCCGAACGGCGCGGGCAAGACCACGCTGTTCGACGTCATCACCGGCCTGCGCCGCCCCACCACCGGCACCGTGCGGCTGGACGGCCGCGACGTCACCGCCGCCGGAGCGGTGCAGCGCGCCCGCCTCGGCGTGCGCCGCACCTTCCAGCGCCCCCAGGTGTTCGGCCGCCTGACGGTGCTGGACAACGTGCTGGCCGCCGTCGAATGGCACGGCGGGGGCGGCGGCCTGGCCGCCGACCTGCTCGGCCTGCGCGCCCGCCGCCGCCTCGCCGACCGCCGCCGCGAGCACGCCCGCGCCGTCCTGGAGCGCTGCGGCATCGCCGACCTCGCCGACCATTACGCCGCCGACCTGCCGATCGGCCGCCGCCGCATGGTGGAGCTGGCCCGCGCCCTGGCCGACGAGCCGCGCGTGCTGCTGCTGGACGAGCCGACCTCCGGCCTGGACGGCGAGCAGGCCGCCCGCTTCGGCGAGGTCGTCGCCGGGCTGGAGGCCACCGTCCTGCTGGTCGAGCACGACGTCGGCTTCGTGATGGCCGCCTGCGAGCGCGTCGTGGTGCTCGACCTCGGCAAGGTGATCGCCGACGGCCCGCCCGCGCGGGTCCGCGAGGACCCCGCCGTCCGCACCGCCTACCTCGGCGCCTCCGCCTGATTTCACATACTGAAATCGCGGCGAAGGGGTCGTGGGAAGGGGACGGCGGTCGCATACTGAGGTCGGTCGGTGGCGGAGAGGCGGCGCGATGGACGGTCCGTGGCGGCCCTGGGACGACCTGCCCGCGGAGGCGAGCAGCTTCGTCGGGCGGGCGCGGGAGCTGCGCGCGGTCCGCGACGCCCTGGAGCGCGTCCGGCTGGTCACCCTCACCGGGCCGGGCGGCGTCGGCAAGACCCGCCTCGCGCTGCGCGCCGCCCGCGACGCGGCGCTGTCGTTCCCCGGCGGCGTCCACCTGGTGGAACTGTCCGGGCTGCGCGACGGGGCGCTGCTGCCCGACACCGTCGCCGAGGCGATGGGGCTGCGCGACAGCATGGCCGGCACCCCGCTGGAGCTGCTGGCCGGCTTCCTGCGCGACCGGCGGGCGCTGCTGATCCTGGACACCTGCGAGCACCTGGTGGCCGAGAGCGCCGCCTTGGCGGGCACGCTGCTGGCCGGATGCCCCGAGCTGCGGCTGCTGGTCACCAGCAGGCAGCCGCTGGACGTGCCCGGCGAGGAGGTGCTGGTGGTGCCGCCGCTGGCGGTGCCGGACGAGCCGGACGGGCCGCAGGGCGCGGCCGACGCGGTCGCGCTGTTCGCCGCCCGCGCCGCCGAGGCCGTGCCCGGCTTCACGGTCACCCGCGCCAACCGCGACCGGGTCGAGCTGCTGTGCCGGAGGCTGGACGGCATCCCGCTGGCCATCGAGCTGGCGGCGGTGCGGTTGCGCTCGCTCAGCCTCGACCGGCTCGTGCGGCGGCTGGACGTGCTGTTCTGGGTGCTGGACAACGGGCCGTCGGAGCTGACACGGCACCAGGCGCTGCGCACCACGGTCGGCTGGAGCCACGAGCTGTGCGCCCCGCACGAGCGGTTGTTGTGGGCCCGGCTGTCGGTCTTCGCGGGCGGGTTCGACGCGGCGATGGCCGAGGAGGTGTGCGCCGACGACCGGCTGGACCGGGTCGAGGTGGCCGAGCACCTGGCGGGCCTGGCGGAGAAGTCGATCGTGCAGCGCGCCGGGCCCGGCCGGTACGTCATGCTCGACACCGTCCGCGAGTACGGCGCGGCGTGGCTGGAGGCCGTCGAGGACGCCCGCCCGCTGCGCGTCCGGCACCGCGACTGCATGACCCGGCTCGCGTCGCGCGCGTCCGCCGCCTGGCTGACCGACGGCCAGTACGCCTGGGTGCGGCGCATGGAGGGCGAGCGCGACAACCTGCGCGTGGGGCTGGAGTTCTGCTTCACGGCGGGCGGCGAGGGGCGGGCCGGGCTGCGGCTGGCCACCGCGCTGTTCCCGGCGTGGATGTGCGTGTCGCGGTTCACCGAGGGCCGCTACTGGCTGGACCGGGGCCTGGCGGCGGTGCGTGAGCCGTGCCCCGAACGTGTCGAGGCGTTGTGGCAGGCGGCCTACTTCCGTACCAACCAGGGCGAGTCGCCCACCGCACTGCCGCTGCTGGCGGAGGCCATCAAGCTCGCCGAACGCACCCACGACGCGGTCGGGTACGCGCGGGCGCAGCGCACGCTGGGCACCGCCGCCACGTTCATGGGCGACGCCGCGCGGGCCGAGCGCTGCTTCGACGAGGCGCTGGAGGTCTTCCTTGAGGCGGGCCTGCGCAACGACCTGATCATGCTGCGGGTGCTGCGCGGCTTCCACCGCGCCCGCACCGGCGCGTCCGCCGCCGCGCTGGCCGAGTGCGCCGAGGCCGGACGGCTGCTGGCCGACGCCCCGCAGGAGTGCTGGATCCGCGCCTGGGCCGGGTACGTACGGGCCCTGGCGCACTGGTTCCAGGACGAGGCCGACCGCTGCGCGGCGGAGCTGCGGTCCTGCCTGGCGATGTTCCGGCGGATGGAGGACCCGGTCGGCCTCACCAACAGTTTCGAGCTGCTGGGCTGGGTGTTCGCGCGGCAGCGTCGCTTCGCCGAGGGCGCGATCCTGCTGGGCGCGGCGGCCCGCTATCCGGCGCAGGTCGGGGTGCCCCGGCTGGGCGACGCGGCGCTGGAGAGCCAGCACCGCGAGCTGGAGGCGCAGGCGCGCGCCGCGCTCGGCGGCGACGCCTTCGCCCGGCACCACGGCCGGGGCCGGTCGCTGACGCTGGACGAGACCGTGCGCTTCGCCTGCGGTGACCTTCCCGCGACCTGACCGCTTCCGGGCGTAACGCCGCAACGCCGTCCGCGACGACGGCGGCGCTGGCCATAATCCCCGCGTGACCGACGAAAAGCGCGCCCGCAGGCCGGATGACCAGCCAAAAAACCCGCATAACGTCGAATTACGTCCGGAAACGTTCATCGTGACCTACTGCGACTACGCGCGCGCCCTGTACGAGGAGGGCAGGCCCGCGTCGACGGGGGAGTGCCGGGACCTGCTGCACGCGCTGGTGCCGCGCGACGGCAGCTTCATCACCTGTGAGGACGTCGCCGGCACCGTCGTGCAGGCGATCTGGGAACCGGGCCCGGTGGCGTGGACGCCCGTGTTGTGGATGGAGGTCCTGGACCCGGCCGCCGAATGCTCGCACGGCCGCCACGTCACCGTCGCGCAGGCCGCCGGGGTGCTGGCGACGCTGGCCGCCGAGGGACGGGTCGCCCTCGCCGACCTGGGCGCGCTGCGCACCGTCCGCTGGCCCGGCGTGCCGCTGGCCGGACCGGTCTGAGCCCCGCCCGCCGACGATCTAGAATCAGGTTCGGTCAACGGGCACTGGGAGGCCGGATGAGCGGGGCCGAGGCGGCGATGCGGCGCGTGTTCGCCACACGGGAGCGGCACGTGCTGGGCGAGGCGCAGGTGACGGCCCTGGCGGAGCTGGCCGCCCGCGTGCGGGAGTTGACCGACGCGGTGGTGCACACCGACGTCGATCCGGCCGAGGTCGCGGCGGTGTCGGCCGAGGTCGCCGCGCTGACCGAGCGGCTGTCGGCGGCGCGGCGCACCGATCCGCCGGTCGCGCGGCTCGGCCCCGACGGCTCGGTGCGCCAGCTCGCCAGCCCGGTCAGCGGCCCGCTCAACCCGATCGCGCCGCCGGTGGAGATCGAGCTGGGCGCCGACGGGTCGGCCCGCGCGAGCTTCGTGCTCGGCGGCGTCTACGAGGGGCCGCCCTCGTTCGTGCACGGCGGCATGTCGGCGATGGTGCTGGACCAGCTGCTGGGCGCGGCGGCCGCCGCCAACGGCACCCCGGGCATGACCGCCACGCTGGACCTTCGCTATCGCCGCCCGACCCCGCACGGCGTGCCGCTGACCGCCGCCGCCAAGGTCACGCGCGTGGAGGGCCGCAAGACCTTCGCGGAGGCCGCCATCACCGGACCGGACGGCAGGACGACGGTCGAGGCGACGGCGATGTTCGTGATGCCGCTGCGCTGAACGCCACTGCGCTGACCTGCCGGAAGCCGCCGGACCCTTGAAACGTGAGCAATGTTCATGATTGCATCCTGGGGTCCGGGCTCCCCCCGCCCGGCGCCCGGAGCGAGTGGAGCGCCCGTGAACGAGAACGCCAGGCCGGACCGGCGCCGGTTCCTCAAGCTGAGCACCGCCACGGCGGCCGTGACGGCGGGCGGCTTCGCCCTCCCGACCCTGGCCGCCCGCCCGGCCTTTGCAACGGCCGGGACGGTGGCCCTGCATCTCGACAACGTCCAGCAGGCCACCTTCAAGGGCCTCGGCGTGCACTTCTCGCCGTTCGAGACCGAGCTGACCGACGCGCAGTGGGCGCTGGTCCACCGGCGGCTGGCGTTCATGCGGCCCCAAGTGCTGCGCGTGGTCATCGGCGCGGGCTGGTACTGCACCGGCTTCGACGCGGCGGGCGAGCCGGTCTACGACTGGGACTCGGCCAAGATGCGGTCGTTCTACCGGATGCTGGACTGGGCGGAGCAGAACGGCGCGGAGGTCGTGCTCGGCGAGTGGT
The DNA here is from genome assembly GCF_001552635.1 of Actinomadura hibisca NBRC 15177. GTDB lineage: Bacteria > Actinomycetota > Actinomycetes > Streptosporangiales > Streptosporangiaceae > Spirillospora > Spirillospora hibisca. The sequence goes on along the minus strand of NZ_BCRO01000042.1, from coordinate 14,261 downwards.
CGCCGCCGTCCGGCCCGCCGCTGAACCTCAAGGCCGAGGACCCGCGCTGGGCCCGCCTTGTCGGCGACCTGCTGCACCAGGTCCTGAACGTGCGCGGCTACACCTGCCCCAAGCACTACAACCTGCACAACGAGCCGAACCTCTGGTTCCCCGACTACGGTCCCTTCGACCCGTGGCTGACCTCGGCCCGCAACATGCACGCCGAGATCGCGCGGCGCGGGCTGCTCGGCCGGATCACGCTCGTCGGCCCGGACGCCACCGAGGCCGACGACGTGCTCAGCAAGACCGCCGACCTGCTGTCCGGGCAGAGCGAGAGCTGGGTGGTCCGGACCGTCGAGCGCGGCAAGGAGCTGATGGGCGCCTACGACGTGCACAAGTACGAGTACGTCTACAACGTCGAGCGCGGCGACCTGGAGCAGCGCCTGTGGTGGCAGCGCCAGTACATCGACAACCGCGACACCGCCGCCAAGCCGTTCATGGTCCTTGAGGCGGGCATGGACCGGGGCCTGGACGTGCCCGAGATCGGCATGCACGCCCCCGACACCCAGAAGGAGCGCTACGGCTTCCGGTACGGCGTGCAGATGGCAGACTACGCCGTCCAGGTGATGCGCGCGGGCCTGGCGGGCGTGGCGGCCTGGAACCTCGACGACGCCCAGCACACCGGCGGCGAGTACGGCAGCAAGAACCTCAAGGGCTGGGGCTTCTGGAACTCCCTCGGCGGCCGGGACGGCTACCCGGTGAGCGACCTGGACCTGCGCCCGTGGTTCTACACCTGGTCGTTGCTGAGCCGCTGCTTCCCGCGCGGCAGCCGCGTCCTGAACGCCCCGGCGACCGGGTACGCGGGCGTCCGCGTCACCGCCGCCCGCACGCCCGGCGACGGCCTGTCGATCGCCGTCGTCAACCACACCGGCTCCGCCCGCACCCTCACCCTGCGCGTCCCCGACGCCGCGCCCGGCGCGACGCTGGCCGAGTACCGCTACTTCGAGGACGACCGGCCCGCCGACGCCGAGGGCTACCCGGTGCCCAAGCGCACCGTGCGGCTGACGGGCGACCTCACCGTCACGCTGCCCGGACGCGGCGTCGTGGTGCTGACCTCCACCGGCGAGGTCCGCGCCACCGGCGGCACCCGCTCCTGGACCGACGACCTCGCCGACCTGCGCAAGACCCACGCGCACAGCCCCGGACTGGCGATCGACACCGCCAACCCCGGATCGTTCTCCGGCGAGGCGGCCCGCCTCAAGCGCACCGGCTTCGCGCCCGGCTGGGTGGTCTACCGGCAGCCCGGCCTGACCAGCTTCGCGCTGACCGTCTACCAGGTGACCGCGCTGCTGGGGAAGGTGACGGCGGAGGTCTCGGCCGACGGCACCACCTGGCGGCCGGTCGCGCTGGCGTCGTCCCCGAGCTACAAGGTGGACGCCGCGCTGGGCTGGAAGGGCGCGGTGCTCACCCCGGCCGAGGCGCTGCCCGCCGGAACGGCCTACCTGAAGGTGCGGCTCGCCGACGATCCGCTGGTGTTCTCGCCGCAACTGGCGCGGGTGCGGCTGAACCACCGCTGATCCGGCGGGGTTTCCGGAACGCCTATGGCGGTGCTCACAACCTCTCGCGGGATCGTTGCGGCCCTCCCGTACGTCGAACAGGACAAGGACGCCAACGACGCCCAGAGGAGAGCATGTGACCGTCACCGCGCCCGAACGGCCCGAGACCGAGACCGCGGCCGGGAGCGCCGCCCCGTCCCGGCTGCGGCTGGTGCGCAAGGTCGCCGTCGCCGTCACCGGCGGCGCGCTGATCGTCGTCGGCCTGCTGCTGATGGTGCTGCCCGGCCCCGGCCTGGTGGTCCTGTTCGCCGGGCTCGGGCTGCTGGGCACCGAGTTCCCCGCCGCCCGGCGGCTCAGCGACCGGCTGACCGGCTACGTGCGCGCGGTCTGGCACAGGGTCCGCCCGCCGAAGAAGGCGGCGGCCGGGTCCTGACGACCGCGCGCCGACGCACGCCGCCCTAAGCCCTGGCCCGGCCTCCGGGTCAGGGCTTCGGCGTTCCCCGGCGCAGCGCGACCACCTCGCGTGGGGTCCGCTTGAAGTCCGGCTCAGGTGAACTGCTGGCCGCCGTTGACGTCGAGGGTCGCGCCCGTCGTCGCGGCCGCCCGCTCCGACGCCAGAAAGATCACGGCGCGCGCCACGTCCTCCTCCGACGCGATGCGGCGCAGCGCCATCGCCGCCACGTCGCGGGCGCGGACCTCCTCGAAGGTCGTGCCCTCGGCGGCGGCGCGGGCGCGCATCCAGTCGTCCAGCGTCCCGCTGGCGATCCAGCCGGGCGCGACGCAGTTGACGCGCACGCCCGACGGCCCCAGCTCGTCGGCCAGGCAGTGCGACAGCAGGTGCACCGCCGACTTCCCGGCCGCGTAGTCCGAACGTCCCGCGTATCCGACGCGGCTGGACATCGAGGTCAGGTTCACGATCGAGCCGCCGCCCGCCGCGACCATGTGCGGCGCGAAGTACCGGCACGACAGCAGCGTGCCGTAGGCGGCGATCTCGACGGTCCGGCGCCACTGCTCCAGGTAGGCGTCGTCCATGTCCAGGACGTTCTTGCGGTGCGTGCCCGGGAACGCCGCGTTCACCAGAACGTCCACCCGCCCGAAACGCTCCATGACGGCGTCGGCCAGCCCCCGCACCTGCCCGGGGTCGGACACGTCGGTCGGCACGGCCAGCGCCCGCCGCCCCTCCGCCTCCACCTCGGCGGCGATCTTCTCCAGGGTGCCCGCGCCGCGCGCCGCGACCGCGACGTCCGCGCCCTCGCGGGCCATGAGGACCGCCAGCGTGCGGCCCAGCCCGGGGCCCGCGCCGGTGATGACGGCCGTCTTGTCCTTGAGCAGCATGGCCGTTACCGTACCAAGCGATCGCTAGTTTGGTCTCGTTCGGAGGTCGGGTGGATCTCACATTCAGCGCACGGCAGGACGCGTTCCGCGCCGAGGTCCGGGACTGGCTGGCCGCGCACGTGCCGCGCGAGCCGCTGCCGTCGATGGACACCGCCGAGGGGTTCGAGCGGCACCGCGAGTGGGAGCGGCGACTGGCCGACGCCCGGCTGTCGGCGGTGTCGTGGCCGCGTGAGTACGGCGGGCGCGGCGCGGGCCTGCTCGACTGGCTGGTCTTCGAGGAGGAGTACTGGGCGGCGGGCGCGCCCGGCCGGGTCAGCCAGAACGGCGTCTTCCTGCTCGCCCCGACCCTGCTGGCCTACGGCACCGACGAGCAGAAGCGCCGCCACCTGCCGCGCATGGCCCGCGCCGACGACGTGTGGGCGCAGGCGTGGTCGGAACCGGAGGCGGGCAGCGACCTGGCCGCGCTCCGGGCGACCGCCACCCCCGACGGCGACGGCTGGCGGCTCAACGGCCAGAAGACCTGGAGCTCGCGCGCCGTCTACGCCGAATGGTGCTTCGGGCTGTTCCGCACCGACCCCGAATCGCAGCGGCACCGGGGCCTCACCTACTTCATGCTGCCGCTGGACAGCGAAGGCGTCACCGTCCGGCCCATCGCGCAGCTCGACGGCGAGCACGGCTTCGCCGAGATCTTCTTCGACGACGTGTTCGTGCCCGCCGACGGCGTGCTCGGCGGCGTCGGCCAGGGCTGGAAGGTCGCCATGGCCACCACCAGCTCCGAGCGCGGCCTCACCCTGCGCAGCCCCGGCCGGTTCATGGCGACCGCCGACCGGCTGCTGGAACTGGCCCGCGCCAGCGCCGACCAGACGTTGCGCGACGCCGCCGTGCGGGCGTGGTCCGACAGCCGCGCCTACCGCCTGCACACCTTCCGCGCCGCCGCCCGGCTGGCCGAGGGCGTCGAGCTGGGCGCCGACTCCAGCCTGATGAAGGTGTTCTGGTCGGAGCTGGACCTGCGGATGCACGAGCTGGCGCTCGACCTGCTCGGCCCGGCCGCGCCCGTCGCCGGGCGCTGGCTGGACGGGTTCCTGTTCGCGCTGGCCGGGCCCATCTACGCCGGGACCAACGAGATCCAGCGCAACATCATCGCCGAACGCGTCCTGGGGCTGCCACGATGAGGTTCTCGTTCACGCAGGACCAGCGGCTGCTCGCCGAGGCCGTCCGCGAGGTGCTGGAGAAGACCTGCCCGCCCGAGGCCGTGCGGTCCGGGCCCCGGCCCGGACCGGGCTGGAAGGCGCTGGCCGAGGTCGGGCTGCTGGGCGCGCACGTCGCCGAGGAGCACGGCGGGCTGGGGCTGACGCCGCTGGACACCGTGCTGGCGTTCGAGGAGACCGGCCGCTTCGCGGTGCCGGGGCCGCTCGCCGAGACCGTCGCGGTCGCGCCGCTGGTCGTCCCGGCCGGGCGGCACGCCGAGATCGCCGCCGGGGCGCTCACCGTCACCGCGCGGTCGGCCGGGTCGCCCTACCTGCCCGACGCCGACCTCGCCGACCTGATCGCCGCCGGGACGCTGGTCGCGCCGCACGGCGAGGTGGCGCTGACCCGGGTCCGGTCGGTGGACGCCACCCGCCCGCTGTTCACCGACGACCTGAACGCCGACGACTCGCCCGCCTTCGACCACGCCGCGCTCGCCACCGCCGCCCAGCTCGTCGGGGCCGGGCGGCGGCTACTGGAGGAGGCGGTCGGGTACGCGCAGCAGCGCCGCCAGTTCGGGCAGGTCATCGGCTCCTTCCAGGCCGTCAAGCACAAGCTCGCGGACGTGGCGATCGCGCTGGAGTTCGCCGCGCCGCTGGTCTACGGAGCCGCCTACGCGCTCGCGCACGACGAACCCGACGCCTCGCGCGACGTGTCGGCCGCCAAGCTCGCCGCCAACCGCGCCGCCCACCAGGCCGCCCGCGCGGCCCTCCAGGTGCACGGCGCGATCGGCTACACCGACGAGCTGAACCTTCAGATCTGGCTCAACCGGGTGTGGGCGCTGCGTCCGGCCTGGGGTGACGACGGCGTGCACCGCGCGCGCCTGCGCGCCGCCCTACTGGACGAGGCGCGGCCGGAAGGAGCCCGCCGGTGAGCGCCACAGCAGACGGCACGGCGGATGGCGCGCCGGACGTCACGGAAGGCAACGCGTCGGGCGTCACGCTCGCCAGCGACGTCGGCGGCACCTTCACCGACGTCGTGCTCATCGGCACCGACGGCCAGGTGCGCGTCGCCAAGACCCTCACCACCCCCGACGACCCCACCACCGGCCTGTTGCGCGGCGTCGAGCAGGTCTTGGCCTCCTCCGGCGTCGCGCCGGGCGAGGTTGGCCGGTTCGTGCACGCCACGACCCTGGCCACCAACGTCATCCTGGAGCGCACCGGCGTTCCGGTCGCGTTCGTCACCACCGAGGGCTTCGGCTCGATGCTGGCGCTCGGACGGCAGGCACGCGTGGAGGAGGAGCGCTACGACCTGGCCTACGAGCAGCCCGACCCGCCCGTCCCGCACACCCACACCTTCACCGTGCCCGAACGCGTCGCCGCTGACGGGCAGGTGCTCGCCCCACTGGACGAGACGGCCGCCGCACGCGTCGCCGACGACATCGCCGCCCTGCGCGTCGCGGCCGTCGCGATCTGCCTGCTGCACTCCTACGTCAACCCCGAACACGAGGAACGCCTCGCCGCCATCATCCGGGCGCGACTGCCGGAGAGCGTCCCCGTCGTCACCTCCGCCTCGGTCTGGCCGGAGCTGGGCGAGTACGAGCGCGCCACCACCACCCTCATGTCCGCCTACGTCGGCCCCGTCATGGCCTCCTACCTGGACCGGCTCGGCGGCCGCCTGCGCGACCTCGGCGTCACCGCGCCGGTGCACGTCATGGAGTCGGCGGGCGGCGTGCTGCCCGCCGCGCTCGCCGCCGCCCGCGCGGTCTACACGATCGAGTCGGGCCCGGCCGCCGGGGTCATCGCCGCCGCGCGGCAGGGCGCGCGGCGCGGCCTGGCCGACCTGATCTCCTTCGACATGGGCGGCACCACCGCCAAGGCCGGGCTGGTGCGCGGCGGGCGGCCCGGCGTCACCCACGAGTTCCAAGTGGGCGGCAAGGGCAGCTTCGGGGGCCGCCGCCCCGGCACCGGCGTCCCCATCAAGATCCCGGCGATCGACCTGGCCGAGGTCGGCTCCGGCGGCGGCTCGATCGCCTGGGTGGACGCCGGGACGCTGCGCGTCGGGCCGCGCTCGGCGGGCGCCGACCCCGGCCCCGCCTGCTACGGGCGCGGCGGGGAGCTGCCGACCGTCACCGACGCCAACCTCGTGCTCGGCTACCTCGATCCCGACGGCTTCGGCGAGCTGCGCCTGTCGCCCGAACGCGCCGAGGCCGCCATCGCCGAGCACGTCGCCGGGCCGCTGGGCGTGCCGGTCGTGGAGGCCGCCGCCGCCGTCCACGACATCGCCAACGCCCAGATGGGCGCGGCCATCCACGTGGTGACGGTGCGGCGTGGCATCGACCCGCGCGGCTTCACCCTCGTCGCCCTCGGCGGCGCGGCCCCCACCCACGTGGTGCGGCTGGCCGAGCGCTTCGGCATCGGCCGCGTGCTGGTGCCGCCGCAGGCGGGCGTCGGCTCGGCCGTCGGGCTGCTCCACGCCGACCTCGCCATCGAGCGGGCCCGGACCTTCCTCGCCCCGGTCGGCGAGCTGGTGTCGTGCTCGGTCGGCCGCGACCGGCTCGGGGAACTGGCCGACGTCCTCGCCGACCTCGAACGCGCCGCGCTCGTGGACCTGGCGGTGGACCGGGCGGAGGTGTCGCGTTCGGTGGGGATCAGGTTCACCGGCCAGGCGCACGCCTTCACCGTCGAGCTGCCCGCCGGGCCGATCACCCCCGGGGTCGTGCGGGGCGCGGCGGAGGAGTTCTACAAGCGCTACCACGAGTCCTACGGCATCGACCTGCGCGACCCGGCCGAGCTGACCACCGCCCGCGTCCGCGCCGTGCTGCCGTCCGGCTCCCGCGACACCCCGCGCGCCGAACCCGCCCCGGACGTCGCGGGCGCGCGGCGGGTGTGGCTGGACGGCGCGTTCCGCGAGGTGCCCGTCCGGGCGCGCGGCGGCATCGCGCCGGGGGAGACCCTGACCGGCCCGTGCGTCCTCACCGAACCGCAGTGCTCGCTGCTGGTCCCGCCCGGCTGGCGCGGCACCGCCGACGACCACGGCGCCCTGCTCCTGGAGAGTGGCACATGGCCCCAGAAAACGACCTGACCGCCGAGATCCTCCGCAACGCGCTGTGCGTGGCCGCCGAGGAGGCCAGCATCGTCGTGGTGCGCTCGGCCTACTCCACCTTCATCGTGGAGGGCGCCGACGCCGCCGCCGCGATCCTGGACGCCGACGGCCGCCTCGTCGCGCACTCTCTGTCCACCGCGCTCATCCAGTGCGCCAGCCTCCGCAGCGCGCTGCCGCACGTCTTGAAGGCCCATCCCGCCGCCGCGATGCGCCCCGGCGACGTGTTCGTGCTCAACGACGTCTACCAGGGCGGCATCCACGCCAACGACCTGCTGGTGTTCCGGCCCGTGTTCGTGGACGGCGCGCCTGCCTACTTCACCGGCACGCTGATCCACGTCGCCGACCTGTCCGGCCTGTCGGCGGGCGGCATGGCCTCCGACGCCACCGACGTCTACCTCGAAGGGCTCCAGCTCCCGCCGGTCCGCGTCGCCACCGCCGCCGGGCTCGTGGACGACCTCGTACGGGTGCTGGCCGCCAACAGCCGCACCCCCGACAAGCTCGTGGGCGACCTGCGCGCCCTCATCGCCGGGGCCAACGTCGCCGCCCGCCGCCTCGAAGAGATCATCGCCGAGCACACCCCCGCGGGCCTCGCCCGCGGCGTCGCGGGCTACCTCGCCCACACCGAGCGGCGCATGCGCGCGGGCCTCGCCGCGCTGCCCGCCGGGACCCACCGCGGCGAGTACACCCTCGACGACGGCCACACCGTGCGCGTCGCCGTCACCGCCGACGGCGCGGGCGCGCTCGTGGTGGACTTCGACGGCACCGACGAGCAGGTCCCGCTGCCCGTCAACTCCGGCTTCTCCCAGACCCACGGCGGCGTCATGTACGCCGTACGGTGTTTCGTGGACCCCGACCTGCCCATGAACGAGGGCTGCTTCGCGCCGGTGGAGGTGCGGATGCCGCCCGGCACGCTCGTGCACTGCACCCCGCCGTTCCCCGGCGGCGGCCGGTTCGGCACGGTCGCGGCGGCGGAGGAGGCCATCTTCGCCGCCCTCACCGAGGCGGGCGGCGGCGTGGCCGCGTCCGGCATCCTCCAGGCGTTCAGCATCAGCGGCGCGCGGCGGCCCTGGCTGCACATGTCGTTCGACCTCGGCGGCACCGGGGCCCGCGCCGACCACGACGGCGCGGACGCCACCGGCGCGCTGTTCGGCGGCGGCCGCAACATCATCCCCCAGGCCGAGCCCATCGAGGCGCGCCTGCCCGTCCGCGTCGAGGAGGTCGCCCTCATCCCCGGCTCCGGCGGGGCGGGCCGCCACCGGGGCGGCCTCGGCACCCGCACCGTCATCCGCATGCTGGAGGACGCCCGCGTCGACACCCGCGGCGACCGCCTGCACCGGCCCCCGCCCGGCGCCGCCGGAGGAGCCCCCGGCCGCGCGGGCGGCTACCACCGCCAACGCGCCGACGGCACCCGCGAACCGCTCGGCTCCAAGGCCACCCGCCAGCCCCTCGCCGTCGGCGAGGCCCTGGTGGTGGAGACCTCCGGCGGCGGGGGCTACGGCGACCCCGCCGACCGCGACCCCGCCGCCGTCCGGCGCGACCGCGCCGAAGGGAGGACCGCGTGAAGTTCGGAGTGCCGCTCGGCCTGGTGCACCCGGCCGTCTGGACGGACCTGGCGGTCGCCGCCGACCGGCTCGGCTTCGAGTCGGTGTGGCTGCCCGAGCACCTGGTGTTCGCCACCGACCTGTCCACCGCCCGCTACCCCGGCACCGAGGAACCCGGCATCCGGCCGCAGACCCCGCTGTTCGACGCGCCCGCCTACCTGTGCGCGCTCGCCGCCGTCACCGAACGGGTCAGGCTCGGCACCGCCGTCTACCTGTACGGGCTGCGGCACCCGTTCGTGGCCGCGCGCGCGTTCGCGACCCTGGACCAGATCTCCGGCGGGCGCACGATCGTCGGCGTCGGCGCGGGCTGGTACGAGGGCGAATGGCTGGCCGCCGGGGTGGACTTCGCGACGCGGGGCCGCCGCCTGGACGAGGCCATCGCCGTCTCGCGCCGCCTGTGGACCGAACCCGCCGTCGAGCACCACGGCGAGTTCTTCGACTTCCCCGAGGTCGCCTTCGAGCCCAAACCCGTCCAGGCGCGGCTGCCGATCGTGGCGGGCGGCGAGTCCAGGGCCGCCCTGCGCCGCGCCGCGTCCCTCTGCGACGGCTGGATCAGCATGCCGCAGACCCTCGAACGCGCCGCCCCGCAACTGGAACGGCTGCACGCCCTCCGCAAGGAGGCCGGGCGCGCCGACGACCCGTTCGAGATCACCGTGCACGCCTACGAGCTGTCGGGCCCCGACGAGGTCGCCGAATGGGAGCGGCTCGGCGTGGACCGCCTGATCGTGCGGCCGTGGACGCGCACCCGCGAGGCAGCCGACCGCCTCGCCGCGTTCGCCACCGACTACGGCCTCGCCTAGTACTCGTAGGTCCGCACGACCGGCTTCTGCCGGTACCAGGTCGCGATCACCGACGACGTGCCCTTCCCGCCGATGAAGTCGAGCCGCAACCAGCCCTCGGCCTCCGACACCCGCGTCTCGAACCCCGGCTCGGGCGTCGCCGACACCAGCACCACCTTGCCCGGGGCCAGCGCCAGCGCGGCGCGCCCGCCCCGGGTCGCGTAGCTGCGCACGTCGCCCAGATCGACGCTGGGCGCGGCGGCAGGCGTCTTCGTGGACGGCTTGGCGGACGGCTTCGCCGGTGGCTTCGGGGTCTCGGCGGACTGCTCCCCGCGCGAGGGGCTGGTCATCGGCCGCACCGTCGGGCTCGCGTGCGTCACGGGTCCGGTCACCGGGACGGGCGCGGAACGGTCCGACACCGCCGTGCGCACGACGTCGCGCACACCGAGCCACGACAGCGTCACGGCGAGCGCGGTGACCACTGCCCACGGCGCAACATACGACATCGCGCGACGCATCAGCACATGGTGGCATAGGTTGCGGGCATGGCGAGTGTTCTGGTGGTGGAGGACGACGCCAACGTCCGTACCGCCTTGATCCGCGAGCTGTCGGCGCGCTCGCACGTGGTGCGCAGTGTCGGGACGGCGATGGACGCGCTGCGCGAGGTGACCCAGGCCCCGCCCGACGTGGTGATCCTCGATCTCGGGCTGCCCGACCTGGACGGCGGCGAGGTGCTGAAGATGGTGCGCGGGGTGTCGGACGTGCCGGTCATCATCGCGACGGCGCGCGACGACGAGCCGGAGATCGTGCGGCTGCTGAACGCCGGGGCCGACGACTACCTCATCAAGCCGTTCTCGGCCGAGCATCTCAGCGCCCGGCTCGCGGCGGTGCTGCGCCGCTCGTCGCGTTCGGGCCCGGCCGCCGAGCTGCGCGTCGGCGGCCTGCACATCGACCTGGACCGGCGCGAGGCGGCGCTGGACGGCGCGCCGCTGGAGCTGACCCGGCGCGAGTTCGACCTGCTGGCCTACCTGGCGGCGCGGCCGGGCCGGGTGGTGGCGCGGCGCGAGCTGCTGGCGGAGGTGTGGCGGCAGGCGTACGGCGACGACCAGACCATCGACGTGCACCTGTCGTGGTTGCGCCGCAAGCTGGGCGAGACCGCGGCCGAGCCCCGCTACCTGCACACGGTGCGCGGGGTGGGCGTGCGGCTGGCGGATCCGGGCCCATGAGGCGGACGCTGGTGCTGGTGTCGCTGGCGGTGACGTCGATGGTGGCGCTGGCGTTCCTGATCCCGCTGGCGCTGACCGTCCGGGAGATCGCGCGGGACCGCGCGATCTCGGCCGCCGAGCGCCAGGCCAGCGCGCTCGGGCCGGTGCTGGTGGTGACCGACGATCCGGCCGCGCTGGAGCGTGCGGTGGCCACCACCCAGGCCGGGGCGGCGCACCGGATGGCGGTGCACCTGCCCGACGGCACCGACGTGCCCCGGGACGCCAACGGGTCGCGGGCGCGGCCCGCCCAGCTCGGCGAGGCGGCCCGGCGCGGCCGTTCGCACACCGCGCGCGTCCCCGGGGGCTACGCGCTGCTCCAGCCGGTGGCGCTGGAGGGCGGGCAGACGGCGGTGGTGGAGGTGCACCTTCCGGCGGCCGACCTGTCGCGCGGGGTGTGGAAGGCGTGGCTGGTGATGACGGCGGTGGCGGCGGCGCTGGTGGCGGGGTCGGTGGCGGTCGCCGACCGGCTGGGCGCGCGCATGATCCGGTCGACCCGGCGGCTGGCCGAGACCGCGGCGGCGTTCGGCGAGGGCGACCTCGGCGCGCGCATCGAGCCGGACGGGCCGCCCGAGCTGGTGGAGGCGGGGGCGGCGTTCAACGCGATGGCCGACCACGTGGTGCAGCTGCTGGCGGCCGAGCGGGAGATGGCCGCCGACCTGTCGCACCGGTTGCGCACGCCGCTGGCGGCGTTGCGGCTGAACGCCGAGGCGCTCGGTGAGGGCCCGGTGGCCGACCAGACGCGGCAGGCGGTGGACCGCATCGAGCACGAGGTGGACCTGATCATCCGGACGGCCCGCAAGCCCGCGGGCCGGGGGAGTTGCGACGCGGCCAAGGTCCTGCGGGACCGGGTGGCGTTCTGGTCGGTGCTGGCCGAGGACGAGGGGCGGGGGTGCGAGCTGATCGGGGCCGAGCAGGCGGCGCCGCTGCCGATCCCCGCCACCGAGCTGGCCGCCGCCGTGGACGCGCTGCTGGGCAACGTGTTCCGCCACACCCCCGACGGCACCGACTTCGCCGTGACCCTGCACCAGGGGCAGGGCGTGACGGGCATCCTGGTCGCGGACGCGGGCCCCGGGATCGCCGATCCGGACGCGGCGCTCCAGCGGGGTCGCAGTGGCGGCGGCTCCACGGGCCTGGGGCTGGACATCGCGCGGCGCGCGGCCGAGGCCACGGGGGGCCATCTGCGCATCCACCGTTCGGTTCTGGGCGGGGCGCAGATCCAGTTGTGGTTCCGCACCAAGTGGTTGCCCCCGGCGCGCCGCCGTTCGCGCCGCCTGGTGGGCCGCCGTCCCTCCCGGGCCTGACCGTCACCCGCCGGACGACGGTCAGGGGGCGTCCATGCCGAGGCGGGCGGCGGCGGTGCGGCCGGCCCGCCCGGTCCCGACGAAGTTGCCCAGCACGACGCCGACGCCGATCGCGGCGGTGGTGATGAGGGCGCCCATCAGCGCCGACGACGCTCCCGCCGCGCCCGAGGCGTACTTGACCAGGGCCAGGTAGACGTCGGGGCCGGGCAGGAGCGCGCCGGTCACGCCGGGGATCACCAGCACCGTGGACGGGATGCGCAGCCGCCGGCCCGCGTGCGTCGCGGCCCAGCCGAGCACGGCCGCCGCCAGCAGCACCGCCAGGGGCGCGGCCAGGCCGAGGCCCGAGCGGGCCAGGTTGTTGACCGCGCCGGTGAGCAGGCCCGCGCCCACCCCGACCGGGAGCAGCCGTGCCGCGCCGCCGTTGAACAGCGTGTTGCCCGCCGCGCCCACCGCCGCCGCGGCCAGCGCCACCACCAGCGGCAGTTGCGCGAACTTCACGCCGTAGGCGTCCTGCTCGAAGTCGGTGGCGTCCAGGGCCAGCGAACCGGCGATGGCGACGCCCACGAACAGCGCGCCCAGCGTCATCGCGACCTCCACGATCCGCCCGGCGGCCATCAGCGTGAACCCGGAGATGGCGTCCTCCGACAACGACACCACCGACAGGATCGGCAGCAGCAGCACCAGGTTGGCCGCGACCAGCCCCGCCACCGCCTGCCCCGACAGGCCGAGCGCGAAGAACAGCAGGCCGATCCCCACCGCGAGCGCCGCCTTGGCCATCACCAGGTAGAAGCCGGGCAGCCCGGTGCGCGACACCAGCACCCCGCCCCGGTCCACCAGCACCAGCAGCAGCGCCGACACCAGCGCCCCGGCGGCCGTGCCGCCCGCCTGGAGGCAGATCATCGCGGCCAGCACCGCGCCCCCGGCGACCCGCACCCACCACGGCCAGCGGCCCGCGACGCGCGCGATGCGGTCCAGCTCGCGGTCCGCGCCCGCCGCGTCGGTGCGGCCGGTCACGATCTCCTCGACCAGCCGGTGCACCAGGCCCATCCGGTCCAGGTCCTTGCCGTCGTCGGTGCGGGTGACCCGCATCATCACCAGCGGCGGCCCGCCCGGCGGCCGGTACTGGAGGTGGATCGAGCGGGCGCTGATGTCGGCCTCCAGGCCGCGCAGCCCGAGCCGCGCGGTCACCGCCAGCAGCGCCGTCTCGACGGTGCGCGTCTCCGCCCCCGACACGAACATCTCGTCGCCGAGCCGCAACGCCAGCATCATGATCTGCTCGGCCCGCCCGTCGTCCCCGCTGCCTTCCACACCGGACCTGTCACCGGGTTGCGGCAAAGCCCACCTCACCCCAGCGCAAGATCTCGTGTCCGGGCGCTGGTGACACCGTCCTGCCACTCGGCACGCGGTCCCCGGCGGTGGCCGGTCACGGGGCCGCGTGCTGCTCCTGCGCGTCGAGCAGCTCGTCCCAGTGCTCCGCCGCCCATGCGCACGCGGCCTCCAACGGTTCCAGCAGGCTGCGGCCCAGCGGCGTCAGCGCGTACTCCACTCCCGCTCTGGGGTCGGCGTGCACCGTGCGCGAGACGAGACCGTCGCGCTCCAGGCCGCGCAGCGACTGCGTGAGCACCTTGGGGGTGACGCGGTGCAGCGGCACGCGGAGCTCGGAGAACCGGCGCGGCCCGCCCTCCAGGCAGCGAAGGACCAAGGCCGCCCACTTGTCGCCGAAACGGAACGGCAACAGCGAGGACGGGCACAGCTCGTCGAACATGTCGGCGGGCAGCGGCTGCCGATGCGTCATGCCCTCTCCTACCTGTCGGCCTTCGATATCCGGGTGACCACCCTCGCAGATACCTTTCCGGACATCCGACCAGCGGAGGGTATTCCCCGACGGGCAGATCCGTGACCGGAAGCTCTCTCGGCGAGGTCACGCAGGAGGACAAGGCCCTGTCCGGCTCCGCTGGCCAGCGCCGAAGATGATCGAAATAAGTCTCGCTCAGCCCTTCCCTAAGCGAGGCTTAAGAGCGTTCCCCCAGCGCGCGGTGGCCCATAACGTCTGAGTTGTTACATCGGAGCTACGCGGAGGTGCACAGGCTGGAGAGCGAAGCGTACGTCGGCTGAGGTCCGACTGAGGTTCCTGATTGAGACAGACTTCTGGCCC
>NZ_BCRO01000041.1 GCF_001552635.1 Actinomadura hibisca NBRC 15177 | reverse complement strand
CGGAAAGGCTGAATCACGGCCCCGTGTCCAGTGCCCCCCGCAGCAACGTCCGGAACGCGTCCGCCGTTCCCGCCGCCGACGTGTCGCCCGTCGCCAGTCGTCGCACCGCCAGCCCGTACAACATCGCCACCACCGCCGGTGCGTGCCGTTCCGGGTCCGGGATCTCCAGGGCCGCCAGCACCGCCGTCGCCAGCCGGTCGTACGCCTCCACCGACCGCACCGCCGTCGTCCGCACGTCCGCGTCCCGCGCCGCGTGCAGGTGCAGTTCCAGGTTCGCGATCTGCGCCGGGCCGTCGGCGAAGTCGATGATCGCCTTCTCCACCTCGTCGGCCGCCCGGTCCGGGTCCAGGCCCGCCTCGCGCAGCCGCGTCACGTGGGCCGTGATCCGCTCGATCTCCGCGTCCACGAAGGTCTGCAACGTCTCGCGCAGCAGGTCCGTCTGGCTCGGGAAGTGGTAGGTCAGCGACCCCAGGGAGACGCCCGCCGAGCGCGCCACGGCCCGGTTGGTCACGGCGCCGACGCCCTGCTCGCCGATCAGGCGCAGGGTGGCGTGCAGGATGCGGTCGCGGGGTGTGCTGCTCACCGGCTCAAGTCTTCCCCATCGCGCGGGACTCCTTTATCGTTCGTTCGAACGAACGATACGTGATGGGGTGGACGACGTGGACGATCTCGGGCTTGTCGGGCAGGCGGCGGCGCTGGCCGCCGGAAAGGTCTCGGCCGCCGAGCTGGTCGAGCACTCGCTGGCGCGCATCGCCGAGCGGGACTCCCTCGGCGCCTTCCGCGTCGTGCGGGCCGAGGCCGCACGCGAGGAGGCGCGCGAGGCCGACCGGCGGCTGGCCGCGGGGGAGCGGCTGCCGCTGCTCGGCGTCCCGGTCGCCATCAAGGACGACACCGACATCGCGGGCGAGACCACGCCGTTCGCCGTCAAGGGCGATCATCAGCCGGTCGCCGAGGACGCCGAGCAGGTCCGCAAGCTGCGGGCCGCCGGGGCCGTCATCGTCGGCAAGACCACCACCTGCGAGATCGGCCTCTGGCCCTTCAGCGAGTCGCCCGGATTCGGCTGCGCCCGCAACCCCTGGAACCCCGACTACACCCCCGGCGGCTCCAGCGGCGGGTCGGCGGCGGCCGTCGCGGCGGGGATGGTCGCCGCGGCCGTCGGGTCCGACGGGGCCGGGTCGATCCGCATCCCCGCCGCCTGGACGGGACTCGTCGGCATCAAGCCCCAGCGCGGGCGCGTCTCCGGCTTCCCGCACCGCGACCCCTTCAAGGGCATCACCGTGTGGGGGCCCATCGCCCGCAGCGTCGAGGACGCGGCGCTGCTGCTGGACGTCCTCGCGGGCAGCCACCTGGAGGACGCCTACCGGCTGGACGCCCCGGTGACGCCGTTCGTCGAGGCGGCTCGGAGGGAGCCCGGCCGGTTGCGCGTCGCCGTCTCCTTCAAGACCGCCTTCGGCATGACCAACAAGCTCGACCCCGAGATCCGCCTCGCCGTCCAGCGCCTCGCGCGCCGCCTCACCGAGCTGGGCCACAAGGTCTTCCCCGCCGACCCCGACTACGGCCCCATGTTCATGGGCCTCGTCCCGCGCGGCACCGCCGGTGTCGCCGAATGGCTCGACGCCATGCCGAACGCCGAGCCCGAGGTCCGCACCGAGGTCGAGGCCAAGATCGGACGGCTGGTCGGGCGCCGCCTGCTGCCCCTCGCGCGGCGGATGGACCCCTACCTCCAGCGGCGCGCCGGGAGCATCTTCCGGTACGCCGACGTCGTGCTCACCCCCACCACCGCGCAGCTCCCGTCCAAGGTCGGGTTCTACGACGGCGCGGGCTACCAGAAGACGCAGTCGGGCGTCGCGGCCGCCTGCCCCTACGGCTGGCCCTGGAACGTCCTGGGCTGGCCCGGCGTCAACGTGCCCGCCGGGTTCAGCGAGGACGGCCTGCCCATCGGCGCGCAGCTGCTCGGCCACGACTCCGACGAGGCCACGCTGATCTCCCTCGCCGCCCAGCTGGAGGCCGTCGAGGGCTGGACCGAGCGCCGTCCCTCCTCCTGACCGTGCAGGGGCGGCCCGGCAGCCGGGCCGCCCCGACGCGTCAGTACCCGGAGCCGGTCACCAGGCCGCCGTCCACCAGCACCTCGCTGCCCGTGCAGTACGAGGACTCGTCGGACGCCAGGTACACCACCAGCCCCGACACCTCCCTGGTGTTGCCGAGCCGCTTCAGCGGCAGGCCCTCGATCAGCGCCTCGGCGCGCGCGGCCGTCGCGTTGACCACGTCCTCCTGCATCGACATCGAGGTGATGATGCCGCCGGGGTGGATCGAGTTGACGCGGATGCCGTACTGGCCCAGCTCGCGCGCCGCCGCCTTCGTCAGCCCCCGCACGCCGAACTTGCTGGCGCTGTAGGCCGCCAGCCCGGACGCGCCGATGAAGCCCTCGGTGGACGACACGTTGATGATCGACCCGCCGCCCGCCTCGCGCAGCGCGGCCGTCACCGACTTCACGCCGAGCCACTGGCCCAGCAGGTTCACGTCGATGACCTGGCGGAACTCGTCGAGCGACATCTCCTCGATGGTCTTGTGCCGCAGGATGCCCGCGTTGTTGACCAGCACGTGCAGGCCGCCGAACGCCTCCACCGCCGTGGTCACCGCACGTTCCCAGTCGGCGGGATCGGTCACGTCCATGCGCACGAACCGCGCCGCGTCCCCGAGGTCGGCGGCCAGCTTGGCGCCCTCCTCCTCCAGGACGTCGCCGAAGACGACCCTGGCGCCCTCGTCCACGAAGCGCCGCACGTGCGCCTTGCCCATGCCGCGCGCCCCGCCGGTGACCAGCGCCACCTTGCCGTCAAGCCGCCCCATCAACGCTCCTCGCCGCATATCGTTTGCCCGCGGCCACCGCGACCGCGGCGGCCTCCATGCTCCGGTACACCGGAACGCCGGCCGCCCGGGCGATCTCCCGGACGGCGTCCTCCACCCCGGGCGGCGCGCACTCGGCGTTGCGCACCACCAGCGTGATCCGCGTGCCGGGCGTCTCCGCCTGGAGCGCCCCGACGCTGCGCGTGTAGGCCAGCAGCGGGTCGGCGCTGTCGCCGAAGGTGAAGAAGCTCTGCACGTTGACGTGCGCGATGACGTCGGCGAACGCGCCCTCGGCCAGGATCGCGGCCACCGCGTGCCGCACCAGGTCCGGATTGCCGCGCGGCCCCACCGGGATCTCCAGCGGGTTGGCCAGCGAGCTGCCCGCGCCCAGCCCGAGACCGCGCAGCGCCTCGCGCGCCGCCTCCGGCAACGCGTCGAGCCGGAGCCCGGCGGCGTCGAACACGTCGGCGGCCAGCACGCTGGCCCCGCCGCTCGGCCCGATCACCAGGATCTCGGGCGTGCCGGGGGCCGTCCGCGCGCCGTGCAGGTCGAACAGGTCCAGCACGCCGATCAGGTCATCCTGGCTGGTCACGAGGCTGATCCCGGCCTGCTCGGCGAGCGCGGGCCAGATCCGGGAGTCGCTGACCATGCCGCCGGTGTGCGACGCGGCGGCCCGGCCGCCCTGCGCGCTGCGCCCGCCGATCAGCGCGACGGCCGGTTTGCCGAGCCCGCGCAGCGCCTCGAACAGGCCGCGCCCGTCGCGCGGGTCCTCCAGGTACAGGCCGACCGCGCGGGTGTCGGGGTCGGACGCCAGGTAGCGCAGCAGCTCGGCGGGCGTCACGTCGGCGCTGTTGCCGACCGTGGCGACCTTGGAGAACGCCAGGCCGCGCCGCTCGCCGACCTTGATGACCTCCCCGGCCAGGCCCCCGCTCTGCGACACCACCGCGATCCGGCCGGGCCCGCCGGGCTCCCCGCCGATGAAGGTCTGGCCCCCGGCGGGGGAGTAGACGCCCATGCAGTTGGGGCCGAGCAGCCGCACGCCCGCCTCCCGCGCGGCCGCCAGCAGCTCCTCCTCCAGCTCCGGCTGTCCCATCTCGCGGAACCCGCCGCTCATGACCTGCACGAACGGCACGCCGCGCGCCTGCCGCACGACGTCGGGGCACTGCGCGGCGGGCACCGCGACCAGCGCGTAGTCCACGTCGGGGCCCGCCTCGGCCAGCGACGGCACGCACGGCACGCCGTCGATCTCGGCGGTGGTCGGGTGCACCGCGACCAGGCGTCCCTTGAACCCGGCGGCCCGGTAGAAGCCGAGGAACATGTTCCCGAAGTTGGGCCGCCTGGTGGACGCCCCCACGACCGCGACGCCGCGCGGCGCGAACAGCCGGTCGAACGGGGCCGCCGGGACGGGGGCCGCGCCGGTCGTGCCGTTCGCGCCGATGGAGCCGATCAGCCGCGCGTCCACGGCGGTGACGCCGTCGGGCCCGCAGATGACCGGGTTCAGCTCGAACTCGGTCCAGTCGCCGCCCAGGGAGGCGACGGCCTCGCTGACCGCCAGCAGCACCTTGACCAGCGCGTCCCGGTCCACGGCGGGCCCGCCCCGGAAGCCGTCCAGCAGCGCCGCGCCGCGCAGCCCGGCCAGCATCGCGCGGGCGTCGTCCTCGGTGATCGGGGCCAGCCGCAGCGCGGTGTCGCGCAACACCTCGGTCCACACCCCGCCGAGCCCGGCCAGCAGTACCGGGCCGAACGCAGGGTCGCGCACCGCGCCCACGATCATCTCCACGCCGGGCGCGGCCTGCTCCTCGACCAGGAACCCGTCGGGCACGATGCCCTGGGCGTCCAGCGAGGCCAGCATCGCGGCGGCGGCGCCGGCCGCCGCGCGCGCCGAGCCGAGCCCGAGGCGCACGGCCCCGGCGTCGCTCTTGTGGAGGAGTCCGGGACCGTACGCCTTCACCACCAGCGGAGGGGTCAGTCCCGCGGCGGAGGTCTCCACCGATCCCGGGTCCGGGGCGGTCGCGCCGCGCGGCACGCCGATCCCGAACCCGGAGATCCACGTTTTGACGACATGTTCCGGCAGGGGGGTCATCGGGCTCCCGTTCAGCTCGCGCGGTCGGCGTACCGGTCGCGGATCCCGCGCCGCAGCAGCTTGCCGGGACCGCCGGAGGCGTCCTGGGTGTGCGGCAGCTCGTCCGCGATCACGACGGCGTCGGGCACCTGGTGCGCGGGCAGCCGCTGCGACAGCGCGGCGCGCACCGCCTCGCCGTCCAGCTCGACGCCCGCGCGCGGCACGACCGCCAGCAGGATCCGCTGCTCGGCGGCGTCCTGGCCCTCGGGGTGGGCGGGCACGCCGACCGCGCCGGCCTCGGCGACGCCGGGCACCTCGATCGCGGCCTCCTCGATCTCCACCGGCTGCGACCACTGCGCGCCCTTGAGGATGGCGTCCTCGCGGCGGCCCAGCACGTACAGGAAACCGTCGCCGTCCATGCGGCCGAGGTCGCCGCCCACGTACCAGCCGTCGCGCAGCACGTCGGCGGTCTTGCCGGGCAGCCCGTCGTACCCGGCCATCACGTTGGGGCCGTTGAGGTTGATCTCGCCGACCTCGCCGACGACGCGGTTCCCGGCCGGGTCGGTGACGCGCACCGCGCACGACATGCGGGCCCGGCCGACCGACGAGATGTCCTGGCTGCCGTCGTCCTGGCGGCCGAAGCAGGTGTAGGGCGCCTCGGTCTGCCCGTAGTAGCTGTAGATCGACGCGCCGGGCAGCCGCTTCATGATGCGCTCGCGCAGGCCCGGCAGCAGCGGCTCGCCGCCCAGCACGATCGCCTTCAGCGACGACAGGTCGGCCTCGGCGTGGTCGTCGGAGCCCAGCAGCGCCGAGAAGAAGCTCGGGATCAGGCTG
This sequence comes from Actinomadura hibisca NBRC 15177, assembly GCF_001552635.1. Lineage (GTDB taxonomy): Bacteria > Actinomycetota > Actinomycetes > Streptosporangiales > Streptosporangiaceae > Spirillospora > Spirillospora hibisca. Next base: position 32,358 of record NZ_BCRO01000041.1, on the reverse strand, counting down.
ACGTGGGTGACGCGCTCGCGCGGCACCACCGCCAGGAAGTTCGCCGGGCCCCAGTCCTGCTCCAGCACCAGCGTCATGCCCGCGTAGAAGGCCGGGCCGACCAGCGCCGGGAACCCGATGCCCCAGATGATCGCGCCGGTGCCCATCACCGAGTCCTGGTCGCGGTCCACGTCCAGCCAGATCTGCGCGCTGGCCAGCGAGCTGAAGTGCGTGTGCATGACGGCCTTGGGCAGGCCGGTGGTGCCGGAGGTGTAGAACAGCGCCAGCAGGTCGTCGCCGAACCCGCCGAGCGGCGGCTCGGCCTCGCTCGCGCTCTCGGCGAGCGCGTCCAGGTCCACGGTGTCGGGGCCCGCGCCGCCCACCCGCAACCACAACTTGATGTTGGGCAGTTGGGGCCGGATCTCCTCGACCAGCTTCGCCACGGTCGCGTCGTAGACGAACGCGGTGCACTCGGACTGCTCGACCACCTGCCGCAGCGTGTCGGCCGGCCAGTACGGGTTGAGCGCGGCGACCGTCGAGCCGATCTTCATCTGGGCGAGGTAGACCTCGGCGACGTGCAGGGTCTCGTTCATCAGCGACGCGACCCGCGCGCCGGGTTCGACCCCGGCGGCCAGCAGCGCGTGCGCGACGCGGTTGACCCTGCGGTTGAGCCGGTCGTAGGTGAAGCTCTGGTCGCCGCAGTAGGTGAGCGCCACCTTGTCGGGCGTGCGCAGCGCGTTGGCGGTGAGGATCGCGTAGGCGTAGTTGGTGAAGGGGGAGTTCTCTCGCGCCACGGCTCGGCTCCTTCGGCTACCGGCTGGGGTGGGGGACGGGCGGCGGGGGACGTCAGGACTGCGGGCGGGCGGCGTAGATGACGATCGGGTTCCCGGCGGGGTCGCGGAGCACCGCGCGGATCTCGTGCGGACCCTCCTCGGGGCCCCGGACGAGCACGGCCCCGGCGGCGGTGAGGCGCTCGGCGGTCGCGGCCACGTCCTCGACCTTGAACGACACCGCGGGCTCGCCGCCGGTGACGTCCTCCTCGGGACCGGCGATGGCGAAGGTGACGCCGCCGCCGTCCAGCGCCGCGAACCGGCCGCCGTCCTGGAACTTCACCGCCAGGCCGAGGCCGTCGCGGTAGAAGCGGACCGCCGCGTCCACGTCCTCGGCGCCGTAGAGGACATTGCCGATCCGGGTCATGGTGCGGGCCTCCAGTGGGGCAGCGGGCCGAAGCCGTCGAGGTCGGTGAAGTGCACCCGCACGGGCATCCCGATCCGGACGTCCTCGGGCGGGCAGCCGGTCACGTCGCCGAAGACCCGGGCGCCCTCGGGGAGGTCGATCCAGGCGACGACGTAGGGCGGCTCGAAGCCGGGCAGGAAGGTGCGGTGCACGACGCTGAAGGTGTGCACCACACCGTGCCCGGAGACCGCCGTGTACGGCAGGTCGGTGCTACCGCAGTACGGGCAGGAGGGTTCGGGGAAGTGCACGTGCCGGCCGCATCCGGAGCACCGCTGAACTGCGAGTTCGCCGCGCCGGCAGGCGTCCCAGTAGGGGGCCGTGAGGGGGCTGGGGCGTGGGGCTGGCACCGGTGCGGAGGCGGGTGCGGAACGCGGCTGGTCCATCGCGAGCCAACCTAGCGCACGCTTGGTTGGCGGACAAGAGTCCCTTTTGGGGTGTATGGCGTGCTCTTCGCTAGGGGCGGGCGAGCGCGTCGCGCGACAGCCGGTCCGCGCGCCGCGTCGTCTCCGGCAGCCGGTACTCGGGGGCCAGCGCCAGGACGTGGCGGCAGGCGGTGGCGAGGTCGACGCGGTGCCCGGCCGACACGAACACCGGCTTGACGCCGTCGCGCGTCCGCAGCGCCCGGCCGACGACCTCGCCGCCGTCGATCAGGGGGCTGGAGTCGCCGCGCCGCTCGCCGGGCGGCTCGTGCTCGCCGACGAACGCGGTCTTGCCCACGCCCAGCGTCGGCAGGCCCGTCAGTACTCCCAGATGGCACGCCAGCCCGAACCGGCGCGGATGCGCCACCCCGTAACCGTCGCAGACCAGCAGGTCAGGGGTGGTGGTGAGGCCGCGCAGCGCCTCCATCAGCGCGGGCAGCTCCCGGAAGGCGAACAGGCCCGGCACGTAGGGGAACGCGGCCGTCCCCGTCACCACCGACTCCTCGACGACCTCCAGCGTCGCGACGTCGAGCACCACCACGGCCGCCGCGAGCCGCGCGCCCGCGCCGCCGCCGTCCCCGGCGTACGACACGTCCAGCCCCGCGACGGTGCGCGGCTCCTGCGGGCCGGGCCCGGCCAGGTCGAGCAGCGGCCGCAGCCGGTCCTGGACGGCCTCGGCCTCCGCGATCGTCGCGGGCCACTCGTGCAGGTCGCGTACCTCCATGAACCGCACGTTATCGCCCGGCGGCGACCGTCCGTGCACCGTGTCGCTACCCAAGCAAGTGCTAGGTCATCTATCGTGGGCCCGTGCCGATAGATCTCGCCGACCTGGCGGCCCCCCGGCACACCGCGCTGCTGGTGATGGAGATGCAGCGCGGTGTGGCCGGCGACCTGGCCAAGTTCCCCGACCTGGTGAAGACCTGCGCCGAGCGCGGCGTGACGCGCGCCGCGGCCCGCGCCGCGACCGCCGCCCGCGCGGCCGGAGTGCCCGTCGTGCAGTGCACGGCCGCCTTCCGCGCCGACCGCAGAGGGAGCCACACCGACAACACCCCCTTCCTCAAGGGCCTGCTCAAGGACCCCGCGCACATGCTGGAGGGCACCGGCGCGATCGAGGTCCTGCCCGAGCTGGCCGACCCCGCCGACCTGGAGTCGCGCCGCTACCACGGCTTCACGCCGTTCACCGGCACCTCCCTGGACCAGACGTTGCGGTCGATGGGCGTGCGCACCGTCGTGGCGGCGGGCCTGTCGCTCAACCTCGGCATCCCGGGCCTGTGCTCGGAGGCGGTCGCCCTCGGCTACCGCGTGGTCGTGCTGGCCGACGCCGTCGCCGGGACGCCCGCCGAGTACGGCGACGCCGTGCTCGCCAACACCGTCAGCCTGCTCGCCGCCCGCGCCACCACCGAGGAGGTCGTCCGCATATGGACGGGATGAGCCTGACCGGCCGCACCGCCCTGGTCACCGGGGGCGCGGGCGGCATCGGCCGCGCGATCTGCGCCGACCTGGCGTCGCTGGGCGCGCGGGTCGTCGTCGCCGACCTGGACCTGCCCGCCGCCGAGAAGCTGGCGGGGGAGGTCGGCGGCGTCGCGCACCGCGTGGACCTCGCCGACCCCGCCGACATCGACCGCTTCACCGCCGAGGCCGGGCCCGCGGACGTCCTGGTGCACAACGCCGGGGTCAGCGTCGTGGAGCCGTTCACCACCAGCGACCCGGCGCACTGGGACCTGATGTGGAAGATCAACCTGCGCGCCCCGATGCAGCTCACCAGGGCCCTGCTGCCCGGCATGACCGACCGCGGCTGGGGCCGCCTGGTCTTCGTCTCCTCCGACGGCGCCCGCGCCGGATCGGGCGGCGAGGGCGCCTACGCCGCCACCAAGGCGGGTCTGTTCGGCCTGGCCAAGACCCTGGCCCGGGAGGCCGCCCGGGGCGGGGTCACCAGCAACGTGGTGTGCCCCGGCCCGACCGACACCCCGATGGTCCAGGCGGTCGCCGAGCGGCACCCGGGCCTGCTCGACAAGCTCGCCAGGCAGATCCCGCTGCGCCGCATCGGCCGCCCGGACGACGTCGCGGGCCTGGTCGCCTTCCTGTGCACCGACCGCGCCGGGTACATCACCGGCCAGACGGTGTCGGTCAGCGGCGGGATCACGATGCATTGAGGTCAGGCGAGGGACGTGTAGGCGGCCTCGACCAGGCGGTAGGCGCGCAGGTCGCCCGACAGCTGGTCGCCCATCCGGTTGGGCAGGTAGGCCAGCGCCAGGTCCGCCGCCGGGTCGGCGAAGCCGAGGGAGCCGCCCGCGCCGGTGTGGCCGAACGCGCTCGCGCGGCCCGGCTCGGGGGTGAAGAACGTCATCGCCGGGAGCATGAAGCCCAGGCCGAAGGCGGTGTCGACCTCCAGCGTGCGGTCGGGGCCGCTCGCGTGCGCGCGCGTCGCCTCGCGCAACGTCTCCGGGGCGATGATGTGGCCCGCGATCAGGTCGCGGTAGAAGGCGGCGAACGCGGGGGCCGTCGCGATCATCCCGGCGGACGGCCAGCCCGCGCGCAGCACCACGGGGTTGTTGAAGCCGCCCTTGCCCGGCTTGGGGTTGTTGAGGGAGCGGTTCATCGGGCTGGCCGCGTCGAGGTAGGCGTTGGCGAGGCGGCCGAGGGCGTCGTCGTCCACCGCCTGCGGGACGTCCGGTCCGGTCTCGTTGTGGTTCTCCCTGCTGGCGGCCAGCTTGGCGGCCCGCTCGATGACGTCGTCGGGGGCGCCGATCCACAGGTCCAGGTCACCGGTGAACTCGCGCGCGACGAACTCGCCCACCGGCACCCCGGCGTTGCGGCGGACGATCTCCCCGGCCAGCCAGCCGTAGGTCAGCGCGTGGTAGCCGTGCGCGGTGCCCGGTTCCCATTCGGGGGCCTGGGCCGCCAGCTCGTCGGCGCGGGCGGCGGTGTCGGCGGCCTCCTCGGCGGTCACGGGGCGGGCGAAAGCGGGCAGACCTACCTGGTGGGACAGCAGGTGGGCGGCGGTCGCGCCCTCCTTGCCGTTGGCGCCGAACTCCGGCCACCACGCCGTCACCGGGCCGTCCAGGTCGACGACGCCGCGTTCGGCCAGCAAGAGCGCCGCCGTCGCCGTCACCGCCTTGGTGCAGGAGAACCCGAAACAGGGCGTGTCGGCCCGCCACTCGCGGCCGGTACGGCGGTCGGCCACCCCGCCCCACAGGTCCACGACCTTGCGGTCCCCGGCGTACACCGCGATGGCCGCGCCGAACTCGCGCCCCTCGGCGAAGTTCCGCTCGAACACCTCGCGGACGGCCGTGAACGCGGGGTCGCAGAAACCTTGTACCAAATCACTCATATGCGGTCCTTTCACCGGAAGGTCTGAACCGAATCATGCTCGAAGAGTCCAACAACTGGGGTCGCTGGGGTGCCGCCGACGAGCGCGGGGCCCTCAACCTGCTCACGCCCGAGACCGTCGTCGCAGCGGCCGGATGCGTGCGGGAGGGCCGGGCGCTCAGCCTGTCGCTGCCCATCCGGGGCGCGACGTCCTCGCCCGCCCCGACGACCGTCCCGCACCTGAGGGGACGGCCGCTGCCGCAACACTTCATGTCGGTGGACGGCGGCGACTACGCGGCCGGGACGCGGGCGATCGGCGCGGGCCTGAAGATGGCCGACGACGCCCTGGTGGTCACCCCGCACGGCACCACGACCCACATGGACGCGCTGTGCCACATGTGGTCGGGCGACGAGCTGTACAACGGCCACCCGGCCGGACGCGTGCGCTCCTACGGGGCCGGACGTTGCGGGATCGACAAGGCGGGCCCGGTCGTCGCGCGCGGCGTGCTGTTCGACGTGCCCGCACTGCGCGGCGTGCCCCACCTGGAAGCAGGAGACCGGATCAGCCCCGAAGACCTGGAGGCCGCCGATGTGGAACTGCGCCCCGGTGACGTCGCCGTCGTCCGGACGGGCTGGCCGCTGGTCTGGCAGGACGGCCCCGACGCCTACTGGGCAGGCCAGCCCGGCCTGGACGCCGATGCCGGGCGCTGGCTCGCCGAACGCGACGTGTGCATGGTGGCCAGCGACAACGCCGCGATCGGCGGCCTCAACGAGCACCAGCTCGCCGACGAGGGCCTCGCCGACGACCTCCACATGATCCTGCTGTGGCGGCACGGCATCCATCTGGCGGAGATGCTCTGGCTGGAGGAGCTGGCCGCGACCGGACGCACCGACTTCCTGTTCGTGGCCGCGCCCCTGCGGATCGAGGGCGGCACCGCCAGCCCGATCAACCCCCTGGCCGTCCTCTGAGAGAGGCGCGGGACCACGGCCGCATCCGTGGTCCCGCGCGCCGCTCACGCGCCGGGGTAGGCGCCGCCGCCGTGCGCCTCGTCCAGCGCGTCGTAGTCGGGGGTGTAGCCCTTCTTCGGGATCGACTCCACGAACACGACCTCGCGCGGCTTCTTGTACGAGGCGATCTCGCCGCGCACGTGCTCGACGATCTGCTCGGCGGTCGCGTCCCGCCCGTCCTTCAGCACCACGACCGCCTTCGGCGACTGGCCGAACCGCTCGTCGGGCACGCCGATCACCGCCGCGTCCGCGACGGCGGGGTGGCTCTTCAGCGCGCGCTCCACCTCGGCCGGGTAGATGTTCTCGTTGGCCGACTTGATCATGCGCAGCTTCGGGCCGATGAAGGTGAGGGTGCCGTCCGGCTCGCGGCGGCCGAGGTCGCCGGTGTGGTGCCAGCCCCCGGCGGCCTTGGCGGCGTTCAGCTCGGGGCGGTTCCAGTAGCCGGAGAACAGGTTGTGGCCGCGCGCGCAGATCTCGCCGACCTCGCCCGCCGGAACCTCCGCCCCGGCCGCGTCCAGCAGCCGCACGTGCACCAGCGGGGACGGGCGGCCCGCGTGGCCCGCGCCGCCCATGCCGAGGCCGAGGAAGGTCAACATCCCGCCGACCTCGGTCTGCCCGTAGCCGCCCATCTTGGAGGCGCACCACGGGCTGTCGTCCACAGTGATCATCTCGTCCCACTCGGGGGAGTGCGAGACGAAGCGCAACGACGACAGGTCGTGGCGGCCGCCGGAGTTGGCCTCCACCAGCCCGTCGATCATCGGGCCGAACAGGAACGCCTGGGTGCACTGCTCGGCCTCGATCAGGCGGCACACCTCGTTCGGCTCGTAGGCCGGGGTCACCACGACCTTGCCGCCGATCTGGAAGGTGGCCAGCGTGAACATCATCGTGCCCACGTGGAACATCGGCCCGCACGCCAGGAACGCGAAGCCGTCCTCCATCTGCCGCATGTGCAGCAGCGACATGTTGTGCGCGACCAGCGCGGCGTGGCTGAGCAGCGCGGCGTTGGGACGGCCGTCGAACGCGGCGGTGTACAGCGCGAGCACCGGCGCGCCGTCGTCCACCTCGACGGCGGGTTCGGGCGCGTCGCCGGTCAGGTACTCCTCGTACTCCGTGCCGGACTTCACCCAGCGCGCGTCCGGCGGCACCTGCCCGCGCGCCTTCTCGACCGCCTCCGACTCCTCCCAGACCACGACCCGGGGGGTGAGGTCGTCCAGGACGTAGGCCAGCTCGTCCGCGCTCTGCCGCCAGTTGGCCGGGCAGCAGACCGCGCCGAGCCGCGCGGCGGCCAGCAGCAGCTCCAGCACCCGGAAGGAGTTCTGGCCGAGCCACAGGACCCGGTCGCCGGTCCCGACCCCGTCGGCCGCCAGCGCGGCCGCCAGGCGGTTCACCCGGTCGTCCAGCTCGGGGTAGGTGAGCCGCACCTCGCCGTCCACGACGGCGGTGCCGAGCGGCCGGGAGCGCCGGTGCTCGGCCAGGACGTCCCCGAGAGTGAGCCGGTGTACGGACATCGCGCCTCCTGTGCCTGAGGGGTGGGGGGTCAGCGGAAGGCCGGCATGACCTCGGCCGCGAAGAACTTCAGGACCTTCTTCATGTCCTCGATCGGCATCGGGCGGGTCGAGCCGAAGTCGCACATCAGGTTGCTGTAGCCCATCTCCTGGATGGTCTTGATCTGGGAGATCACGCGCTCGGGGTCGCCGATGACCTCCAGCTGGTTCCAGCGGAACTCGTTGTCCACCGAGCCGCCCTTGAGGTAGCGGTCCTGGTAGAACTCGAAGCCCTTGGCGGCCTTGCCGGTGCTGGGGTCGATCGGCGCGCTCTGCACGTTGAAGATCCGCGACCGGTCGAAGCCCGCCTCGAAGCGGGCCTGGTCCTCGCGCGCCTGCTCGACGGTCGGCGCGACGTACACCGAGCGGCTGGCGACCAGCTCCACGCCGGTGGTGTCCACGCCGTTGGCGGCGGCCGTCTCGTGCCACGTCCGCGCGGCCTTGGCGATCTTCTTGAACGGCGCCGCCGGGTCGGCCAGGATCGGCAGGCCGCGCGCGGCGTACAGCTCCACGGTCTCGGGGCTGACGGCGGCCACGTGCAGCGGCGGGTGCGGGCGCTGCACCGGCTTCGGCATGAGCGTCAGCGGGTGGGTGGTCTCGTGGAAGCGGCCCTTGAACTCGAAGTCGTCCTGCGTCCACAGGCCGAGGAGGATGTCCAGGCACTCGTTGAACCGGTCGCGGGCCTCGCCGAGGTCGAGCCCGAAGTTCTCGAACTCCACGCTCTGGTAGCCCCGGCCGATGCCCATCTCCAGCCGGCCGCCCGACAGCAGGTCCACCATCGCGGCCTCCTCGGCCACGTGGATGGGGTTGTGCAGCGGCAGCACCACGATGCCGGTGCCGAGCCGCAGCCGCTCGGTGCGGGCCGCCAGGTGCGACAGCAGGGTGAAGATGTTGGGGACGACCCCGTAGTCCCGGAAATGGTGCTCGGCGACCCAGATCCCGTCGAAGCCGAGCTCCTCCAGGAGTTCGGCGATCTCGATCTGGTAGTCGTACACCTCCCGCGCGGTCTGCCCCGCGAACTGGTGGAACAGGTGGAAGGTCGAGAACTTCATCGGGCGGTCAGCCACGTGTACGGCTCCTTCTTCGCCGGGCCCGGCGGGTGCACGCCGTGCCCTCGCCGCGTCGTATCGCCTGCCCCATCATTGCGTACCAAGCGCTCGCTTGGGAAGCCTAACAGAGGTCTCCCGGCGCGGGGCGGGGACGCGGCGGGCGCGCGGTCAGGGGCGTTCGAGGTGGCCGGCGGGCTCGGCGGCGGCCACCGGGGCGGCGGCGGGCCGGGTCCGGCCGAACTCCAGCGTCAGCAGCGCCGCCGCCAGCAGGCCGAGGTCGAACCAGGAGCGGAACACGATGCTGCGCGGCCGGTAGCCGGGCCGGAACTTGCGGTCGAACAGGTACAACGACTCCACCGCGATCAACGGGTCCAGCAGGTGCAGCGCCCGGTACCCGGCCCGCTCCAGCGGGCCGCGCTCCTCGCTGTCCAGCAGCTCGCGGAAGGCGGCGAAGTTGAGCGACACGACGCCGACGCCGTGCGCGCGGGCGTGCTCGACCATCTCGACGATCAGGCGCTCGTTGACGCCGTTGGGCCCGCCGGGCGCGCGCCGCATCGCGTCCAGGCTGATGCCCTCGCCCGCCGCCGCGTACCGCTGGAACGCGATCGGGGTGCCGTCGGCGTCGCAGGCGACCGCCACCAGCGTGCCGGGGTGGTAGCCGGTGAGCAGCTCGTCCAGGTTCATGGAGAAGCCGCGCTCGGCCGCGCCGCCCAGCGAGCGGGCCGCGACGTCCAGCAGTTGTTCGCGTAGTGCAGGGGACAGTTCGCGCTCGGGGAGGACGTAGGTGGTCACGCCCGCGTTGCGGGTGCGCTGGACGGCTTGCCGCACGTTGCGCATCGTCCGTCCCGACAGACTGAACTCCTCGGGACGCACCACCACCTCGTCGCCGAACCCGAACGAGCGAAGCGGCCCCCAGGCGGGCAGCAGCTCCGCGCCCGCGCCGAGCACCGCCGGACGCCAGCCGGTGCGGCGGCACAGCGCGAGGAACTCCTCGATCGCCGCCTCGTGCGCGCCCGCGTCGCCCACCGGATCGCCGCCCGCCACCGCGACGCCGAACAACACGCGGTAGCCGATCGCCGCGCGCCCGTCGGGGCTGAAGACGTAGGACTTGTCGCGACGCAGCGCGAACGGCGCGAGGGTGTCGGACCCGGGCCGCGCCACCAGTCCCGCCACACGCCGCCGCTCGGACTCGTCGCCGGGCGGCGGGGCGGGATCGGCCGCCAGCAGCGTCACCATCAGCACCAGCAGCCCCGCGCCGCCCGCCAGCCCCAGGACGCCCGGCAGCCAGGACGCGCCGTCCAGGGGCGCGCCGGTCGAGCCGAGCCCGGCCGCCAGCGTCGGCACCGCCGACCGCACCGACACCCCGCCGACCAGCACCGTGGCCGCAGCCGTGCCGAGCACCAGCAGCGCGCCGGTGCGCAGCGCGCCGCGCACCCGGTCGTGGTGGGGATGCACCGGGAAGCGGTCGCGGCGCGTCCAGAGGGCCCAGCCCACCGCGCCCAGCAGCGGCAGCCGCCACGGCGCGTCCTCGCCGGTCAGGACCGCCAGCACGGCCATCGCCACCAGCAGTAGCAGCCCGTACCAGGCGGCCCGGCGGCGCAGCAGCGTCCCGCGCGCCACCAGCGCCAGGGCCAGGGCCAGCACGAACGCGTGCGCGGGGCTCAGCGGGCGGCCGGTCACCAGCAGCGAGGCGCGGTGCAGCCAGCCGGGCGTCCAGGCCAGCGCGGGGACGGCGACCAGCGCGGCGACGGCGGCCGTGCCGAGCGCGAAGGGCCAGACCGGGCGGAACTCGGGGAGCGCCGGTTTCGCTTCGTGCACGGGAGACACCTCCGCTGAGGGCCAACCATGATCGGATATATCGCATTCCCGGGCGGCGGGACGGATCTCCATTGGACGACGGCCGGGGACGCGATGGCGACGATCCGGCCACGGGCGGCCAGGAACACTCACCTTCCGGTGAGGGCGGCCGGACCGGTGCCCCGGCCGGGCGCGCCCCTAGGATCGGAGGCGATGAAACGCCTGCTGATCGTGCATCACACGCCGTCGCCCGCGCTCCAGGCCATGTTCGAGGCCGTCCGCGAGGGCGCGCGGACCGACGAGGTGAGCGGCGTGGAGGTGACGGCGCGCCCGGCGCTCACCGCGTCGCCGGTGGACGTCCTGGAGGCCGACGGCTACCTGCTGGGCACGCCGGTCAACCTGGGCTACCTGTCAGGGGCGCTCAAGCACTTCTTCGACCAGGTGTACTACCCGTGCCTGGAGGCCACCGCGCGGCGGCCGTTCGGCGGCTACCTGCACGGCAACAACGACGCCACCGGGGCCCTGCGCGCGCTGGAGTCCATCACGACCGGGCTGAAGTGGCAGGCGGTGCGGCCGCCGGTCGTGGTGACCGGCGAGCCGTCGCGGGCGGACCTGGAGGCGTGCTGGGAACTCGGCGCGCTCGTGGCCGCCGAACTGGGCGACGTCTGAGCCCGTCGCGTCCCGGCCGGGACGCCCCGAACCGCTACGGTGAGTCGCATGAGCGGTTTCCGGCACGTGGTGATGTTCGAGTGGGCCGAGGGCACGACGACCTCCCAGCAGGAGGAGGTGCGCACCCGGCTGGCCGCGTTGCCCGCCGTCATCCCCGAGATCCGCGACTACAGCCTCGGGCACGACGCGGGCGTGAACGAGGGCAACTTCGACTTCGTGGTCGTCGGCGACTTCGCCGACCGCGACGCCTACCTCGCCTACCGCGACCACCCCGCCCACCGCGAGGTGATCACCGAGGTCATCACCCCGATCGTCGCCCGCCGCGCCGCCCTCCAGTACGACCTCTGACACCCCCGGCTCAGCGGGCCCCGGCGGCGCGGAGCAGGGCGGCGATCTCCTCGTGGTGCTTGGCGGTCGCGTGCCGCAGCGGTGGGACGCCGTCGCCGTCGGCGAGGCCGACGTCCGCGCCCGCCGCGATCAGCAGCCGGACGATCTCCTGGTAGCGGGCCGACCCGTCGCCCAGGATGATCGCCTCCAGCAGGCCGGTCCAGCCCAGCCGGTTGACGTGGTCCACCGCGATGCCGGTCCTCAGCACCTCGCGGACGTAGTCCACGTGGCCGCGCTCGCAGGCCGGGATCAGCGCGACGCCGCCGTAGCGGTTGGTCAGCGTCAGATCGGGGCGGGCGGGCAGCAGGGCCTTCAACATGGCCACGCTGCCGGTCACGCCGGTCACCAGGAACGGGCTGTCGCGCTGCCGGTCCTGCGCGTCGGGGTCGGCCCCGGCCTTCACCAGCACCGTGGCCGCCTCGACGTGGTCGGCGGCGGCCGTCAGCAGCAGCGCCGTGCGGCCCTGCCCGTCACGGGCCTCGATCGGCGCCCCGGCCTGCAACGCGTCGCGGACCCTGGCGGCGTCCCCCTGGGCCGCGGCTCTGAGCAGTTCCTCCCGCTGCACGGGGACCTCCCGGTCTCGCGGACCCGCGCAGGCGCCGGTAGCGGCTCCGACCAGCAGGGTCAGCGTCGCCAGCGCCCTTCTACGCGTGATCGACATCGTGTTCGCTCCGGAGATTACCGGCGCGGCCGCGGCACTCTCCGCGGCCGCGCCGTCACGTGGGACGCGCTCAGCCGAGGTCGCCCTGAATCGCCCGCAGACCGGCCTGCGCGATGGCCTCGTCGATGGTGCCCTGGGGCGCGCCGCCCACGCCGATGCCCGCGATGGGGGAGCCGCCGGAGGCGACCGGCACGCCGCCCGCCAGGAACAGAGTGCCCGGGATGTCCTTGACGGTCGGGCCGTCACCGGTGGCGCCGCCCGCCAGCTTGGAGGTCGGCTGGCCGAACGAGACGGCCGTGAACGCCTTGCGCTTGGCCGACTCGACGGTCTGCGGGCCCGCCCCGTCGCCCTTGACGACCAGGCGCAGGTCGCCCGACCGGTCCACGACGGCGACCGCGACCCGCTGGTGCTGCTTGGCGGCCTCCTTCTGCACGGCGTCGGCGATCTTCATGGCGGCGTCGCTGCGCAGGACGTTCACCTGCTGCACCGCCTCGCCGCGCTTGGCGGCGGCGGGCGCTGCGGGCGCGGCCTGGGCGGCCGACACGCCGACCGTGACGCCCACCAGGGCCAGGCCCGCGGTCATTCCGGCGATGGTCTTGGCGCGGTTGTTGCTCATTCTCGGTCTCCCCCTCGGGTGTTTCCGGCTGATGACACCAGCCTCGCCGGGCCGGGGGCGGCCGCCATCGGGAGGCCGGTTGATCCGCCGGCGCCAAGGGATGGAGGGGCGGATCAACCGATCGGTTGACGCCTCCGCCCGGCCGGGATGTGACGCTGCGATAACGTGCGGTGAGGGGAGGGCATGACACGGGCCGAGCAGCGGATCCACCAGGCCATGCACGCGGGGTTCTTCCTGCTGCTGGCCGCCTCGGCGTCCCGGCTGGTGGTCCGGCACGGGACGGACCGGCAGACCTGGCTGGAACTTGCCGCCTGCGCCGTCCTCGCGGTGCTCTACGCGCTGGGCATCGTCCAGTGGGACCGGCTCGGCCACCGGGGCCGCCTGTTCTGGCTGGCGACGGTGGTCCTGCTGTGGCTGGCGCTGGTGATCTCCGCGCCGAGCTTCGCCTGGTGCGCGATCCCGCTGTTCTTCGTCTCGCTGCGGCTGCTCGGCCGCCGGGCGGCGCTGGTGAGCGTGGTGGTGCTGACCGGAGCGGTGATCTTCGCGCAGGTGCGGCTGGCCGACCGGCTGGAACCGAGCCTGGTGCTCGGCCCGGTCGCGGTGGCGGGCATGACCGCGGTGATCTTCCTGGAGTTGCAGGGACTGATCGACGACCTGGTCCGCACCCGCGACGAGCTGGCGGCCTCGCAGCGTGAGGCGGGCGTCCTGGAGGAACGCCAGCGGCTGTCCCGCGAGATCCACGACACCCTCGCCCAGGGCTTGAGCAGCATGGGGATACTCCTCCAGGCCGCCGACCGGGAGTGGGACGCCGATCCGCAGGCGGCGCGCCGGCACGTGCGCCGGGCCGCCGACGCCGCAGCGGACAACCTGGCGGAGGCGCGCCGGTTCGTGCGCGCGCTGCCCCCGGCGGACCTGGCCGCCGGATCGTTGCCCGCCGCGCTGCGCGGCCTGCTGGACCGCGCCGACGGGACGGGCCCGCCCGCGCGGTTGCAGGTGGACGGCGCGGAGTACGACCTCGACACCGCCGCGCAAGCCGCGCTGGTCCGCGTCGTCCAGGGCGCGCTGGCCAACGTGCGCGAGCACGCCGGGGCGTCCGCCGTCATGGTCACCCTGACCTACCTGGACGACCAGGTGCGGCTGGACGTGGCCGACGACGGGACCGGGTTCGACCGCGCCCGCCCGGGACCGGGCCGCGGCTACGGGCTGACCGCCATGCGCGAGCGGCTGGCGGCGGCCGGCGGCACGCTGGAGATCGAGAGTGTGCCGGGCGAGGGCACGGTCGTGGCCGCGACCGTGCCGAGGAGGGGACGATGACAGGCGAGGACGGCGGCGGCGGAGTGCGCGTACTGATCGCCGACGACCACCCGGTGGTGCGCGCCGGGTTGTGCGCGCTGCTGGCCAGCGAGCCCGACATCGAGGTGGTGGCCGAGGCCGCCGACGGCGCGGCGGCGGTGCGGCAGGCGGGCCTGACCCGTCCGGACCTGGTGCTGATGGACCTGCGGCTCGGCGAGGGCATCGACGGGGTGGAGGCCACCCGGCGCATCCTGGAACTGCCCGACCCGCCCCGCGTGCTGGTGCTGACCACCTACGACTCCGACGCCGACATCGCGCGCGCCATCGACGTCGGCGCGGCCGGGTACCTGCTCAAGGCGGGGCCGCCGGAGGAGCTGTTCGCCGGGATCCGCACGGCCGCGCGCGGCGAGACGGCCCTGTCGCCGAAGGTGGCGACCCGGCTGCTCAACCGGGTGCGCGAGCCCGCGCCCGCCCTCAGCCCCCGCGAGATCGAGACGCTGGAGCTGCTGGCCAGGGGCCTGTCGAACCGGCAGATCGCCAAGGAGCTGTTCGTCAGCGAGGCCACCGTGAAGACCCACCTCGTCCACATCTTCGCCAAGCTGGGCGTGGACACCCGCACGGCGGCGGTGGCGACGGCGGTGGAACGGCGGCTGATCCGCCTGGCCGACTGAAACCGCAGGCCGCGGTGGAGTGCGGGGACCGGCGCGGCAACAAAACCGAGCAAGCGCTTGTCTCCGAGAGGGATTCGGGTTAGCGTCGCCTGCGACGGCACCCCGGCCGGTCCTCCGGACCGGCCCCACAGACGCCGCCCGCCGTGGACGGATCGCGCCCCGCCCACGGCGGGCGGCACCATCTCCTGAGGATCACGTGGCGGGAACGCGGACGGGCGAGCTGACGGACAGGCAGGCGGGCGGGCGAGCCGGTGGCTGAGTGGGCGGGCAGGCAGGGCTTCTCCGGCAAGGCGGCCATCGCGGGCGTCGGCATGACCACGCTGACCCGCGCCTCCGGACGCACCGAGCTCCAGCTCGCCGCCGAAGCGTCCCGCGAGGCCCTCGCCGACGCCGGGATCGACCGTCCCGACGCGATCCTCAGCTACCACCTCAACGACTCCGCGCCGGTCCTCTACCTGGCCCGCGAGCTGCGGATGCCCGAGCTGGGCTGGCACAACGAGATTTACGGCGGCGGCACGCAGAGCGCCTCGATCCTGGCCGACGCCGCCATGCTGATCGACGCGGGCCTGGCCGAGAACGTCCTGGTCTACCGCGCCCTCAACGGCCGGTCCGGCAAGCGGATGAACGCCCTCGGCCTCAAGCTCGGCGAGGGCACCGAGGAGCAGTTCACCCACCCCTACGGCATGGCGGGCCCCGTCCACCAGTTCGCCCTGGCCGGTCAGCGCTACCTGCACGACGCCGCGCTCACCGACGTCCACACCCACGCCGTCGTGGCCCAGTCCCGCGCGCACGCGCTGCGCAACCCGCGCGCCGTCCGCCGCGAGCGCCTGGACCTCCCCACCTACCTCGACAGCCCCATGGTGGCCTCCCCGCTGCGCCGCCTGGACTGCTGCCAGGAGACCGACGGCGCATGCGCGCTGGTGCTGACCCGCGCCGACCGCGCCCCCGACGCGCCGCGCGTGCACGCCGTGGTGCGCGGCGGCGGCTCCGGCGCGTCCACCATGGACAAGGCCGACGACGTCACGCGTATCTTCTCCGGCCACCTGGCCGCGCCGCTCTACGAGGCGGCCGGGATGAAGCCCGACCACATCGACGTCGCGCTGCTGTACGACGCCTATAGCTGGCTGGTGCCGCGCCAGCTGGAGGACTTCGGCCTCATCCCGCGCGCCGACCTGCCCGTCCTGCTGCACGCGCAGGAGATCGCCTGGAACGGCCGCGTCCCGGTCAACCCGCACGGCGGCCTGCTGTCGGAGGGCTACGTGCACGGCCTCAACAACGTCGCCGAGGCCGTCCGCCAGCTGCGCGGCACCGGCACCAACCAGGTCCCCGGCGCGGGCGTGGCGCTGTGCACCGGCTTCGGCGGCAGCTACGGCAGCGCCGCCGTCCTCACCGCACCCTGACCCGGGCGGCGCGCTTCGCCCCCGCCCCGGCGGCCCCGGGACGGGCCGGACGGCGCAGGTCGAAGCTGGTGGCGATCACCAGCACGCCGATCACCAGGGAGATCCCCTGGGCGACGACCCAGCCGAGGGCCCCGGCGGTCAGGCCGTCCGGCAGCATCAGCCCGCAGCAGGTCAGCACCAGCGCGGCGTTGACGCCGTTCATCAGGATGTAGGCGCCGGTGCGGTCGCGGGCGATCAGCGCCGCGTCCACCAGGTAGATCCCGGCGCTCAGCAGCGTGGCCAGCGCCAGCAGCCGCAGGCAGTCGGTGGCCTGCTCGGCGTAGCTCTCCCCGAACACCGACAGCAGGTACGGCGCGGCGGCCAGCATCAGCAGCACGGCGGGCACCAGCAGCCCGTAGATCGCCTTCACCGCCTTGGTGAGCTGGCGGCGCAGCGCTCCCCGCTGGGCCTCGGCGAAGGTCACCTGGGCGGCGGTGGAGGGGATGAAGTTGAGGAAGGACACCAGCTGGAAGGCGATGGAGAACCAGGCCGTCTGCTTGCTGCCGGAGATCGTGAGCACCTGGAGCGGCACCACGGTGCTGGGCAGGATGCCGAACACCGTCCCCAGGTAGCTGCCGCTGGAGAACGACAGGTGGCGGCGCAGGACCCGCACCGGCGCGGTGCGCTCCTCGGCGCGCGGCAGCCGCCGCAGCAGCGCCGCCCCGCCGAGCACGGCCGCCAGCACCGTGCCGACGCCGTAGGCCACGATCAGCCCGGCCAGCCCGAACGGCGTGAGCACCAGCAGCGCCCCGACCTTGGCGACGCTGCCGATCAGGTTCTTGACCAGCAGCGCCCCGGTGGCCCGGGTGGCGATGAGCCCGGCGTCCACCGTGCCGCCGCCCGCCGTGCAGATCACCAGCACGATGACCAGCAGGACGGCGCGCAGGTCGCCGCCGAGGTTCGGGCCGCCGCCCGGCAGCAGCGGGGACAGCGCCAGCAGGCACGCCAGCGCCAGCGCGCCGCCGACGACGCCCACCGCCGCCACCGTCGCGCGCACCAGCGCGCGGGGGTCGGCGGCCTGGGGCAGGTGCCGGATGACGGTGTTGGGCAGGCCCAGCGACGCCACCGTGGCCAGCAGGCTCACCCCGGCGGTGACGCCGGCCAGCCAGCCGACGGCGGCGGGCGGGTAGGCGCGGGCCGCCAGGGTCCAGAACAGGAAGCCGAAGGCGGCCAGCCCCATGGTGTTGGACAGCAGCAGGATCGAGCCCCGGTAGAGGGCGTCTTCCGACAGCCGCCGCAGCGGCCCCGGCAGTCGCCGCCCCTGCCCCGGCAGCCGCCGCCCCGGCTCCCGCTGCCGCTGCGGCCCCGGCAGGTCCGCCAGCTCCCGCATCGTCGTCTCCCCGATCTCCTCCCAGCCGTTGGCGCGGACGTGTTCCAACGCCGCCCGCGACATCGCGGCCAGCGCGGCCTCGTCGGCCCCGGCCAGGTCGGCGAGCGCCTCGGTGAGCCCGGCGGCCCCGCCGTCGTAGCGGCGCACCGCCGCGTCGGGCAGGTCGGCGAGCCCCGGATGGTCCGGGACGATCAGCGGGCGGCCGTGCGCGAGCGCCAGCACCGCGCTGCCGCTGGTGGTGATCCGGCGGAACGGCAGCACCACCACGTCGGCGGCGGCGTACAGGTCGGCCAGCTCGCCGTCGGGGACGCGCTCCAGCCGCAGCGTGACACGGCCGCCCGCCGACTCCGCCAGCTCCCGCAGCCGTGCGGCGAGCGCGGCGTCCGCGCAGGCCCCCGCGACGGTCAGGGTGGCCCCGCCGTCCTCGGGCAGCGCGGCGAACGCGGCGAGCAGATCCTCCACGCCCTTGTACTCGGCGACCGCGCCGAGGAACAGGAAACGCCCGCCCGCCGTGGGCGCGGGCACCGGCGGCGCCGGATAGGGCCCGTGCGGCACGACGGCGGTGCGGGCCGGGTGCGCGCCGATGCGGGCCAGCCCGTCCAGCGTGCTGAGCGAGTGCGCGATGACCAGGGAGCTGGAGCGGACGAGCGTCCTGCGCGCCGCCACGTCGTCGGCGAACACCGGCGAGTGCGGCAGGACGTTGTGCGCCGTCCACACCAGGCGCAGCCCGAGCATCCGCATGATCCGCAGGACGGCGGCGAACCAGAACTGCGCCGCCCTGCGCGTGCGTGCCCCGCCGGGCAGCCCGAACCCGAACACCCAGTGCAGGTGCACCACGCGGGTGCCGGTCAGCCGGGCGGCGGCCAGTTCCAGCGGGAGCAGCAGCACGTTGAGGGTGTGCGACGGCGTCAGCTCGCCGGCGTAGCGCGTCCGCGCCCCCCGCCGCCGCAGTTCGGCGTACAGCAGCTCCTGGTAGGGGTTGTCGTCCCGGGGGAGGACGAGGATCTTCATCGCCGGGGCCGCCGTACCAGCTCGGCCAGCACGCCCGCCCCGTAGATCAGGTGGTCGGCGACGACCCGCAGCACGCCGTTGCCCCGGTTGCGCCAGGCCGGCACCAACAGCAGCGCCAGGTAGGCGGGCACGACCAGGAGCGACCAGGGCGGGGCGACGGCGGACAGCACGAGCACCACCGGCAGGCCCAGCAGGTACACCGGGTACACCACCACCATGGGCTCGGTCACCGGCAGCCGCCGCAGCCGCGACCGGTGCTTGCGGTAGAGCCGGGCCCGCGCCTTGCCGTAGGCGTAGGACCGGCGGGCCTGCCGCCGCGGGTCGCCCCAGTCGTGGACGACCCGGGAGCCCGGGGCGCTGCGGATCCGGTACCCGGCCGCGACGACCCGCCAGGCGAAGTCCACGTCCGACCCGTACTCGAACGACTCGTCGAAGCCGTCGACCGCGTCGAACACCTCGCGGCGGAACGCCAGGTTGATGGTCGGGCACTCGTCGAGGTAGGCGGCGGCGCGCAGCGCGTCCCGGTCGTAGATGCCGGAGTGGCCCGACGGGCCGGTCGCGACCCCGGCGACCACGTCCTCGCCCTCCTTGTGCAGCGGCGCCAGCAGTTCGGTCAGCCAGCCTTCGGCCGGACGGCAGCCGGCGTCGGTGAACACCACGATCCCGCCCGTCGCGGCCCGCACGCCGGTGTTGCGCTGGTGCGGGATGGACACCCGCACGCCGGGCGGGCGCGCGAAGGGCAGCCAGCGCACCGCCGGGTGGGCGGCGGCGAGGTGGTCGAGCCTGCCGTCGGAGGCGTCCACCACGACGATCTCGCAGGGCTCGCCGGAGGCCGCCGCCTCGGCGGCGACGCCGGTGAGGGTCGCGTCGAGCTCGGGCTCGTCCTTGCTGA
Organism: Actinomadura hibisca NBRC 15177; assembly: GCF_001552635.1. Lineage (GTDB taxonomy): Bacteria > Actinomycetota > Actinomycetes > Streptosporangiales > Streptosporangiaceae > Spirillospora > Spirillospora hibisca. The sequence goes on along the minus strand of NZ_BCRO01000041.1, from coordinate 13,048 downwards.
TGACGACGATGGAGATCATCGGTGGTACACCTCAGAGGTTCCGTTCGTGTACACCAGGTCGTAGTGGCCCCTGATGAACTGGGCGGGGAAGGCGTAGGTGGCGAGCTTGCCGTCCATGCCCGACCGGGCCCGGCCGTTCACGACGTTGACGCGGGTGGCGTAGATCCAGCCGGTCCGGTGCAGCGCCCGGGGCGCGAGGTCGGTGACCATGCCGGGCCGCCAGGCGCCGATCTGGGTGAACAGCCGGATCTGCCCGTACCGGTCGGCGTAGACCATGTCCTGGTTCCCGGCGAGCCGCGCGGCCAGCCACCCGGCCGCCGCCATCTCGCCGTTGTGCTGGTAGAAGCGCTCGTAGTCCTCGCCGTCGGCGGCGAGGTTGGTGCCCCGGCCGCCGCCGAGCACGGTGGCCGACAACCCGCTGGTCTTGACGAAGACGGTCAGGACGGCGGCCGCGAGCGCGCCCCAGACCAGCAGGTTGAGCCGCCCGAGCGGGACGCCCGGCGTCCTGCGCCGCACCCGGGGCGCGATGCGGTGCAACATCCAGAACAGCGCCACCGACACCAGCGTCAGCGCCTGGATCTGGGCGCGGCCCTGGTTGTAGGAGCTGGCGAGCGTGCCCGACAGCCGGAACAGCACCAGCGCGCCGAGCGCCGGCAGGGCGAGCAGCCCCACCTGCCTGGTCAGGCCGGGGGAGCGGCGCTGGAAGGCCATCAGCGCCGCCGCCAGCAGCGCCAGCAGGTTGCCGAGCTGGGCGACCACCAGCACCGCCAGGTCCAGCAGCATGCTGAGCGGCGGGACGAGCGGCTCGGCCTTGGGCGGCCCGTTGTCGCGCAGCTTGTACCGGGGGTCGCGGGCGTCGTCGAACGGCTCGACGTACTTGCGGTGGGCGGTGTACTCCTCGTCGATCCGCTTCTGGTACTCGGCGGCGGTGACGGTGCCGCCCTCGCCGCTGGACAGGTAGGCGGCGAGGATGCCCTTGCCCTCGCCGCGCGGCAGCAGCTGCAGCCCGTCGGAGCTGAGCGCGGTGCGCAGCTGCCCGACGTTGGACGCCGACTGGGTGATCGGCCCGTACCAGAGCACGGCGCTGCCGAGCCCGGTCACCAGGGCCGCCGCCAGCGTCCAGCGGACCGCGGCGGCCCGCCGCATGATCCACAGCGCCATCTGCACGGCCACCGCGCCGCCCAGCATCATCAGCGCGAAGTAGGCCGAGGAGTAGTGCGACACCACCAGCGCGGGGCCGAACATCACCACCAGCGCCAGCCGGGGCGCGCGGGCCATGCCGATCTCCAGCAGCGCCGCCGACAGCGCCAGGAACAGCAGCAGCGCCACCTCCTGCCGCGCCAGCGCCGGGAGCTGCTGGGAGACCCCGCCCTGCACCAGCACGTAGACGGCGGCGAGGGTGGCCCACCGCAGCGGCAGGAACCGCTCGGCCAGGTTGAACACCCCGACCACGAACATCGCGAACGCCGCCGGGTAGGCCAGCTTGAAGATCATCACGACGTCGATGCCGGTCAGCGCGTGCAGCTGCGCGGGCAGCACGGTGATGCTCAGCATCGCGCCGTAGGCGTCGGGGTGCGGGTGCATCTCCCACACCCCGGCCTGGATGGTCTTGCTGGCCACCGAGTACTCGGTGGAGATGTCGAACCCGTACACTAGGTCGCTGCGCAGCGAGTAGGCCCACATCATCGCCAGCGACACCGCGAACAGCAGCACCGAGATGCGCGTGACGTCCAGCCGGTCCGCCGTCACGGCCGCCGCGACCAGCACCACGCCGCAGGCGACCAGCACCGCGATCGCCAGCGCCGCGCCGTGGCCGTGGTTGAGGCGCAGCGCGCCCGCCGCCGCCAGCAGCGGCAGCAGCAGCGACAGCGCCAGCCACCGGGCCGACGGCAGCGCGGGTCTGGGGATGGCGGTGCTGAGCGGCGCGGTCGTCCCGGCCAGCAACAGCAGCAGGCAGAAGATCTGGAGCCCGGCCAGCAGCGGCGCGGGCCGCAGCGGCTCGTCGAGGCCGAGCTGCGCGCCGACCAGGTTGACCGCCAGGCCCGAGCCGAGCAGCACCACCAGCGAGCACGCCGGGACGTACAGCGGGAACAGCGCCACGGCGGTGCCCGGCACCCGCAGCGCGTTCAGCAGCAGCAGGCCCGGCACCGTCAGCAGCAGCGGCACCAGCGCGATCTGCGCCACCCACAGGTCGCGCAGCAGCGACAACACCGTCATCAGGGTCAGCGCCGCGCCGTAGTAGACGACGCGGCGGAAGATCAGCCACTCGACGGTGCCGGGGCTCGGCTGCGCGGCGGGCCGGCGGACCGGCGCGGGACGGGAGGGGTTCAACGGGGGACGGACGCCGATCACGCGGTCTGCCCTGGCTCCCCGCCGGTCAGAACCTCACGGGGCGGCCCGTTCCCCGACTGCGGACGGGGTTCGGGCGTCAGGGAGCGGAAGGCCCACGCGCCGCGCACGAACCCCACGTTCTCGAACGCCTCTTGCAAGAGCTGGAGGTACGGGTCGAGCAGGGCCTCCGGAACGCCGCGCGTCACGACGTTCTTCAGACCGCGCGGATACAGCACCAGCGGCAGCAGCAGCGCGGCGACGGCCAGCGGCCACAACACCACCGAGCCGAGCAGGAGGAGCGCCACGAGGACCGGCCACGGGAACAGCGTGGGCCGCACCCCGGGCCACTTGCGGTACTGGAGGGCGTTGCCCTTGCCGTAGGCGATGTTGCGGCGCAGCACGTTGCGCAGCGTCGGCTCGAAACGGTGCGACAACCACGCCTCGGGCACGAACACCAGGCGATCGTGACCGAGACGGCGCAACCGCCGTGACAGGTCCTCCTCCTCCGAACCGAACCGGAACCGCTCGTCGAAGCCGCCCACCGCCATCAGCGGCTCGCGCCGGAACGACATGTTGCCGCCGGTGAAGGAGTAGACGTCGCGGCGCGGCTTGGGCGGCGGCGTCGTCCACTGGTTCCGCATGTAGAGGAAGAACCGGTAGGGGAGGGCCTGGCTGGTGGTGAGTTCCAGTTCCAAGGGCTCGTGCCGGTTGTTGCGCTCGACGTAGCGCGACATGAACCCGGTGCCGGTGACGGGCACGACGGGGCCGCCGACGCCGGTGACGCCGTCCTCGTACCCCGCCAGCAGCAGCTCCGCCCAGCGCGGCGCGGGCTCACAGTCGTCGTCCACGAACGCCACGAACGGCGCCGTCGCGGCGCGCATCCCGGTGTTGCGCGCGGCCGACAGCCCCCGGTTGCGCTCGTGCCGCACCACGGGCAGGCCGCGCTCCCGGGCGATGTCGCCGGAGCCGTCCACGGAGCCGTCGTCCACGACGATGATCTCCAGCTCGTCCCGGACGGTCTGGGCGGCCAGCGCGTCCAGCGGCCGCGCGATCCGGCCGGCCCCGTTGAGCGTGCAGATGACGACGGTGAGGCTAGCGGGCACCGGGGTCCCTCCCTCGGTCGTGCTCGTGCACGGCGCGGTACACCGCCGAGGTGGCGGCGGAGATCTCGCCGAGGCCCGTCTCCTGGGAGGCCGAGGTCGTGTCCGGCTGGGGGGACGGCTGAGCTGGTGGAACGGTCAGCGGCCCAGAATAGTGCGGATTGTCGGACATGGTGGTCAGGAAGTCGCGGAGGGCGTCCGCCAGCCGGTCCGGCGAGCGCGGCGGCACCGCCCACGGCGACCCCGCGAACAGCTCCGCGAGGCCCCCCGCCGTCGTCGCGATCACCGGCGTCCCGTACGCCTGGGCGAGGTTGGCCACCCCGCTCTGCTCGGCCTTGCGGTAGGGCAGCACGACGGCCCCGGCCGCGTCGAACCAGGCGGCGATGTCGCCGTCGGGCACGAAACCGGTGAACACCAGCCGCCCGGCGACGCCGCCGCGCGCGGCCATCCGCCGCACCCGCGCCAGGTGCAGCCGGTCGCGGGCCTCGAACACGCGGAACGGGCCGCTGCGGGGCCGCACCTGCCCGGCCACGACGAGCCGGACGCCGCGCAGCGCCCCGGCGTCGCGGCGCTGGAGCAGGGCCAGCGCCTCGACCAGGTCGTCCAGGCCCTTGTCCACGTGGATGAAACCGAAGGCGAGCAGCAGCCGGTCGTCGCCGAGCCCGAAGCGCGTCCGCAGTTCGGCGGCCGTGGTGACGGCGGCCGGGGGCGGCGTGGAGAAGTGCGGGATCACCTGCACGCGGTCGGCGGGGACGCCGATCGGCCCGGTGAGCGTGTCCCGCGCTCCCTGGGTGTGCACGATGAGCCGGTCGCTGCGGCGGGCGATCCGCCGGTACAGGGCCCGGCCCGGCCCGCGCAGCAGGGCCGTGTCGCGCGTCGCCTCGTGCAGGGTGGAGACGACGGGGACGGGCCCGCGCCCCAGCTCGTCGAGCCAACGCAGCAGCGCCGGCGTGCGCGCCCCGAAGGCGGGCACCGCGAACTGCACGTGCACCACGTCCGGCTTGAAGCGCGCGACCGCGGCCCGCAGCCCGTCCGACGCGCCCGACGCCCCCAGCGCGCCGATCACCTCCGGCGGCGCGCCCGGCGCGGCGCGCACCGCCACGACCGCGACCTCGTGCCCGGCCTCGCGCAGCGCGCCGCCCAGCACCTCGCTGTAGGTGCCGATCCCGTCCCGCGCGGGCGCGTACGGGGTGACGAACAGGATCCTCATGGCCAGAACCGCCGGGAGATCTGCAGGGCGATCGCGTCCCAGGAGTAGTCGCCCACCCACGGGTCGCCCAGCCACGGGTCCTCGCCGTCCAGGTCGTCCTGCGCGGCGAGCGCGGTGCCGACGGCCAGCGCGAGCGCGGCGGCGTTGTGCTCGCTGACCAGGCCGCGCTGCGACCGGGTCACCAGGTGCTGGGCCAGGTTGTCGGGCGCGGAGGTGGTCACCACCGGCAGGCCGCAGGCCAGCGCCTCCAGCACCGCGATGCCGAAGCCCTCGCGCTCGGACGGGAACACGAACACCCGGCCCGCCTTGAGCAGCGAGTACAGGTCCTTCTGCTCGCGCACGTCGTGCCGGAAGTCCACCGCGTGGGCGAGGCCGAGCCGCTCGGCCTGGGCGTGCAGCGCCTCCCGCTCGGGCCCGGTGCCGATGATGCGGCAGGTGACGGGCGTGCCGTCGGCGTGCAGCAGCGCCATCGCGTCCAGCACCATGTCCAGCCGCTTGTGCACCATCAGCCGGGTCACCACGACCAGGTCGGTGGTGTCGTCGTGGGGCGCGGCGTTGCGCACCGCCTGGAGGTCGATGCCGTTGGGGGCGACGGTGATCGAGGTGCCCTCGCCGAGGTGGCGGGCCAGCCGGTCGGCGGTCTGCTGGGAGGCGGCGATGATGTGGTCGGGCATCCGCATCGACAACCGCTCCACCCACCACGCCAGCCGCCCGCCGCGGCCGCCGAGGTAGTCGTGCCAGTACTCCGGCCCCCACACCTCGTGCCAGGTGGCGATCAGCGGCTTGCGCCGCAGGGTGGCCACCAGCCGCAGCGTGAACAGCGGGAACTGCGGGATGTGGTCCACCTTGAGGACGTCGAAGCGGCGGAACAGCAGCCGCAGGCACGCCAGGGCGAACACGATGGCCTGCCGGAACGAGCGGCGGCGGCCCCGGTAGAGGGGCCGGTTCCGGGTGAGGGCGTGCAGCGTGACGGGGCCGTCCCGCAACACGCGCGGGCCGTCCCACCAGTGCATCGTGTACATGTGCACGTCGGCGCGCACGGCCATCAGCCGCGACAGCTCGTGGTAGCGGATCTCGCGCCCGCCGAAGCTGTAGGGGTGGATGGCGTCGGTGACCAGGGCCACCACGGGGCGTGCGGTCGGCACGGTCATCCCTGCCTGCCCGTCAGATCGTTGAGGCACTCGGCCTGGAAGGAGATGGCGCGGCGCGCGTCCAGCCGGACCGCCACCGTCAGCGGGCCCGGCCGGCAGACGACGCGGACGCGGGGGGTGATCTCGGCGCTGCCGCCGTCGGCCAGGGTGGTCTCGCCCTTGGCCAGCGGCCGCGCGGCGGCTTCTGCCTTCCCGGGCTGCCCGGCGGTCAGGCCGAGCGACCAGGTGTAGGCGCGCCGCTGCCCGGTGGCGTTGCGGACGTGGAAGGTCACGGGCGGCAGCTCGGCGCCGCTGACCAGCTCGCGCGGCAGGTTCGGCGGGTCGGCGAAGGCCAGCTCGCTGTAGGTCTCGGTGGCGCCGGCGACGCCCGCCGCGCGCAGCAGCGCCTGGCCGGGCGGCGTCTGGCTCAGCCCGCCCAGGACGAGGACGGCCGCCAGCAGCACGATGTAGGGCCGCCGGCGGGCGGCGCGGCGCGGCGGCGTTCCCGGTCCGGGGGCGGTGCCGCCCGGCGGGCGCGGCGGACCTGCCGGACCCGGCGGGCGCGGTGGGCCGCCCGCGGTGGTGAAGGACTCCATGCCGGCTCCCCGTCCTCATCCGTATGGAGGCAAATGTCCCGTTAGCGGGAAAAGCTCTTTATGAGCCAAAAGATATGAAAGGAGGTTGTATCACGGGCAGGGTTGCCTGGCCAACACGTCCTGGAAGATGGCGTATTGCGGGGAAGTGTCCGATCGGTGGCGTCGCCCGGACGGCGACGTGGCGGTTCCCGGAGAGGCGAAAAAGTGCGCCGGAACGGTAAACCCCGAGGTGGGGCTACGCGTCGTACCATTCAGAGCTGTGGGCTAAATCACTTTCCTCCCGGCTCCGGAAAGCGTTTCCCGGGCACGCGAAAAACCCTTGCCGGCGCCTTTGTTCGGCGCGACGGCAAGGGTCTGCGGTGTTCGCTCAGCCCGCCTTGTAAACGCGCACCCAGTCCACGGCCATCTGGGCGGGGAAGCGGGTCTGGGCGTTGGGCGACTTCGGCCAGTTGCCGCCGACCTGCACGTTGAGGATCAGGTAGAACGGCGCGTTGAACGTCCAGCCCCGGTACGCCTTCATCTGCGCGTAGGGGCGGCCGTCCACCCACCACACGACCCGGTGCGGGGTCCAGTCCACGCCGTAGGTGTGGTAGCCGGCCGACAGCGGCTTGGCCAGCTTCACCTGCCCGCCGCCCACCTTGCGGTGGGCGTGCGCGTAGCCCTGGACGAGGTTGGGCTTGCTGCCGATGGTCTCGACGACGTCGATCTCGCCGTAGGGGCGGTTGGTGCGCTGCATCCAGAACGCCGGCCAGACGCCCTGGCCCGTGGGCAGCTTGGCGCGGACGGCGAACCGGCCGTAGGTCTGGTGGAACTTGCCCTTGGTCTGCACGCGCGCCGAGGTGTACTTGCACTTGCCGTACCAGCACTTGAGGTTCGAGCCGGCGCCGGCCTTGTTGGCGCTGATGACGAGCTGGCCCTTGCCGTTCTGCTGGACGTTGCCCGCCTGGTAGTAGTGCAGCGCCCGGTGCGTCCAGCCGTTGGTGCCGTTGCCCAGCAGCGGCGTCCACGCCTTCGACGGCTTGCCCCTGCCGTTGAACTCGTCGTGCCAGGACAACTTCCAGCGGGCCTTCGGCAGGGTGAAGTTCGGCTTGGCGGCGGCCGGGGTCAGGGTGTCGGCCTTGGCCCCGGTGCTGGACACCCGCTCGGGCGCGTCGTTGTCGAGGACGACGATCCCGACCACCGTGGTGGCGGCGATGATGCCGCTGACCGAACCGGCGGCGATCCAGATGCGGCGCCGGCTCTGGGAGGTGGGACGGGCCGGAGGCGTCATGGGGGTTTCCTCGACTCTGGGGGGCATCGGCAGATGTATACCGAAAGGCCCTAATGTAACGGGTTTGATGGCCACATGAGGTCGGTGTGACGCAGGACATCGGCGGGCCGCCGGGTGACCGGTGCGTGCGGCGGTGCGCGGGAGGCGGCCGCTGGTAACCTCGGCCGCCGTGACGATCGACAGCCGGGAGCGCCGCCATGACGCGCGGTAGGCGCCTCGCCGTCCTGATCCCCGCCGGTCCCGCCGACGACGCCCCCGACACCGTGGCCAGCGTCCTGCACTACGCCGCCGAGCCCGTGCTGGTGGCGGTCGTGGACGACACGCGCGGCCGGCGGCCGGACATGGCCGCGCTGCGCTCGCTGGGACCGCCGGTGGTGGTGCTGCCCGCCGGACCGGCGCGGCCGGGCACCTACGGCGGGTTGTGGACCAAGCTCGCGGCCGGGATGCGGCACATCGTGGAGAACGCCGACTTCGACCTGCTGCTGCGCCTGGACGCCGACGCGCTGCTGCTCACGCGCGGGTTGGAGGAGGCGGCGCGGGAGAGGTTCGCCGCCGATCCCGGGCTCGGCGCCCTCGGCTCCTACCGGGTCGGCCCCGACGGCGGCGCGCGCGACTGGACGTACGCCGCGCGCGTCCTGCGGATCGAGAGCGGGCTGCTGGGCCTGCGCAAGCCCGCCCTCCGCCGTCGCCTGCGCGCGCTCCTCGCCGAGGCGCGCGCTTCCGGGTACGTCTTCGGGGAACACGTTCTCGGCGGCGCCTGCGTCTACCGGAAGGAGACGGTGCACGCGATGCACCGTCGCGGGCTGCTGGACCTGCCGGAGCTATCGGACAGCAACGCGGGGGAGGACTTCCTGTTCGGCCTGCTGACGGCCGCCGCCGGGTACCGGCTCGGCGACTTCGGCGGGCCGGGCGACCCCATGGCGCTGCGCTGGAAGGGGCTGCCCGCCGCGCCCGAACGGCTCGTCGCGGAAGGCCGCGCCGTCACCCACTCGGTGCGCTTCTACGAGGACCTGGACGAGCGCGAGATCCGGGAGTACTTCGCCGGGCTCCGGGCCGCCGACCGACGCTGAGGAGCGGCGGGACGCGGCGTACTGCCGCTGCGGTCGGCGGCCTGGTCACCCCTGGGAGCGCGCGGCCATGATCGCATCGCGCAGGATCTGCGGCGTGGGCGCCTCCACCAGGCGCGGCCCGGCGCGCAGCGGCACCAGCGCCCACCACGACCCGGTGGCCTCCCCGTACCAGACCCGGACCCCCGGGAACTGCTCCTGCAACCCCCGCGCCGTGGCCGCCCGCGCCGCGGGCGGTGGCGGATCGTCACGACCGGCGCCCCGTTGAGCCGTCATGTCGGCCTCCCCCCGTCCATCTCTTCGTTAACAGCGTCCCCATCGCTGGAATCGTCACCCCTGGACAGCAAAGTGTGACCAACACCACGAATCGGTGATCAGCGTACGCCCTCGGCTACATCCCGGGATGTACTCCCGCAGGAGTAGCGGGGCCGCGAAGTGACTCCGGCCGCCGGACGCGCCGGACGGGACCGCGCGGCGACGCTCTACGGGACAGCGCAGACGTTCTCTCCCGAAGGTGATGACCATGGCCACTCCCGCTCCGCCGACAGGGCCGCTGGCGCGGCTCGCCCGATTCAGCTACCGGCGGCGCCGCCTGACGCTGCTGGCCTGGATCGTGGGCACCGCCGCCGCCCTGTTCGTCGGGTTCGGCTACGCGGCCGAGCCGCTCAACGACTTCACCGGCGGCAAGTCGGAGTCGGCCAAGGCGCAGGAGATCCTGGAGGCGCACTTCCCGCAGATGAGCGGCGAGAGCATCACGCTGGCGATCCGCGCCGACGCCGGGGTGCGGACGCCCGCCGTGCAGACCGAGGTGCGCAGGGCCGTGGACCGGATGGCGCGGACGCCGCACGTGTCGTCGGTGTCGTCGCCCTACCAGGGCTTCGGGCAGATCTCCAAGGACGGCAGGACCGCCTTCGCGACCGCGAACCTGGACGTGCCCGCCGACGACATGCCCAAGGCCGAGACCGTCAGGCTGCTGGACGACCTGCGCGAGAGCGACGGCCCGGTCCGGATGGAGCTGGGCGGCGCGGCCGTCACCGCGGCCGAGACGCCCGGCGGCGGCCCGTCCGAGGGCGTCGGGGTGCTGGCGGCCGTGGTGATCCTGCTGGTCGCGTTCGGGTCGGTGCTGGCGATGGGCCTGCCGATCCTGACCGCGCTGCTGGCCATCGGCTGCGGCCTGTCGCTGATCATGCTGCTGGGGCACCTGCTGCCCGCGCCGTCCTTCAGCCCGATCGTGGCCGCGCTGATCGGCCTGGGCGTCGGCATCGACTACGCGCTGTTCATCGTCACCCGCTACCGCGAGTCGTTGTCGTCGGGGGAGGACCCCGAGTCGGCCGTGGTCACCGCCATCACCACCGCCGGGCGCGCGGTGCTGTTCGCCGGGACCACCGTGGTGATCGCGCTGCTGGGGCTGCTGGTCATGCAGCAGAGCCTGCTGAACGGCGTGGCGGTCGCGGCCGGGGTCACGGTCCTGATGACGATGCTGGCCGCCGTCACGCTGCTGCCCGCGCTGCTCGGCTTCACCGGCCGCGCCATCGACCGGCTGCGCGTGCCGGGCCTCGGCCGGGCCCGCCGCCCGCTGGCCGAACGCTGGGCGCGGACCGTGCAGCGCCGCCCCGCCGTCGCGGGCCTGGCCGCCGCCGGGGTGCTGCTGGTGCTGGCGGTGCCCGCGCTGTCGATGCGGCTCGGCCTGCCCGACTCCAGCACGCAGCCGCACGACACCAGCGCCTACGCCGCCGACCGGATCCTGGCGGAGGGCTTCGGCCCCGGGACCGCCGCGCCGCTGGTGTTCGTGGCGCAGGGCGGCGACGCGCGGCCCGTCGCCGAGGCGGTCGGCCGGACGCCGGGCGTCGCGGCGGTGCAGCCGCCGATGACGAGCAAGGACGGCGCGGCGTCGGTGTTCGTGGCCTTCCCGACGACCGCCGCGCTGGACGAGGAGACGTCGGAGCTGGTGCACCGGCTGCGCGACGAGGTGGTGCCCGCTTCGGCGGGCGGCGTGAAGGTGCACATCGGCGGTCCGAACGCGGGGTCGATCGACTTCGCCGACGACGTGCAGAACCGGCTGCCGCTGCTGATCGCGGTCGTGGTGGGCCTGTCGTTGCTGCTGCTGGTGGCGCTGGTGCGGTCGCTGACGGTGGCGTTCCAGGCGGCGGTGATGAACCTGCTGTCGATCGCGGCGGCCTACGGAGTGCTGACGGCGGTGGTGCAGTGGGGCTGGGCGGGCGAGCTGCTGGGCTTCCCGACCGAGATGCCGGTGGCGACGTGGGTGCCGCTGATGATGTTCCCCATCCTGTTCGGGCTGTCGATGGACTACGAGGTCTTCCTGGTCTCGCGGGTCCGGGAGCTGTACGAGGGCGGCGTGGAGACGCGCGAGGCCGTCGCCCAGGGCCTGGCACGGACTGCCCGCGTCATCACCGCCGCCGCAGCGATCATGGTGATGGTGTTCCTGTCGGTGCTGCTGGGCGCCGACATCGCGGTGAAGCAGATGGGCCTGGGCCTGGCGGTGGCGATCCTGATCGACGCGACCGTGGTCCGGATGGTGCTGGTCCCGGCGATGATGGAGCTGTTCGGGAAGGCGAACTGGTGGCTGCCGGGGTGGCTGGCGCGGGTGCTGCCGGGCGGGGCGGCGGCGGAGCCGGAGGCGCAGCGGGTGCCGGTGGGGGCGGCGGAGCGGCGGTGATGGGGCGGCGCTGACCGGACGGGCGGTGACGGCCGGACGCCGATACGGCGGGCCGACGCGGGCATGGCGAACGTCGGCGCGATGGGCGTCGGCAGGGTGAAGGCCGGCGCGATGAGCGGGGGCGGCCCGTCCGGGTGACGGGTCGCCGCCGCTCAGTGCGTGTTGATGCCGTCGAACATGACCTTGAGGTAGTGCTCGGCGAGGCCCTGGGCGTTGAGGCGGCCGCCCGGCTTGAACCAGCGCACCGCCACCCAGACGGTGTCGCGGATCATCCGGTAGGTCAGCTTGGGGTCGATGTCGGCGCGGAACAGGCCGTCCCGCTGGCCCGCCTTGATGGTGTCCACCCACATCTTCTCGACCTCGTCCTCGGACTTGGTGAGGTAGGCGAAGCGCTCCATGCCCTTGAGGTAGTTCCAGTCGTTCTGCATCACCGTGATGGCCGCGCGGTGCGGCTCCAGGGTGCCGAACGCGATGCGGACCAGCCCGGCGATGGTGGTGCGCGGGTCGTTGCCCTCGTCGATGACCGACCGGTAGGCCGACATGATCTCCTGGAAGAAGCCCGCCAGGATCTCGTCCACGATCGACTCCTTGGAGTCGAAGTGGTGGTAGAGGCTGCCGGAAAGGATGCCGGCCTCCTCGGCGATGTTGCGCACCGTGGTGGCCTGGAAGCCCTTCTCGGCGAACAGCTCGGCCGCGAGCTTGACCAGGTGCTCACGCCGTTCCGAGGCCAGGGCGGCCGAGCCCTTGCCGCGGCGGCGGGCCCCGCCCTCACCCGTGGCACGGTTTTTGGGGCGTCCGGAATTCGTGCTCGTGGTCGTCACCCTCTCATTATGCCGTGTGCGCCCAACCGCTTGCTCAACTCGGCCCACTGCCCCAGCTTACGTGCCACAACAAGCGCTTGGTCGTGGGATGGGTGGGTTGGTGGTTGTGGGGTTGTGCTATCGGCTGTGACGGGGGTTGGGGAGGGGAATTACTGGGTGAGGGGGCGGCGCGCTTCGGCGTGTCGGTGCGGGTGTTGACCGGCTGGACACTTCGCTGTCTGGCCAGATGACTTCGCTGTCCAGCAGGATGACTTCGCGCTCCTTTTACCGGTACCGCCGGGCCCTCCAGGACCCGGCGGCACCGCCGCCCGAACCCTAATTCGCGCGTTCTGCACGTGACCGGCAACCTCAACTCGCGCTCTGGGGCCGACCGACTGCCCTGGCTCCGCGCTCCGCGCTTGCCCAACTACTTCAAGTCCGCGCTCCGCGCCTGCCCAACTGCCTCAAGCCCGTGCTCCGCGCCTGCCCAACTGCCTCAAGTCCGCGCTCCGCGCTTGCCCAACTGCCTCAAGCCCGTGCTCCGCGCTTGCCCAACTGCCTCAAGCCCGTGCTCCGCGCTTGCCCAACTACTTCAAGCCAGCGCTCCGCGCCAACCCCAGCGCTCCGCGCCAAGGGCACGCTCCGCGTTTGGCGCTCCGCGCTACTACCTCAGCCCGCGCTGCGCGCGTGCCCAAAGACGCTAGCCCCGTGCCCTGCACATGACCACCGACCCCAGCCCCGCGCCCCGCGCGCGACCAACAACCTCAACCCCGCGCTCTGCACCCGACCAGCAACCCCAGCCCCGCGCCCGAACGTGACCAAGAACCCTGGCCGCCGGGGACGGGGGTGCAGGGGGCAGAGCCCCTT